>JAKPTZ010000010.1 GCA_029555025.1 Deltaproteobacteria bacterium
TCAGCAGTCCGGCGGCTACATCGAGCAGGGCATCCTTGAGTTTGAGATCAAGACCAACGGCAAGTACAAATCGGTCGAGGAGATCGGCGAGGTCGTTGTCGGCGCCAGGCCGACCTCGATGGGCGTGATGCAGCCGATCCGTTTGAAAGAGGTAGCCTCGATCGTCGATGGTTTCGCGGAGTCCAGGCGTGTCCTCGAGACCGATGGTCAGTCCTCGGTCTGGCTGATCATCAGGAAGCAGTCCGGCGCCAACACGGTTCAGGCGGCCGAAAAGGTGATGAAGGTTCTCGAATCGGCGGCCGCGAACACCGGACGAGACCTTCAGTTCAAGACAATCTTCAACCAGTCCGACTTCATCAACAGCTCGATCGGCAACCTGTCCAGTTCCGCGATCCAGGGCGTCGTCATCACCTTCTTCGTTCTGCTTTTCTTCCTTTTCAGCTTCAGGGCGTCGCTGATCGTCGCCATGGCCATACCGATTTCCGTGGTCGCTACCTTCGGCCTGATGCAGCAGGCGGGCATGACCTTGAACGTGCTTTCACTGGCCGGTCTGGCGCTGGCGGTCGGCATGCTCGTCGACAACTCGATCGTCGTCATGGAGAACATCTTTTTCTTCAGACAGAAAGGTGAATCGCCGTGGAATGCGTCGATCAAGGGTGCATCGACCATCGGCCTGGCGGTCATGGCGTCCACCTTGACCACGCTGGTCGTCTTCCTTCCGGTCCTGTTCGTCCCCGGCATCGCCGGCGTCCTGTTCAACGACATGGCCATCACGATCTGCTTCTCGCTGACCGTGTCCATCCTGGTCGCGTTGACGTTCATCCCCCTTGCATCTTCAAGGCTTCTTGGTGAGGGTGCCGATAAGCACCTGAAAAGATCAGAGCGGTTGCAGGAAAAGACGCTCGGCTGGCTTTATCGAGGATATGGACGTGCCCTCGACTGGGTCCTCGGACACCGCCTGGTGGTCGTGTCGTCGGTGGTCGCCCTGCTGATCGTTACGGGCGTGATGTACAAGCAGATGCCCACCGAGTTCATGACCGAGGGTGATGACGGTTTCATGGTCATCTCTGTCGAGGCCCCGGTCGGCACGAATCTGGATGAGACCTATCGAATCCTGGACGAGGTCCGCGGGCGTGTAGCCCAGATCGTTCCCGAAAAGGACCGCAAGCTGATAGCGCTTGACGTTGGTCTTGGCGAAGGTTTCACCGCGATCGTGTCCAAGGGAACCTACGCGGGTAAAATAAGGGTTCCGCTGATTTCCTCAGACAACCGCGAGACGTCGCTGGCCCAGTACGAGGACCTTCTGCGCGATGCGCTGAAGGAATACCCCGGCATCAAAGTAACCTTCGGCAGAGCAGGACCATTCAGAGCCTCCGGTGACATCGAACTGCAGATCCTCGGTTTCGATCTGGAGCAGCAGCGTCGGGTCGGACTTGAGTTGAAAGACAAACTGGCGGCCCTTCCCGAGGTCGGTGAGACCACTTTCTCGATGGCAGACCAGAAACCTCAGATGGAGGTCGACTTTGACCGTCGCAAGCTGGCCGAACTCGGTCTGTCCAGCGGGACGCTCAGCCAGGCGATCTCGGTTGCGTTCCAGGGGAAGACCGTCGCGATGTTCTCGGACGACGGCGACGAATACGATATCAAGATGCGCTTCGACGAGAAATTCAGGAACGATCTGGACAACCTGCGCAAGATGCCGATCGTCACCACGACCGGCGGGATCGTGCCGCTGAACAACATCGCCGACATCGAGACCAAGCTTGGTCCGACCGACATCACCAGGCTCGATCAGGAACGGTACACCACCGTCAGCGTGACCCTGAAGGACAAGTGGGTTGACCAGAATGGAAAATCGCACCGGAAGGACCTGGGCAAGGCGATCAAGAAGATAACAGGCATAGCCGATCAGTATCCGATGCCGGAGGGCTTCACTTACAAGGTGGCAGGCACGGCCGAGGATTTCATGACGTCCTTCCGTTACCTGGGCCTGGCCCTGATGGTGTCGGTGCTTTTGGTCTTCATGGTGATGGCCAGCCAGTTCGAGTCGCTGCGTGAGCCGTTCATAGTCATGTTTACCGTCCCGCTCGCGTCGATTGGTGTCGTTCTGATGTTCGTCCTGACGCGATCGACCATCGACATGGCGGCCATCATAGGTGTCATCATGCTG
>JAKPTZ010000022.1 GCA_029555025.1 Deltaproteobacteria bacterium
GCAGGCGGGCTGGCCAGGCTCGTCGAACATGTATCCTTCGCTATAGACCGACCCGATGGCGCCCTGGAAAAGGGCGGCCGGGGCGCCGGTCAGTTCTTCCATTGCCTTGCTGAAAGTGCCGTGGTGGCCGGCCGAGAACGCCTGGAGCTGCTGCGGGTAATTTGTGACGTGGGCCGACCAGCGCGTAAGCGTGAACCTGGTCTTGCCCGTTTCGCGGTCGGCGAAGCGCAGCGTCTGGATGACCTGGTCGTCGGACCACTTGTCCTTGTCGTAGTTCGGCGCCGAGCCGGTGCCGGTGTAGAAGATGTTAACCGGCTTCAGGTCGGCCCATGCGGCCACGGCGGCCTCGAGTACCTGTTCGCGCATGTGTGTCGCATATTCCTCGTCACGTCCGGAACCGTCCAGCGGGCCCCAAAGGCCCATCGTGTCGGTCGAATGGTGCGTGTGGGAAGCCGTCATCACGATGCGTCGTCCGTCAAAGCCATCAATGCCGAAAGCTTCCTTGAACCTGGCCGGGGCCGCGGCGTGAATCAGGTCGATGTCGTAACGCAGGATGCCGACAACATCGACGGTAATCAGGATCACCGCTTCGCCGCTGGCGTTGTCGCGCACGGCAATGGCCCTGGCAAGCAGCGGGTCGTGCACGCCTTCAGCGTATCGGCACGAATCGGGGGCGTTCATGCAGAAGCCGTATCCGCCCATCATGGTGCCGGTAACGCCGCTGACGTCGGTCACGCCCCAGCCGGCGGAATATCCCGTCTTCACGACGGGAACGTCGTCCGCGGCGTCCGCGGCGACTTCATTGCCGATGTCGCTGCCGACGTCCTGTGAAACGTCGCCGGCAACGTCGCCATCGACGATGTCGGTGCCGTTATCGCCGCCGGAGCATCCGACCGCAATCGCCGCGAAAGCAAGCGCGGCTGCCAGTGTGAGTTTGTTTGAAGACTTCATCGGTTCTGCCTCGTTCGTGTTCTGGCCGCCGTGTCCAGTGTCCGCCGCGGCCGGGACGGTTGGCAGAGATTGTAGTCTATTTAAGTGTTCCGGTCGCAAACAATTGAAGGTAAACTGGGCGCCGTCTTGAAACGGGGAAGCGTCAATCATGAAGATCCAGTTCACCGCCACGGAAAAAGCAGAATTACTTGAAAGATTTCTTCGCTATACGCGGATTGACACGCAGTCGGACGAGAATTCACAGGCCAGCCCATCGACGGAAAAGCAGAAGGATCTGGCCCGCCTGCTGGTCTCGGAACTGAAGGCAATCGGGCTTGGCGATGCCGCCATGGATCAGTGGGGATACGTGACGGCGACCATTCCGGCCTCGAATGCCGAACTTGACCGCTCGGTGCCCGTCCTTGGCTTTCTTGCACACATGGACACCGCCTTCGGTTGCAGCGGAAAGGACGTCAAGGCCCAGGTGATTGAAAACTATGACGGGCGCGACATGGTTCTTCCCGGCAATCCCGAAGTGGTCATCCGCAATGCCGATAATCCGAATCTGCAGCGCGTCATCGGCCATACGCTGATTACAACCGACGGCACCACGCTGCTTGGCGCCGACGACAAGGCCGGAATCGCCGAAATCATGACCGCCGCGCACTGGATGATGAAGCATTCTGAATTCCAGCACGGTCGCATTCGAATCGGCTTCACCACCGACGAGGAAGTCGGTCGCGGCACCGAGCATTTCGATGTCAAGGCATTCGGCGCCGATGTCGGGTACACGTTCGACGGCGGCGATCTTGGCGAAATCGAGGACGAAACGTTCTGCGCCGACTTCGCGAAGGTCACTTTCACCGGCAAGGACGTGCACCCGGGATACGCCAAAGACAAGATGATCAACGCGGTCCGCCTGGCGACGTTCTTTGTCGGCCAGCTCCCGGTTACCAACCTTCCGGAAACGACGGAAAAGCGCGAACCTTACCTTCATCCGTACGATATCCATGGCGATGTCTCGAAGGTTGAACTGAAGGTTCTGCTGCGTGCCTTCACTGTGGCTGAACTGGATGAAAGGGCCGATGTGCTGGCGGCCGCGGCCGTGGCCACCGAAGGCGCGTTTCCCGGATGTTCCGTGGTCGTCGAAAGGCGGGAGCAGTACCGGAACATGGGGATGAAGCTGGCGGAACGTCCCGAAGTAATGGCAAATCTTGACAAGGCCGTCAGGCTTCAGGGAATCGAGCCGGTTCGCAAGGCGATTCGCGGCGGCACCGATGGCGCAAGGCTGTCCTTCATGGGACTTCCGACCCCGAACGTATGGGCCGGCGGGCAGAATTTTCACAGCCTGCAGGAATGGGCGTCACTTGAGTGGATGGTGGCCGCGTCGGAAACGGCCGTCAGGATTGCCGCGGTCTGGGCCGGAAGGGAATAATCCGCCCGTCGCCCGCCTCTGGAGGTTTTCGTGAAGAACGTCATCAACGTGCTGTTCGTTGTCGCGGTTTGCCAGATCTTCGCCGTGGGTTGCTGCTGCAGGAAGGACGGTTCGTGCGGTCGCGCGGCCGAAGCGGCGGCATGCGGAACCACATCCGGCGCCGATGCTGCCCAGGGCATCCAGGCCGCGTCCCCGGCAGTCAATTCGGAGAACCAGATGATTTTTATTACCGATGAAGCGATTGCCGGCACGGTGGCAAAGCTGGTCGAGAAGCACGGCGAGGCGGCCAGGGCACGGATTGAAAAGGGCGTGCGCCAGGTCGCCGCGTACTGGAACCAGAAGGATGGCTCGGTCGAGGAATTCGAGTCATTCTGCATGGAACAGTTCATCGCCGATCCCGCCGCGCTGACCATGCTGCTGGATCGTTTCCGGGTCGCGATGGAATCCATCAGCGGCCACGCGGTGGCAATGACCCGCAAGCTTCGCGAACCGGTCGATCTGGCCACATTCCAGACGCTGCCGGTCGATCTGCTGTTTGCCACGCTGAACCCGTTCGACCATCTGTCCGAGGACTTCTTCACAACCAAGGTCGCGTTTGTCGGCCTGCTCAATTTTCCCCTTCTGGATACAAGTGAACCGCTTGAGCTTTCGCGACGCGAATGGGCCGAGGCAAGGCTTGCGCAGACGTTTGCCCGGCGCATTCCCGGCGAGGTCGCGCTTGGTGCGACCCGGGCCTATGCCGCCGCCGAGGATTACATCGCCAGGTATAACATCCATATGGGCGGCGTCCAGAACCAGGACGGCAGCACCCCCTTCCCGGCGGATCTGAAGCTGATTTCCCATTGGGGGCTTCGCGATCACATCAAGGGAATGTATTCGGATCCGGTGGGTAACCTGCCGAACCAGCAGACCATCCTTCAGATCATGAACCGCATCGTCAACCAGGAAATCCCGGCAGCGGTCGTTGACGCACCCGGACTCACCTGGAATCCGTGGACGAACGAATTGAAGGACGCTGAAGGCAAGGCTGTGGATGCCGCCCGCGAGCCGGACACCAGGTATGCAAGAATCCTGGAAGTCTTTCGTGCCGAGCAGCAGATTGACAAATACAGCCCCCTTTATCCGACGTTGATCGACCGTCGGTTCAAGCTGGATCGTGAGATTCGTGAAGAGCGCGTGCGCCGGATGCTTGAAACCGTCATTTCGTCGCCCACGACGAAGAAGGTCGCTGCCCTTGTCAGGAAGCGACTGGGACGTGACTTGCAGCCGTTCGACATCTGGTACGACGGCTTCAAGAATCGTGCCTCCTTAAACGAGGATCTGCTCACGAAAAAGGTGTCCGCGCTTTACCGTGGCGTGAACGACTTCCGCGCGGATCTGCCGAATGTGCTTGGCAAGCTTGGTTTCGAGCCCGAAACCGCCGCCTTCCTGCAGCAGCACATCGAGGTGGATCCAGCCCGCGGGGCAGGGCACGCGATGGGCGCCGGCATGCGGACGGATTCGGCCCACCTTCGAACCAGGGTTCCAGAATCTGGAATGGATTACAAGGGTTACAATATTGCCCTTCACGAACTGGGGCACTGCGTCGAGCAGGTGTTTTCGCTTAACCGCGTTGACGACACGCTTCTTGACGGCGTCCCGAACACCGCCTTTACGGAAGCCTTCGCCTTTGTTTTCCAGTCCCGTGACCTTGATGTGCTTGGCGAGGCAAATCCGGATCCGGAAGTGATGGCGATGCGATCGCTGGATCTGCTGTGGTCCACGGTTGAAATCGGCAGCGTCGGCCTGCTCGACATGCAGATGTGGCGCTGGTTGTACGACCATCCCGACGCCACGCCGGCCCAGCTTCGCGACGCGGTCGTCTCGATGGCGAAGGAACTGTGGAACAAGTACTTCGAGCCGATGTTCGGCATCAAGGATTCCCCGATCCTGGCCATTTACAGCCATATGGTCGCATACGGGCTTTATCTGCCCGATTATTCCGTCGGCTTCATGATTCAGGCCCAGATTGAGGCGTTCCTGAAGGGCGATGATCTTGCCACCATCAAGGGGCGCAACCTGGCCCGCGAAATGGAACGAATGTGCGTGCAGGGCAGAATCAGTCCCGACGTCTGGATGAAGGGCGCCGTGGGAAGCGAACTTTCGCCGGACGCCATGCTCAAGGCTGCCGAGGATGCGCTGGCCGTCGTTGAAAGGGGCCAGGCCGGCGCCCTTGAAGCCAGATGACCAATCGTCCCCGGGGCGTTTCGGATTTGTGTTATAATGCACCGACCTTAAATCAGGCGTATTCCCCGATGCGGCAAGGCGGCACCTACAGGGCCCTGCTTGTGGCCATCCTGCTTCTTCCCGTTCTGATTATGGGCGACGGTCGCCTGCGGGCGGGGGATGGGGATGCGGTTACCAAGGCAGCGGCAGCCGCCCTGGATGTTCCGGGACCAGCCGACAATTTTGGCCGGGGGAATGCCGGTTCCGGTGGCGGGGAAGATGATATCCGTGATGTGCGCGATGGAACGGTCCTTGCTTCCTCGCTTGAGGTCGATCGTCGCCAGCCGTCGCCCGCAGTCCTGGTAATAAATTCCTATCACATCGGTTACGAGTGGTCCGACGACATCATGGTGGCGATCCGCGATGCTTTTGCCGCCACCATGCCCCGGGCGAATATCTATTTCGAATACCTTGATTCGAAAAGGTTTCCCTGGGATGCCGAGCGCAGCCGGATCTGGGCCGACGAACTTAAGCGCAGGTATCAGGGCATCCGGTTCGATGCCATCATCGTGTCCGACGACATAGCGTATCGTTTTATTTTGCAACACCATCAGTCGGTATTTGCCGATGTTCCGGTCGTGTTCTGCGGCGTGAACTATTTTGAACCTGCCGATATCGCGGGCGACCCGTTGATTACTGGTGTTGTGCAGACCGTCGAGTTTGTCGGCAACGTCGAACTGATTCGTAAGATCCTGCCGTCAGTGCGGCGGGTATATGCGATTGTTGACAAGTCCCTGACTGGCGAGGCCTATCGCCAGGCCATCCAGGCCGAAGCCGGCCAGATCCCCGATGTGGATATCCAGATTCTTGACGGGCGCGACATTTCGTTCGACGAACTCCTGGTCGCTCTTGCCCATCTGGAAAACAATTCGGCCGCGCTGATGCTGCTTTTTCTGGAAGACAAGGACGGAACCTATCTTCCACAGCACATCACATACCCAAGGATTGCGGCCGCAAGCCGGGTTCCGGTATTCCAGGTGACCGAGAGCGGCCTTGGATTCGGGCTTGGCGGCGGATACATCCAGACCGGGCGATCCCAGGGGCGGACGGCTGCCCTGATGGCCATGGACATCCTGCGCGGCGTTCCCGTGGCTTCCCTTCCTGTCGAGGTTCGGGCCAACCCCGAGCAGAGGATCGACTGGAACGCGCTTTCCAAGTACTGGGGCGTCAGCCGCAAGGATTTTCTGAGTCGGACCGGGGCAGGGCAGCCGGCGCAACTTCCAGCCCGCCCGACCAGGATTGAATACAAGGTCTGTCTCTCGAACGAGCCGGTAATTTCCAGGTACAACTCGATTGCCGGCTGGTTCAGCGGGCTGGCGGTGGAACTCCTGGAAATTGTCGCCCGACGTGCCGGCTGGCATTTCGAATACGTCTATGTCGAAGAAGCCGCGATGCTTCAGGCGCTGAATCAGGGCAAGTGCGATCTCGCGATGCCGTCGGGCGGGGACGAGTTGACACACGTGAAGCTCGACTTCACTCAACAACCGCTGTTCTCCAACTGGGGGGCCGTTTATGTCCGCGAAGGGTCGCCCGTTTCCGGGTTGCGTGACCTGCGGAACATGAGCGTCGCTCTCGTTTCGGATTCCGCCTTCGCCACCCATTTCATCGATCAGGCCCAGGATCTTGGCCTGAATCCGGGCCTGGTGTGGGCGGACACGTACAACGAGGCCTTGACGATGCTTGTCGAGGGCACCGTGGATGCCGCCGTCGTCAGCCGACTTCATCCGATTTCGACAAGGTTCGCGTACCGCATCCGCCCAAGCGATATCCTGATCTATCCGACCGGGCAGCGCATTGCGACGCTGAAGGGAAGCAACGGCGAATTCCTGGAGGCGTTCGATGCCTATATCCCGACGTTGAAAGCCGATCCCTCCAGCGGATACATGGATGTCCTTTCCCGTTATACCTTCAAGCAGAAGGTTGCCTGGGTTCCCGCGTGGATATGGCTGATTCTTGGCGGCTTCGGCATTGCAATCGTCTTTGTGGTGATGCTGCGGGGCGAAGTTTATCGCAAGACAAAGGAACTCCGCGACCGCGAGGAAAACCTGACCGTCATGCTTGATTCAATCGGTGACGCGGTCATTGCCACGGACGCCGGCATGGTCATCACAAGAATAAATCCTGTTGCTTGCAGGCTGACCGGCTGGAGCGAATTCGAGGCCCTTGGCAGGCGTCTGCCGATGGTATTCAACGTGGTCGATCCGGTCACCAGGAGTCCGATGAACGACTGGATTCAGCCTGTAATGGCCGGTTCGAGCGTCAATGTGGGGATGGACGTCGCGCCCCAGCTTCTGGCCAGAACCGGTGCCGAGATGAGGGTTGACCAGAGCGCCTCGCCGATCCGGGACAAGGATGGAAAGGTGGTCGGGGCGATTGTTGTTTTCAGGGACGTAACCGAGACGATTGCCCGCGAGGAACGTCGCCGTCAATCCCAGAAAATGGAGGCGATTGGTCAACTTGCCGGCGGAATCGCGCACGATTTCAACAATATTCTTGGCGGCGTCGTGGGAATTGCGGAGTTCCTGGCCAGCCGGTACCGGGAGGATCCGACCATCCTGAAGTACTGCGGCCATATCGTCCACAGCGGCCGGCGTGCATCACAGATGACCCGGCGACTGCTGGACTTTGCCCGCCTGGGTAAGGCCGAGTCCCTGCCCTTGTCGGTCAATGCCATCGTCGCGTCCGCCGTCGAGATACTGAAAGGCAGTATTGTCCGTAACATCGAGATTGTGACCGATCTTCGGGCGTCGCCGGATGTAATAGTCGGGGATGCATCCCAGATTGAAAACATGATCCTGAATCTTGGAATCAACTCACGCGACGCATTGCCGAATGGCGGACGAATTGAGATTGCGACCAGGACCGTGGATTTTGGCGATGCGGTGGTGATTGGGAAATTTCACCTTCCGGCAGGCCGGTTTGTGTCGGTTTCGGTCAGTGACAATGGCGTCGGCATGACGGCCGATGTCAGATCCCGCATATTCGAGCCTTTCTTCACCACGAAGGAAACGGGAAAAGGAACCGGGTTGGGGCTGGCCGCCGTCATGGGAATCGTCGAGGAACACCAGGGCGCCATTGATGTTCGAAGTGATATTTCACAAGGTACCGAGTTCACGGTATATTTCCCGCTGTCCGGCGTGCAGGACACATTGGAGCCCGAATTGCGAAGCGATGAAGTCAGGAACTATCGTGGAGTCGTGCTGGTCATTGACGACGAGCCAATAATCAGGACGATGGCGGAAGTGCTCTTGTCCGAGTCTGGTTTCGACGTCATCACCGCGTCGGGTGGAAGGGAAGGAATCGACATCTACAAGCAGCGCGCCGACAACATCGACGTGGTTCTGCTGGACTTCATCATGCCCGGGATGGACGGCCTGGCCACTTTGAAGGAATTGAAGGCGTTCGATTCGTCCGTCCGCGTCGTCATCGCATCTGGATTCACCAGCGAGCACAGGCGCCAGAATTTCATAGATGCCGGCGCGGTCGATGCCGTTGGAAAGCCCTTCAGCCAGCAGGAAATCTGCGACGTTCTTGCCCGGGCGGCTTCAACCCGTTGACGATGTCGCCGCCGATTATCCCCGCGGCCTGGATATGCCGATCTGGGCCATCGATCGATCCATCAGTTCACCCCAGCCCCGGTTGGCGGCCGGATTCGCCGGGCTTGGGTGGGGAACCTGGCCGACCGTCACGCCGAAGCCGTCAAGTGCTTCCCGAAGTCTTGTTGCGGTCACCGTACCCATTCCCATCACAAATTCCGGTTTGAAGTGCGTCACGGTATCGCGGATTGCGATGTCGCACGCCGAAAAAAGCGCATTCCTGACTGACGACGGGAGCTTGTCGGGTGTAAGGTTCCTGCCGGACGACTCCATGAAAACCAGAGGGCAGTAGTTTGTGACGAAGAATGTCTCGAAAAATCTGTCGGCGGTCGTCCATCCGTCCATGGCCCATCCCCAAAGGCGTCTGCCACTGACTTCGCTGCGGGTGCACTGGAATCCAAGAATCGGCCTGGCCGGATGTTCCGCGCGCGGCCGACCAACCGGGGCCACGATTCCCATCCAGTCCCTGACCGCCGAAATCTCGCCGAACGGAACGCCCACCTGTGCCATTCCGAATGGGCCGGGATTAAGTCCGACCAGCAGCACCTTTCTCGGGCTCAGGCCAAAGCGTGCGCAGTAAAGATCCCATGACTGCCTGGCGTAAACCAGCGGGTTGTAAGCGAAGGCCACCGGTGGCCCGAAAGCGATTCCCTCGATCGAGGAAACAAGCCTGTCCGTGATTCCGGCAAGCACCGAGGAACCTTGTCGCGACTGGTCAATATCGATCATTCTTTCGCACCATCAAGCGGGAAAGGATCACGAACGATACGCCCCGCAGCTTTGGATGAAGCAGGATCAGGCCGGCCAGATCCGTAATGAAGCCCGGAACAAGCAGAAGCATGCCTGAAAGGATCTTCGTGACTTCGAAGTATGACTGCATGGTTGGAAATGTCTGGAACTTGTCGTTGTTGAATGTACTGTCCATGAATTTCGGAAACGATCGGATAAGTATGACCAGGCCGGCGACCGTCGTCACCGCGGACGGTATGACCGCGGCCCAGATCCCAGCGGAGTTGACGACCGCCACGAACAGCAGGACTTCAAGAATCGGCACGACGAGCGAAAGCAGGACGATTACGGCCACCATTGGAACTTCCCGGATGCGCGACTGCGCGATCATACAACGGTGTATTGGAAAACGGGGCAATCCATGCAAGAATCCAGCCTGGTTGCCGGTTTATGGGGTTTGTGTTGGTCATTTCGCGGTCGCTTTTTCCAATTCTGGCCCTTTCGGTTCTCACATCGTTTCCGGCGGTGGCCGGCGACGTCGAATCACCCGCAGCAATCGATTCGAGCCTGGTTTCGACCCGTGAGCCAGGCCAGGATTCCGGCCAGGACGCCGTTCTGGTTAACGAAGGCCAACCGGCCTCCAGCTCCGACCCCGACCTGTCGCCCGATTCCCATGTCCTTGAACAGACGCGGCGGCAGGTTTCCGAACTGGCGATCGAACTTTCGCGCCTTCGCGACGAGGTTGATTCGTTAAAGGCCGGCCGTCGTCGGGGCATGAAGGTCAAACCCGACATCTACCTGCGCATCCGTCCTGAGTGGACCAGGAACCTGGCGTCCCTTGGCAAGGCAGTCGAATCCCCCGTCATCGGGCGGACGGCCGGTTTTGATGACGACGACTGTTTTTCCGTTTCAAGCCGCCTTCAGGTGGGCGTGACGATTGATCCGGCGCCCGGGTTCCGTTTCAAGGTTCTTATCCAGGATTCCAGGCGATGGGGCGAAGAAAAGGATTTTCGTTCAAACAGCAACGGCACCCTTGATATCTTCCAGGCGTACATGGAATTCCTGGACATCAACAAGACCGGATTGAACATCAGGGCCGGCCGGTCAATCATGGATCTTGGCAGCATGATCCATGTCAATTCAGGCAGTTCGGGCAGCACCGGCCAGGTATTTGACGGCGTCTGGCTGAACTGGTTCCGGAAGGGCGTCCTGACAATCGATGCCTTCACGACGATGGTCAAGACAGGTATCGGCCCGCTGCTTTCAGATGCCGTTCCCGAGGACTGGGAATCGTTTTCCGGCATTCACCTGGCGACCGACAGGCCGCTCAAGTGGCTTGATTTCGAAGCGTACGGTTTCTATCTCGACGATGCCTTTGCGAACATCACCCAGAAACTGGGCACTGTCGGTGGACGAGTTCTTCTGTTTCCGACGGACGGCCTGAAGCTTTCGGTCGAGGCCGCCGCCCAGTTCGGGCGGGTTACGGCGTGGGACGCGGACGCGGTTCTTCAGGTCAAGGATCACCTGGCCGCGGTTTACCTGGCCAACGCATCGTACCAGTTCCTGAAGGCCCGGACGCAGCCGAAGATTGGATTGTTCTTTCTTTATGCAAGCGGCGATTCGACGCCATGGAACGGCCAGAGCAGCGCCTTCAAGCCAGTTTTTGGTTCCACCCACAATTTCCTCGGGTACATGGATCAGCTTCGTCCTTCGGGTGTGTGGGACATCGGTCTGAATTTCTGGATGTACCCGGTCAAGGAACTGACGCTTAACCTGGACTATCACTTCTTTCAGCAAACCGGCGACGGCGGCTTCCTTCAGCATTTCGGGACATGGGCCGGAAATGGAAGCAGGAACGGCGTCTGGACGCAGGATCGCGGAGTGCTGATTCCCGCCGGCAACAGCGGATTCATCGGGCATGAACTTGATTTGCTGGCGATGTGGCGCCCCGAGGAATGGCTTGAGGTCGCTTGGGCATACAGCGTATTCTTCCCGGGAGCGGCGCTCGATGGTGCGGTAATCCGGGGCGTGGTCGGAACCGAGGGCGACGTTGCATCATGGAAGGACCAGGCCACGCTGGGCGGCAGGACTGCCCACAGAATGCTGGTTTGGGCGACCCTTTCGTACTAAGATTTCGCGATTGTTCCTGGGGCGCGTTCTGGCGGAGGCGGTTGTGAACCTGCTGTTCGATGGATTGAGCGACACCGGTAAGGTTCGGAAGCGAAACGAAGATTCCATCAGACTGGAGTCCGACGTCAGGCTTGTCATTGTCGCGGACGGCATGGGCGGTTATGGCGGTGGAGATGTTGCCAGCCGGATCGCGTGCGAGGTCGTCACCGATGCTGTCAGGGCCGGTTATCAGGCCGTTGATGCCTTCCGTGAAGCCCTTGATGAAGGATCTCCGTTTGGCCGGGCGGTTCAGGAAGCGCGCCTGTCCGTGATGAAGCTTCTGTCCGATGCGGCCATCGAGGCGGACTCCTGCATCCAGCGCGCCGCAGCCGACGATGCAGCGACCGGTTCCGAAGAACTTGTCGGAATGGGATCGACGGTCGTGATGGCCCTTTTTGTTGCCGACCGTGCTTTTGTGGCGCATGTCGGGGATTCGCGGGCATACCTTCTGCGCCAGGGCGTTCCCGTTCGCCTGACGAGTGATCATTCCCTTCTTCAGGGGCTTGTTGACGGCGGGATGATTTCCCAGGCCGACGTGGCACGCTTCCCGATGAAGAACGTCCTGACCAGGGCCCTCGGTGTTCCGGGAACGGTGCTGCCCGATGTCATCGAACTGGAGCTTGCCGCTGGCGATCGTGTCCTTCTTTGTTCGGACGGGCTGTACGGTCTTGTCCGTGACGACATGATTGGACGACTGGGCGGAACCGGCGATCTTGGACGATGCACCTCGAAGCTGGTCGCGTATGCAAATGCCGCGGGCGGCACGGACAACATTTCCGTGGTGATCGTTGAAATCACCGCGACCGACGATCCGGGAACCCCGGCCGCCGATGCCGCCAATGTCCAGGCCCAGATTCAGCGCAACATACGCGAAAAGTCGATTTTTCGGGCGCTTTCAACGGCTGAATGGCTGAGGCTGTATTCGTCTTCGCCCAGGCTGTGCTTCGAGGACGGCGAAACCATCTTTTCCGCGGGACAGCTTGGCGATGGAATGTACTGCGTGCTTCAGGGGGATGTCGATATCATACGCGACGGTCGTTCCGTCCATGTTTTCGGTCCTGGCACCACCTTGAGCGAGATGTCCCTGACCGAGGAAAAGATTCGTCTTGTCAACGGGGTGGCAAAGGGCGAGACCACGGTGATGCGTCTTTCACGCATCGATTTTCTTGCATTATGCGATCGGTGGCCGGTTACCGCGAACAGGTTGCTTCGCCAGCTTCAGGCCCAGACGGCCGCCAGCCTTCGCGACACCCGGGACGAACTTAACATCATGAAGGTGTTCATGGCCAGGAAGCTGAGCAGCCTCGGCCGTTAGCCCGAATCCGCGAGAGTCGGTTCACATGCCCGCAAGATCGTAAATGCGCACGTTGTCGTACCAGGCGCTGGAAGCCCAGTTGTTGAATGCGAAATAGACGCCGTCGATCGGTTCGGAATCCTTGAACTTCAGTATCGGGCGCCCGTCAACGTACCAGCGCAGGGTGTCGTCGTTTCTGACCGCGGTGAAGTGATGAGTCCGGCCGATATCGACCCTGGAATCCGACTCCAGGCGATCGGCCCCATGCTCGTCAAGGCGGGCGATGATGCTGATGCTGTTTTTCCAGCCGCCCAGAATTGCCACGTATCCTGTCTGGTGTTCCCTGGCCCTGGCGAAAATCTCGAACTTCAGGTCGCCATCCGGGGTCATGCTTTTCGCGTCGAATTCAAGCCTGACCTTGTCGGGAAGAGGGCTCTTCAGCCAGAGCCCGGCGTTCTGGTCGCCTTCAACGTGGGCCCATCCATCGACGATTTCCCATTTTCCGCTTTTGTTGTCCCAGCCGTCGCCGAACGAATCCCGGTTGAAGTCGTCGGAGAAGACCAGCGTTCCGCCGGTCAGTCCGTCAGCCTTTTTCGGCTTTGGCGTCGGGGTACACGCCGTTGTGACAATAAGAATTGCTGTCGTGACAATCGTAATCATTGCAGGTCCGTGCATTGCCGTCCACCTGTTGAAGTTGTGAATAATTCAATCCAGACAATTGGTTACAAACGGAATGGTCAGAAATTGGTGTTTGCCGCGATGCCGTTGGAGCCGTTTGTTCCGTCCGCCCCGAACGACGTGCCGCCGGTGCCGCCGGCCCCGCCTTCGCCCGCGCCAAGGAATGTGACCGAGGTCTTCCATGCCCCAACCGAAGCCGGATCCGCGCCGCTCATGAAGATTCCGTATGCCGGGCCGCCACAGCCGCCGCCGCCGCCGCCGCCGTGTCCACCTGCGCCGCCGTTGCCACCCGCGCCGCCGCCGGCCGCGCAGAACGTCAGGTCAACACCCGCGCCATCGGCACCCCCCAGAGCGCCAGCGCCGCCCTTTCCGCCGACACCGCCCGCGCCGCCGTTTCCACCGATGCCACCCTGTCCGGGCTGTACCCTGACGCCGGAAATGTCTGGGACGCTGGTCGGTGCCGTCGTGAACGCTACAAAGATGCCGAAGGAGCCGCCGCCGGAACCGCCAGGGGTGCCCCCGGTCGCACCACAGCCGCCCGAGCCGCCGCCACCGCCAGAACCGCCGAGATCGGTATAGCCGCGGTTGCCGCCGTCCGAAGGTCCGCAGTTGAGTGTCTCGACGCCGCCGGCCGCGCCGCCGCCACCACCGCCGGAGCCATGTGCGCCGGTTCCACCTCCGGTCGCCTGGGCGGGAACCCAGAGGCCGTCAACAACGTTGCCCGAAGTGTTCGTGCAGCCGTTGCCGCCGCCCCCGTCGGTGCCGGTGTTTCCAGGCATGCCGGCCGCGCCGGTTCTGGTTTCGGAAGGAACCGAGCACGAACCGCAGGAGCCCGAATAGCTGCAATCGCTGTCGATGATCGAGTCCAGGCCCGCGATGCCGCCGGCGCCGCCCCCGTTCAGCCCGCCGGTTCCATTTTCATTCGACTTGCGGGTCTGAAGGATTACCCTGTCGGGGTTGAATATCGTCGGTCCCGTCGCGCATCCGGTGGTGTCCTCGTCAAAGTCCGGGCAGATGGCCGTTCCACCGCTGCCGCCGCCCACGGGCGTGGTGCCGCATGAGTGGGTTCCACCCTGGCCGCCCGCCCTGGTCGTCGTTCCGCAGTTCGCTGTATTGATGTCATAGGCCGCCAGGCCGGCAGCACCGCCAACGCCATCCTCACCCGAGACGCCGAGGCCCCCGGCGGCGCCGTTGCCGGCCAGTCCGCCAACGATACGGCAGTCACGAACGGCAAGCGACGAATCGCAATCCTTGATGTAAATGCCGATGGAGTTCTGCCCAGCCGTGCGGTTGTTGTAGGCGATAACGACGAAGCCTGAAAGCACGGTGGATCCGGCCGCCTGACCGTTGATGCTGACCGCGTTGACCGCGCCCGGAAGCAGCGCGATAGGTTCCTGGCCAAGGATGACTGTTTCGTAGGCAATCGGGTTCAGTATTTTGAAATCGGCCGAGAATCCGCCATAGACGCTGACGCCTTCGCGGATGTTCAGCGGTTCCGTGTATATGCCGGTGGCGACATAAACATCGCGGGCTGGGGCGCCATCGGCCAGTTGCATGCCCCTTGCAATCGTCAATACCGGCTGCTCGATGGTTCCGGGATTCGTATCGGCGCCCCATTTGGCCACGAAAACGGCGCCTTCCGTGCTTCCGTCGATCCCGTCGCAGTCGTCGTCGCCGCCACCGGGCAGATCGACCGCCCCCTTGTACTGGCATTCGCATCCATTGGCCGGATTGCCGTCAACGTTGAAAAATCCGTTGTTGCATTCGACCTTGCAGTCGGGAATCGTCCTGGACGTGTCGCATACCCCGAAGCCGTTGGTCACGCTCATGGTCGTGCAGTTGTTGGCGCACACGCCGCAATTGGTGTTGGATGTGTAACGGCCGTCCGTAAGGAAGCCCTCGTCGATTTCGCCGTTGCAGTTGTCGTCCTGGCCGTTGCACTGTTCGGCGGGCAGTTCGCAATCGCTCCAGCCACCCTCGCCGCATCTCTGAATGCCCGAGCACGTGTAAAGCGGAGACTCCGGATTTTCCTGCCACGAAACCTGGCAGACCCTGGTGATGTTGGGGTCGGGCGTATCGCATGCGCAGGAACCGGAATCGGGCAGGCACTGGTCATCGCCGCCAGGAACCGCCACGCATGAATAGCCGGTCGGGCAGTTGCCGCTGTTTTCGCAGGGGTGCCCGCAGTAACGGCCGCCGTCGGCGAACTCGACGCACCTGGCGCCTTCGATGATGCAGTCCGAATCGATGACGCATGTGTTGCAGATTGTTGATGTAAGCGGAATGCACTGGTAATCGTTAAGCTTGAAGAATCCGTCATCGCAGTCCGTCACGATGCAGCGCGGAACCGGGCCGGTCGCGTCGCAGTCAACCGTGGCGTTCGGGAAGATTCCGATGCAGGACTTGTTGCATGCCCCGCAGTTTTCAAGCGAACCATAGGCGCCGTCAACCTTGAAGTCCTCGTCCGTTTCGCCGTCGCAGTCGTCGTCGATGCCGTTGCATGTTTCGGCCTCGGGCTCCTTCGCCCCGCAGATCCAGCCTTTCAGCCCGAAGCAGACGCTCGTACCCTGGCAGGCGCCGAATTCGTTCTCGACAAGGCACGACTCGCCTTCATCAAGTCCATCGTCCGGGGAACCGTCGCAGTCGTCGTCCAGTCCGTTGCATTCCTCTGCCTTGGCCAGGCTTGCGTCGCAGGCTGTGAACCCGACTTCCGGGTCGCACGACTCGTAGCCGTAGCACGTGCCGATTTCGTTCGCCTTTTCGCAGGCCCGCCTGGTGCCCTCGTCCTTCTTGCGGCAGAGGCATGAGCCACTGGGAGGCACGCAGAAGCGTCCCTGGCCGCCATCGGCGTCAACGCACTGGTAATCCGACGGGCAGGCAGTCGTTTCGCAGGGAACCGTGCAGAACTTTCCCTCCGGGAACTGCACGCACTTCCCACCTGCACACTGGTTGTCAAAGGTGCATGACGAACAGACCTTCGAAAAGACCGGCATGCAGAGGAAGAGCGCATCCGGATACGTATTGGTGATTCCCGAGCAGACGAATCCCTCGGGACATCCTTCCTGAAGGCAGAGCTTCGTGCAGATGCTTCCGCCTTCAGCCTCCACGCACAGCCGGCTGTCGCAGTCGTCGTAATCGTCGCAAGGTGCCCCGAAGCCGCCCGGAACAATGCCATCCGGCTGGATGTCGACCGCAATCAGGTCGCGTCCGGTGTCGGGCGCGCCGTTGTCGATTACGCCATCGGGGAGGGTACCTTCATCGTAGGTTACTTCCACCGGTCCCTGATCCGCCGTCACGTCCGCCTCCGGGTCCGGAGCGTTTCCGCATGAAACCGTCGGAAGAAGCGCCAACAGTGCCGGAACCATTACCTGGATCCGCCATGAAGATGATCGGGTTCCTGATGAAGCCTTCATTGGGTTTTACCTCCGGTGGCTTTTTCAACTGATTACTGAATCCGGATACATCCTTATCATTTATCAACTTTCGTCGCCCATTTGCAACAGGTTCCGCATCGAATGGACGCGGCTTCGGATGTGAAATGGCGGCGAACAGGGACCAACCCTTGTTTTCCGCGATAAGTTCAAGTGAATCGATATTGTTGGTGATGTTGCTGGAGTCTTCCTTCCTGACAAGGATGTAGTCATAGTAACGCCAGGCCGGATTTGACGTGAAATCGCGCCCCATGATCGGCGGAATCATGCCCGGCTTGTACTGAATCGGGTTATGTGGCCGTTCGGCGAACTGCATGTCGCTGACGCCACCTTTCAGGACGCCGTAAAGGTGATGGATATGCCAAAGCGCACCGGCGTTGACGACGCGGCTGTCCTGGTTGTTCGCGATTTTCAGAAGCCGACGTCCACCAGCCGCCTTGTCGAACATCTCGGCGTATCCGGCAACTTCCCTCTGGAACCTGATGAAGCCCGAGGAAACCACCACGATTCCGGCGATTGACAGGGCGACCGCGCCGGCCATCACAAGGGCGACAAGGCGTCCCGAACTGCGTGTGAAGATTGGCCAGGCCACGAAAAACATGAAGGCCGGAAGGATGTGCCGCAGGGAAACGACCGCCTGGGCCTGGATGTGATGCGGGAGTATCAGGACGGACGCACCAAGGACCAGCGTCAGGATTTCCAGGTCGAAAAATTTCAGACGCCGCTTCTGATCCGCGGGAATTTCCGGCGCCCGCCTGACGATAAGAAGTACGAGCACAAGAAGAATCATCAGAACGAAAACGGTGTCATCCGACTGTCTTCGGAAGTAATTGCCGATGTAGTTGAAAAAATTGGAAAGTATCTGCGACGAGCTATAGTACTTCGGCCCGAAAAAGTCATCGGCCGAACCGAAAGGCATGCCCGATGAAGAAGGGGTGTTCTCGATGAAATAGACCCAGAACCAGGGGACGAAAAACGTCATTGACGGCGCGAAGGGCGCGATCCGGAAGACCGAGTCGCGAAGTCCCCTGACATGCAGCAGCCAGAGTGTTCCGAAAAGCATTCCGGCCATCAGGAAAACATGGGCATGCGTGAAGTACATCCACACAAGCATCACGGCCGCGGCAATTCCCGGCCCGATCGCCCGCCTGACGTCGTCGATGGCAAGGAACCGCCTGTATGCGCCAAGTCCGGCGAACAGCATCGGCATTGCAAGCGCGAAGGAAACAAAGCCAAGATAAAACATGGCGTTGAACACGAACGGAAATGAAAAGAGCGCCAGCCACTTTGAGCGCCCGAACGACCGCAGAAGGAAGAGGTACGACGCCGGGAATGCCAGGACATATATCGTCAGTACCACCTTGTTCGCGAATTCCAGGCTTGGCGTCACGAACGCGATAAGGTGCGTGAAGTAGTAGTAGAAGAGGTTCGGCTTGGGCGAGTCGGGCAGAATGAAGTAGTCCGGGTAGATCGAGCCGGGCGCCCAGTAATTGTGGATTACGTCAACAAGCGCCAGATGCTGCCAGATATCCTGCATCGGCAGGATCCTGATCAGCCAGATCGGAATTGTGCTGGCCACGGAAAGAAGGACGAAGATCACCACGAAGATGCGATCCCGAACCTTGTCCCCCGGCATTTTTAATACAAATCCCACGCGGGCATTATAGGACAGTGCGGCAGCCACTGAAAAGGGTTTTGCCACCCCGCATGCCCGCTGACCATTGAACTTGAACAGGTTTCTGATATCGTGCGCACGGCCGCGAAAAAGGCTACAATAGCGGGAAATTGTCGAAGCCGGCATGCCTTGTCCGAAATTGGGCCGGTCGAATGCCGAAGGCTTGACTGCTTGAAAAGAATACAACGGCGGGTTTGTCGATGAACAGGGTCGTTCTTCTGTCCGGATGCGTTGCCGTGCTGGTCATTTCCGCCTGTGGGGGTGGTGGCGTCGATGTCCTCGATGCACAGGACCGGGACAATGTCGTCGACTACCTGCAGCCCGATTCGTTCGTGGATGAAGGCGAGCCCGTTGACGGCGGCGTGGACGCGAACGCCCCGGAAGTCGACGCCGTGGTTGATCGCGATGCCGATGCCGCGACGATTTCGGATTCGGATGCCGAAGGTCTTACCGACGGGTTCGAGTCTGACGGGGACGACGACGCGGTTCCATCGGATGCACCGGATGCACCGGACGCCGATTCCGGTGAAGAGCCTGGCGGCTTCGGCTGGCCATGCGACGATGATTCCGATTGTCTGTACGGGCCGTGCATCGTCACCGATGATGGTCGCGTCTGTTCGTCGGAGTGTTCGGATTCTACGTGCCCGGAAGGATTTGACTGCGTTCCTTCAATCGGTTCGGGTGGCCAGGCGATACTGGTGTGCATGCCCAGATTCGTCAATCTCTGCCGGCCCTGCATGACAGGTTCCGATTGCAGGATCGGCGTTACGGCCACGGCGGCCATGGAATGCCGTGAATTTGGGGCCGAGGCGGGAAGTTTCTGCGTCGCCCCGTGCGTCGATATTTGTCCGGAAGGTTATGACTGCCGTGAGTCCGCGGCCGGCGACGGCAAGTCGTGGTGCGTTCCGGAAGCCGGAACCTGCGGATGTTCCACCCTTGCCGTGATTCAGGGCGCCATCACGGCCTGCAGCGCCGGTGTCGCGGGAATCGAGTCCAGGTGTGACGGCGTCAGATCCTGCGGCATTGACGGACTGAGCGAATGCAGCGCCCCGCTGCCCGATGCCGAAAGGTGCAACGGACTGGATGACGACTGCGACGGCATGACGGATGAGGCCGGCGCCATCGATTGTGCCAACTGGTATTTCGACCTTGATGACGACGGATATGGCCTTTCGTCGGTCGCCAGGTGCCTTTGCCAGGCCCAGGGCACTTATCGGGCAAGCGTCGGCGGCGATTGCGACGACGGCAATCCCGACATCAGGGAAGGCGCCCAGGAGCAGTGCAACGAAATTGACGATGATTGTGACGGATTGACCGACGAACCGGGCGCTCTTCGATGCCGGACATTCTATCCGGATCGGGACGGGGACACCTGGGGTGATCCGGCCGATGGGCGCTGCCTTTGCCAGCCCGACGACACATGGTTCCTTGCCAGGGCCGGCGACTGCGATGACTCCAGTGTGCTGGTGTTCCCCGGAACCATTGATGATTGCAATGGAATCGATGACGACTGCGATGGCGTGACGGATCCGAAGGATGCGGCCGGATGTTCCATCTGGTATCAGGATCTGGACTCGGACGGTTACGGCAACGCCGCCGTCTCGGAATGTCTCTGCGCCCCGTCGGGCAAGTTTACCGCCAGCAAGGTCGGTGATTGCAACGACACGCTGGCCACTGTCAATCCCGGGTTGACCGAACTGTGCAACGGCCTGGACGATAATTGCGATCAGGTGCTTGATCCGGAAGGTTCCGTCGGTTGCCAGGACTGGTTTGCGGATCGTGATGGCGACGGTTTCGGCGTGATATGGGACTGGCAGTGCCTTTGTCGAAAGAACGATGTTTACCGGGCGACCGAAGTTGGCGACTGCGATGATTCCGCAAAGGCGATTTCCCCGGCGGCCCAGGAAGTCTGCGGGAATTCGATCGACGAAAACTGCAATGGATTCGTCAGCGAGCCTGGCGCATCGGGGTGCCAGGCGTGGTTTGCCGACAGCGATCAGGACGGTTTTGGTGATGTCGGTGCGTCCATGTGCCTTTGTGGACCGGAGGCTCCATATACGACACAGGTGGTCGGCGATTGCGACGACCTTTCCGGGTGGGTGTCGCCGGTTTCAACTGAAGTGTGCGCGAACGAAATCGACGACGACTGCGATGGGGAAACCGACGAGCCCGGGTGTGCCGGATGCGTCCAGTTTTTCCTGGATTTGGATCTTGATGGATTCGGCGTGCCTGGCAATTCGCAGTGCCTGTCCCAGGCCGATCCGGCTTCCGGCTATGTTGCCAGGGTCGGCGGCGACTGCGCGGACGACAATAACCAGGTGCGTCCCGATGCCGTTGAACGTTGCAACGGCATTGACGACAACTGCGACGGACTGACCGACCCGGATGGTTCGGTTTCGTGCATTGTTCTTTATCTGGATTTCGACGGCGACGGGTTCGGGCTGTCCTCCAACAGCAGGTGCCTTTGCGAACCCGAGGGCGACTACACCGCAGTCGATGACGGGGATTGCGACGATTTCAACCCGAAGGTCGGTGGCGGGGCCGAGGTCTGCAACGGCGTCGATGACAACTGTAACGGACGAATCGATGAAGAGAACGCGACAGGCTGCCTGACGTGGTATTTCGACGACGATGGGGACGGGGTCGGGGTCACCGGAAATTCGAAGTGCCTCTGCACGGCGTCCGGGCGGTATTCGACACGCGTGGGCGGCGATTGCGACGATTCAAGCGTTTCCGTGCGTCCTGGCGCCGCGGATACCTGCAATGGAATCGATGACGATTGCGACGGAATTACCGATCCCGAGGGAGCGACCGGTTGCCAGAACTGGTTCCTCGATATCGACGGCGATGGATACGGCGTGACGGGGCAGGGCAAGTGCCTTTGCGCCCCCGGGAACGGCTATGTCACAAGGAAGGACGGCGACTGCAACGACACCGTGCGCGCTTTGAATCCCGCCGCGGTGGAATCCTGCAACGGGCTTGACGACAACTGCGATGGCCAGACGGATCCGGCCGCTTCGGTCGGTTGTTCGGCGTACTACGCGGATCGCGACTTCGATACATGGGGCAATTCCGTTGACACGCAGTGCCTCTGTTCGGCCCAGGCCCCATGGGTTGTCAAGCGCGGCGGGGACTGCGACGACTCCAATCCGTTGACCGGCCCTGGCGGGGTTGAAACCTGCAATGGTCAGGACGACGACTGCGACGGTTTGACGGACGAATACGGGGCGCAAGGCTGCGTGAATTATTACCTCGACGTCGATCGCGACGGATATGGCGTTTCCGATTCCGTTCTTTGCGGCTGCAAGGCAGAGGGGCTTCGCGATGCCACCAATGGCGGTGACTGCGACGACACTAACCCGGCGGTCAATCCTGTTGCCGCCGAGATCTGCAATGGCGTCGATGACAACTGTGACGGCCAGAAGGATCAGGACGGTGCGGAGGGCTGCGTCGTGTATTTCATCGATCGCGATTCGGACGGCTTTGGCGTGGCCGGCGATTCACGGTGCCTGTGCGCGCCGACTTACCCGTACACGTCGCTTTCGGTTGGCGATTGCGATGATACCAGGGCCGCCGCCAGGCCGGGCCGAACCGAGCAGTGCAATGGATTCGACGACGATTGCGATGGAACGTCGGATGTTCCCGGCACTCAGGGTTGCAGGACGTACTACCTGGACGCGGATGCGGACGGATGGGCGATTGCGACCGATTTCCGTTGCCTTTGCGCCCCCGCGGCCCCGTATCTTGAACTTGAGCCGAAGGGCGATTGCGACGACGGAAATCCTGAAGTCAACAAGGGCAAGCTTGAAGTCTGTGACGGCCTGGACAACGATTGCAACGGCACGACGGACGACGACAATTCGGAAGGATGCCTGAAGCGCTATCTTGACGCCGATGGCGACGGATGGGGTATCGCGGCCCAGTCGGTTTGCCGCTGCCAGGTTGCGGCACCATACACTGCGACCAGGATTGGGGATTGTAACGACGCCAACGGCGCGATCGCCCCCGGCAAGCTCGAAATCTGCAACGGTTTTGATGACAACTGCGACGGCATCACCGATCCCGAATCGACTTCAGGTTGTACGACGTACTTCCGCGACGGCGATCAGGACGGATATGGAATCAACGGCGATTCCAGGTGCCTCTGCGCGGGGGATGGATACTATTCCACGGCGGTCGGTGGCGACTGCAATGACGATGTTCCGACAATCAACCCGGGACGCACCGAGATCTGCAACAACGAGATTGACGACAACTGCTCGGGGGCACAGGACGAAGACGGGGCATCCGGCTGCCTCTGGTATTTCAGGGACGCCGACACCGATGGGTACGGCGACGAATCTTCAAAGCGTTGCCTGTGCGTCCCCGACCTGGAATACAAGGTCAGGACCGGTGGCGACTGCTGCGACAAGGACGACAAGGTTCACCCCGGAAACAGTGACTGGCAGACGTCCATCAGTGCGTGCAACACGTGGGACTACAACTGCGACGGTCGGGTTATCAAGCGCTGGAACGACGCCAACGGCGGTTGCGGCGGCTGGGGCCTGTTCGACGGCTGCGATCTGCATGTTGGCTGGAAGGGCTCGGCGCCGAACTGTGGCGAGTCGAAGGACTGGGTTCGGGATGGGTGCGGATATTGCGGGTTCCTTTGGCTGACCTGTTGCTCCGAGGACAGGGAAAACAGGCGTCAGGGTTGCAATTAGCGGCGTCTCGATGGCATATTTTGCCCGGTAACAGGGCTTTCGGGGATTGCTGATGTCAGGAAGCAACGGCCGGGTGCTGGTCACCGGTGCCGCGGGATTCATTGGTTCGCACCTGGTTTCAAGGCTGCTGGATCTGGGCTTCGATGTCCTGGGGCTGGACAGCTTCTGTGATTTTTACGATCCCGCGGTCAAGCGGGCCAATATCGCGACATTCGATAATAATCGGTCATTTCGTCTTTTCGAGGCCGATATCCGCGACGTGGGCGCGGTTCGGGATTCGTTCGGCTTCTTTTGTCCCGACATCGTCATTCATCTGGCTGCGATGGCAGGCGTGCGGCCCAGCATTGAAAACCCCGACCTTTATCGTGACGTCAATGTGAACGGAACCGCCGTGATATTGCGTCAGGCCGTGGCTGACGGTGTTCGGCGCATCCTGTTCGCTTCAAGTTCGTCCGTATATGGGAATGCCGCGACGGTTCCTTTTAACGAGAACCTGCCAATCGATTCTCCGTTAAGTCCATATGCTGAAACAAAAATCTCCGGCGAGCGTCTTTGCGTGGCCTGCGCTCGGCAGTCGGGGATTCCGGTTACCAGTCTTCGTCTTTTCACGGTCTTTGGACCACGGCAGCGTCCCGATCTGGCCATCAGCCGTTTTCTTGCCGCCGTTTCCTGTGGTCGTCCGATCCAGGTCTTCGGTGATGGACAGTCTTCCAGGGATTACACATATGTTACCGATATCGTTGACGGAATCGTTTCGGCAATCGATTCGGGCCTGGATGTGCCGGCCATCAACCTGGGCAATTCACATCCGGTTTCACTGGCCGGACTTATTGAAACCGTTGAGCAAGTCTGCGGACGTCGGGCAATTATAGAAAGACTTCCGATGCAGCCTGGCGATGTCGATCGTACCTGGGCCGACATTTCCCTTGCCGGCCGTGTGCTCGGGTTCGTGCCGCGGATTGGGATTCTGGATGGTGTCATGCGACAGTGGGAGTGGATGAAGGGTTGAAGGGTTGAACGGGCCAGCAATTCCCAGACTTGTCGTCCCGGTGTCCAGTCCGGCCGGTCTTGCCGCGGCCGTCGGCAATGGCGCCGACGTGGTCGTCTTCAACGCAAGGACGGCATTCGATTCGAATGCGGCTGCGCGCGATGCCGGATTCGGCATTGTGGGTGCCAATGCCTTTGCCGAGGGGGTCGAGCGGTGCCGTCGCGCCGCGGTTACCGCCCGCGTGTCGTTTGTGGGCAGCTTTCCCGTTCGTCGTTTCGCCGATATTCTGGACATGGTGGCTGCCGTTGCCGAGATGGGTGTCACCGAGGTCGAACTTTCAGATCCGGGGCTTGCCGCAGCTTTCTGCGATGAACTTCCCGATATCAAACTTGTTTTCGGCGGCGGCCCCGTGGCCAATCCGGTTGCGGCGCGGGTTATCGGGTCGGCTGGATTTTCTTCAATATGCTTCGATTCTTCTGTCGCATGCTCCGATGCGGTCGCCATTTCCGCTGAATCCGGCGTCGCTGCCGAGATTCCCTTGTTCGGGCTGCTTCCGTTCGCCTGGTGCAGTTCGTGCATGGCTGGGGAGTACTTTGACGGGCAGCCTTGCAACGGCAGTGCGTTCGGGCCTTGCAGGCGGGTATTCACCACCGAAGGCGGCAGAAGTGCCGGACGTCTTCTGGAAATGGGATTTTCCGGTGGCCTGTTGATGCTTGGGGATCTTGTCAGGGCCGGGATCCCATCGGTCCGGGTTCTGGTTTCCGGTCGTCGCGCATCCGTTGTTGCCGACGTGACGGCCGTGTTTCGCGAGGCAATCGACGCGGCGACCAGGGCACTGGTCGATGGTGGCGTCGATGCCTTGAAGCCGTCGATGTATCCTGCACATGCGCTGCACTTCTGGAACGGCAGGCTGGTTTCAGCCGCGCTGTTTGGGGACATAGTGCCGTCCGGCATGCGCGCAAATCCGTGTCCGGGGCGGGCGGGCGGAACAGTCCGTTGCGGGCCGCTTTCCAGGGCCGCCCGGTTTGTCGAGCCTGTAGCTGTTCGAATGGAATCATCGACGCGGGGCGGTTTCGGCGACAGGCGGGAAAACTGGGACACGGACTTTGACTGGGAGGATGCCTGAGATGGACGGCCGACCGGCAGAAAGAACCGTCTTGCGTCAGCCCGATCAGCGGATTCGAACCGTTGCGATACATGTTACCGGGGATCCGGAACCTTTCCTGAAGTGCGGGGCGGATCGATACTGGGTTGGGGTTCGCGGCTCGGTGTCTGAGTTCCTGGAACTGGCGTCCGACGGAACCATCGCTTCCTGGCTCTCTGCCGCGGGGCGTACCAGGCGAAAGGTCGGTCTTGTCACCCCGTACTGCGTTGATGCTGCCAGGTTTGATCAGGTCATTTCCGCCATCGCCGACTTTTCGGTCGGCGTCGATCGCGTAATGACCGGGGATCCCGGTGTTGCTTCAAGGATTTCCGATGCCGTAAGGACTTACCTGGTTGCTGCCGTCCATAATGTCGATCACGCCATATTCCTGCGCAGGCTCGGGATTCACGGTGTCAGGGCCATTCGTCCGGTATCGACAGGCGCGATGGACGTCAACCGGGAAATCGATCTTGAAATGCCGGTGTTCGGGCGGCTGCCGATTGCCTTCATGCCGGAATGCGATCGCGGCAGCGTCGGGGATGCCCCGGTCGAACTTCACGGCCGCGGCGGTGGAATCATCCTTTGCCGGGGCTACGCGGTGACATCCGACTATCTGGATCTGTCCGACAGCCTGCGTCCGTTCGGTCGCGACACGGTCGGGGTCGTCGAGACGTTCGGGCTGACCCCAGACGAAGTCGCCGAGGCGGTCGACGCGATTCGATTCGGTCGGCCCGTCGAAACCAATCGCCCGCTTTTCGTATCCGAACAGGACTGACCTTCCTTGTACGGGCGGATTACATCCGCCCGCCGCGGTCAAGCAAGATGCTATCCATCGAGGCCGCCCGTTAATATCAACAGCTTTTTTTCCTGGGTGGCCTGGACCCGGATACGAATTTGCTTCAAACGCCTTACAATACGCCATCCCGGCCAATCGCGGCCGGTGCACTGATTTGCCAATAATACCGGGGGTTCCCGATGAAACATGACTCCATCGCAGTAATCGATTTCGGCGGACAGTACGCGCATCTTATCGCGACCAAGGTCCGCCGCGCCGGCGTCCTGGCCGAGATCCGCCAGCCCGACGACCCGACCGACATGTTCCGCGGATACAAGGGTGTCATCCTGTCCGGCAGTCCGTCGCTTTCCGCGTTCGGCGAGGACAGCGAATGGAACAAGGAAGTCTTTGAACTGGACATCCCGATCCTGGGCTTCTGCTTCGGACACCAGGAAATCGCGAAGTACTACGGCGGCCGTGTGGAGCACGGCGGACGCGAGTGGGGCCTGGCGACCCTGAATATCCTGGTCGATCACCCGATCTTCAAGGGGCTGGAAAAAAAGGAAACGGTCTGGATGTCCCACTTCGACACCGTCGTGGCCATCGGTCCCGACTTCTGCGAATACGGCTACAGCAAGCTGGGCGAGACCGGCAAGGAACACCGCCTGGCAGCGATCGGTTCCGACAAGTATCGCCGCTATGGCTTCCAGTTTCACCCTGAAGTCGAAAACAGTGTTCACGGCGACGAGATGATCGCCAACTTCGTCATCGAGATTTGCAAGTGCAACCCGACGTGGTCGATGGAGGCATACCTGGCCGAAACGGTCGAGCGCGTCCGCGCCCAGGTCGGCGATAAGTCGGTGTTCCTGCTGGCGTCCGGCGGCGTCGATTCGACGGTCGCGGCCAAGGTGTTCGGGCTGGCCCTGGGCGCCGATCGCCTGCACCTGCTG
The DNA here is from genome assembly GCA_029555025.1 of Deltaproteobacteria bacterium. GTDB lineage: Bacteria > Myxococcota_A > UBA9042 > DTJE01 > DTJE01 > JAGOFO01. The sequence continues at coordinate 26,763 of JAKPTZ010000022.1, forward strand.
CATGTCGATAACGGCATGATGCGCAAGAACGAAAGCCAGCGCGTCCTGAAGATGTACGCGGACCTCGGTCTGGACCAGAACCTGCACTTCATCGATGCTACGGACGAATTTTTGGCCGCAATCGGCAACGAAACCGACCCCGAAAAGAAACGCCGCGCCATCGGCACGACGTTCGTCGAAGTCTTCGACCGCGAGGCCAAACGGCTGGGCATCGAGTCGCACCTGCTTGGGCAGGGCACGATTTACCCCGACACCATCGAAACGGGCGGGACGAAGCGTGCCGACACGATCAAGACGCACCACAACCGCGTCCCGATCATTGAAAAACTGATAAAGGAAGGCCGTGTCGTCGAACCGCTGGCCGAGCTGTACAAGGTCGAGGTTCGCGAGCTTGGCGAAAAGCTGGGCATCCCGCGCGAGGCGATCTGGCGCCATCCGTTCCCCGGGCCGGGCCTGGGCGTCAGGCTCCTTTGTTCCAACGGCGTCGCCCCGAAAGACGACATCGCCTCCCTGCAGGCCGCCGTCAGCCCGATCGCCGAAAGTTTCGGCCTGCGCGCCTATGTCCTGCCGATCAAGTCGGTCGGAGTCAAGGCGGATCTGCGTTCGTACGAGCACCCGGTTGTCCTTTGCGGCGACGCGTCGTTCGAAAAGCTGACCGAAGTTTCCGGCAATATCCTTAAGGAAGTGCAGGGCATCAACCGGTGCATCTGGAACGTGATGGGTGACGATCCGAAAACCGTCGAAGTCGTCGAGGGTTATATGACCCGCGACCGCCTGGACCTGCTGCGCGAAGCCGACCAGATCGTGATGGACGCCCTGCGCCATCATCACCTGTACGACTGCATCTGGCAGTGCCCGACCGCGATGGTTCC
>JAKPTZ010000045.1 GCA_029555025.1 Deltaproteobacteria bacterium
GAACTGGCGACGGCGTCCGAAGAGGACAAGCCGGCGATCCAGGAGCAAATCAGGCTGCTGGTCGAGGTTCTTGACCAGATGCGCGGCATTTACCAGACGTTCAGCGCAATCAAAATCTGATGGGGGATGACGGAATGAAAACTACTGAATCAATGAAAGTCATCAACCTCGTCGGAGGAGGAACCGTGATGAAGAACTTCGCAAGAACGGCGATTCTTACGGCGCTGGCCGCCGTGATGTTTGCTGGTTGTGCCCAGGACGTCGGCACCATTGACCGCGTCAAGGACAACTACGTCAAGAAATTCGACCTGCTCTACAACGCCGACGGCACCAGGAAGGAATGGTTCTTCCGCCTGACGGTAACCGAAACGCCTTACGCCTCGGCTTACTCGTTCAACGGCGCGCAGGATCCGATCGAACGCGGCGTTTTCGAAATCCAGGAAGACTACCTGTACTTCTACCGCACCTACTCCTTCGTCGAGAACGAGTACGACGACAATCCGCGCGTCGATACCCACACGAAACTGACCAACCTCGACGGCACCGATTACCTGCTTAACGGCAAGCCGGTTTGGAGGGACAAGAACTCGCCGGTGATCGCGTATCCCATCGCCAGCCACTTCGACATTATCTGGGATTACAACCCGGTCACTGGCGAACCCGGCAATGTCCTTTCGGAAAATTCGTCCGACAGGATGTGGTATGAACGCGACTTCGCCCGCATCGACTGGGGCTCGAACATGCTGCCGACTTACGTGCAGAAGTTCCAGAGCGACTTCAGTTACCAGACAATCTTGGTCGATTCGTCCAGCATCGAGGACATGGACATCAATCCATCGACCGGTTACATGAGCTTCGTGAACTCCGTGATCGCCGGCGTCGAGACGGACTACATCGACGGTTTCGGCGAAATCCCGATTTGCTGGTATTACCCCTGGTACGCGGGCGGCCTGTATGAATGCGTGTCTGAAGAAATCACGATGCGCGGTTCTTTCATGGCGGTCGATACCGCACGCGAGCAGGAATACCATCCGATCCAGTACACGGACTACGACCAGGCCCGTTTCGGGTTCTTCAGGGCCGAACGGCTTCGATGGGATCAGGACTATGGCCTGACCTATCACCTGTTCCAGAGATACGCGACCCGCTGGGACATCTGGAAAAAGGACGCCGACGGCAACGTCATCGGCGTACGGCCGGTCGTCTATCATGTCAGCCCCGGATTCCCGAACAACATGGTTTCGGAAGCCCGGGCAATCGCGGCGGAATGGTCAAAGGCCTTCGACGCCACCGTGAAGGGTGTTACCGGCAAGAACGTCAACGAACTGCCGGCGTGGACGCAGCACGGCCCACAGATGCTTGACGCGGACGGAAACGAAGTCTTCGTCGATCACATGTTCATCATCTGTGAAAACAACCAGGCCGACCTGGACCTTCGGGATCGCGACGAGGGCACGCTCGAGACCAGCGAAGCGATCTGCGGTTCCCTGGCCGACGAAAAGGTCAACGGCGATCTTCGTTACAGCTTCCTGTACTCGGTCAACGAACCGGGCCAGGGCACCCCTTACGGCTACGGACCTCCCGCGTGGGACCCAATCAGCGGCCGCATCGTTTCCGGTAACGCTTACGTCTATAATGCCGCCTTCCGCGAGGGCGCCGTCCGCGCGCTTGACCAGGTCGAACTCCTGGCCGGCGTGAAGAGTTTCCGGGAAATCGCGAACGCCGAATACATCGAAGAGGCCATGCGCAACGAAAGGCTCGAGCAGTTCAGCTACTGGCGCAACGGGTTTACCAATGAAGAAGCGCAGAAGATGGTTGACAAGCTCGTGACACCGGCCGTAGCGGACGCACTTTCGACGTCGGTTCGCAAATCCGATCAATCGCCGGTGGCCGGCCGCATGAACATCATCTCCAAGGTACCGAACCTTGAAAGCATGTTCGTCAACAAGGATATCCGCTGGCTGTTCAAGGATCCTTCGCTGTTCGGCCAGGACGGCAACGCGATGAACGCCAGGTTCGGCGAGGAAGAAAACAACACGGCGTCCGTGTCCAGCAAGCACCTGCTGCGCAACTGGGCAAACGGAAGCGGCACACTTGAAAAGATTAAGGAATTCCAGAAGATGGCCGCTTCCGGCATCGACCGGGCGGAATTCTACGACGGCGCCCTGATGGGACTGGCCAAAATGTACAAGACCAAGTACGACATGGCCGTCTGCGACGCGCTTAAAGGCCAGTCCGGCCTGATCTACGACTACTCGAAGTTCAATGATTCCAAGCCGTGCAATGTTGCCGACCTGATCGAGCAGCTCCGCTCGGCGCTGGTTGTAGCCAGCCAGGGTACGCCGTTCGGGTACAAGACCATTACCAACCCGACCCCGCTCGAACTGGCCACCTACGATCCGGCCGTTGCCGCTTCACAGAAGGCAATGAAGGATATTCTTGCCGAAATCAGGCCGCAGTACATCGATGAACTGCAGCAGCTGATTTTCTACGGCGTGGCGATCCACGGGGTCGGACACACTGTCGGTCTGCGCCACAACTTCGAGGGTTCGTCCGACGCAATGAACTTCCCGAAGGCCTACTGGGACCTGAAGGTTAAGAAGGTCGGCGACAAGTACGAAGGCGTTGGCATGTTCGGCGAGACAGCTGAGCAGGTGGCCAAGGAAATACGGGCCATGCAGTATTCGTCGGTCATGGATTACTACGCCAAGTTCAACATGCCGTGTCTCGGCATTGGCATGTACGACATCGCGGCTGTCAAGTACGCTTACGGCAACCTGGTTGAAGTGTATCGGAACAAGCCGGACACCACGGATTACGATGCCTACATCAACGCGGATCCGACCGCCGGGTTGCCCGAAAACACCCCATCCATCAAGGACCGCGGGGAAGACTTCGGGATCGCGCTTCGTCGTGTCCACCACACCCAGTGGCCGAACATGTTCGGGGATCCCGCGGCAATGTACGACCGTGTCGATGTTGACAAGTTCGAAATCTACGGAGCCAAGTGCGAAAGCGAAGGCGCATCCTGCGGCCAGGGCAAGGTCTGCAAGAAGTTCTATGAAGGGCTTCTGTGCTCGGCGGAAGACAAGGTCATCGCGCCCTACCGCTTCGGTTCCGACGAACTGGCCTTCTACCTGCCCACCGTCAGTCCATGGGACGAAGGTGTCGATGCATATGAAATCGTTCGCAACCTGAACGAGATGTACGACAACTACTGGGTATTCCGCGGTTACTGGCACCAGGATCCGACCTTCTGGCCGTCCTACTATGACGAATGGGTCCGCCGCCTCTTCGTGATGATGAAGATCCAGTTCCAGTACTGGGCCATCAACTTCAAGGTTTTCAACAACAACGGCTTCTGGGAAGGCAAGTTCGGAATGCCGTGGGAAAAGGACATCAACGGCGGTCTGTCCGGCGCCCTTGCGGCCCACCTGTCGTTCAACGTCTTTGCAGGCACCTTCGGTCGCCCGATTCCGGCCGCATACGGCTTCAATTACCTGCGCAACAGGTATGAACCGCGCGACTCCGTCAACGCCAGCTCCTACACGAACCAGATCTACCTGCTGGAAGAAAACGGCGCCCGCCCGCTTTATGCGTCCTGGGACTACAACTACTATGACCCGGTCGTCGTCGCTGCCGGCACCATCTATGACCGCCTGGCGGCCTTCGAGAATATCGCCGACCCGTCGTCATACATCCTGGCGGCCGATAACCAGGCCGACACGCAGAAGTACTACATCAACTACGGCTCGGTTTTCCGGAACGAAGTGAACGCGCTGTTTGGCGGCATCATGGCGAACAACGCCGACAATTACGGCTGGTGCATCATGCTGCACCCGGTTTCCAACCAGCCTATCGGCTTTGGACCGCGCGACTTCGTCAGCCTCGATGGCACCAATCTTGGTTGCGAATCGACCTATAAGGGTTGCTTTACCAAGTCCGGCTCCGGAAAGGCCGACAGGCTTGTCTCGATCCATCGCGCCGACATCGAGGGTAATCCGTGCTCGTCGGATCAGGTTTTCGTGGATGTAATGGGTTCGGCCCTTGAGCCCGAAGAACAGTACGTCTTCCCGACCACCCAGTTCCGTATCCCGATGCTTGCGGCCTACTACGGTTACTCGATGCTTATCGACAACCAGGATCGGTCGTTCATCGATGGTACCCGCGTGTGGTTGAAGGGCGATGCCTATGAACTCCAGCCGCCCCCGGGCGCCGAGACCGCCCTGTGCGAGGATCGCTTCACCGGTCGGCAGTACATGGCGTACCGCATTCCTGGCGATGGATACTGGCCGGGATTCGACCTGGTCTCTCAGTGCCAGGAAATCTTCAAGTGCTATGACCCCGTCCTTAACGACACGCTCACCCAGGACGAGGCGGAACGGTGCGAGTTCATCGCGAAGACCAAGGACGTCAGCAACCTTACGATTGACGACCTGCGCGACACCTACCTGTTCCACCAGTTCCAGTTCCTGGTCGGCAAGCTCGAACTGATCCGCACCATGTACACCGCTTACGAGTTCTCCTACTGATCCGACGACCAATCACGTCTGAATCGGTCAGTTCGCCAGACAGCTTGAACACAAGCACCGACTGTTGTCTGAAGGCCCAAAAAGCGTGATAATGGGCTGCCCCGCAACTTCTTCAAGTCGGAAGGGCGTTGCCGGCAGGGATTGATCCGATCGGAACCGGAGGACAATGTGAAGTCTGCATTGTGGTTTCTGATACTGCTGCTTCCGATGGCCCTGGCGTGCAGCCCCATTTCCGCAAGCAAGGCCATCTCGCGCGCCGACGAATCACTCAAGGCGGCCCAGGCGATTGGCGGAGAGGCCAAGTGCCCTTACGAATTCAAGGCCGCCACGCTGGCACTTGAATACGCAAAGGATCGCGAGGGAACATCGGACTTTGAGGCGGCGATCGAGTTCGCGAAGAAGGCCCGGGAACTTGCCGAGGAGGCATCGAGAAAGGCCTCGCTTATCGAGGACGGCAACCAGGCCAGACTGGATCAGGGGGTTACCCAATGAAAGGCATTCCCTCTTCCGGCGTCGTGTCCTTCCGCCTTTTCCTGGCCGGATCCCTGGCCGCCTGTCTGCTGGTTGCATCGTGCGTCCCGCAGTCCCAGATTCGCAAGCGCGCCCGGGACGTTTCCAGCCTGATCGGCGATCAGCGGGAATCCATTTACAACTGTGCTCCGGTCGAACTCGCGACCGCGGAAATCAATATCGAGATAGCCAGGAATGAAAGCTCGCTTGGCAGATCCGTCGCGGCCGTCCGCCACATGAAACTCGCCGAGGAGGCCGCGGAGAAGGCATTCGCACAGTCCCGCGACAACGTGTGCCTGAACGACTCCGATGGCGACAAGGTGCCCGACCGGAAGGATCGATGCCCGAACCAGCCGGAGGACGTCGATGGGTTCCAGGATGCCGACGGCTGTCCGGATCCGGATAATGACGGTGATACGGTTTTGGACGATCAGGACGAATGCCGTGACGTCCCGGGCCCCGTCATGAATAAGGGATGTCCAATTGTCGATACGGACGGCGACGGACTTCCGGACAAGGAGGACAGGTGCCCGCAGGTCAAGGGGTTAATCGCCAATTTCGGATGTCCGATTGTCGATACCGACGGCGACGGGCTGCCCGACAGCGAGGATCGGTGTCCCTATGAAACGGGACTGATCGCCAATTACGGATGCCCGATTGCCGACCGGGATCAGGACAAGGTTCCCGATGTCGAAGACGCCTGCCCGGACGAGCCCGGACCGATTTCGACCAGGGGATGCCCCTACAGGGACACCGATGGCGACGGACTCCTTGATCCGGACGACCTCTGCCCGATGGATCCGGGACCGAAGGATCACAAGGGTTGCCCCTACAAGAGAATCGAAATCACGGAAAAGAAGATCGAATTGCGCGAGAAGATCTTCTTCGTTTCAGGAAAGTCGGTCATCAAGCGCGAGTCGTGGCCGCTGCTGAACGAAATTGCCAAGGCAATGGCCGATCACCCTGCCATCAAGGTCGATATCGAAGGCCACACGGACGATGTTGGCAACGATCGGGCAAACATGAAGCTTTCGCAGGCACGCGCGAACTCGGTAAGGGCCTATCTTGTCAAGAAGGGGGTCGAGCCGATGCGCATGCGCGCGGTCGGATACGGCGAGGATCGCCCGATTGACGACAATTCCACGCCGGAAGGACAGGCAATCAACCGGCGCGTTGAATTCGTGATAACGGCGCACTGACGCTGGAACGCTTCTGATTCGCCAGGGTACTGACCCGGGCGCTCAAGGACCATATTCATGATTTCAATGAAAGGAAAGCAGGTGCTGCTTGGGGTAACCGGCGGGATTGCTGCATACAAGGCGGCCTTCCTGGCACGCGAGCTGATGCGCGCGGGCGCGGCCGTTACGACCGTTCTCACTGAGTCCGCCGGGAAATTCATCACTCCGCTAACATTCGAATCGCTTACCGAAAGACCGTGCCGAACCGACGACGACATGTTTGGCGGGCTTTCCGGGGAAACCCATATTTCCCTTGCCAGGGACAAGGATCTTCTGGTCATCGCGCCGGCCACCGCCACGACGATAGCCTCACTGGCACTGGGAACGGCATCCAACCTTCTGACGGCGACGGTTCTTGCCTCAAGGTGCCCAATAGTCCTTTGCCCGGCAATGCACACCCAGATGTGGGAGTCGGTGCCGGTGCGGCGCAACATTGACCTGCTGATGCAGGATCCTCGATACGTGGTGGTTCCGCCTGACGAGGGCGACCTTGCCAGCGGCGATCATGGCCCGGGAAGGCTCCCGGACGCTTCCAGGATTGTCGCCCACTGCCTTGCAGCGCTGACGCCGCGAACCCTGGCCGGTAAAACCGTGGTTGTGACCGCCGGCCCGACGCGGGAGCAGATTGACCCGGTCAGGTGCATCACGAACCCGTCCTCGGGACGAATGGGCTTCTTTCTTGCAGAGTCGGCCCGCAGACGCGGCGCGGATGTCCGCCTGATCCTGGGGCCATGCGACATTTCGCCCGATTTCGGGGGTCCCGGAGGGACTTTCACCGTCACCAGGGTACAGACAACGACCGAAATGCTCGAGGCGGTTCGGGAAGCCATCAACGGCGCTGACGCCCTTCTGATGAGCGCGGCACCGGCCGACGAGCGCCCGGTGCGTCGTGCATCCGGCAAGATTCGCAAGGAAGATTTCGAGACCAGCATCGAAATCGAACCCAACCCGGACATCCTTGCCACGCTCTCTGCATCGACCGCCGGAATGGTCGTTCTTGCATTCGCGGCCGAAACCAGCGTTTCCGAGGACATGGCAAGGGCCAAGATGAAACGAAAAGGCGCGGATCTCCTGTTCGCCAATCCAGCCGGTGACGGCAAGGGATTCGGGGACGTTCGCAACGGCGGGACTCTGGTTGCCGCGGATCTCGCCGAAGTGCTGACTATTGAGGATGAATCGAAGGAATCGCTGGCGGAGATCCTGGTTGACGCCGTTGTCGATGCCATGAACAGGAAGGCGGGACGCTGACTCTATGAACGATGGAAAATCCCAGGAAGCCGCGCGCCTGGCGTCCGCGCTGATTGCCGTCCTTTCCTCGACACAGGATTTGATCCCCGACCTGCCGGTGGCCGGAGGTTCGCGTCGGGCGCGCGTCGCCAGAACGCCTGGCATCGCTATCCAGGATGAACCAGCGCAGGCTGCCCCGGCGCCACCCAGGGCCGGTCAGACCCCCGCGGTTCAGGACGCCGACCAGTTCCTGAAGTCCCTGCCGGATGCCCTCGGTCCGCTGCGCGAGGCGGTTGCAGGATGCGGGCGATGCCGTCTGGCCTCGGGGCGAAGGCACACCGTCTTCGGGGAAGGTCCGCCAAACCCGATGCTGATGATCGTCGGCGAATCGCCAGGCGCGCGCGACGATGAGCTTGGTCGTCCATTCTCCGGTGAACCCGGGGAACTCCTGACGAAAATAATCAACGCAATGGGCCTGGATCGAGAGCGCGACTGTTACCTTGCGACGGTGTTGAAATGCCGGATGCCTGACGAATCGTCGCCGCCGCCGGATCTGGTCGGGTTGTGCCGCCCGTTCCTCACCCGCCAGGTGCAGATCGTGAAGCCGCGCTTCCTGATTGCAATGGGTCAGACTGCCGCAATGGTTCTTGCAGGTTCACCCAGCATCAGCAGGCTTCGCGGACGCCTCCTGATGCATGATGACATCCCGATGCTGGTGACTTATCATCCGTCCGCGCTGCTGCGCGACCCGGCATTGAAGAAGCTGGTGTGGGAAGACGTGAAGCTGATCATGGCCAGGATGAAAACATGAATCATGGAGCTTGCAAATGGAAAACGCGGGAAGAAGATACGGAACGCACAGGGTGGTCGAGCCGAAGGGGACACTGCCCCAGGCGGCATGGAAGGTTGACAACTCGTTGCCCATCGATCCGTCCGAAATTCTGATCGAAGTCGAGATGCTCAACATCGACGCCGCCTCTTTTACCCAGATGAAGGAGGCCGCCGGCGGCGACCCCGACGGCATCGCCCGAATCATCATGGATACCGTCGAAAACCGCGGGAAACAACACAATCCGGTTACCGGTTCCGGCGGCATGCTGGTCGGAAAGGTCGCCATGAAGGGCGCCGAGTATGACGGCCCGATCGAGGCCGCTGTCGGCGACCGTATCGCGACACTTGTCTCGCTTTCCCTGACCCCGTTAAAAATACGCAGGATCAAAAAGGTCTTCATCGATCGCGACCAGGTGGAGATTGAAGGACACGCCATCCTGTTTTCAAGCGGCATCGGCGAACGCCTTCCGGACGACTTCCCCAGGGACGCGGCCCTTGCCGCGCTTGACGTTGCCGGGGCTCCCGCTCAGGTCTATCGCCTGGTCAGGCCGGGAATGGACGTGGGCATCATCGGTACCGGGAAATCCGGCCTGCTCTGCGCGGCCGCCGCGAGAAAGGTGCTTGGCAACTCCGGTCGCGTGTTCGGCGTCGTGCACCAGCAGTCCATCATCGATGAGGTGTCGAAGTATGGATACTTCGACGAACTGATACTGGCCGACGCCACAAATCCGGTCGATGTGTTCGAAAGAATCAACCGGCTGACCGGCGGTCGCCTGCTGGACGTGACGATTAACACGACCAACGTGAAATCAACCGAGATGGCGACCGTTCTCTCCACCAGGGACGAGGGCATCGCATACTTCTTCAACATGGCGACGTCCTTCACCGCGGCCGCGCTCGGCGCGGAAGGCGCCGGCAAGGACGTCACCCTGCTCATCGGAAACGGATACGCGCCGGGACATGCGCGGGCCACCCTTGACCTGATTAGATCGGACGATAAGCTCATGTCACTTTTTGGCGCGAAGTATTCCAACGGCTGAAATCGGGGGCCAGGATGCCGTATTTCCAGCAGTTTTATGGACTTGAAGTGATCTGTGGACCGATGTTCTCGGGCAAGAGCGAGGAACTGATTCGCAGGCTTCGAAGAGCCCAGATCGCCCGCCAGCGCGTCCAGGTATTCAAGCCGGCCATCGACAACCGATACTCCCAGGACTGCATTGTTTCCCATTCCGAACTTTCCCTTCAGGCCAGGGTCGTGAATTCCAGTGCCGAGATACTGGATCTGCTTGACGACCGCGTCGAGGTCGTCGGCATCGACGAGGTTCAGTTCTTTGACCAGGGCATCATCAGGGTTTGCGACAAACTGGCCAATCTTGGCAAACGGGTGATCGTTGCCGGACTGGACACGGATTTCAGGGGTATTCCGTTTGAGCCGGTACCGCAGTTGATGGCGATTGCGGACTACGTGACGAAGACACTTGCGGTCTGTCATCGCTGTGGCGCGCCGGCAAGCCGAACCCAGCGCATGTCGGCCACAAGGGATCGGGTCGTTGTCGGTGCCGTCGATTGCTACGAGGCCCGTTGTCGCCGCTGTCACGATCCGGATCTGCCCGATCAGTTGACGATGTCGCTGAAGGATGGCACAACGCTGTAAAACCCGGGAATGGACAAAAATTCCTTTTCTTTTTTTGCCCGCGTTAATACAATGCGGCGCGGACTTTGGGTATAAGGTGAGGTTGGCCTCGATGAAGCGTTTAGTTGCCGTCGTTCTTGTTTTCAGCATGCTGGGGCTTGGTTGCTACAACACTTACCAGATTTCCGGGGAACAGCTCGAACAACTGCAGGTTCCTCCGGAGTCCGGAAACTCGATGACCGTTGTTGACGTCAAGGGTCAGGCAGTCGAGGTCAAGGACGACACCCGGCTGTTCGTCACATCCGAAGGCGGCAGGCGTTACCCGATCACGCCGTTTAACTTCAAGCAGACTGAATCGCAGCTTGTCGCTTCCGACCGTGACTACATCCTCGCTCGTGACGGCCTTCGCGAAGGTGCCCAGATCGAGCAGGTCAGCACGTGGAAATGGGCTCTTGGCGTCACCGGTGGCGTCGTCCTGGCCGGAACCATCATCGGCCTGATCGCCTGGGCCGCAGCCTCCAGCGGCACGTCCCAGGGCGGCAACAGCCCTGCCCCTGCCGCGCTGCAGATTGGCAGATAGCATCCGGAATGATGTGAACCCCGACGCCCAAGATTCATCCGCTTCCCGACTCAGAACTCCACACCTAAGGTTTCCCCGGAAGATCGCGGTCGTCTTTCTTGTAATCGTGACATTCCTTGCGGGCCTTGCCGTTCTTGTGCCGTTCCTGGTCAAGGAAATGGCCGGGGCCCGGATCGACAGGGCCGGCGCCTCGCTGAAAGGCGTGTTCCGTCATGACGACATCCGCATTGACGGACCATCGACGCTCTTCCTCCCATCGCTGCTGTTCCAGGATCCTGATGGAATCGAGGTTTCGGCGGCCGATATCAGGATATCCGTGGATCCACTTGCCATGCTTACTGGCGGGCGGAAAATCACGGCCGTCGAGGTCGGACGGGTCAGGATCGTCGCCGGCTCCAGGGAGGAGCCGATTGAACCCGCAAAGTTCGCTGGCAGGCTGATGTCGCGGCTACTCAGCCGTGGCGATACGGTTTCGGCCGCCCGTGAAACGGCCCCGGTTGAATCGATGCATGAACCGCCCAGGCGCTCCATGCTTCCCGACATCAGGATCAACAGTATTGTCGGCAGAATCGACAGTTCCATCGTGTCGGGCGAATTCTCTTCCGGCAGAGCGAATCTTGCCCCGGAACCGGGCGCCGTCGATGCCGCAACAAGAACCGGCCGGATTGAAATTACCTTCAGGCCATCCGGCTCGACGACGGCCTGGCGCATCGACGTCAACGCATCGGTCGGGCCAGGCTTCAGGCCGGACAGCGTCGTCGCGTCAGTTTCCCCGCCGGTTTCGATGCGGCTTCGCGGACTCGCCGTGCAGGCCGATTCGGTCACCTGGAAGAAGCGTGAATTTCGCATCGACGGCATCAAGGCCAGCCTTCCCGACTCAAAGAGGCTTCCGGGTGAGATATCCGCCGGTCAATTGATGGTTCGCTTCAAGCCCCTGGGACCGGGCGACGTCCCGGCCGCCCGACTTGTGCCGTCTGATATTGAGCGCTTTTTCCCGAATTCCCTGATGCTTCTGCTGAACGCAGTCGCCATTCAGGAGCTCAGGATTGCCAGACCTGTGCTGGATCTGGCCATTTCCGCCGGTGACGGCACGCCCCCGGCGGCAGTCGCATCCGTTTCCGATCCCGGGACCGGATCCCTGCCTGAAAGGATTTCTCGTACGTTCGGGTCGATTTCCCAAAGGGCCGAAAGCCTGCGAAGTTCCCTTTCCGGACTTGCGCAGAAGTACACCGGAACGCGGCTGGCCGTAAATGGAGCCACTATCCGTTACGTGAACACATCAGGACGGAAGGACCCGATTTCCGACCACACCCTCTCGAATCTTGATCTTGTTGTCGAGCGCGGCAGCAAATCGGCCCTTCTGGCAACCCTTATGTTTGAATCCCCGGAATCATCGTCGCTGCGAAACGAAGCGACCCTGATGGTCGGCCTCGACGGGTCGGTCGATATCGGACTGTCGGCCTCGAAGCTCCTGCTTGAGCCCTACCGGATGCTGTTGCCGGCGTGGCTGCAGATCGACCGATCGACCGCGATAACCGACACCGACTTCCGCATGAAAATTCAAGATGGAGGAAGGATTGAGGCTTCTGGTCGCATGAACCTGGCTGACGCGGGCATCCTGATTCGCGAGATCGCGACCGATGCCATGACCTCCGTCAAGCTTGGAGTTTCAGGCACCGCCACAGTGGACGGCACCGCCGGAACCATTTCGATGCCGGACTCCGTCGCGTCGCTCGGCGGGATTCGAATCCCGTTCTCGTTTCAGGCAAGCGGATTGAATGTCAGGCCGATACTGAAACTTGATGCCCGCATCGACAGGATTGACGGGAAGACGCTTCTTGAATCGATTCCGGCGGCGGCGATTCCGATCCTTGCCGGCACCAGGCTTGACGGCACTTTCGCGGCCGGGATGCGATTCGCCGTCGATACGGGCAATATAAGCGGCCTCCTCTTCGATTTCACTCCGGACATGGCGGATCTGGTAACCGTGGATCTTGGCCCCGCGATCAACCTCGAACTCCTTCGGAGCACCTTCCTTCACAGGATACAGGACGACAACAAGGTCATCGTCCGCAGAATCGGATCGGACTCGCCCGGCTGGGTTCCTTACGCCAGGATTCCACCATTCCTGGTTCGTGCCCTGATTGCCTGCGAGGATGCCCGCTTCTTTTCCCACGAAGGCTTTTCGAAAGCCGGCATCCAGCGATCGCTGAAGGTCAATCTCGAGCGCGGCGGATTCTTCCAGGGTGCCAGCACGCTCTCGCAGCAGCTTGTTAAAAACCTCTTCCTCTCGCGGGAGAAGACTCTTTCACGCAAGCTGCAGGAAGCCTTCATCACATGGCAGGTTGAAAAGAACCTGCCAAAGGAAAAGATTCTCGAGTTGTACCTCAACGTGATTGAGTGGGGGCCGGACGTGTGGGGCCTTAAGGAAGCCGCCAACCACTATTTCGGCAAGGATCCGTCGGCCCTTTCGGTTCTGGAGGCCGCGTTCCTTGTCCTTATAATCCCGAGCCCGTTGAAGTACCACAAGTTCTTTGAAGACGGGCGTGTTCCCCCGCATTTCATGAAGAGAATCCGCGAGCTGGTTGACACGCTCCATTCAAGGGGGGCCGTGAGCGATCTGGAGGCCATTTCCGCGGCCCAGCAGGGTATTCGATTTGTCAGCTCCGGGACCCCTGCGCAGGTACTTGATTCGGAATTCAGCGACTGAGATTCATGGCGGCGACGATCCTTGCAAGGGCTTCGGCTGCCGCCGAATCGGCCGGAAACTGCACGGACAGCACCTCCGGGAGCCTGCAGATGACGGACTCCCTGTCCATTTTGTCCATCAGGAAGCGGATTTCCCTTGTCCGCTCCCTGGAAGAGCCTTTGCGCGACCATGGAACAGACTTTTCATCCATGGTTCCCATCGCCATCTCCATCACGACCCGGCGCCCATCCGGAGACGCCCGGAAATCGATGACGCCGGTGGCGACCGGCTGCCTGCCAATGCGAATCAGATCGTGGCCGCGGATCTCGAACGCCGGCTGTGAAACATCCCCGAAGCCCTCAGGCGGATCCACCGGATGCAACGCCCACTGACCTTCACAAACCCCGAAGTCGGCGGTCAGGAGCAGAACCGGCACCGGCTTTCCACCCGAACCTTCAAGAAATCCGACACCGGACGGCTTCCTGACGCAGGCGGCTTCAAAGCGATCCTTCAAGACCTCGCGGACAAGATCGCGGTCGCCGAACATCGGCAGCGGATCAACGACCCTGCCCGCCTCCATGTCAACCACGATGAGCCTTCTGGACTCAACCGGATGTGCGCCGCCAAGATATGACTCGGCCACGAAGCTGAATGCCGCGAAACGGCCCGACGAGCCGACGAACTTCATGGACTCGACGTGGTAGTACTCGCCGGCCATTTCGGGATCGGCCTGAACCGCGTCAACGATGAAGCTGTCCGTCTCCTTCCAGCCCGCGGTCAGTTCGGGAACCAGGTCAATCGGCCGGGAAGGGGGGGAGTCTTGTCGATACTCCTCCATCACCAGACCGGCCATCATTGAACGCTTCTTCCTTGTGACCTGCCTGGCGGGCCGAATCTCCGGTCTTGCAACGCGAAGGCTCCCATCGGCCGTCAGCCAGGCGTGCCCAGGCAACTGGGACCACGAAAGACCTGCACCGTCTTCACGGCCCAAAACGATGGTTGTGCCCTTCGCCGTGTGAATCAAAGCGAGTGCCAGCATCGGTTTGACGGTCTCGGGATCGGAAGGCTCGTCCTGGCGAACGTCCGGCAAACGGGCGGTCTTCATTTCATTCACAAGATTCTGCCTGATCTGCTCGGCCCCCGGGTATGGCTGCTTTTCCCTGCAACCTCCGGCAATAACCAGTGTAAAAACCGCAAGTGCCGCCAGGACTGACTTGTGCATCTGAATCACCAGGGCGTAAGGACAGCAAAACCTTACAACAGAATCAGGAAAAGCTACCAACCCTGGTCGGCAAGTTCCGAAAAAAGCTGCCGTGCCCTGTCCGTGACCTTGTCGGGGAACAACGGCTGGATCCGGGCATACAAATCCCCCGCCGAACCTGATTTCGAGGGCACGCCATGGCCCTTGAGCCTGATTCTGGTGCCTGGCTGGGTGCCGGGAGCAATCTTGACCTTCCTGACACCCTCCAGGATCGGCACGTCTGCGGATCCCCCAAGCACCATGACCGACACCGGGACGAGGATGTCACACGACAGATCGTTTCCGGATCTTGAAAAGACCGGATGCTCCTCTACCTGAATGACCAGGAACAGGTCACCACGTTCCGCGCCGGCCGGTGAATGTCCGCCCTTGCCGCGCACCCGCAGCCTCGTCCCGGAACTAACGCCCGGCGGTATCCTGACCGTAACCTTCTCCCAGCTTCCGGCACCGTCGGGTATCTGAACATCAAGCGCGGCACCTTTCATTGCCTCCAGGAATCCAAGACTGACCGCCTGCTCCATGTCCTGTCCGCGGGAAGGCCTTGCGTGTCGCCTGCCGCCCATGCCCGAACCGGCGAACATCTGCGACAGGAGATCCTCGAACCCCGCCCCCGGCCCCCCGAAGCCCTGCGTCCTGAAGCCACCGCCCCTGAACCCCTCGCCGCCCCCGAAGATGGACGAAAAATCAAACCCTCTGAAGATGTCTTCCTGGCTGAAACGCTGACCGAAACCCTCGGCGCCAAACGTGTCGTATTCCTTCCGTTTCTTCTCGTCGGACAAAACCGCGTACGCCTCGTTGATCTGCTTGAATCTCTCCTCGGCAGCCTTGTCTCCCTTGTTGCGGTCGGGATGGTACTGCATCGCAAGTTTGCGATAAGCCTTCTTCAACTCATCGGCGCCAGCGTCCCTTCCGACCCCCAGAATCGCGTAATAGTCCTTGCCTTTCATAAGTTGCAAACCTCCGCGGCTGGAATTATGTGTTCGATCCGTCTGGAACGGAAGATGTCATCAGTGGATCATGGCGGCGAAATGATGACATTATCTGTCACCAACTGTGCGTTCGACTCCCTGAATCAATATAATACGGCCGGAATGTGCCTTTGAGCAGATGAAGTGAACAGTATATCGACAGTTCCTGCAGTCGTGCGCGCAACGTTGATGGCGGCGTGTCTCCTGTGCGCGTGCGCTTCCGACGTGAACGACCCCGGACAGGACGTTGCGGCCGCGCCGGACTCGGTCACCGACCAGGATTCCATGTACATCGAATTCGATGCAATCGTACTTTCCGACGTATGGACGGAAATCGGCGGCCAGTCCGACCAGGGGACGGCTTACGATACCGGTGTTCCCGTCGATACGAACGAATTCGCGGACTCCACGGCCCTGGACATTCCCATGCTCCGCGACTCCTGGGCGGACGCTTCGACGGATCTAACGGTTCCAGAAGACTCGACCGGCGCAGGCGACATGGATGGCGAAATCGGTGCAAATCTCCGGATTCGCTGCGAGACTGGCGACCCTGAATGTCCGGAAGGTTTCCAGTGCGCCGACGACTCGATGAACGGTCGTTTCTGCAAGCCCGAAAGCGATTGCAACCTTTCCGGCATCAGCAGTATCGCGGATCTTCTTGAAGGGCTTGATATCTTTGATATAACGACACCGATTTTCATCAAAATATCGACCACCGTGTCAATGGGAAGCCAGACCTGCTCAATGCTTAAATGCGAAACCGACAACCCGTGCTGCAATCAATGCTGGGCCGGTCTTGTAATCGATGAATCGGACGTCCCGATCCAGCTTACAGGCTCGGACGGCATGATTGGATGCAAGGGAACCGAATGCGATTTCGATCAGCACTGCGTTCCGATGTCACCGGGTGAAAAATACATCATCTGGGGAACGGCCCAGATGTTTGGTGACGGTCCCCAGCTCAAGGTTGAAGGCTTCTGCCCGGCTTCCGTTATCGACGCCTGAACGGCTCGGGTTATACTCCAGTTCGCCACACGAGTGCGGTGCTGCCATGCCGGAAATCAAACTTGAATCGGATCAGCCGCGGGCGACTGCCCTGGTGACCGGGGCAACGGTAAGGGTCGGACTTGAAATCGCCCTGGCCCTGGCCCGTTCTGGTCGGGACATGGTGCTTCACTGCCGAAGGCATGACCAGCGCGCCGAGGATGCCGCGGCGGCCGTCGCCGCCACTGGGGCCCGGGCTTTCATAGTCGAGGCCGATTTGACCGATCAGCAGGCGGTCGAGAGGATGTTCCGGGACATCGGCCAGATGGCCGGCGGGCTCGACATCCTGGTCAATTCAGCCGCGGTGTTCGGCTTTTCGCCGCCGGACAACCTTTCCGTCGCGGATTTCGACCATTTCATCGATACCAACCTGAAGGCACCCTACATGTGCTGCATCCTTGCCAGAAAGCTGATGAAGCCCGGGGCAAGCATTGTCAACATCGCCGACGTCGCCGCCGAGCGACCGTTTCGCAACCATGTGCCTTACTGCATCTCCAAGGCCGGCATCGTCATGCTGACCAGGTCGCTCGCCAAGGCATGGGCGCCCGATATCCGGGTCAACGCGATATCTCCCGGCACCGTGCTTTTCCGGGACGACGAGGACGAGGCAACGCGCGCGGCAGTCAGGCGACGCATACCGATGGCGCGGATCGGCACCCCGGAAGACGTCGCGAAGGCAGTAATCTTTCTGTGCGACAACGCCGCCCACACAACGGGGGCAATCCTGCAGGTGGATGGCGGCAGGTCTCTGGACTGAAAGGCCGATCCATGCCCGATATTCCGGGCTACAGCAACTCACCCGAAGCATTTACGGGACGATGCAGATGACGGCGGGCACGGTCGGTCGCGACGCGTCCCCTTGGCGTGCGCTGGATGAAGCCTTCCTGAATCAGATAGGGCTCGAAGACCTCCTCGATGGTGTCACGCTCCTCGGACAGGGCCGCGCAAAGGGTTTCCACGCCGACAGGACCACCGCCGAACTTGTCGATGATGCAATAAAGATAGCGGCGATCCGACGAATCCAGCCCGAACTGATCGACGTCAAGGCGTTCCATGGCCGATCTGGTGACTTCCAGGGAAATCCGGCCATCTCCCTCGACCTGCGCGAAGTCGCGCACACGGCGCAGCAGCCGGTTGGCAATCCTGGGCGTGCCCCTGGATCTGGCCGCCAACTCCGACGCGGCCTCGGGCTCGATCTGGACACCAAGGATCTTCGCCGACCTGGTGACGATGGTCTGCAAGTCCTTGACCGGATAGTGTTCAAGACGTTCTACAATTCCGAACCTGTCGCGCATCGGCGACGTAAGCAAACCGGATCTGGTCGTGGCGCCGATAAGCGTGAATTTCTTCAACTTCAGCTTGATTGACCTGGCGTGCGCACCCTCCCCGATTATCACGTCGAAGTTGAAATCCTCCATCGCGGGATACAGGTTTTCCTCGACAACGGTGGTGAGGCGATGAACTTCATCGATAAACAGCACATCCCTGTGTGCAAGGTTGGTGAGAATCCCGGCAAGATCACCCTTCTTTTCCAGGGCGGGGCCGGATGTCTGCCTGATTTCGACGCCAAGTTCCCTGGCCAGGATATGGGCCAGCGTGGTCTTGCCAAGCCCCGGCGGGCCACAGAGAAGAATGTGATCAAGCGCCTCGCCGCGCTGCCTGGCGGCGGAAACGAAGACCTTCAGCTTGGCTTTCAGGGCGTCCTGGCCGACAAACTCGTCAAGCGTCCTTGGCCGGAGAGACGCCTCCATCACTTCTTCTTCAGTCTTTTCCGGCGCAATAAAACGACCTGTCGTGTCCGCCATCTGTTTCACCTCGAACTCAGCCAACCCAGGGCCGCCATTACCATGGATTCCAGGTCTGCATCCGGCTGAACCGGATCAAGGGTTCTTATCGCCGCATCGACATCCCGTGGATTGTATCCAAGATTGGCAAGCGCCGATCGAAGATCGCTGACCAGCGTCGGCGCGACCTGGCCGGACACCGCGGGGGCCGTGATTGGCAGGCTCATGAAGCGTTCGCCGAGTTCCATGACCAGACGCTCGGCGGTCTTCTTTCCGACGCCGCTTATGGTTGCAAGAAGCCTGATATCCTTCTCGCGCACGGCCTGGACCATGACGTGAACCGGCAACCCGCCCATGATGGCCAAAGCCATCTTCGGTCCGATGCCCGTAACGTTGCGCAACAGGTCAAAGACCAGCCGCGTGGTATCGTCGAAGAAACCGAACAGCGTGATCGCGTCCTCGCGCACGACGGTCCGGATCACCAGCACGACGTTGTCCCCGGGCATTCCAAGATCAAGCGCGGTCTGGGCATCGACGTTGACTTCAAACCCGACCCCGCCGACATCGACCACAGCGATCCCGGACTCGCAGGATACAAGTTTCCCCTTCAGCCTGCCTATCATCTGAACCTCCGACCGGTATTATCGGATCGAATCAAGATACATGGCCCTTTCGCCGCCAAGCATAGCATGTGTCATGGCAATCGCCAGGGCGTCCGCGGCGTCTTCGGGCGGATTTCTGTCCATTCCCAGTATCGCGGGCACGATGGACATCATCTGGGACTTCTCGGCCCGTCCGCTGCCTGCGACGCACTTCTTCACCTGCGCGGGGGAATACTCATTGACGGGAAGACCGGCGTTGCCAACCGCCAGCAGCAGCACCCCGCGGGCATGACCCAGCTTCAAGGCCGAGTCGGCGTTCTTCGAAACGAACACCCGCTCAAGAGCCACTTCATCGATTCCAAAGCTGCGGATGACTTCTGACACGCGGGAGTAAAGCTCGACCATCCTCCTGGTCATCGATGCCACCGACTGTGAAGGATCTTCGCCGAGAAGCGCGGATATTTCATCAGATGGCGCCGGCTTGCCGGTGTCAAGGCGCAGCACGCCGTAATCGACGCAGCGCAGGTTTCCCCACGTGCCTTCGATGATGCCGTAACCGGTCTTGCGGCTTCCGGGGTCAAGTCCGAGAATTCGGGGCATATCCCCAATCAACCCATCAGGGATTCAAGTTCAGATTCATCGACGTCGAAGTTGGTCCAGACGTTCTGGGTATCGTCCAGATCCTCGAGCGTCTCGACGAAGCGCAGCATCTGCTCGGCTTCCTTGCCGGTCAGGCGGATCATGTTCTGGGGAATCTTGGCGAACTTGGCCGATGTAACGTTGAAGCCGGCTGACTTCAGGGCATCCGCCACGGCCATCAGGTCGGACGGCGCCGTCGTTACCTCGAACAGTTCCTCCTGATCCTGAACGTCGTCGGCACCAGCCTCGATTGCGGCCTCGACCAGCGCGTCTTCCTCGACGCCGGCGTGGTCGACTTCGATCAGGCCCTTCTGGTCGAACATCCAGGCGACCGCGTTCTGGCTGGCCATGTTGCCGCCGGCCTTCGTGAACACGCGACGGATTTCGGAAACGCAGCGGTTCTTGTTGTCGGTCTGGCAGTCAACGATGATTGCGGCGCCACCGGGTCCGTAACCTTCGTACGTGACTTCTTCATAAATCACGCCTTCCAGTTCGCCGGTACCCTTCTTCACCGCCCTGTCGATATTGTCGAACGGCATGTTCTGCCCGCGGGCCGTCAGGATCGCCTGCCTCAGCCTGGGGTTGCCTTCCGGATCACCGCCGCCCATCCTTGCGGCAATGGTGATTTCCTTGATGAGCTTCGTGAAGATCTTGCCGCGCTGGGCGTCAAGCTTACCTTTCTTGTGCTTAATGGTTGCCCATTTACTATGACCTGACATTCCATTGCCTCACATCTGAGAGGGGCCAAAAAAAAAGCAACGGACTTTTACCACAAAATCAAGCCATTTACAATCCGCCAACACGCAGAAAGTGGTTCGACAAGTGTAAAAAACTGACGGAAAGGGAATGCCGGGATGCAAGCGATCGGAAGGGCACAAAAAGCGCAACCATTTGAATTTAATCAGAATGCATCAGCACGAAGGGCGTCGACCTTATCGGTCATCTCCCAACGGAAACCGTCACGCCCAAAATGGCCGTAAGAAGCGGTCTGGCGATATACCGGGGTCAGAAGGTCCAGTTCCCCGATCAGCCTGCCAGGCCTGAAATCAAAATGCCTCCAAATCAGTTCCGAAATGCGGGCCTCCGGGATCCGTGACGTTCCAAAGGTCTGGACAAGGATACTTACCGGTTCGGCGACGCCGATTGCATAGGCGACCTGAAGTTCGCATCTTTCCGCAAGCCCGGCCGCCACGATGTTCTTTGCAGCATACCTGGCGTAGTAGGCCGCGCTGCGATCGACCTTGCTCGGATCCTTGCCGGAAAACGCGCCGCCGCCATGCCTGCCCATCCCGCCGTACGTATCGACGATGATCTTGCGACCGGTCAGCCCGCAGTCGCCCATCGGCCCGCCGATGACGAAGCGGCCGGTCGGATTGACGAATATCTTCGTGTCCGCGGTCATCAGTTCAGCTGGAATCACCTTTTCGACGACGTGGGAAATCACCGCGTCCCGGATATCGGCAAGCGTGACGTCCGGCGTGTGCTGGGTTGAGACGACCACGGCCTGAACCGACACCGGACGGCCATCGGCATATCGGACGGAAACCTGGGACTTTCCGTCGGGACGAAGAAATCCAAGTGTTCGGTCCTTCCTGACGTCGGCAAGTCGGGACGTCAGTCGGTGGGCCAGCACAATCGGCATCGGCATCAGTTCCGGGGTCTCGGACGATGCGTAACCGAACATCATGCCCTGATCCCCGGCGCCCTGTTCATCCGGCGAATCCCTGTTGACGCCCATGGCGATATCAGGGGACTGCTTGTCGATGCTGGTGATGACGGCGCACGTCTTTGCCTCGAATCCAAGTTCAGGGTCGTTATACCCAATCTCGGATATCGTCTTTCGCACCACCGCCGGGATATCAACCCAGCAATCGGTCGTGATTTCCCCGGCAACCAGGGCCATTCCCGTGGTAACCAGAGTCTCGCACGCAACGTGACAATTCCTGTCCTGCGCGATGATGGAATCCAGAATGGCGTCGGAAATCTGGTCGGCAACCTTATCCGGATGGCCCTCGGTCACGGATTCCGAAGAAAACAGCATGGTATCGGTTGTCATGTTCAAACCTCGAAAATCAAATCGAATTCAGGCTTCCAATGATCCGGTGGGCCGGGCGCCCGGCGCCGGATTTGTAGCGATATTTGACACCAAAATCAACCAAAATTGTCCGAGTTTGATGGAAACGTACATCGAACCGGGACGTTATGAATCCAACCGGGATAAACCTGCCGGATGTCACACGACGGGAAATCCCAGGGTCACCACCTTGAGGCCCGCGTCCGCAACCCAAGTCGAACAGAAGCCATCTTGCGGGTTAATCGTTTGTAAAGTAAGTTGGAAACCGATGAGGCGCCAGTCCCGACATCTGGTGCCCGGGTGAAGGATACAGGGAGATTTTTCAATGATTTTCGCAATCAACGGCGCTCGAGGACGAATGGGCCGAATGCTTGTCGAAGTGCTTTCAGACCCGACCGTTTCTTCGACCCATCAGGTGGGCGGGCTGGTTGAAAGGGCCGGACACCCCGACACTGGCGGCATTGTGCGGGTCGCGGGAACGGATCTTGTGCTTGTCGATGATCCGGAGGCCCTTCCACGCGATATCGACGTCGGACTGGATTTCAGCGCCGCCGGGTCGGGTACAGCATTCGCCAGGGCGATGGCCAGACGCCATGCCGCGCTGCTTGTCGGCGTCACCGGCCTTCCCGCCGGGGATCTTCTTGCCTTGCGCGAGATCGGCAAAAAGACTCCGGTTCTGGTCGCGGCAAACACCGCTCTCGGGGTTCTGTGCCTTTCCGAGCTTGCCGCGACGGCAAGGCGAATGCTTGGAAACAATTACGACGTCGAAGTGTTTGAGATGCACCACAGGCACAAGAAGGACGCCCCGTCCGGAACTGCGCTCACGCTTGCCCGAAGGCTTGAATCGACCGGGCTTCACGCGGCCGCCGACAGGAACGGGCAGCGCCAGGATGGCGAAATCGGCATATCCGCGGCTCGTGGGGGGGAAGTGGTCGGGGTTCACACGATTTACTTCCTGGGCCCGAACGACCAGCTTGAACTGACCCACCGGGCGAACTCAAGAAAGGCTTTTGCCGAGGGCGCTGTGAAAATGGCGGCCCTGCTTCGCGCGAAGGCCCCGGGTTACTACGAAATCAACGATCTTCTTCGTTGATCACCGTATTCTTCCAACTCGACATTATCTCGAAGAATGCCATCCGGTTCACGATGTCCTGAAGGAAGGCTGCCGCACCATCAAAGCCAAACTGCGGCTTCGGAAAGAACGAGTGGTGATCCTGACATGGAAACCATGCCTCCAGGAAGGGCTCGTCGGTCGTGGCTGCAAACTTCGTGAAGTTCGAATTCCCGATCGTCAGGGCCATCGGCTCGCCCGGATCGTCATCGAATATCGCCGACAGATCGACGGCACAGTCGCCGGAACCGGTCACCGCGCCGCGACACGGGACGCATCCGACCTCCTGCAGGAAGCCTGCTGCAGCCTGTATCATTGAAGCGTCACCAACCAGGCCAATCCTGCGGTTCAGAAGGGAATGCGGCACAACCCACTCGAACCTGGGAACGATTCGGCCAAGTTCCGCATTCACGAACTCGGCTCCACGCTCGCGTCTTCCGCACGCGGAAGCGACAATCCCGACAAACCTGGAAGTATTGTCGAAGCCAAGCGGGATGGGTGCCTGAACCACCCTGGCGCCGGTTCTTGCTGCAATGGCGGCAGCGACCCGAAGACCGTTCGGAAGGGCGACGATGATTCCGGAACGGCAGACGGCGGCCAGATCGGCCACGACGCACGATGATGGCCAGCAGGAAGACACGGAAAGCCCCAGGCCGTCCCGGACAAGCGCCGAAACGGCCTCGACGTCCGCTTTGCCGTCCGGCTCGTTCCGCGTGACGGGAATTCCGGTTATTGCAACCGAAAACGGGGAAATTCCGGCACCGGCCGAAGTGATGGCGTCAGCCAGCGCACACATGGCGTCCTCGACCCCCGCGATCCAGTCGGCACCGTCCCGGCGTGCAAGCGGCTGGCCGTCTTTCGCCAGCATTCTTTCAACGATATCGACCCGGTGCAGCCCGTCATGACGCTGAACCACCCGCGCCGCCTCGGCGACTTCCTCGGGTGAGGATCCGGTCACGTTGAACCGGGCGTCGCCAACCAGGTTCACGACCACGGCCACGCCTTCCAACCACGGTCGGCCATAATCCTGCGGGTTAAATTCCAGCACCAAGCGTCTCCTTGATGAAAGCATCGAATTCGGCGTCGGTCATCGGCGTCGGAACGGGGTGACTTTCCGGCGCATCGCCCATCATGACATCGGCAAGCCCCTGAAAGATTGCGACGACGTCCGAATCGGGATCGGCCATGACAATTGGAAGGCCGGCAATCTCTGCGCGGGCAATCAGGGGATGTCTGGGAATCTCGGCGACAATCCTGGTACCGATGCGCCGCGCGAACTGCCGCATGCCGTCGTAGTTGGTCTGCGGCCCGGTCGAATTGAGGATAAGACCGCCAAGCCCGATTCCGTTGGTCGCGAAACGCTTCATCGCCTTGGCGATGTTGTTTGCCGCGTACAGCGCCATCACGCCTTCGCTGATGACGATATAAACCAGATCCGCCCTGCCCTGCCGCAAAGGCGCCGCGAATCCGCCGCACACGACGTCGCCAAGGACGTCGAAAATCGCCGCGTCGTAATTGCCCTGCTCGATCAGTTCAAGCTCATCAAGGACTTCGAACATCCTGGCAACGCCGCGACCTCCACAACCGACCCCGGGCTCGGGCCCGCCGCACTCGATACAGTCCAGTCCAAGCCGGCCCTTGAAAACGATCTCGTCGGCCGACTCGATGCTTCCGGCAAGGTGATCGATAACGGTGGTCAGGCCGCTGTCGGGGGTCAGAAGGTTTCTTGTCGAGTCCGCCTTCGGATCGCATCCGACGTGAAGTACCTTCAATCCACGGCTGGCCAGGATGGCGCTGATGTTCGACGCCACGGTCGATTTCCCGATTCCGCCCTTGCCATAAAGGGCAATCATTTTCGTCTTCCGGATCAATTGGGTCCTCTTATAATTTCAACGTTCCAGCGCCGGATTCTACATGACTTCGCGGGTGCCGGCACACGTTTTCCCAGCGTAATGCCAACAAATTCAAGTCATTTATTTTCCGTGCCGGCAAGCTTCCGTTATTCTATACGGAAGGACGTACGGGGGCCGAACCATGAATCCGACCGCATTCCAGATATTCTGTGGATATTACCTTGGCCTGGACAGCGAATTCGGCGCGAAGTTCTTCAACGTCCATTCACTGGCCGCCCATTATGGAATCGATGCCGGCACGCTTCAGGAATTGATGGCGGCGCATGGAATGGTTCCCGAAAACATGCGCCACATCGACTTCAACGTGGCAAAGGCCCATGGAATCGCACAGGAACTGACCTTCACCGCGTCCAGGGAGGACGTGATCAGGCACGCCCGGGATTCCTTCGACGCATTTGTCCAGGCGGCCCGCAAAATGGATCCCGCCAAGGTTTTCGAGGACATCGATTACGACGACGTGTGGGAAGACGAAAAGGACAACCGCGGCAACCGCTGAGCCCCTCACACTTGACTGAATCCCTGAATCGCAGGAATCTTCATCGGGGCATCCGGTCCCGATTATGACCGCGAGAGTGGTGGAACTGGCAGACACGCCGGACTTAGGATCCGGTGCCACTGGCGTAGGGGTTCAAATCCCCTCTCTCGCACAGACAGGACGTTTCATGGCGGTGTCCGGCCGGTCTTCGGCCGTGGATCAGTCCGGGCAGGCCGACCAGTTCCCACCGGCATCACGGCACTGGCAGGCCGGACGGCCGCTCACGGCAAGCCAGGTCTCAATGTCGGCAGGCTTTCTGGTGACTGGAACCGAAATCCAGCCGCGAAGAAGTGCCTCGTCAGCGATATCGATCTCATCGCAAAGTCCAATCCGGGACGGCGCAATCCTGTTCACAACACCGACGACGCATCTGCGGCTGTACGTTTCGGGATCATCGGTTCCATGGATGTCCTCGATGTACAGATCCACGTCATGGGTCGAAATCCGGTCGCCCGCCGAAATCGCCCGGAGGTATCCGGGATTGACCAGGATGTGGGTATCCCGCCAGAAGGCATCGGGGTTGTCGAACGCCTGGCCTCGGAACCTGATATCGACGGTGCCGTCGTCAAGCGTCGTCACGAAGACGTTCCGGCCGAACATCGTTTCCCTGGTGACGTCCGATTCCGTCGCGCCACCGGTCACGAGCATCGCCGTACCGAAGCCGGTCGGGACGTATTCGCCGTCACCGGTGTTGATCCTGGCCCGGAACTTCGCCTGGATCTCCGGAATGGCCGGATTCAGGTCGAAATTGCCGGACACGTCGCACGACGCGGCGGGACTGGTTGCGGGATCAAGCAGGATGGCGGCCAGCTCCGTGTCGAACTCCATCCAGGGGGCCGGATAGGTGTTGCACGTCATCGAATACGTCCATCCCGACTCGGGATAGTGGAAGGTCGCGCTGCGATACCCGTAGCTCATTCCGCTGTGGCCGAACGACGTGCCCAGTTCATGCGTGAAGCTCTGGGTCGCGATGCCGTAATCGGTCGGGTACCCCAGCATCCTGATGGTTCCCGTGGCGGTCATCTCCGAAACGGACTCCGGCGAAAGCACCCTGCCGGAAAACACAGACCTGACAAACGAAGCCAGGTCGTGGGGAGTGCTTACCAGGGCGCCGGCAGCCCATGCATATGACGGGTGGGCCAGATATGTCGAATCGACCAGCGTCCTTGTTATCAGCATGTCCTGGGGAAGCAGGTCGGCGGCCATAGGAAGCAGCGAGAGAAGGCCGGGATCGACGATTGTCAGGTCGTTCCCGGCAACGGTCAGATCAAGGTAGCCATGGATGAGCCTGGCCTTGCGGAAGGTGTTCACGTCAAGGAAGGTGTCCTTCAGGCCAAACGGCAGCGTCAGCTCGCGTCTGATGTTGCGGGCCAGGGGACGACCTGTGACATCCTCGATTATCAGGGCGGCGATGAACGTGTTGGTATCGGAATAGAAGCCTTCCGTTCCAGGCTCGAACATCATCTCCCCGTCATGCACCGCATCGACTATCTGCTTCGGCGACATGCTGGATTCGGGATCGGTCAGCATCGACATCGTGATGCCGGGAATGACCAGGTAATCCGGAATTCCGGATGTCATGTCCAGAAGCATCCTGACGGTCACGCCGGACCACTTTTCATACTCCGGAAGATAGGTGGTCAACGGCTTGTCCAGGTCAACAAGCCCCTGCTCGACCAGCTTCATCATCACGACGCCCACGAAGAGCTTGGTGTGGCTGCCAACCCTGAAGAGATGATCGCCATCGACTGGACTGCCCCTGCGGACATCGGCCACCCCGGCGCTGCCCTGCCATT
The DNA here is from genome assembly GCA_029555025.1 of Deltaproteobacteria bacterium. GTDB lineage: Bacteria > Myxococcota_A > UBA9042 > DTJE01 > DTJE01 > JAGOFO01. The sequence continues at coordinate 26,968 of JAKPTZ010000045.1, forward strand.
CGAATCCGTCCGGATCGATAAGCGTCAATTCCACGCCCGGCACATGCGAAAAGCCAACGTAGTCGTCAAGAAGAATCTGCACGGCCGACACGGTACTTGCATCGAGGGCATTCGGCGATCGCCCGCAACCCCCGGCAAACTGGGACAAAATGACCGCCGAAATCAGGCAACCAATCATTTTAGGACGCATTTTGAAAGTCCTCCCGCACTCGTAAAAGCCCAATGACACACCAAAGATACAACAAGACAATTCCCTTTGTAAACAAGAGGTTGTCTCGTGACACTTCGCGTCATAACCCCTTGCAAACCAAGCAGATTCCTGACCTTTGGGGACTAAATCCGGTTAACAATTTCACAACATCACATAAGAATTTCGGCTCCGCCGCCGATACCACCGGGTGTTGAAAGAAGGCGTGACTACCTTTAATCTTTATGCGGCTTTGAATCGTCTTCTCGTGGAGCATCAAATGAAACGGCTCACCCTTGTTGTCCTGCTTTGTTTCGCCGGCCTTGTCCCGGCGCTTGTCGGATGTGGCGGCTCGAACGCGGAGGAAGATATCGTTCAGGGCAACGACATCCAGTTCGTCGATTATGGCAGCGAAGACGACATCGCGACCGGTGACGCCGTCGCTGACATCGCGCCGGACACGAACGGCGATGCCGACACGGCCGAAGTGGTGCCGGATACCGTCCTTGACGCCGGTTCCGACGCTGGCCAGGATCTGGTGGTTCCGGACAACACGCCGGTGGATAACGGCACCGACAATGTCGAACCGGTTGACGAGGGCCAGGATCTTCCGCCCGTGGCAAACTTCTGCAATTCATTGAAAGACTGTGAAAGTTTCGAAGTCTGCGACCTGGCCACCGGCGTATGCGAGGAACGAAGCTCGTATAACCTGATCGTCGGCAACGAGGATCTGTTCCAGTTCAAGCCGGCGGGTGGCCAGTACGGGGATTTTGTCATCCTGGACGGCAGCCGATTCCTGACCAACCCGACGACCACCGCAGTCCGCGCCGATATCGACAAGGCCCTGATTGCCGGTTCGTCGGTTGCGCACTCGACCATCAGCGCCCATCGCATACTTGGCGTCGTGCCGAACAAGGGCGGTGAGGTCGGCGTCGTGTTCCAGCAGGCCACCCCGGTTTATCAGAAGTACCCTGATCCGTTCACCTACACCACGACAAACGTGATGGCCTGCGACGGCAGCACGCCCGCCGCGACCGGAACCGCCGGCGGACTGGGCGATGTCGGCCCGCATGCCGCCGGATACGTCGATTTCGTCAGCGATGACGTCAGGGTCTATTACCCGGCCGAATGCGGTTCAGTCCGTCGTCCAGGGATCCCGGGCACCTATCCCGTCCTGATAATCGTCCCGGAAGCCCAGGACACGAATTTCCCGTTCATCAATTTCGACTACCTGGGCCAGATGCTGGCGACATGGGGAATCGTCACGGTAAGCCTTGACGCAAAGCTGGTCGAGGAGGATCCGCAGGGACACCCGAAGAAGGTGTTCGCCACCGCACCGAAGTACCTGAACGCCGACCTGGGCCTGCTTCATTCCGCAATGACCGGCGTCCAGACCGGCGGCACTTTCGCCTGGATGGTGTTCGGCAGCGGCTCCGACACGCTGAACCTGCTCAAGGACGTTGACAAGGAATCGACCATTTACAACAAGGCCGTTGCCACCATCGCGATGGCGCCGTCCATCAAGCTCAACAAGAACGGGGCCCAGTACTTCATGGCGCTGCTGGGACCGAAGGACACCATCGCAAACAGCAGCTATGCCAACGATTCGTATTCGGCATTCGACTCGCCCAAGTGGAAGGTTCAGGTCGTCGGCGGCAATCACAGCCTCTTTACCGATCACCAGATGTATTACGGCGGCGGAATGATGCCGATAATGGACGGCGAGCCCGAAATCATGCGCAAGGAACAGCTCTACCTGTCGGTGAGCATGATTCTTCCGTTCCTGCAGCTTGCGTTCGGCCTTGACCAGCCGTTCGAGGATCAGGTCAAGACAGGCTTTTCCGACGGCAAACTGGTCGTTTCGAAGGGCTAGCCGACCGCGGCTCATCTTCAAATCAAACCGAGGTTCAGGGAAATGGCGGACGATCCGCAGAAAGTAATCTATTCGATGATGGGCGTCGGCAAGGTTCACGGCCAGAAAACCGTGCTGAAGGACATCTGGCTGTCGTACTTCTATGGGGCCAAGATCGGCGTAATCGGCGCCAACGGATCGGGCAAGTCGTCCCTGCTGAAGATAATGGCCGGCGTCGATACCGAATTTCTGGGCCAGACGGCGTGTGCTCCCGGGTTTTCCATAGGTTACCTTGAACAGGAGCCGAAGTTGGACCCGCAGAAGACGGTTATCGACGTCGTGAAGGAAGGCGCGGCGCCAATCGTCGAACTGCTTGCGGAATACGATCGAATCAACGAGCGCTTCGGCGAGCCGATGTCCGACGACGAAATGGACGCCCTGATGAAGCGCCAGGGCGAAGTACAGGACAAGCTTGACGCCGTTGGCGCGTGGGAACTGGACAGCCGCCTGGAACTCGCCATGGACGCGCTGCGCTGCCCGCCGGCGGATACCCCCGTCAACATCCTGTCCGGGGGCGAAATCCGCCGTGTCGCGCTTTGCCGCCTGCTGCTGCAGAATCCGGACATACTTCTGCTGGACGAGCCGACCAACCACCTGGACGCGGAATCGGTTCACTGGCTCGAACAGCACCTTCAGCGTTACCAGGGAACGGTAATCGCGGTCACCCACGACCGGTACTTCCTTGACAACGTCGCCGGATGGATTCTTGAACTTGACCGCGGCGAGGGTATCCCGTGGAAGGGCAATTACAGTTCCTGGCTTGAGCAGAAGCAGGAAAGGCTGGCGCGCGAGACTAAATCCGAAAGCGAACGCCAGAAGACGCTGGCGCGCGAGCTCGAATGGATTCACATGTCGCCACGCGGGCGGCAGGCCAAGGGGAAGGCCAGGGTCACAGCTTACGAGGAACTGCTTGCAAAGCAGCCCGAGCAGATGATCCGGGAACTTGAAATATACATACCGGCCGGACCTCGGCTTGGCGACCGGGTTATCGAAGCTGGCGGCGTATCAAAGGCTTTCGACGACAGACTCCTTATCGACAACCTGAGCTTCCTTATGCCGCCCGGGGCCATCGTCGGGATTGTCGGACCGAACGGAGCCGGAAAGACAACGCTGTTCAAGATGATCACCGGACAGGAGAAGCCGGATTCCGGGACGATCAACCTTGGCGCCACAGTCAGGATTGCGTGCGCCGACCAGATGAGAAGCGTCCTGGATCCAGACAAGACGGTCTGGGAAGTGGTGACGGGCGGGGCCGACCGCATCCTTCTTGGCGGTGTTGAAATCAACTCGCGGGCGTGGGTTGCAAGATTCAACATCACCGGCGCGGATCAGCAGAAGAAGGTCGGCGTGCTGTCGGGCGGCGAGCGCAACCGCGTGCAGCTTGCATGGATGCTGAAATCGGAAGCAAACGTCCTGCTGCTGGACGAACCGACCAACGACCTTGACGTCAACACGATGCGGGCACTGGAAGACGCTCTGCTGAACTTCGCCGGGTGCGCGATGGTGATTTCCCACGACCGGTGGTTCCTGGACAGGATTGCAACCCATATCCTGGCGTTCGAGGGCGACAGCAGCGTCGTCTGGTTTCCTGGCAACTACTCGGATTACGAAAGGGATCGCCGGGAAAGACTTGGCGAGGCCGCAGATCAGCCGCACAGGATCAGGTACAGATCACTGGTCAGGTGACCTGGCCGCCCTCAATGACAAGACCAGTCGGCTTCACCCTGGAAATCCTTGCCGTGCGGGGCCTGGCCCGATATCACGAATATGGTGCGACGGTTCTTTTCCTCCGGGGTGTTGTCCGGCGTCTCGACCGCAAGGACGGTTTCGCCGAAACCGTGCGAACACACGGGAAGCCTGACCCCATGCGCCTTCAGCCAGGACGCGATCGCGGCGGCGCGCTTCCTGGAAAGCTCGAAATTCGATTCGTGGGAGCCGACGGTATCGGTGTAGCCGGCCACGAACAGCTTGAAGCGGATCTGCTTTCCCAGGGTTGAAAGGGCCTTCTCGGTGCCTTCGACGACAGCGTGCAGCTTGCGTTCCTCGCTGGCCCTGATTTCAGCCTTGCCAAACTCGAAATTGACTTCGTCGTGCGGAACCGGAACCGAATAGGGAGTAAACGAAACGTTCCTGGAAAATCCCTTGTCGTCCATGGCAACCAGCTTGACCAGTCCGATTTCGCCGGACGGAGGCTGGAATTCGAACGGCTTCTGGACGCCCTCGAACATAAGGGGACGCTCGATTGCCAGCAGTTCGGAATCGTCCGGAGCAAAAAGCAGCAACTGAACCTTCCTGACCTGGCCCGAAGTGGAAAAGCCGATCTTCCCGGCATCGAGATCGATTTCCGACTCGTTCACGGAGATGTCGAAGGGATTTGCCACGATGGCCGTGAATTCGACCGAAATCGACTCCGACATGCCTTCCGCGATGAAATCGGCCCGGTAGGTGACGCGCCCCGGAATCTGACGCCAGTTCACTTTCCAGGTTTCGCCGCCGTTCAGTTCCGGCCTGGAGAACTCCATCTTCCTTCCATCATCAACCGCGACCGTCAGCCTGATGTTGCGGATTTGGCGTATTCCATGGAATACCAGCCCGGGCTGATCGTCCCCGCCAAGGGCCCGGTCGATCACTTCGACCTCGAAGTCATCCTGAACCGCGGCCACAGCCGGAGACGCAACAATCATGAAGGAAATCAGGAAGAACAAACTTGCGGAAGGACGGTTCATTTGCGCACCTCGCATCGGGAGACCGGGAGGGCGCGCGTCAGACCAGGCGCCCCTCCTCGAAGCTGTATTCCCAGCGGGAAAGATCGGTCGAGGCCGGAAGAGACGACCTGAACTCGATACCCATCATGCCGTCAAGAAACTTCGACATGCACGACAAGCTTCCCCTGGCCCTCATCTTCAGCCACCTTACAGCAAATCCGCGCACTTCACCAGCAGCGCCCGTCCCGGAAGAAATTCTCACGACTTCGGCCACCACCGAAATACCCCATACCTGAGAACCGGGACAGACGAATGACACGGTCAGGCGGTGGCCGACCACGGGAAGCCAGGTAGAATGAAGAAATGCCCCGGATGCGCTGGAGTTTGCAACCGTTGCCTGGCTGACCTGGCCGTTGTAATGACAACGCGCGGTTGCCAGCCGCTGCAGCCTGGCCCTGCCCCGTCTGTCAAAGGCCGCAAGTGGCTCGCTGGCGGCCTTCAACGCTTCCACCTGATCCGGGGGCCTGGTCGCCGGCTTTTCCGGAGATGTCGTCCTGACCTTTACCGACGCTTCCGGTGCGTGCCCCGGCCAAATCGCCGCGACCGAAGCGGCCGGAATGGAGTCGGGAGCATTGGAGACGGTCTGCCCGTCGTATTTCCACGCCGCCGTCACCGAGTCGGCCGTCGATACTACAACGGGAGTCGCCGTTGAACCTGACGCGGCCTGCGCCGGCTGCCTGCCGGAACCGGCTGCGTCCGCCCGCCGCCTTTCAACAAACGCCGCGCCGCGGAATGCCTCGCGCATTTTCTTCCTGAAATCTTCGGCGCTTGACGGTCGCCTGTTCCTGTCCGGTTCAAGCGCCATGGCTACGAATGCGATTGCCTCGGGCGAGCATTTCACGGACGGGTTGGCCTGCAGCAGGGACGGCGCCCGCTGCCTGACCTTGCGAATCCCGACCTCGATCGCGGTCTCCCCGGTTATCGGCAGACGACCGGTAATCATCTCGTAAAGAACGACCGCAACAGCGTACAGATCCGTTCTCACGTCCAGTTCACGTCCCATGACCTGTTCCGGGCTCATGTATGCGGGAGTCCCGAAGACGCTGCCCGCCCACGTACGTGATTCCATCGGACCGCCGACGACCTTCGCGATTCCAAAGTCCAGAACCTTCACGAAGACGCTGCCACCTGAATCTTCACGGACAAACACGTTCTCCGGCTTCAAGTCCCTGTGCAGGACGCCCGACCGATGCGCTTCGGAAAGCGAATCAAGAATCTGGTCGGTGATTTCCAGGGCCATCGGAATCGGCAGGGAACCACGGCGCTCCAGTATTTCTGAAAGCGGACGCCCCTGAAGCAGTTCCATCACCAGAAACAACCCGCCCCGTTCGTCCTCGCCGAAATCATATACGCTGATGGTGTGAGGACTCTTCAACCTGCTTACGGCGGCGGCCTCCACGCGGAAACGTTCGCGCGCATCCTGGTCGTTGACCTTGTCCGGGTTCAGCACCTTGATGGCGACGTCCCGATGCATCGACTTCTGCCTGGCCAGATAGACAGAGCCCATGCCGCCCGTGCCAATCTTGCGGATGACCTCGAAGCGCCCGTCAATCAGCGTGCCTTCAAGGCCCTCGTATCCATCGCGGCGAACCTGTTCACGTGTCCCCGTAAGGACACTCCAGACCTTCGAAAGCGCCGGGATGTCGAAGCCCATGTTCCACCGGGAATCAAAGCCGCGGACGAAACACTCCGTCCCCAAATAGGATGGAATCAATCTTGGAATCGGTCAAGCGTGCCGGGCGTTGATTTGTTAACTTTGTTTACGCTTCAAACCGCATGCGTAAGGCGACGAAGGCGACCAGAAGGAATGACAGGATGACCAGCGGGCCGGCCAGCGGTGAATCGCCGGCCGAACAACCACCGGAAGCCTTGCCAGAGCCGGTATCCTGTTCGATCGACGCGTCCGCGGGCTGATGACCTTCATCGTTGACGACACTATCGACTCCAACGCCGGTATCGACACCCGGAACCTCCGCCTGCGGGCCTTGGTCTTCCGGCTCGATCACGTCGGACGCGACCTCTTCGGAAGCCTCCGGCGACGGATCCGCGACCTGTTCGTAACCAGGTACGGGAATGTGGGTACGAACATAAGGCGACTTCGACGAAACCCCGGCCGGATTCAGGTCCAGAAAGCGGCCCATCCAGTAGGCTGCCAGAAGGTCGCCGCCCGGGTTCATCCTGGGGCCGCCGCCGCCGTTGGCTTCGAAAGGATCGGACCTGGCGTCGAAATTGGACGGCGGGCGGATCGACGGATCAAGCGCCTCGGTCGCGACGGGGCTGTCGGTCCGGTTGGTTCCCCCTTCCAGGATCAGAGTGGTCGTACCGTCAACCGCAAGGCACTGTTTCGCCTCAATCTCCGCCTCGTCACAATTGATGACTGCATCGTTCATGTACGGACCGAGCTTGTACGCGGTCAGCAGGGCCGCGGTCTGATCCGCCATGGCGCGATCCACGCCGGCGTCGGTCAATCCCATCCACACCATATTGTAGAAGGGCTGCTTTGAAAGCTTCGCCGTGCGCGTGCGCCCTGGCTTGTCCCACCATCTTTCGGTCATGAACTTCTGCAGGAAGCCGTTCACGACGGGGTCGGACTCGGTGTACAGCGCCAGCCATATCGCGGTCGCGATCATGTTGACGTTCGAGAAGTTCGTCTTCAGTTCGACCAGGATGTAATCAAGGATCTCCTCGTTTTCCAGGGGCGGGGTCGTCATCTCCAGGTAGTTCCGGTTGCCCATCAGTTCCTGATAGATGTACGTCTCTATCTCGGTCGAACCGGTTACGTGGTAAAGCCCCTTCATCACGCCCAGGGCCATGATCAGGTTAAACAGGTTGTATCCGGGGCTTCCGGCCTCGACGTAAATCTTTTCCATGGAGTACGGATTGAAGTCATGGAACATCGTCGGACGTCCGTCGGCGTCCATGATGATAAGGTCGTACATCCCGAATCCTATCGGGCCTTCCATCGTGGAAATATCCCGCGTCTCCATCAGCATCGCGGCCGTCGCAAGTGCATCCTGCTGCATGCGGGTCACCAGCGCCTGGTCGATGTCCGGGTCGCCGACGGCCGCGTCGTAAAGCAGCACCATGGCGAAAATCTGGCCGATCATCTGATCCTTCGAGCAGGAGTCTTCCCAGATCCATGTGTCCGGCGGCAGGGTTCCCTTCGAATTGTCGGCACGCCAGGTTCCGTTGTTCTTCGGGGCCGGCAGCGGATTGCCGTCGCCGTCGGCAAGATCGACGATGTTGCGATTCAGGCGAGGAATCGGCGGCGCCTCCGGATCCTCGTCAACCAGCCTCTGGACGCCACGGGCCACGACACCGGGGGTTCCGGTAATCTGCCAGAAAACGTGCTGCGTCTCGATGGCCCGAACCAGGTCGCGACGTGCCTCGGCAAGCTCGTCGGCCGGGGCATTTTCGCGCTTGAGCGTCATGTACTTGAAGGCGGTCGCCGCGACAGCCACCCCGCCGAACATGCCCAGGTCGCCGTACTCCTCGTAATTCGAAAACATCTCGTACGGATGCTTGCCGGTCACCGCCTTGACGTCTTCCGATTCAGACTGATCCAGGAACTGGTTGATCAGCGCCAGGTTGTCCGGGGACGTCAGGTTGGCTTCAAGCGACCATCCCTGCGGCAGGGCCAGGAAACGATAGTAGGCCCTGTCGTGACGAGCCATCTCCTGGTGCAGGTCGGGATAGCTTTCCTTCGGGAAGATCGGCTCGGGCACGATCGGGTCGGCCGAGGCCTGAAGGGATACCAGGCAGCAAAGTGCCGCCGCCGCGAAATGGATTCGAATACTGAGCATCATTCACCCCGTGGGGACAAAGAAACAAACGAGACCGGGTATCCCGCCGCCGGCATCAGGCGGCCGGGAGAGACCCGGGGCATGTTACGGAAAGGCCCGCCCGGAATACAGCACGAACGTTGAGGAACCGGCACCACTGGCTTCCCGGTGGCATCAGGCCTGATCGCCGGACTTCTTCCTGCCGCGTGTGACCTCGGGTTCGGTGGCATCCAACGGCTCCAGAACCACCGGCTTCGGCTGGTTCTTCGCGGCAATCGCCCGTCCGGCTGCCGACATGACCGACTCGGCCGACGCCGGCGCCTTCTTGCGCGACTTGGCGTTCGGGCCAAGCATGCCTATGGCTGACTGGGCAACCTTCCGGAAGCACGACGAACAGTAATGCTCCCAGTTTTCGTGGGTGTTCAGCAGCACCAGCACGTCCCCAAGGAATTCCTTGGAGACCGGGACCTTGCCCAGTTTCTCGATGGCCGCGGCGAATTCCGCCGTGGGCATCCTTTCCCCTTCGTTGGCCCCTTCGGTGTAATAGACGGTCACCGGTTCCCCGATGTCCTTCTTGCCGCAGCGGTCACAGTCGAAGACGATTCTCTTCATGCCGTCCTCCTCGATGCCGAATTTTCGCAGGTATTCCTGCGGAGTGATACCGTTTTTCTGGAAGAAATCCCAGAATTCCCGGCAGAACTGAGGTTCGGTACAGTTGCGGCAGCAGGCCGCGACCAGACGGAAGAACTTCCCCCCGCAAAGTATCTTGTCCATCGGAATTTTTACGGGTTCGCCGTCCATGCGCCGAATCCTAGCAGAAGGCCCTTATTTTGGAATTCAGGAATCGTCGTTTAGACAGAAATACGCGACGATTCCCGTCATCATTCGCCACGGCCCTGCAAAAGCCGGCGTATCGGTATAAGATCCCGCTCCGTGAACGACCGGGGTGATGACCATGGGTGCGCCGGTGAGTCGTGACATTTTCGATTTCGGCAACGTCCGCTGGCTGCTTCACTGCGCCGAGGGGCCAACACCGGTCGAGGTGGCCGAGGCGGCCAGACGCTACATGGATCTGGAGCTTCGGCCCTGGAACCGCCGGATGCAGGAAGACGTAATCGACATCCTGTCTGGCGCCAAAGCCGAGGCAGCGGCCGTCATTTCAAGACCGGGGGCAAGGGCGGCCCAGGCCACCGATATCAGCCTTTCACAAAGCACATCGACCGGCCTGACACTCGTGGCCCGCGGCTTCCCGTTCGAACCGGGCGACGAGATCATCGCGCCGCTTGGCGAATTCCCTTCCAACGTCTGGCCCTGGAAGGGGCTGGCCGACAGTGGGGTGACCTTCCGCGAAGTGCCCCTGTGGGACGGGCACAAGTCGGGACGCGAAGCCTGGATATCGACGCCGCCAACCGCACACGACAGTCCGGAGGAAAGACTTGCGATGGCGATCGGGCCGCGCACCAGGATGGTCACGGCAAGCTGGGTCAGGTTCCAGGACGGGCTGCGCATGGACCTGGGGCTGCTGGGGCGTCTGTGCCGCGATCGCGGCGTGCCGCTGGTTGTCGATGGCATTCAGGGCGCGGGGGCGATGGCACCGGATCTTACCGACGTGTCCGCGTTTGCCACGGGCGGGCACAAGGGCCTGCTGGCCATGTCGGGCCAGGGATTCCTGTGGACGGATCCGGATTTCAGGAAGCGCCTTTCGCCGGTCGGATCGTGGCTGTCCGTAGAGGAAGGCGGCAATTTCAACCGGGCCGTGACCGATTTCGACCGCAACTGGCAGGAAAACGGCCACAAGCTGGAACAGGGCGGCTACAACGTGATCGGGGCGCTGGTTCTTCGCGGCTCGCTTGGCGTCATCAACGAGGTCGGCAGTCACAACATCGAAACGCACATCCGCGGCCTGCAGGCTGGACTGGTCGAACTGCTGCGAGCGCGCGCCGACGCGTCCTGGCGGCCGGAACTTGAGAGGCTTGGCGCCCTGGTGTCCGCCGGCCGAACCGGACCGATCCTGGGCATCAGCCACATGGGCCGCGGACCGGAATTCCTGGACGGCCTGGTGGCCAGCCTGCAAAGGCAAAACATATTTGTATCGCTGCGGGAAGGTTACCTGAGAATCGCCCTGCACTGCTGGCACGACCACGACGACATCGAAGCGGTCGCGGCGGCGCTTACCTGAAGGAGCCCCGCTTTACGCATGCCGACACCTGTTTCCACCCAGCCGCCGATTGTTGTCTGCAAAGGTCTTTGCAAGGCCTTCGGCGCCCAGGAACTGTTCGAAAACATCGACCTGAACATCCACGAGACGGATCGCCTGGCAATCATCGGGCCAAACGGGTCGGGCAAATCAACGCTGCTGAAAATGATTGCGGGGATCGAGTCGATCGACGCGGGCAGCATTTCGATTCGCAAGGGCGCCAGGCTGTGCTACGTCGAACAGACGCATCGTTTCGATCCCGACATGACTGTCGAACAGGTTATCTGGACGTCGCTGGATTCGGTGATGCCGGAAACCCATGAAAACCATGGCGAGCGGGAGGCCCTGGTTTCCGCCACGCTCAGCCGCGTTGGATTCACGGATCGCACCCAGAAGGCGGGAACCTTGTCCGGCGGCTGGCAAAAGCGGCTTGCGATTGCGCGTGAGATCGTCCGCGGCCCGGATCTGCTGCTGCTGGACGAACCTACCAACCACCTGGACATTGACGGCCTGACGTGGCTGGAAGACATGCTTGGCGCGGCCCGGTTCGGCGTCGTCGTCGTCAGCCACGACAGAAGATTTTTGGACGGGTTCGCAAAAAGGATCGTGGAACTCAGCCGCCGTTACCCGGAAGGCAGTTTCATGTCGATTGGCAACTACCAGGCCTTCCTTGACGCCCAGGCGGACTGGTTTGAAAGCGAGGCAAAAAGCAGGCTGTCACTGGAAACGCGGGTCAAGCGCGAGACCGAATGGCTGATGCGCGGACCGAAGGCGCGCGCGACCAAGGCCAGGTACCGCGTGGATGAAGCGCATCGCCTGATTGACGAACTGAACACTGCGCGCGAGCGCGGCCGGGTCGCGGAGACCGATTTCGAGTTCACGGGCACCGGAAGGAAGACGAAGCGGCTGATGGTCGTTCGCAACCTGGCGAAGTCGCTGGGCGGCAAGCCCCTGTTTTCGGGACTGGATCTTATAGTGTCACCTGGAATGCGAATCGGGCTGGTCGGCCCGAACGGATCCGGCAAGACGACCTTCCTGCGGCTGCTGGCGGGTGAGCTGGAACCGGACGACGGGTCGGTGCGAACCGCGCCTAGCCTGAACGTGGTCTATTTCGACCAGAAAAGGGAAAAACTCGATCCGGCGCAGACACTTCGACGGACGCTGGCGCCCGATGGCGACTCCGTCTTTTACCGCGACGAGCCGATCCACGTTCAGTCGTGGGCTTCGCGCTTCAGGTTCAGGCGGGATCAGCTTGATTCGCCGATCGGCAGCCTGTCCGGCGGCGAGCAGGCCAGGGCACTGATCGCGTGCCTGATACTTCGCAAGTGCGACCTGCTGCTGCTTGACGAACCGACGAACGATCTGGACATCCCGACGCTGGAAGTGCTTGAGGAAAGCATCGTGACCTTCCCGGGTGCTGTGATGCTGGTCACGCACGACAGGTACATGCTCGACCGCGTGACCACGGTGACGCTGGGCCTGGACGGACTGGGCGGAGTTTCGGCGTACGCCGATTTCGAACAGTGGTACGCCGTGATGCAGGAGGCCGCGAAGCCTGCACGGGACAAGGCTCCGGCCCGCGAACGCCCGAAACAGAAGAAGAAGTTGACCTACCTTGAAGACAAGGAACTGAAGGGAATGGAGGACGCGATTTCGGCGGCCGAGGCGGCGCTTGAAAAGGCCCGCGCCAGGCTTGGCGACGCGTCGATCGCGACCAATCCCGGGGAACTGCAGAAGGCGTGCCAGGCGGAAGGCCTTGCCGCGGCCGAGGTCGAACGGCTTTACTCCCGCTGGTCCGAGCTGGAAGAAAAGCAGAACTCCGACTAGAAAGATGTGCGCGACTCGCGGCGGGTACGGGCGAATTTTCACGCATGCGGGCGAATTTCCACGTTTCGGGCGAATTTTCACGTGGGGGGCGAATTTTCATTCGCCCCTTGTACGGGCGGATTACATCCGCCCGCTGCGGTCCGGCACGATGCCTTCAATCTGACGGGCGAATTATCATTCGCCCCGGCGAAGGCGGGTCCGTCGCCCTACCGTTTCAATGCAGCAATGAGTTCGTCAAACTCGCCAAGGTCAATCTGCTGGGCGCTGTCCGACAGTGCGTGCGCCGGGGACGGATGGACTTCCACCATCACACCCGAAGCCCCGGCCGCCATCGCGGCTTTGGCCAGCGGAATCACCAGATCGCGGCGACCGGCCGCGTGACTGACATCGACTATGACGGGCAGTCGGCTCATCTGGCGAAGCAGGGGCACCGCGCTGATGTCCAGGGTATATCTGGTTTCCCTTGCGAACGTCCTGATACCGCGCTCGCACAGGATGATGTTTTCGTTTCCTTCGCGGGATACGTACTCCGCCGCCAGCATGAACTCGTCCAGGGTCGCCGCGAACCCGCGCTTCAGCAGAATCGGCTTCCCGGTCGCACCGGCCGCGCGCAGAAGCTCGTAATTGGCCATGTTGCGCGAACCGATCTGCAGGATATCGACCGCGGCGGCGACCGCATCGACAGACCTTGTGTCGGTGACCTCGGTGACCACGACCATGTCGAAGTCGGTTCTGATGCCATCCAGAATGCCAAGGGCTTCTACGCCCAACCCCTGGAACGAATACGGAGACGTGCGCGGCTTGAAAGCCCCGCCACGCATGAAATGGATCTTGCGCGAGACCAGGTGACGGGCGACTTCGCTGGCCTGGGCCGCGTTCTCAATCGCGCAGGGACCGGCTATCACGACCGGATCACGGCCAATCAGGTGGCCGCGCACGTCGATGACGACATCCTGCTCGCCTTGGGCGCGCGACACCTTCAGATGCTCGATCCCCGCGGCCTGCATGCTTTCCAGGCTGGCCCTGAATATCTCCTTGAATATCTGGCGGATGACCGCGTCCGAAAACGGGCCCTTGTTGCCGGCAACGATTGAGTCAAGCATCTCGTTTTCACGCCCGGGGCAGAACATGCTGATATCGTTGCGTTCCTTAACCGCCTGAACTTCCAGGACCAGTCTGGCGCGCTCGTTAAGCAGTTCCAGGATGCCACGGTTGACCTGGTCAATCCGCCCGCGCAGGGTCACCAGTTCACTGCAATCGGTGTCTTTCATCGGCAGCCCCCTATTTCCACTGCTGGGCACAGGACTCGTGACAATGACGCTCGCAGTCAGACCTGGTGTCGATCGGGCTGGTCGGACTGTATTCATAGGGCTGGCCCACGGGCGACGCCGAACAACCGCGCAGGCAGTCGTTCACCTGCTGCTGACAGCCGGGGGCGACGACCACGGGATAGCATGCCGCGCACGCGACCGTCAGAAGCACCGACATGACCAGAATCAATGCCTTCATACCCTGCCCCGCCTACTCGACGACAGCCGGAACCGCAACCGCCGCCGGGTCGTTACCCAGGAGTTCCTGAACGTTGAAACCGACAAACGGATTGTCCGGGATCGGCTTCGATCCATAGGCAAACCAGAACTGGCCGGACGCGGGCTTGAACACTATCGAATAAATCGCCGCATTGACCGCGATCGCCCCGCCGGTGGCGGTTTCGACGTCGAACTGGCCCTTCGGGTACTCGATCATGTCGATCGGGTTGTACCTGTCGCGCAGGATGCCGGCGGCGACCGCAGGATCGACCGAACCATAGACCTTGTCGTCACGGACGTTTTCGAAGCCCGGTTCCAGAAGCTGACGCAGGCGCATGTAACGGCAATAGGTCGAGGTTCCCGGATCCTTGGGGTCCTCGTACGGCTGCATGTCCTCGGTGACGAAATGATTGGTGATGTAATTCACGCCGTCATCGCCGAGTTCTTCGTAATGGATGTGCGACGCGGTCATCTGGAAAACGACCGCCCTCTTCTCGTGGCCGGACGTGACGACCATGTTCTCGGCCGACATGCGATCCGAATTGACAATGTAATCAATGACTTCGTCGATCTTCGTGAAGTGCGAAAGCATGTAGTTCACGCCCTGCACCGTCGGGACACCCTCGCGATCCAGGTCGTTCATGGACCCGTTTTCATTCGTGGCGATCGAAAGACCGGCCGTATTCATGCCGTTGTATGCGGCAACGCAACCGGGGAAACCCACGACTACGTATGGAATCCGGCCTTCCGGCGCACGCACCATAATCGTCGGGTAATCGAGAAGGTAGGACATGTCGCCCCAGTCCAGGTTCCGGCCATGGATCAGTTCACCATCGACGGTGGCTGGACCCGCCGCCGCGAACTGGGAACACTGCAACATACCGGCCTCGAAGAAATCGAGCACGATTTCGCCGTACGCCAGGGCCATGCAGCGGTCCATCGTCCAGCCTTCCGCGCCGGCCACTTCCGCCATGCCTTCACATTCGTCGATCACGTCGGGATACGACTGTGCCATCGCGTCATCCAGGAAGCCGTAGTCCCGGGCGATGAATTCCAGCAGACCCAGTTCGGTCGTTTCCAGGAATTCGACGCCCTTGACCAGTTCATCATGCAGGAACGTCGCGTGCTGCTTTCCCATTTCGTAAGGCGTGCCCTTCAGGCGCAGTATCCTTACGCCGTCGCGCATCTCGACGCCCGGTTCGAAATTCGTCGCGTAGATGTCGACTTCTTCAACGGAATCGGCACAGCCGACTGCCAGAGCCATGGCCGCCGCGAAAGCAATCACAAAACCGTTCGTCCGCATTGTTCCACCAGAAAAAATCCGCCCGCCGATTCTACACCAAATGCACGAGCGAATTACACCCGCCCGCGGGGCCCGCCCCACGGGCGCTTCTCGTGCTCTCGGCGCGCGACGGTCATTAAAGCCCCGCAGGGTGTCGCGCGCCTCCGGGGCGTTCCGCTACGGGTACCCCGCGGCCCCTTCGGTGTTACGCCCAACGTTTCAGTCGTCAGGGGCGTAAGACCTTGTTTGCTCAGTAGTTCCTGATCAGGACTTCATCAATCGGCGCCATACGGCGTGACGCATCGCGATTGATCATACGGCGGGCTGGAACGATGGAAATATCAAACCCATCATAAAGAGAGATAAGTTCCGGGGTTGCATGATTTGACAGCAGTACCCTGGCCCCGACTTCCGAAAGCCTCTTGAAGACGTTCGAAAGCCTGACCTGATCGTCGAACGTGAAGTCATCACGGGCATAGGACGTAAAATGGGCGGTCTTCGTCAAAGGAACGTACGGGGGATCAAAATAGACGAAATCACCAGGCCCCACATCAGTCAAGATGCTCTCAAAATCTCCGCATTCAATCTCCGCGTGCTTCAAAGCCGCCGAACAAGCCTGAATCTGCTGCGCGTCATAAATGCCCGGATTAACGTAACGGCCAACTGGCACGTTGAAGTGGCCTTTGGAGTTCACCCTGAAGAGCCCGTTGAAACACGTCTTATTCAAATAGATCAGCAGGGCTGCCCTTTCCACGTCCGACATCTGCTCGTGGTTGAAGCGATTTCGAGCCTGATAGAAATATTCGTCACTATTACGAAGCTTCAACTCGTCAAGGTACTTGATCAAGGATTCCGGCTCATCCCTGACCACGCGATACGTCGTTACGAGGTGCGGATTGGCATCACATAGGAAAGACCGCGCTACGGTGCCCTGCGATGCAAGCTTGAAGAATACCGCGCCGCCACCGATGAAAGGTTCGAAATAATTGCCGATTTGCCGTGGAAGCATCTTCTCGATCCACGGAAGAATCTGACTTTTCCCGCCAGCCCATTTGATAAACGGGGCGGCATATGGTGCAGAGATTTCTTTCAAATCAAATGTCCAAACCAAAGAAGAGTTTCAACCAGGCTTCCAAATCTTCAAGTTCAACGACCTTCCCCGTCGAAAACAAGGAGGACTTCATGTTGGCCGTAAAACCTTCGCCGGAAATGACAATTATTCCCCTGATGGGCCAGGCGTCGATGTCCTCAACAATTGCCGGGATCTTCTCCTCTGCCGAGCCCGAGACCGCTTGGTACTTACATTCGACGCCCAGGCGAAGTCTTGACACCGGATGGGTTAACACCACATCGATCTGCCTCACCGCACCCCAAATTCGCCGGGCAACGCGGACCTGAGTTTCAACCACAAGGCCAAGCCCCTCTGCAATTTCCACAACCCGTTTTTCAAGATCCTTTCCGTTTTCTGGGGCCTTCGACCTTCCCGGCATTCCAAATTCACCACGATGAAAACCCGCCCCGATTAGAAACCGATAATTGTGCTGTGGTCAACAGTTCCCTTTGCGCTATTACCGTGACCAGCCCAACAATTCTTTGCATGAAGACATTGAAAAATACGTCTGACTACGATTACCATTCTCTTTACAGACATCGGGTAACCCCTTGATCTTGCGCAAGAATTATCCGGCGCTAATATCATTCATCTAGTTAAAGTCGGCACATTTCTCAAAATTTTCAACAGGTTATTGAAGTCGCGCTCCGACAATCGCTGGGCGTACGCCGATGGCCAGGGCAGGCGGCGGGGAAGCCTGGAGCGGCATACCCCACCCGATGCGATGCGAGGGCGTGAACAGGATTCCGGATTAATGACAGCGGCCGGCGAATCGGCGCGGTGCAATCCGAAAACAAGCGACTTCGTGCATCAGCCGACCGAGCCGACGCCCGAACGAACGACGTGAACGCCCCGAACTCGCACGGGAAGGGGTGAAGGGGGAGCCGCGGAAGGGTTTACCGCCGACCGCCAACCATCACCGGGCGTACTCCCTTTCCTATGAGGGGATGGCTCAGCGTTGCGTCGCGGCTGTCACCACCGGCCGACGATGGTTTCAAGGGTGACCGGGCCGACAAGGCCGGTCGCGACGATGGTGTCGCCCTTTTTGTCGAACTGGGCCGCCGTCGGATCCTTGGCAAGGCCAAGGCCGACCAGGCGATTGCGCAGGGCCGGAACCAGAACGACGGAAATCTCGTTTTCACCCGACATCAGGTACTGGGTGACGTCCAACCTGTAAGGCTCGGATATCACCTCATAAGGGCCGGATCCGTTGATGCTGACCGCCGCGGCCCCGTGTACGATGCCCAGGTCGATGTAAAGCGCGGTCCTTTCCTCGGTCGGGACGTCCCACAGGAATTCGAAGCCGGACGTGAAGGTCGCCTGGTAAAGCCCCTGGCTGGAGCAATGCTTCAACGCCTCGACGTCACGCCAGTCGCCCAGGGCGTTTTCGGTCGAACCGTATGCGCCATCGACGACGTCGTCACCTTCAACGAGCAGGCTCCAGCCATCCAGGGTCAGGACGTCATGGAGTTCCCCGGACAAGGGCGCCAACCCTGCCCGGCTTTTCAAATCCGCCGGAGCTGGCATCCCGCAAATCACGAACCGTGAAGTCCACGCCGGTATCGCCACCGTGAACATGCCGCCGGCCTGCAAATTGAGCGGTGCCACCCAGCCTTCCATCGCATCCGCGACCACGCCGCCGCCGCAATCGACATCGGGGGTGACCTGGACTTCCTGGTCCTGGTCGGACGGGTTGCGGATGAACCATATCCGGGCGTCGCCCATGTCGCGGGCGATCGTGCGGACGGTCGCGCCGCGGGATGAAATATCGAAGGCGGAGCGAAGGCCGGCTGTCATCAGCGCGGCGGCAAGCCCGTCGGCGGTAAACAGTTGCGGGTTGCCGTTCTCCACCGTCGAAGGCGTTTCGACGACAGGAACCGAAGCGGCATTCGGCAGGCCCGAAAGCGCGTCAAACGCCGCGTCAACCGCGGCATCACCGGCCTCGTAATCATGGAAGCCCGGCTGCACCGCCGGTGCATCGCCAACGACCACGACCGGCAGTCCGTCCGCAGCCATGGCCGCCAGGTTCTGCGCCGCGGCCTTTTCCATCCAAGGCGCGCGCATTACCACGACCGAGCCGTAACTGGCATCGCCGACGACAAGCCGCCCATCCACAACCTGGGCGGAAGCCAGCGCGTCGTCGTTGATCCATTCCCAGGTGTAGCCCAGATTTTCGACCGCCTGCATCACCGGCCAAACCGCGCCCATCCACCAGGTCGAATCACTTGGATTGAAGCCTCCGAACAGCCCCTGGGCCATCTCGAGCATGCCTTCCTGGCCGCGCGGGTTTTCGTCGCCGAACTGGCCCTTGAACAGGGTTTCCTGGTGGTCGCGCAGCGACATGATCGAAGCCGGAATGCCCAGGTACGGGTAATAGACAAGCACGTCGGCCCTGGGCGTGCCCTGGCGCAGCATGTATTGCACGCGGGCCGCGTACCGGTTGATGGTGTCGATGAACGGCCAGAAAGGATTGGCCTCGCTGATGTTTTCCGAATACGTCCCAAGGCCCGAATACGGCGACGAGAACGCGTGCCAGTCGGTTTCGCCGTACTTATCCAGCCCGGTCTTGAACGGGAATCCGTGATAGACGGCCTGGTTCACGCCCGACGTGTACAGTTTGTCCAGCCACGCGCGGATCTTGGTCGGCGTGGACATGTAGTCACGACCGGCCGAAACCAGCGATTCAGCGGAAACGACGTTCCTGCCGTACAGGTGCGCGCCTGACGCCATGACCTTCAGCGACAGCTCGGATCCGCCGCCGTAAAGCTGCTCGGTTTCGGGAACCGATGCCACACCGGCCGCACGGATCGAATCAATGTGCAGCCCGTATGGCTGGATTCGGAACTTCATCCCGCGGGCTGAAGCCCATGTCGTGCTGGTGCCGATGTAACGATCGATGAAAAGGTCGGAAACCGTCTTCTGGTAATCCCGGGCGATCCTGCCGTCCATTTCGCCGAACACGAACGGACACTTGTTGGCAATCCCGGCGCCGTCGAACACGTAATTGTCCGCGCCAGGCGCCACCACCGCCGGCAGCCACGGTCGCACGTCGTAACCGCGCATTTCCTGGAACTTCTGAAGAAAGTCTGCCGGGAAGAAGCGCTCGGTGCTCATCTCGAAACTATCGACGAACAACCCGCGGATTGCCGTGCCGTACAAGTCGCCAAGACCGGCGTCCTGGCCGGCCAGGACTTCGGCCCCGCGCACGACCTGATCGACGTCGAAATGGTCGAACACGAACGCTTCCTTCGGCTCGGCGTACGCGTTCAGGTGGACGAACTGGCCGTCCGGACATGAATGGAAGGCAACGATCAGCCAGTCACCGGCAGGCGCGTCCCAGGTCAGCTTGCCGTCGGGCTTCAGGCTTGCAGTCAGCACTGTGACCGACTCATCGTCCAGATTCACCTGGTCGGTCAAATCCCATACGTCGGGATTGCGGATTCCGCCGATCTTCCTGGCGGCCAGGACTTCCACGGTCGTGCAACCCTCGGGCAGCCACCGGGCCATCGGCTCGCCGATGCCTTCGG
This sequence comes from Deltaproteobacteria bacterium, assembly GCA_029555025.1. Taxonomy (GTDB): domain Bacteria; phylum Myxococcota_A; class UBA9042; order DTJE01; family DTJE01; genus JAGOFO01. Next base: position 47,087 of record JAKPTZ010000045.1, read on the forward strand.
CCAGCGCCGCGACCTCGTAAAACGGATCCTTCGGAGGTTCGCCAATCTCGATGGTTACGCTCTTCGGACCGGTAACCGGGAATTCCGACCAGAGCAGCGTCCGCATCGAATCGTCGATGGTTACATGCGGGCCCCCGCTTGGCCAGCCGGAGCCGACCGTCAGATCCAGCATGATTCCATTGGCCTGGGCTGCCTCGGCGGCCAGCCTGACACGCGACCAGAACAACTCGGAACCCCAGTCGAAACGGCGCGCGACTTCGGCCTCGTCCGGTTCCCAGTCAAGCGCCGCGCTCATCGAGTTGACCTCGGCTCCGCCGAAACCGTTGGCGGCAAGCAGAGCCACCTCCCGCTGAAGTTCCTGGTCATCAACGTCGTTCCCAGGCCACCACCAGCGAACCCACGGCCTGTATTCGGCCGAAGGCGAATCCCACTGATCCCAGTCCAGTTCCGCCAGCGAACCGCCATCGCCGCAGCCGCCGGCGAATGCCGCCATCACCGCGATGCAGGACAGAAACGAAAGGCGCCATCCAGGAAACCTTCGAAAACGATTATCCACAGAAACCTCCGGAACCAGGCGTGATGGCGGCAGGTCGCCGCATGGGAGCCGTTTCCCCCGATTATAGACTTATGCGACGGATTTGCGAAAACGGACAGAAGGTCATCTGCTCCATGTGGCTGGAGTCGGATTGCGGCAGGAATATCAAACAGGCGGGCTGTTCATTCAACCCATTACTCAACACAGTCACAGGTCGGCAGGAATTCATAATCGCCCAGATATTCCATCAGCTCGTATGTGCATGATTCGGTCTTTCCGGTGGTCGTTCCAAGTGACTGGCAGTAATCCGGACAACTTACGTAATCCTGGTATTCGTCCTCGTGACAGAAGCACAAGTCACCGTCGTTGTCGCAGAAGCCCAGGAAGCTTTCATATTCGCACGCGCCAAGACACCGGCAGTCCATGAAGTCATCGAAGAACTCTGGAACCTCCAGCAGGCAACCCGAATTGCAGATACCATTTTCAGACCAGCCGCAAGGATCTTCCGGAGCACATGTGCATTCAGTATAGAGTCCATAGTAGCAGTCGTCCGAGATCGCCTGAAGGTCTTCGCAATCGCTTGTGCAGTCGCAAACCAGCATGCCGAGTTGAGGCACGCACTCCCCGCCCAGCAGGCCGTCCTCGATGCACACTTCGCGACAATCGTATTCGCGCCACTGATTGTCATCGTCACAACCGCAGATCAGGTACCCGAAATCGCACGAATCGACATCAACCCCGAACTGGCATGAACCGGAACACGACGGTTGGGAGGAGTCGGGAGTGACGTCAGATGGATTGCCGTCGTCACCAACAACGGTTTCATTCGGCAAATCGGGATCGGCATCGGAACCATGAATGTCCTGGACATCCTTCTGGACGACATCAGGCACATCAGGAACGGCTGCGTCCGCGTCCGCTCCGGCATCGATGTCCGGCCCTGCGTCAAGGACAGAGTCACCACCGGGATCCCTGGCATCGAAATCGCCCTGATCCCCCGGCAACAGGTTATCCCCCACGACATCAAAATTTTCAACGGAGTCTGGGTTCCCCGAACCGTTATCATGGCCTGATTCGCCGGCCCCGCAGGCGACAAAAGCAACCAGAACGCCCAAAGCAAACATCTGAATTGCGGCCTGAAGCACCATAAGGCACCGACGATTGCAATTCTGCCGTGAGGACACTAAAAATCCTGTCATGTCAGACCTCCTGCCTGGAAACGAAATCCCTGATTCGATCAACAGCCTCTGAAAGCCGTGAAATCTGGTTGGCGTAAGCAAGCCTTATGTGCCGCTCGGGCTGGTTGATACCGAAATCCTTGCCGGGCGTTACCGCGACGCCGACATCTTCCAGAAGCTTGCGGCAGAAACAGTCGCTGTCGTCCGTAAGCCCGCTGCAGTCGGCATAAATATAAAACGCGCCGGACGGGCGCACCGGGATCTTCAGCCCGACCGATTCCAGGGCCGGAACAAGGAAATCGCGGCGCCGCTTCATCTCGGCACGCCGCTCTTCCAGGATGGCGATCGTCTCCGGATGGAAGGCCGCAAGCGCCGCATGCTGCGCGGCGGTCGAAGCGGCGATAAAAAGGTTCTGGGCCAGTTTCTCGATATCCCTGACGAAGCGATCCGGCACGACAAGCCAGCCAAGCCGCCAGCCTGTCATCTGGAAATACTTGGAAAAACTGTTTACCACGAAGATGTCGTCGCCGGCCGCCAGGGCCGTCGGCGCATCACCGTCGTATGTAAGGCCGTGATAGATTTCATCGACGATCAGGTGCAGGCCGCGATCCCTGGTGAATGCGGCAATCGAACCGATTGCTTCGGCCGAAAGCATCGTGCCGGTCGGGTTTGCCGGCGACGCGACCATCACGCCGGCCGTGCGATTGTTGAAGTGACGCGCAAGATCATCGACTGTCGGCTGAAATCCCGTTCCGGAACCGACCGGCATGCCAACCGGCACCGCGTCGAACGACTTCACGAAGTGACGGTTGCACGGATACCCGGGATCCGGCAGCAGCCACTCGCTGCCGGGATTTGCCAGGCACGCAAGGGCCAGGACAAGGGCGCCAGAAGCGCCGGCCGTGACCACAATCCGGGAGGCTGGAACATCGACCCGGTACCTTTCCCGATAAAAATCCGAAATGGCCTGGCGAAGTTCCGGCAGCCCGAGTGCGTTCGTGTAAAACATCCTGCCGTCAAGTATGGCCTGCGCGCCCGCCCTGCGGACAGGCTCCGGGGTTGGAAAGTCCGGCTCGCCGACTTCCATGTGAATGATGTCACGGCCCTGCGCCTCGAGTTCCTTGGCTCTGGCAAGCAGTTCCATCACATAGAAAGGTTCGATTCCGCACAATCTTTCAGCCGATTCCATCACCACGCCTCCGCGAAAGGACGGTTCCGGACAATTCCTGTCGGAACCGGCCGGAGTATAACGCCGAAACGACTTATGGGAACATGGACTCAACCGGCTCCAGAAATTCGTCCAGAACGGCCGGTGCTACTTATCGCCGGCGGGCTTCGGCTGCTTCAGTGAATTCCCGCGCGTCGACATTTTCCGTGCCGCCGCTTTTCGGGATACAATCCGGCCTTCGATTGGTCGCGGGCGATCCGTTTATCGTTGCAGGAAAGGGGGGGCTGTATGACTTCGTTGAGCCGCTTGACGGCCGGATTGTGTTTCATATTTCTTGCCGCAACCGGATGCTCGTCCCAGGTGGGACAAAACCCGGTTCGAACCCTGAGGGCTTCTGCGGGGGACGGCGCCAGCGCATCGATTGACGTTGACTCGTCGCTCGGGGAAGCCAGCGTCACCTTCACCAGAACGTCGGACGCCGACGGCAGCGTCACCGGCGACCGCATGAACGTATCCGGCACCTATCTGCTCAATTTCAGCGGATCCGCCACAGGCGACGCGGTCCTGACCATTCCACTGGCAGCCAGTCTGCTTCCGGACGAATTTTCGCCTGCATCACTGACCGTTGAACGCCAGGATCCGTTGACTGGAGACTGGGTTCCGGCAGCCAGTCTGACGGACTATGACGTCAAATCCAGGGAGATATCTTTAGTGGTGCCGCTGGAACCGGAATCCCGGTCGTCGACAGCGAGGTCGGCCTCGATGGTGTCTTGCGCCCTGACGGTGGCCGAAGCCAGCTACCGGGTCGGGCTCGCGCTCTGGACGAACTCCATGGAAGCCAGGATCCCCGGATCGGCTTTCGTGATAACCTACTATCCGCATGCGGCCGGAAGCGACTGGACCGTTCCGGATGACGCGTCCTGGAAAAGCTCCAGCGGCCGGGCGACAGATCCCGCGACCCCCGACTACATCGAAGACCTTGACGCTGCCCTGAACGACGCCTATGCGAAGCTGCTTGCGGTGTCCGATGGAACCGACGCGATCTTTTCGCCGTTGACCGACGATCAGCGCCATGTATTCGTGGAATCATGCGGAGAATCGGCCGGACTCAGCCCGATGGGCGGCCCGATGAAAATTTCCGCCAGCCAGATCAAGTCCTTCAACGACATGAAGGGCGTGGCCGGCCACGAGCTGGTGCACGTGTTCCAGGGGCAGTACTTCCTGACTGGCAAAACCGGCCGGCTGGCGCACCTGGTTGCCGGGGTGGGCTCATGGTTGTGGTTCATCGAAGGCTCGGCGAACTACTTCAGCGCCAGGGCCCAGTCGCTTTCCGGGGCCGCAAGGGACACGCTTTACGGACGAAACGAGGACGGCAAGTACATGAGCCTGGGGCTTTCCGCCGGAAACGACCAGAGTTACTACATGACGGCCCACTTCCTGGACTTCATCGCCGACCGCGCGGGCATAGGTGTCGTCCCGGCCGTCCTCAGGGCGGGCTCCGGTTCAAATTCCACGGCTGCACTTTCTCGCGCGCTTCTGGATTCACCCCGCGGCGACGGGATTGGCACCATCCTTGAGGCGTACGCGCAGGCCCTGGTAAAGACGCCGGAGACCGGATCGGGCTTGCATCTTCACCTGGTCGCAAACCTGCTTAACCACCAGATGGACGCGGAATTGGGCTACCTTTCGGGAACTTCATTCTCAAATTCAACCACCTTCCTGACCCTGAAACGACTGTTGCCCCCGCTGAGCCTTGCATATGCAGAGGCGCGCGACACGACTGCGACCGATTCCTTGCTTGTGGTGGAGGCCCTGCCGACGAACCCGTCCTCGGTTGCGACATTCACCTGGGATCGTCTGGGTACGACCGACGCAGTTTTCGCGGACGCACTGCCCCTGGAGGACTACTCCGGAAGGACACTGACCGTGAAGAACTTCGGCGCCAGTCAGGTCAAATCCGGATTTTCCCAGATCATCGTCAACAACGACCTGTCGCGCCACCATGAAATCGACTTCAAGTACTACATCCTGATTCCGTTGCCGGTCATCGGCCAGGACGATGGCAGCGCCACGGTCGATACGTCGCAGCTTGGAAACATCCCGGCCGATTACATAAAGGAATTGCGCCTTCTGCGGATGACCGATGCCGGTACATACGAACTGCTGACGAAATTCTCCCCGGCCGGCGGACAGACCGTCGTTTCAAACCGGGCAATCCTGAAAGACGACCTGCTTGAAGTCCAGACGGTCGACCGGCACGGCAACGAATGGCCGGAATTCGACATGGGCGAGGCGGTGACCGTTTACGTGGGCTGTCATGACTTCGTCGACGGCGCGGACGTCTGGGGTTGCGAAAAACTGGACTGGGTCGGCCAGGACACGGAATCGACGGCGTTCATCGACGCAGCCACGGTCAAGTGCCTGAACAACAACTACCGGCAGTATTATGCGATGGCGTTCGACGAAATCGACATGTGCCGCGACTGGTGTGACGACCGGGCTTCCGGCGGCGGCACCTGCCTTACCCCCGGCGAAGGCGGCGAAGGACTTTGCGGCAGCATTGAACCCGGCAACGACTTCTGCCTGGACGGCGAGTGCTGGAACTGCTGCGCCGACTGCGAAGAACCGGCCATTTACCTGTTTTCATGCATGTACGGCTGCCAGACCGGAGTGATTGAACTCCACGGCATCAAGACGGTCGTTTGCGAATGTAACTAATCCGGGGCGGGAGTCCATTCTCCCGGACTTCGGATGAACGAAATCGAGGCAAGCGTGCTGTCGGCCGGCACAACAATCTGCCTCCTCTCCAGTTCGATTATTGACGCATGCCGTCATTGGGCCAACATTCCGGACGTCATTTCTGATAGAATCCGCGGCATATGCGCCCCGGCCGCGTCCGGGGACCTTTCAGTCGTTTTTCGAGGCCCGCCGATGAAACCGATTCCATTCGTCCTTGCTGTATTTGTTGCCACAATGGCGGCCGCCGGTTGCGGCAATGGTGAAAACGGAAATGACGTCATGTCAGACGTGAAGGCCGGCGATGTCGCCCCCGAAGCGGCTGCCGACACCGTCGAGGACAGCCTGCAGCCGATTGACGCCACCGGCGAGGCGACCACCGATGGCGCGGTTCAGGATGCGCTGCCGGAAGACACCGCCGACGCCTCGATCCCGGACATCCCGTCCGACACGACGGGCGACGTCCCCGTGGACACCGCCCCGGAATTCCACTGGCAGCCAGGTTGCACCGGCGTGCCGACCGGTGCGTCGTGGACACTTGTTGAAGACAGCACGTTCAAGCGCGGCCCCCTGATCCAGATGTCCGACCGCGACACCGTCACGGTCGTGTGGCGAACCGCGACGGTGACGACCGACGAAGGTTGCGTCGATTACACCGTCAATGACCAGCCCCTGACCGAATGCGGGCTTCCGGACAAATACGGCCAGTACGAAATCACGCTTGACGACCTTCCGGCCGCGACCGAAATCCATTACTCGGCACGCGTTGGCGAAACCCGTACGACCGACCTGACGTTCCGCACGATGCCGGACACCCCGGCGCCGATGAAATTCGCGGTTTTCGCCGATGCCCACTGCAACATCGAAAACCTGCGGAAGATGACGGCAATCGCGCTTGCCGAAGGCGTCGATTTCGCTTTCGGTATCGGCGATTTCGTCCACCAGGTCGAAGTTGCCCAGTACGATGAGACTTTCCTCGGGTTCCAGAATCTTGGAAGCCGCGTGAACATCTGGACCGTCATCGGAAATCACGACACCGGGGCGGATCCTTCGAACCACGAGTACGAATTCTTCAACAGCTTCGTCAGCCCGATCGGCATTCCCGAAGAAGTAGAGGACGGTTACGGCGAAGGCTACTGGGATCGCCGGATCGGAAACGTGTGGCTTGGCGGCGGATGGGTACGCGATTTCTATCTTTCGACACCTGAAACCGAATGGGGCGAGGTCGCCTTCTTCAAGAAGCGCTTCGAATCCGAGGAATACAAGACCGCGCAGTGGCGCCTGTTCTTCATACACGAACCACCGTACTGCCAGGGCTGGGGCGGCTGCAGCTATTCCGGCGAATTATGCCTGCGCACATCCCTTGTGCCGCTGGCCGCCGCCAACGGAATCCAGGCGATGTTCCACGGCCACATGCACGGTTACGAATACGGTGTGACCGAAGGCGTCCACACCATTCTTCCCGGCGGCCTGGGCGGCTCGCTGGACGACACATGCGAACCGACGCCCGAGCTGCCGCAGCCATGGACATTCAACTACGTGCACAACTTCGCGATTGTCGAAGCCAACTGCGACAAACTGGTTGTCCGCTTCATGAACCTTGACGGCGGCGAGTACGACAGGCTCGAGATTCCGTACGTGGCGCCGCAGGAATGAAACGGGAATACCGCATCGGCGCGCCGTGTTAATATCCGTCATCGATTTCCGGGAGCATTCCCTTGAACAGCACCATTTCACAGGCCCTGAAGATCGCCAGGTTTGACCTGGGGACCTCGATAAGGACCAGCAAGGCCGTCGTCACCATGGCGGTTTATGCGGGACTCGCCCTGCTGGTCGCCGCCGTGACGACCTTTCTTCAGAACAAACTGCTTGCCGAACCAGGCGTCCAGGAAGGCCTGAAGACCCAGATGGATCAGATCCAGCAGGTCATTTCGGCCGCGCTTGGAAACGACACCCTGCTGGCGAACCACCTCGTCAACATGCCGGTTGCCCTGATGGTATTCTTCTGGCTGACCCAGTCGTTCCTTCCGCTTCTGATTGCTGTCATCAGCAGCGACATGCTCAACCGCGAAATCAGGACGAAATCGGCCCGCTTCGTTCTCCTGCGGGCCTCGAGATCCTCGCTGGTCATCGGCAAGTGGCTTTCCCACACGACCGTTTTTGTCGCCGCAATCGTTCTTTCCTGGGTCGTGTTCCTTGGATACCTGGCGTTCAACCTGAACGGCTTCAACCTTTTCCAGTCCATTCCGCTGATTATGAAATTCTTCGGGTTCACCCTGCTGATCGGCTTCTGCTACCTGGGACTGACCAGCCTGATGTCCTCACTGGTCGATGGTTCCGGAACCGCGCTGCTGCTGACGATCGTCGTCCTGCTGTTCCTGGCGGGACTGGCCCAGTCAGACATGTTCGGATGGGCATCGCCATCCCACTACCGATACAAAATCTGGTCACCGAGGGCGGATGAAATCCTGGCCGGCGTCGGGGCATACGTGCTGTTTGGAACCCTGTTCTTTGCGGCCGCCTGGCAGCGTTTCCTCAGGAGGGACATATGAACCCGACAGAACAGCAGCAATCGGGCGGCATTGCGGTCCAGACGGAAAACCTGTCCAAGGCTTTCGGAAACCTGATCGCCGTTGACAGGCTGAACCTGCAGATCCCGACCGGTTCCATCTTCGGCCTGCTCGGACCGAACGGGGCCGGAAAGACAACCACGTTTTCGATGTTGTGCGGCTTCGTCAAGCCATCTTCCGGGTCGGCGACGGTCCTGGGTTATCCGTTGAAGGAATTTCCATTTCACGCCGGGCGCCTTTCGGCGCTTCCGCAGGACGCCAGGTTCAATCCCGACAGGACGGTGCTGCAGAGCATGATCTTTCTGGGGAGCCTGGTCGGGCTGGCCCGGCGGGAAGCCGAGGATCAGGCGACTCAGCTTCTTCGCGCGGTGGATCTGACGGACGCGGCCCGCATGAAAGGTGCCCACCTTTCACACGGCATGTCCAAGCGCTTCGGCATTGCCCAGGCATTCCTTGGCAGGCCCGACCTTGTCATGCTTGACGAACCGACCGCAGGCCTTGATCCGCGAAACGCGTTCACGGTGCGCCAGATGATCCGGGCGCTTGCCGGCACCGCGACCGTCGTCGTATCAAGCCACAACCTTGCCGAGGTCCAGGACCTTTGCACCCACGCGGCCATCATTTCACAGGGCAAGCTGGTTTCCTCGGGACGCATGGACGACCTGACATCGCGCAACCAGCAGGTGATGATGACCATTTCCAACCTGGACGCCGCCATTCAGGCCAGAATCGAAGCCATTCCGGGAGTCGTCGGCGTGATGGCGGGTGGAAACGATGGCGAGTTGAAGGTGATGTTCAAGACCACGGCGGACCAGAAAGTCGAGGATGCGGTTTCCGCAATCATTGCCGGAGCAATCGCGGCCGGCGCGTCGGTCAGCGGCGTCAGGCGCGGCCAGGATCTGGAACAGCGCTACCTTGAAGTGACCTGAACGGGGTCGATTACGACGCCGCCCCGGATCCCGACAACCCTTGATGCCACCCGACATGCGCCGGCAACGATTTCTTCCGGGTTTCCCGCGACGCCCTGCCTTTCTGCAATTATGAAGCCGCTTGCGAATGCAGCCGCGAAGGCATCGCCGGCTCCGGTGGGATCGACCGTTTCAACAGCCGGCGCGGATGCGGCGACACGCCGGCCGCCAACCACGCCGACCGCCCCTTCCGATCCAAGGGTAACGACGACGTCGCGCGCGACCTGCCCGGGAAGCAGGCGAAGCGCGTCCTCGACGCCGCCGGAAACTTGTTCGGCCTCGGCCTGGTTCATGAAAAGGACGTCAAGAAACGGCAGTTGCCCTGCCCCCAGGGAATCAAGAATCGGCAGGTTCCATCCCGCGCACGAGCTTGTGCGGCAGCCGGCCGCCGCGGCTTCGGCAATCCGGCTCTCCAGCAGACGGCATTCGATCAGGCCGCCGACATGAACCCACCTCGCAGGGGGAAAAGCCGGGCATCTGTCAAACGAATCCCAGTCACCTGAACTGATGAACGCTCGATCCCTGGCGTCGGTCCACACCAGCGTCACAAATGGCTCGGAAGCCGATCCCCATGGAATTGCCCTGATGCCGGTGCGCCGGCAGCACTCCTCGATGGCTCCGTCAACAACCCACGAAGTGCGCGGATACATGAAGCCGGTCGAAATGCCAAGAGCCGCGGCTACCGAGGCCGCATTCAAGGCCCCGCCCAGACCGATCGGAATGGACGGAACGTATTGTTCGGTTCCGGGAAGCGGGGTTACCCCCGAAGGCACGAACGCCTCCAGAAATGCGGGACCGACCACCAGGAGTTCAATGGAATCGCCTTCGAAATTCCGCATGCCGGAAACCTGACTTCAAAGCCCGGGATATGGTTGCCCGAATCAAGGCCCGGCGCAAGACGAACCGAACGGGGCTGACTGAACCAAAGTGACCACCGAAATTTGCAAAAACGACAAATTCAGATTGTCAGTTTGCAATATTGCGCGTAAACTTCAGTCGAATTTCGCTTGAAAGCTTCTAATTTGACAATTTTTCACAGACAGGAAGCAAAAAAATGACATCATCCGTCAACTGGTTCGCAAAGGAAGATCTTCTGCAGATGTGTGCCGCCGAGAGGATCAGGTTCCTGCGTCTTCAATTCACCGACGTCAACGGCGTCAATAAAAATGTGGAAGTGCCCGAACGGCAGTTCGAAAAAGCACTTGATGGAAAGATCATGTTCGACGGCAGCTCGATTGCCGGATTCGTCCGAATCGAGGAATCTGACATGCTGCTGAAGCCCGATCTGAAGACTTTCCTGATATTCCCCTGGGAGGATCAGCGCGGTCGAGTGGCGCGTGTCATCTGCGATATCGCCAATCCGGACGGAAGTCCGTTCGACGGCTGTCCGAGAACCGCCTTGAAGAAAATGACCGCAAGAATCTCCGAAATGGGTTGCGTTGCGATGCTTGGACCGGAGGCGGAGTTCTTCCTTTTCCAGAGAAACCCCGACGGTTCGCCGTCAACCACGACGCACGATCGCGGCGCCTACTTCGACCTGGCGCCGATCGACAAGGGGGAAGACTGTCGTCGGGCGATCGTGAATTCTCTGGAGCAGATGGGGTTCGAGGTCGAGGCGGCCCACCACGAATGCGGGGCTGGCCAGCACGAAATCGATTTCAAGTACGATGAGGCGGTCGCCACCGCGGACAAGATTGCCACCTTCAAGTTCGTCGTCAGGAAGGTCGCCCTTGATTTCGGGCTTCACGCGACCTTCATGCCCAAGCCCCTGAAGGGAATCGCAGGGTCGGGCATGCACACGCACATCTCCCTTTTCAAGAACGGCGCCAACGTCTTTGACGACCCGGCCAGCGAAGACGGGCTTTCGGAAATGGCACACCACTTCATCGGCGGGCTGCTGCGGCATGCAAGGGCCATGTGCGCCATCACGAATCCGACCGTGAATTCGTACAAGCGGCTGGTTCCCGAGTTCGAGGCCCCCACGAACATCGTCTGGTCGCTTCGCAACCGATCGCCCCTGCTAAGGATTCCGGATCAGCGTGGCAACGGCTCACGCGTTGAGGTCAGGAATCCCGATCCGTCCTGCAACCCGTACCTGGCCTTCGCAACGATGCTGGCCGCCGGCCTGGACGGGGTTGCCGGCCGAATCGACCCGGGCCCGGCGATCAACAAGAACATCTTCGCGATGTCCCAAAGGGAAAAGGCCCGCCTGAAGATCGAGGAACTGCCGGTGGACTTGATGGACGCGGTCAACTGCCTGCGCCGGGATCCGGTGGTTCGCCAGGCGCTGGGCAACCATCTCTACGATGCAATCGTCGAATCCAGAACCCACGAATGGGCCGACTACATATCCACAGTGCACCAGTGGGAACTTGACCACTACCTCGTGCGCCACTGAAGCGGATCCCCGCAAAGAATTACTTGGCAGTTTGTGACGGCTGCAATACCATCGAAAGGTAACACACAGGCGGCGCAGAAATGAACTCTCCGGCAAAATCCGCCTCTGCCCCCATCCGCGTCATGATAATTGACGATCACGAAATCTTCAGAACCGGACTTGAGCAAATCATCCGCGGACAACCGGACATGATCTTCGGGGGTGGCGCCGGATCCAGTGCCGACGCGATGGCAATCATCAGGACATCGCCACCTGACGTGGTGATACTGGATCTTTCCCTGAAGGGAAGATCGGGAATCGACGTGCTGAAGGACGCTCGGGCGCTTTCAGGCAGTGCCAGGTTCCTGGTTCTGACGGTCCACGACGAAAACCTTTTCGCCGAGCGCGCCCTGCGGGCCGGCGCAAGTGGCTTCATCATGAAGGAGGAGGGCGCCGGCCGGGTTCTCGAGGGCATCAGGGAGGTTGCCGCCGGCCGGTTCTTCTTTTCCAGCTCCGTGTCCCAGAAGATCCTCGGCACGATGTCCGGGCGGGCACGGGAAGACGGCCGGCTGCCCATGGATCGACTGACCGACCGGGAACTCGTGGTATTCGAACTTTTCGGTCGCGGCCTGAACACCCGCCAGATTGCCGCGGATCTCAACCTCAGCCAGAAAACCGTCGAGGCGCATCGCGAGAACATCAAGCGCAAGCTGGGCATTGCCGATGGCCAGGAACTCCTGCGGCGCGCGGTTCTGTGGGTCCAGGATCTTAACGTTTCATAGGGATTTTCCCTATGCGACATTCAGGTAATCCTCCAATCCAAGTGAAATCCGGATGCTGCGATACTTCAATGGTCTGCCAAAAAATCTGAAGGGGGAAGCCATGAAGACCGGTTGCCGCAAGAACGGTGATATCGGGCTGTCCGACTCTTTCGAGTGCCGCAGCCGCAGGATGGTCGTTTCGCTGGACAAGTGCCTTTCCGACTTCGTTGACGCGGATGTCTATCAGCGCCGACGCCGAGCGTGCTTCAGATGTCCCGAAGGTCGCCGGAACAGGGAGGCCTTCGCAGGAAAATTCATCGGCGAATGATCCGGGCGTCCCGACCGAAGCCACTGTAATTGAACGAATTAACAAGATAATTTTGACAGTGACCCGCCATGTGGAAAGAATCTGTTACAGGTGCCGATTCACCTGGCAACACATAGGGAGAACCCGATGACAAACATAAATGAACTGCGGGCAAAGGCCCACTGGCCGCCGGGATGGAACGCCGCGCGCTTCCTGATTCTGGCCCAACCATGGCTGCCGGTTCTGCGGGCGGATGCGGACATCGAATCCATCCGCAAAACCCTTCTTGATCGAATCAACCTTCGTCATTTCGAGACATATTCCGACGACCACGACATTCACGACCTCGATCGTGTCATCGTTCGCGATTGCGCCCGCGCCTGGCGGGGAATCCTTCATCCGCGAAGCGAGCGGCTTGCCGGTCTCAGCGTGCTCAAGTGCATGATCGATGTCGCGACAGGTCACCCGCGTCCCGACCTTGAAGATGGATTCTGGGCAGAAATCTGCCACCTGCTTCTCGGACTCGAGGGATTTGTCAGGCTGCACCAGTCGGACAGCCTTCTTTCCCGCAACGGCCTTTCGGGACGGCAGGCGGCAATCATGCGCTCAGCCGAACTGGACAGGCTCTCGGTCGTCATGAACAAGGCTTCCGGACGCTTTTCCTGCGGCCTGGAGCCTGAGATGATGAATCAGCGCGAGAACCGCGTGAAAGGAATCCTCAAGGAACTGGACGCGACCGAGGACGACTGGCTTGACTGGCGCTGGCACCTTAAGAACCTTGCAACCGGGGCCGAGAAACTTTCAAGAATTGCCACCATTACCGATGTTGAACGCAAGTGCCTTGACCAAGCTGCCAGGGCCGGAATCCCGGTCGCGGTGACTCCATATTATGCGTCCCTGTTCTGTGACCGGCCCGGTGACGCCGATCGCGCGATCCGGGCCCAGGTTATTCCACCGGAAAGCTATGTCGACAGCTTCAACAATGAAGCCGGTGGATGCGGTCCGTACGATTTCATGCGCGAGAACGATACGTCGCCGGTGGATCTGATCACCCGGCGTTACGCGTCGATTGCGATTTTGAAGCCGATTAACACGTGTCCCCAGATATGCGTCTATTGCCAGCGTAACTGGGAAATCGAATCACCCGACGCCCTGGAACGCATCTCCCCGCGGGATCGGATGGAAAACGCGATCGCATGGCTGGATAACCACCCGGGGATCCATGAAGTGCTCGTGACCGGCGGCGACCCGCTGATGATGGATAATCGATCACTTGGACGTATTCTCGAAGGCATCGCCAGGATCCCGCATGTCGAAAGAATCAGGATCGGGACCCGGACTCCAGTGACGCTGCCGATGCGCATCGACGACGACACGGCAAGGATGCTCGGCTCCTTTAAGAGTCCTGGATTCCGCGAGATCTGCCTGATGACGCACGTGGAGCATCCATCCGAGGTGACACCCGACTTCGTCGAGGCGGTTTCAAGGCTGCGCGACGCGGGCGTGCCGGTTTACAACCAGCTTGTTTACACCTTCTTCGTCTCAAGGCGTTTCGAGGCCGCCAGCCTGCGCAGGCTTCTGCGCCGTTGCGGGGTCGATCCGTATTACACGTTCTATCCGAAGGGCAAGGAAGAGACGGCCGAGTACCGCGTGCCGATAGCCAGGCTGCTGCAGGAGCAGAAGGAGGAATCCCGACTTCTCCCCGGTCTGGCCAGAACCGACGAGGCCGTCTACAACGTGCCCGGACTTGGCAAGAACTACCTGAACTCCTGGCAACACCGTGACCTTATCTCAATCAGGCCGGACGGCGCCCGGGTTTACGAGTTCCATCCGTGGGAAAAGAAGATATCGTCGCAGGAAACCTGGGTGGGCGACGACGTCCCGATCCTTGGATACCTGTCAAGGCTCGCGTCGATCGGCGAGGATCCGGAAGAATACGACAGCATCTGGTACTATTTCTGACGATTATCGATTTGCCCCGGGATCGTTTATAATCCGGAGCATGCGCATGAGCACCGGACACACCCGAGTTTTGCTGACAGGCATCCTGCCCTGCCTTGCCATTCTTTCGTTGGCAGGCTGCGGCTCGTCGTCGGTCACGAACGACGCCCACACCGATTCGGGTTCCGACGCCCCCGACGCAACTGACGCCGCCCTGGACGAAGGCCCTGCCGATGCCGGCCGTGACGCCGGCACAACGGGGGACAACTCGACCGGCGATGACGGCCAGGCCGACTTAAGCGACATGGAACCTTTAGATACCGGTCCCGATGTCACTCCCTGGGACACCACCGACGACCACGGCCGGGATGAAGGCCTGCCAGACATTCCCGCCGACGGCGACGCCGGAATTGACGACGGTCAGCCCGACACCCCTGACACATTTTTCGATTCGCCCCCAGACCCCGGGGATTCGGAAGATATCGCGGAGTGCCCCGAGCTGGACTGCAACATCGACTGTCCGAAAGGCTTCAAGACGGACGGTGGCGGATGTCCGACTTGCCGGTGTCGGGAATGCGGCGACATGCAGGACTGCTTCGGCCTGGCCGACTTCATGTGCGACAATCCAATCTGCACGTCGGGAGGGGACTGCACCTGCGATTGCGGGGAATTCGCCGATCACAACTACGTCTGTCCCGACGGAACCGTCATATGCATGGGAAGGTGCTCTGATTCCGGAGTCACGTTCATGCACGACGTCGAGCAGGAATGCCCCACGCTTTGCCAGGCCGGGCGGACGATCGACCTTCAGTGCCCCGACGGCCTGTTTCAACCCTGGTGCGAATGCAGGACGGACGACTGCCGCCCGGAATGCCGCAATATCGGCACGCCCGAAGAGGGCTGGTACCAGCCGTGCAGCGGCGAGGCATTGATGCTGACGAAGTGCCAGGGGCATCAGGTGTTTTGCGACAAAATCGGTTCAAAATCGGAAGGCTGGTACGACACGGCAGGAAACAGGCTTTCCTGGACCGTCTGTTCTCCTGCCTGGGCATGCCGTGCGTTGTCAGACGCATGTTCTTCGCTGGAATGCTCGGGCTCTGAACCGTCTGGCCAGATCAACTGTCCCGACGGAAGGTCATCCCAGTTCTGTTCATGCACAAGATCAGGTGCCATGGAATGCCCCGCCAACCCGCAGGCAACATGTGGAAATCACTGGCGCGGATGCGCCAGGGCCGGGGAATTTCTTCGGACTGATGCGTGGCTGCAGTGCTGCCCCGGAACGCTGCGCCTGCGACCGATCCGCGATATCGATGGAACGTGCGTCCCCGATGACACAAACCCCGCGGGCTCCTGCAGCGAATGCGGCGATGGCCTGTGCGAATCCCCCGAAGACCGCTGCAACTGCCCTGAAGACTGTCTTGATGGCCTTTTTCCCGGCTATCCCGGTTCCCCGTGCCTGCGCGACACCGAATGCCCGCCCGACCTCGTATGCGGAAATCCTTCCGGCCATTCCGGCTTCTGCGTGGCCGGAGATACCCGAAGGCGCTAGGTCAGGCTGGGCCTCCTGATTTTCAGAAGGTCGAACCACACGACGGAAAGCATGCCGGTTCCCAGGCTCATCAGCAGATCCGGGACGTGGGGCGGCGCGAAATGGAACAGATCCCGCGCAAATGGAACAAACATTATCACCGGCAGCAGAATGACGGTTCCAGCCAGCACCCACACAAGCGCCCGGTTACCGACCCTTAGCATTGACCACATGGTTCTGGACCACGAGCGGTTCACCATGATCAGGGCAAGAAAAGCAACGACGAGCGTTCCGAATGTGAGAGCCCGGGCGGCATCTTCAGAATGACTGCCGGTTGCCATCCAATAGACCCCCAGACACGCCGCAAGCACGCTGAATCCCTGAAGCAGCGCAACTCGAATGGACTTGAACGAAAACAGCCGCTGGGAACTGCCGCGGGGGGGCCGGGCCATGACATCCGACTCGGCATCCTCGGCCTCGAAAACCAGCGAACAGGACGGATCAATTATCAATTCCAGGAACACAATATGTATTGGAAGCAACAGAAGCGGCCAGGAACTGAAGAATACCGGAATCATGGACAGGCCGATAATCGGGATGTGAACGGCGACAATGAACGTGATTGCCTTCCGGATGTTGTCGAACACCCGGCGTCCCAACCTCACGGCATCAACGATCGAACCGAAGTCATCGTGTGTCAGAACCAGATCCGCCGCCTCGCGCGCGACATCGGTTCCGCGTCCACCCATGGCGATGCCGATATGTGCGGCCTTCAGTGCGGGAGCATCGTTCACGCCGTCACCGGTCATCGCGACGATCTCGCCGTTCTGCTTCAGCGCCTGTACGATCCTCAGCTTCTGCTCGGGGACAACCCGCGCAAACACCCGGGTGTCAACAATCCTGTCGGCAAGTTCCCGATCCGTCATGGCTTCCAGTTCGGGCCCGGTTATGACGCTTCCGGATTGACTCACTCCGGCCCTGCGCGCAATCGCCAGGGCCGTGGCAGGATAATCCCCCGTTATCATTACGACCTTGATTCCCGCACGCCCGCACTCGGCGACAGCCTCGGGCACCCCCTGCCGCAACGGATCCTCGAATCCAAGCAGCCCGATGCACTGAAGTTCCAGGTCGTGATGACGATCCGGCAGATCCCGCATCACGGAAACTGCCCGCGCAACGGCAAGCACCCGCAGGCCCTTTGAAGCCAGTTCACCCACCCGCCGCCTCATGTCTTCACATTCGCGTTCACCCATGTGACACAGGTCGGCGATGGCCTCGGGAGCCCCCTTCGAGGAAACGACAAGTCTTCCGTCGTCCAGCTTCCAGGCCTGACTGACGGCCGGCAGTTCCGGGGAAAGCGGATACTCCCTGACGAGCGCCCAGTCGGGATGCAGGTGCTCGGTATCGCCAAGGAACCTCTCACCAACCTCATGCAGGGCCTTTTCCATCGGATCAAAGGCATCCCGCCGACTTGCAAGAATCGCGTTTTCAACGAGCATGTGAACATCTTCAGGCAGCACCGACGTCGATTCATCCAGGTGGAAATCACAACCAACAGTGCTCAATGACCGCAATGTCATCCGGTTCATCGTCAGCGTTCCAGTCTTGTCAACACATAGCACCGTCGCCGCGCCCAGGGTTTCCACGGCCGGCATGCGCCGGGTAAGGACGTTGCTTCTGGATATCCTCCACGCGCCCAGGGCCAGAAAAACCGTAAGCACGACCGGCAACTCCTCGGGCAGCGTGGCCATGGCCATGGCGATGCCTGCAAGCAGCCCGTCCTTCCAGCAGTCGGCGGAACCGCCTCGTGTCAGGCCATACACGACCACCACGGCCGCGCAGGCAGACAGCCCGACGACCGCAAACAGCTTCACCAGGCGGCCGGTTTCCTTCTGAAGCGGCGTCGATTCCTGGGTCACACTGGCAAGCGACCTGCCGATCCTGCCGAATTCCGTTGCGGAACCGGTTGACAGCACTTCGACGACACCCTGGCCCGAAGTTACCAGCGTTCCGGAATAGACCGACGAATGATCGTCGCCACCAGGCCGCTCCATGACACCGCCAGTTTCGGACGCACTCTTCCTGACAGGAACGGACTCGCCGGTCAGCACGGACTCGTCAACACAAAGGTTGATGCATCTGCGAAGGATGCCGTCGGCAGGTACCCGATCCCCTTCAGATACGACCATAAGATCACCGACGACAACCTCTCGACCGGCAATCCTGTGGCGCACGCCATCCCTGATGACAAGCGCCCGGGGACTGGAAAGATCCCTCAGGGCGTCCAGCGCGTGCTCGGTGCGGCGCTCCTGAACGACAGTTATCGTCATCACGACGACCACGAAGCCAAGAAGCATCAGCGCATCCGAAGGCTCGCCCATCAGCAGGTAAAGGGCCCCGGCCGCGACCAGCATCAGGAACATCGGTTCCTTGAAAACCCCGAGGATCAAACGCGCAAGGTTGCCGCCCCTGGTCGAGGCGATCTCATTGAAGCCGTCCCGCGCAAGCCGTGACGCGGCCTCGATGGACGTCAGTCCCGCAAGCCCCCTGATATCCATCGAGGCGAGTCTCCCGCCACGGGCCTCGACCGAAGACCTGTTTGAACCGCCGAATTCTTCTTTCATGATGATTCACCGCGCAATTGCCGGAAACATCCGGCACCAACAGCAAAGAGGTTCATCGACGCGACGTCGGACGAACCCGGCCAGTTTGAAGACCGCATTGCTGTCTCGCGCACCGGTGACAAACCGGAGGGAGTCTTTGACTTCTGAACCATTATCGGGCCATGCAGGACAATTGACAAGCCTTCGATACACCGGAAGATACACATATAAATCCAATATACTTTCAAGACGTTACATCGCGACCAAAGGCAACGTGCTTGACCGCGGGGGGGATGTAATCCGCCCGTACAGGGAAGTGGATGATTACCGGCAACGTGCTTGACCGCGGCGGGCGCATGTAATCCGCCCGTACAGGGAAGGGGACGCCAGGTATCAATGGCCGGCGGACTGATCGCCCGGCCTCGAATCGGCCTTCGGTGGAATGATCAGGGAAATCAGGATGGACAAGCCGACCGTGCCGGCAATCACCGCAAGCGACATGGCGATCGGGATTTCCCGGTGCATGTGGTGAAGCAGATCCTCCACCAGCATCTTGAATCCGACGAATGCCAGCACCAGTCCCAGCCCATACTTCAGGAAACGGAACTTCTCGACGATGCCGGCAAGCAGGAAATACAGGGCGCGAAGCCCCAGAATCGCGAAGATGTTGGAGGTGAAAACGATGAAGGGATCCCGCGTGATGCCAAAAACGGCAGGGATGGAATCGACGGCGAACAGGACGTCGGTTCCCTCGATGACAACCAGAACGGCCAGCAGCGGTGTCGCCATCAAGCGGCCGCCCTCACGCACGACGAAATGCGTCCCACGATACTCGGGCACGGTCGGCACGAATTTCTTGAATATGCGAAGCATGAAATTGCGCTCGGGATGAACCTCACCGCCCTTGTTCATGACGAGCTTGATGCCGGTGAAAACCAGGAACGCGCCGAAGATGTACATGACCCAGTGAAACTTTGAAATCAGCGCGACACCGGCCACGATGAACAGGGCCCGCATGATCAGGGCGCCCAGGATTCCAAAGAAAAGCACCCGATGCTGAAGGTGCGCGGGCACGCCGAAATACGAGAAGAGCACCAGGAACACGAAAAGGTTGTCCATGGACAACGCCTTTTCCATCAGGTAGCCGGTCAGGAACTCCATCGCGTGGGCGTATCCAAACCAGTGATAGACGCCCACGTTGAAGATCAATGCCAGAGCAATCCAGACGACCGTCCAGAGTCCGGCCTCTCTCATGCTGACGCTGTGGGCCTTGCGCTGGAAGACGCCAAGGTCAACAGCGAGCATGATCAGAACGAAAACGACAAAACCAACCCACAGAAGCGGGGTTCCAATCGATTCCATGCACAGGGCCCCCAGAAAGCCGCCGTATATTACCCCCGAATCTTGACGGGTGGAAGCCGCGGCGCGGTTGACAGCGGCTTAATTCGGACTTAAATTACCCGTGATTGAAACCTGGCCTGGTCACGGGCTGGAAAACGAACGCGGGGAAAAAGTCATGCCTTGGGATTACTCCGAAAAAGTTCTTCAATTGTTTCGGGACGCAATGGCGGCGAAAGCGGGAACCCACATGGGTTCCATCGACGATCCCGATGGGATCGGGTCTCACGGATCGCTTTCCTGCGGCGACGCGCTCGAATTCGCTTTCAAGGTCGATGCGACCGAACCTGACCCGCGGCGGCAGAAAATCGTCCAGGCAAGGTACCGGACCTTCGGATGCACCTCGGCCATCGCATCCTCGGAAGCGCTGTGCGCGTTGATCGAGGAAAAGGGTCTCACACCCATCCAGGCGTTGAAGATCACGAATGCCGACATTGTCGATTACCTCGACGGGCTTCCGGCACAGAAGCTGCACTGCTCGGTCATGGGCGCCGAGGCCCTGCAGGCCGCCGTTGCCGACTGGGCGCACAAGCGGAACATTCCGCTGTCGGAGCTTGGACTTGACGCCATCCCGACCGGCGAGGACGAAGGCCGTATCGTCTGCCGCTGCTTCAACCTGACCGAACCTTTCATAAGGCGCAAGGTAAAGGAACTGAACCTTAAAACGATTGCGGACATAACCAATGCAATCAAGGCGGGTGGTGCCTGCACGGCCTGCCACCACGAACCGGGCGGGCTCCAGGACATCCTTGATGACACATGGGGCCGCAGCGATTCGTCGCAGGCAGCCACCCCGGCCATCACGGATCCGCAGCCGATGCCACAGACCAGCAGTTCCATGACAAGGACGCCGTTCCAGCTTGCCCGCGAAGTCGATCGCGTGGTCGAAAGCGACATCAGGCCCAGGCTTCAGCACGACGGCGGCGATCTTGAAATAGTGGAGATCAGGGGCAAAAAGGTATTCTGCCGACTGACCGGCGGTTGCCAGGGATGCAAGGGCGCGCCCCAGACCATGAGGCTTGTCGTTGAAGACGCTCTCAGGGCCAAGGTGGACGCCGAGCTTGAAATCGTGGCCATCTGATTTGTCCGCGGGGGAATGATGAACGACAGAATCATTTATCTTGATAACAACGCCACCACGCCGGTTGCCGACGAAGTTCTGCAGGCGATGATTCCGTTCCTTAAGGAGCAGTTCTTCAATCCGAGTTCGACCTATCCTCAGGCAAGGAAGGCTGCCGAGGCCGTCGAGGCGGCCCGGGAGAGCGTTGCACGCCTGCTCGGGGCCGGAAGCAAGTCGGAAATCATATTCAACGGCGGGGCCACGGAAGGCAACAATTCGGCAATCTGGGGGGCGGCCAGGGCCAATCCGGCACGACGGCATGTCATCACCACGGCCGTTGAACACCCCGCGGTTCTTGAAGTCGTCAGGGAAATGGAAAGGGAAGGTTTCCGGGCAACGTACCTGCCGGTCAACAGGCATGGAATGCTTGACGCGGCCGATTTGATCCGCGCCATCCAGGACGATACCGCCGTCGTGTCGATCATGCATGCCAATAACGAAACCGGCGTCATCTTCCCGATCGGGGAACTCGCCGCACTGGTCAAGAAGGTCGATCCGGATGTGGTCTTTCACACCGATGCAACCCAGACCGCCGGCAAGATGAGGCTGGATCTGCAGGGCGAACTGAAGAACGTCGATCTGCTGACGATTTCGGGCCACAAACTGCACGCGCCGAAGGGTGTTGGGGCGATGTTTGTGCGGCGCGGCTCGAGGTGGCGGCCCTGGCAGCTTGGCGGCCATCAGGAGCGTGGCCGGCGGGCCGGCACCGAGAACGTCGCATCGATTGTCGGCCTTGGCGCAGCCGCCAGGCTGGTGATGACTCACCCGAACCACTCGACGGCGATGCGCGACAGGCTTGAAAAGGCAATCAAGGATCAAATCCCGAACCTTTTCATAAATGGAGAAGGCGCTCCAAGGCTGGCCAACACCACAAACGTTGCGTTTGAATTCGTCGAGGGCGAATCGATTCTGCTTGCCCTTAATGACCACGGAATCTGCGTTTCATCGGGTTCCGCCTGCACCAGCGGCTCGCTTGATCCTTCGCACGTCCTGAAGGCCATGGCGGTACCCTTCACGGCGGCCCACGGAAGCCTGCGCATAAGCACTTCAATGTTTTCCACCGACGACGAGATCGACGCCGTCATCGATGTGCTCCCGACCGTGATTGCCAGACTGCGTGCGATTTCCCCGTACTGGGATGTGCGAACCAACTCCCCCAGAACCGATGTCGATATCTTCATCCAGGGAAAATACCGCTGATCTTCACGCCTGTTTTCTTGAACTTTGTTGCCTTTGTTCGTCATAATGTCCCGAGTGTTGATTCTGGAGGTTGACAATGAAGACTCCGGTTATTCTTCGACTGGCCAGCCTGATTGCAATCGTGACCGCCTCTGCCGCGATCGGATGCGGCGACTCGGTTGCCAACCGCGGAAACCTGGGCAATCTGGTCTACACGCTGTTCACGCAGTACGAAATCGAGGAGACCGAACTGTCCGCCGTATCACTGATAACCGGGGTGCAGCACCGGATAGTCGTGACCGGGGCCCCAGGCGCCGACATCAAGCAGCGTTCGACCATTTCGCACATACTGTCCCCGGCGAACGACAACGAAATCGTCACCGATACGCCGACCGACGACGCATCGATCGGGGATGCGCTGGTCACGGTCAACCTTCCCGGCACGTACACGCTGCAGTCATGGAAGGAAACCGAACTGGTGGATTACATCGTCCTGAAATTTGTCGAGGCATCCGATCTTCGCGTGGTGATCTTCCTGAAGCTGCCTGAAAGCCAGGAATTCGCGCACGCTGCCGGTGACTTCCTGACCGTCCCGCTTTGGACCCAGGCAACCTTCCTGGCCGCGCCCGTCGATGCGGACGGCAATGACCTTGTCGGCGACATCGGACTCGAAATCACGACCAGTCCTCAGGACAGCCTCATCCGGTTGTCGAACCTGATCTCGGTCACCGAAATGGACGTCTGGGAGAGCGCGTATCCGATTAACATGCTCTTCGTGGAAACTGGAACGATTCAGGTCACTTTCACCGAGCCGCTGACAGGTCTTTCCAAGGTGCTGACTTTCAACGTGACAACCGACTACGTGCCTCCGGACGAGTGATTCCCGCATTTTCATGACAACTTCATGACGCAGATCGAGTAACATCACGCATTGCGTCATTGGTCGCAACAGAAGGAATACCGATGCCAAAAAACCGCATTTTCGATCTACACACGCATCCGAGTCTGAGGCTTTACTACATGCCGTGGATCTCGAAGACATTTCACACGACACCTTACTATTCGGGGCCGCACTTCAACCCCTTCGAGTTCAGGACAAGGTATGCCAACCTGGACAGAAGCCCGGTCAAGGTGCTGATGAATGCCCACTATGTGATTGAGTACAATTTCCTGCGCCACGGATTCACCAGGGCCGCCCGCGGCGCCTTCTGGGCCTTCGCCGCCGGCTACTATGCCAAACTGCTGATCGCGGATCCCTGGAAGACTCTGGTCAAGATGATCCGCGTTCTGAACGAGTCCGTCGATACGACCAACAGACTTCTGGTTCCCGGCCAGAGTCACAGGCTGGCGATCGTGGACTCGATGGATGCGGTCGATCGCCTTGACGGGGATCAGATCGGGATTATCCACGCCGTCGAGGGTGCCCACTCAATCGGTGCCGGCCTTGAAAAGCTGCCGACGGAAACGCGCAACGCCGTGACCAGGGAGCGACTTCGCCTGCTCAAGTCCCTCGGCGTGGCCTGCGTCTGCCCGTCGCATTTTTATGACAACCCGTATTCGCCCCAGGTGGAGTCAACTGAAATCATCCCGCGCAAGATTCACGGGCGCATCATCGCGACAAGGGATCCCGCGATTACCATGCGCAGGGCCGAATGGCACTGGGACGACCCCGACCACTCCGCCGAATGGTTCTTCAACGAACTCTTCAGGATGGGCATGGCGGTCGATCTTTCACACACCCGCGAAGACGCCAGGTGGAAGGTCTATGACATAGCCGAAGCATGGAAGCGGCCGGTCATGATTTCCCACACCGGGTTAAGGCACTTCTTCAACCACGAATACAACGCTTCCGACGAGGAAGTCCGACGCGTCAGGGAACTCAACGGAGTCGTCGGGCTGATCCTTTCCAGGCGCTGGCTTGTCGATCCCGAAACAAGGTTCTACTCGGGAAACGACGGAATCCAGGATCTGATCCAGAACATGCTGCACATCAGGAACATCTGCGGGGATGTCGAGGCCATCGGACTGGGAACGGACTTCGACGGCATGACACACCCATTTTCCGACTGCTTCAAGCCGAACCAGCTCGACCGCGTGATCCACGCGATGAAGCCCCACTTCACCGAGCAGGAAACCGACAAGATTCTTTACGGTAATGCGGTTCGCGTGATGAAGGATTCCTGGGTTCCCGAATCGAAATCATAGGGCCCCCGGGCGACATGGGCGGTCGCCAGGGAGCCACGGGGTGTCCGGATCTCGGGGTGTCCGGATCGGGTATCACCTTACGTCAATCTTTCCGGAACCGGACGGAAAGGCGCGCATCTCGCCGGTCTGGCGAGTGTATGCCGGCGCGTCGAATTCGCTTCCGCCGACATTCGAAAACAGCATTCCAGCATCGACGTTCACTTCGTTCTGGTTGTGCTTGACTGAAAAGCCGAGCCTTTCCATGCTCGACGAGAGCTTCCGGGCGATGCCGGATCCCTGCTGCGCCGGAAGGGCCTCGGCAAACGGAATCGGACGCGCCCCGGACTGGAAGTCCAGTTCACCGTCGATCACCGACAGTTCCGCCGGCACGACCGGGGTCACATCTATCCCCGAGGCGACGATGGTCACCTTGACCTTTTCGCCAAGCGAGGGATCGGTCGCGAAGCCTGTCTTCACGAAGCAGTCGGGATCCATCATCTCCAGAACGTGATTCATGATGACGCCGATATCATCGATCGTGCCCGTCGGCCCCTGAACGATGTTCACAAGGATGTTCCGGGCTCCATTCACGGGGCTGTCGTCCAGCAGGGGGTTGTGAAGGGCTGCCTCGGCCGCGACTTCCGCGCGCCCGGCACCTTCGCCCATTCCGGAACAGATGACGCACGCGCCGCGATTTTCCAGTGCGGTTCTGACGTCCTCGATGTCAAGGTTGATGATTCCGGGCCTGGTGACCAGGTCAACGACGCCTTCGACGGCCTCGCAGAGCAGGACGCCGTCGAAGCTCCTGAACGCGTCGCCGGTCGGCACGCCGGAAAAGGCCTTCAGCATCTTGTCGTTGGAGATTGTGAAGTACGCATCGACCCTGTCGCGGAGTTGATCAAGACCGGTTGCCGCGCGAAGCGCCTTGATCCGGCCATCCCACTTGAATGGCATGGTTGCGACGGCAACGGTAAGGATTCCCATCTGCCGGGCGATATCGCCGATGACCGGCGTCGCGCCCGTTCCCGTGCCACCGCCAAGGCCGGTTGCCAGCACGACCATCTGCGCGTCGCGCAGGGCCGACTCGATTTCCTTGCGCTTTTCCATGGCCGCGGCCGCCGCCTTCTCCGGATCCCCGCCAGCGCCACGACCGCCGGTGCTGCTGTCGAGCACGATCCTTACCGGGGCCAGCGACTTCTGCAGATCCTGCATGTCCGTGTTGACCGCGATGTAGTCGATTCCGGCGATCCCGTTTCCGATCATCGTATTGACCGCATTTACGCCACCGGATCCGATACCGACCACCTTGATGATCGATTCGGCGCCAGGCAGCGGCATGGGCTTCGGCAAAGCCTGAGGGCGCTCCCCGTTGAACAGGTCCTGGCCGACGACGACCTCCGCGCGACCGGTCAGCTTGACGCTTCCGGCCTCTTCGGCCTTGCCGCTCTCCTGCACGATTTCAAAAGCCATGATTATCACCCCGTCAAAGTATCAAGTGTAAAAGACCCCGCCTTGCGGGCGGGGCCGCCCATGAACCGGTTCAGAACAGGAAATTTATCGCCCTGCTTATCAGCCCGCCGAATCCGCCACCCGGCATCTCCCTTGCGGATCTGGGAGTCATCGGCTGTACCGCGTCGCCGGAGGGAAGCATCGACCTGTAGATCACCGTTCCCCACGCGGGGGACATCATCGGGTTCTGTTCGACCCTGGAATTTATGCCGCCAACCGACTCGGGTGCGCCGAGCCTGGTGTTAAGATTGAAAACTCCATTGGAGACAAGCTCAATTCCCGGCAGCAGCGCCGCAGCCCCGGTCAACACGATTCCGGCAGTCATATCGTTGAAGTCGATGACGGTCTGGAGTCGGCTGGCGATTGTGGTCAGCCAGTCAACAACCGTCGGCTGGATGATGTTTTCAACAAGCATTCGCCGGCTTATCTGGGCAGGCCCCCGACCACCGACGCACGCGACCGGGATGGGCTGATTCACGTCGTCGTCGGCAAGGCAGGCCGCGCCGAAGCGCAGCCTGATATCCTCGGCGCACGAAACCGGGGTTCGCAGAGATCGGCTGATTGCGGTCGTGATAAGGTCGGTGCCCATGTCTATGACGCCGGTCCATTCCAGCCGCCCGTGCTGCCAGATCTGGATGTTCGAAGTGCCGGTTCCGAGGTCAAGCATGATGACGCCCATCTTGCGTTCGTCCTCGCGCAGGACGGCAAGCGAAGACGCCAGGGGTGCCACAACGAAGTCCCGAACCTTCAGCGATGCCTTCAGGACGCAACGCTCAATCGTGTCGAGGGCCGCGCGATCCGCGATCGTCATGTGCACCTCGGCCTCGAGCTGGACACCCGACATGCCGACCGGATCCTTGATTCCTTCATGCCTGTCAAGGATGTACTGGCGCGGAACAACGTTCAGGACGACGCCCTCGTCAAGGCGCACGTGGATGGCATTTTCGATTGCGCTTTCAAGATCCCCGCGGGATACCTGGGCACACTTGCGATGGTAGATCAGCCCCCGGTTGTTCATTCCGGTGATGTCCCGGCCGCTGAAACTGACATAGACTTCGGACAGTTCGCAGCCGGACATGTGCTCGGCCTCGACCCGCGCCGCTGTTATCGCGGCCGCCGTGTCGTTGATCGAGATGACGCGTCCGTTGCTCAGGCCCTCGCATGGCGCGATGCCGGTTCCAAGAACCGTGACATCCTCCCTGGACACCTCGGCAATCACCAGGGCGACCGAAGAACTTCCAAGGTCAAGCGCGCCGACTATTTCCCGTTTTGCCCTCATCCTGCCCTCCTCGAATCACTCGAAGGTGACGACGCTCGTCAGCGCCGTACCCTTTTCACGCCACCTGAGAGAACCCGATGAAGACGATTCGTCGTCATCAAGGTATATCTGTTCCACATCAAGATCCCTTGCCATCGCCACGGCCAGCACCGAGTCGATTCGCGCGACCTTCTCATCGAATCCCTCGAATCCGAACGAAATGACCGGCCGGTCCGGCATCCTTAGTTCGAAGCCGAGTGCCTCGTCCCAGTCCACGACGACGCCGCCCTGAAGCCAGTCGGGATGCCTGGTGTCCATGCAGGCCACCAGGCGCGCCGCCTCCGCAACGACCTGGCCGACTCGTTCGGCGTGCTCGCGGTCGGCCTGTGCCTGGCGCGCCAGGCGGGACCTTCTCTGCCTTGGCGTCTCATCGTCCTGCGCGGCCAGCACAACCGGCTCCATCATCTGCTGAAGACCGGTCAGCAGCGGAAGGCCCGGGGCCCAGTCCGGATCCGCCGCGAAGTACCGCCGGCCCATCGAATCAAAGGCCCTGACGCCTTCCGGGGCAGCGGCGAAAATCACCGGACTTGCCTCGCGAATCCGAATCCGGATCCTGTCGGGAAGAAGGCGCGTCACTTCAGCCCACTCGATGCGATCATCTTCCATGCAGCGATCCGTGACCTCGTCGGCGTCGGTCGTGAATACATTCGTGACCCCGGTCTCAAGTCCGCAGATCTCCTCGACCATCGCAGGGTCGAAACGGAAGGCTCCCAGCACTTCCACGTTCTTCAGGTTGAACCGCCCGGTCCTGGACAGATGCCCGGCCGCCTGGTGGATTCCCGCGGAGGACAGCATGAACGCGACGGAGCCCGCAATCCACGCCCTGCGCGCCCAGGCCTTGCGCCCAACGGACGAAAGCACCGCGGCAATCCTTTGATGCGGCTTCAGTACCTTGCGATTGCCAGCCATCCTGAACCTCCGTTACGGCAGCAGATCCTGCCACTCCCGCGACCCGCGCCCGACCACCCTCACTTCCCTTGTCAGGGCGACACCCTTCTCTTCAAGCACCCTGTTCCTTACAAGAAGTGCCAGGCCAAGCAGATCCGCCGCCGTGGCACCACCGCCGTTCATCAGGAAGTTCGCGTGTTTTGGCGAAACAACCGCGCCACCCTTTGAAAATCCCTTCAATCCGCATTCCTCGATAAGCTGGCCGGCGAAAAGATTCGCGGCCGGATCCGGATTCCTGAAAAAGGATCCCGCGGTTCCGCTGGCAGGCGGATGGTTGTTCCGACGAAGCTCGGACAGCGTCCTTGCCACCAGGGCTCCCTCCTCCGAAGGCCCCCTGGACAGGCGGAACGTCGCGCCCGTGATGACCGATCCCGTCGGCACCGCCGATCTGCGATAACCCAGCCCAAGGGCGGCCGTCGCGATATCCCGCATGCCGCCGGCCGAGGCGACCGTAACGGAGATCAGGGCGTCCTGGATCCATCCGTACCGGGTTCCGGCGTTCATGGCCACGGCACCACCGACGGTTCCGGGGATTCCGGTCAGGAATTCCAGCCCCGAGTATCCGGACTTGCCAATCGCCTGGAGAAGGGGCCCGATTCCGGTTCCGCATCCTGCGGTGACGGTCGGCTCATCGGCGTGGCTGAACTCGATTCCGGTCATCGGCGATCCCGGCACCAGGATCGCGCCCTCGATTCCCTGATCCATTACCAGCAGGTTCGACCCGAAGCCGACCGGGAACCAGGGGCAGGACTCACGCTCCAGAACCGACGCTGCCTCGACCAGTGCCGGTGCCGAGTCGTACTGGACAAAGAGATCGACGGGACCGCCAAGCTGAAGGGTCGTGTGCCTGCTCATCGGCTCGTCGCGGCGAACCGCGATGCCACTGATGGCGCAAAGCATTTCATAAATGGCGTCCAGTCTCGTCATGCCTTCACCATGGACACGATTCCACGCGCGATCCGCTGTGCCGCATCACGCCTGCCGGCGGCCAGGGCCGCGGAAGACATCGCTCGCAGGCGTTCCGGATCCCTCATGATCACGGCAAGTTCCGCGGCGACCGAAGCCGGGTCGAACTCAGACTCCCTCTTCATAAGGGATGCGCCGGCCCTGACAAGATCCATGGCGTTATGGGCCTGATGGTCGTCCGACGCCAGGGCGAACGGCACGAAAAGGGCCGGAATCCCGACTGCCGTCACTTCACCGACAGTGCCCGCGCCGGATCGGCAGATGATGAAATCGGCCCATGACATCGCCTCGGCCATGTCATGAATGTAGTCGGTTGCCTGGGCCTCGACCCCTGCGGCCCGGTATTCGGCCGCGACGGCGTTGGAATTGCCGATTCCGCACTGGTGCCTCAGGACAAGCCCGTCGATGCGATCTTTCAAGAGTGCGGCAACCTTCGGAACGTTTTGATTCAGGAAGCGCGACCCCTGGGATCCTCCGACAACAAGTATCCGGCTGGCCGGGCCGGCCGGCTCGGGCCGCTGGTGAATCAGGATCTCTCGCCGCACCGGGTTGCCAGTGACCTCGAAGTCCTTCCTTCCCATCCTCGAACCGGCGGACGGAAACGTCACGAAGACCCTTCGGGCGGACCTTGCAAGAATCCTGTTTGTGATGCCGGGGACGCTGTTGGCCTCGAAAACCGCTGTCGGAATCAGCATCATCTGCGCGGCAAGAACCAGCGGGCCCGATGTGAAACCCCCGAAGCCGGCGACGGCCGCGGGGCGGATTTCGCGAAGCATCGTGGCCGAGGCCAGAAGCGCGCCCGGAATCGACAACGCGCCCTTAACCAGCCCTGAAACGCCCATGCGGTTAATCTTCTGGACATGAAGGGTGCGGACTTCCATTCCGGAGTTCTTCAGGATTTCCTTCTCGATTGCCTGGCCGCTGGTCACCATGACCGTGGCAAATCCCATTTCACGGATGACGCGGGCCGTTTCCACGGCTGGCAGAAGATGGCCCCCGGTCTGGGCGGCGGCAAGAACGATTGTCCTGCTCTGATTCTTCATTCTTCACGCCCCCCGGAAGCATGCGTGCCGGCATCGGCATCGAGTTCATCGTCGGCGTCCGGCTCATAGGACTTCAGGAACTCCTCGGCGACCACCTTCCTGGCCGTCGAATCGATATGGAGACGCTGCAGGATTCCGACGCACCCCAGGGCGACGACCATTGCCGTCCCGCCATAGCTCATGAATGGACAGACCAGTCCCTTTGCCGGTATCAACGCGACGTTGACGCACAGGTGAATCACGGCCGACAGGGAAATGAGCGCGGTGATGACGAACGCAAGGTTCCTGCGGAACCCGTCCTGGCACTTCCGGGCGATCATGAAGCCGCGCACTGCGATTATCGCGTACAGCAGGACAATGAATACAAGCCCGAAAAACCCCAGTTCCTCGGCCGCGACCGCCATGATGAAGTCGCTTTCGGATTCGGGAAGGTGCCGCATTATGTGGAAGGTTCCGTGACCCAGCCCCGACCCGATGAGTCCCCCCGATCCGATTGAAAGTACCGCCTGGTACAACTGGTATCCGACGCCTTCACGAGTGACGTCCAGGAACGCATGGGCCTGGAAGCGGTTGAATTTGACCGGGTCTATCTTCAGGATAACGCCAAGGGCAACCAGCAGCGGCAAAGTCAATATGCCGATATTCTTCCAGTTCAGGCCCCCGGCAACGAGCATCATTCCAAGCGTCAGGGCGATGATCAGCGCGCTTCCGACATCGGGCAGCAGGGCAATCGGGCCGGCAACCAGCAGGCAGAATGCAAGACCCGTGATAAGGATCCAGAACCACTTGTTGATATCGGACTCATGCCTGGCCACGAATCGCGCGGCATATACGGCCCAGATGACCTTGATGAATTCGGTCGGCTGGATGGACACCCCGAATATCGTGAGCCAGCGTGGCGAACCGTTGATCGTGGTCGCGAATCCGGGAACCAGCTTCATCGCCATGATCAGCCCGAACGACAGTATCAGGGCCGGGCCGGCGGCCTTTCCAAATACCTCGGGGGCAAGCATCCTGGCCGCCACCATCACCAGCAGGCCGATGCCGACGGCCGCGGCCTGGTGAAGGAACGGGGCGATGCGCCGCTCGTCGGTCATGTCGATGCCGGGCGATATGGTTGTTGAGAAGACCAGCAGCAGGCCAATCCCGACAAGGGCCAGAACCGCGGACATGAGTACCATGTCGTACATGCCCACCAGCCTTGTGGTCCGCACGTCGGAGACTGCCGTGATCGCCGTACCTTCCATGATCACCTGACCTTAATCGAACCCAGGGCAATGAGTGCCAGCAACAGGCTGACAATCCAGAACCTGACCACAATCTTTTCCTCGGGCCAGCCCATCCGCTTGAACGAATGGTGAATCGGCGCGATTGGAAAGATTCGCTTTCCGGTAAGCCGGAATGAGGTGGTTTGAAGAATCACGCTCATCGCTTCCAGGAAGAAGATTCCGAAAATCAGAATCGAAATCAGTTCATTCTTGGTCAGAAGCGCGACCGAGCCGAGAATCGCACCAAGACCGAGGGCGCCGGTGTCGCCCATGAAGATCTGGGCCGGATGGCTGTTGTAGAACAGGAAGCCAATCGTCGCGCCCACGACTGACGCGCAGACGACCGACAATTCGGTGGCCCCGACGACCTTCGGAATCAACAGGTACCTGGACACGTCGAACTTGCCGAGCTGGGCACCGGTCAGGTAGGCCATGACCAGCAGGACCCCGGCGGCGGATAGAATCGGGCCGGCGGCCAGGCCGTCCATGCCGTCGGTCAGGTTGGTCGCGTTTGCGGTTCCAACGACCAGCAATGACGCCAGAATCATGTACGCCCAGATGGACATCTCGATCCAGTACTTCTCGGCGCTCATGAACGGTATGTACAGCCTCAGGTCGTATCCGGTGCCGGCGCCCTTTTCCACGAAGAACCAGCCTACAAGCGACAGGACGACGGCAAACTCGACCGCAAGCCTGAGCTTTCCGGACAGACCCTTGGTGTCGTGATCCCTGACCTTCATCCAGTCGTCGATGAAACCGACCATGGAGAAGACGGCGCCGGAAATCAGCGTAATGAGCACAAGCGGGTTGCGAAGGTTGCACCACAGCAGGCACGATGCAAGAACCGCCGTCATGATGAGTACGCCGCCCATCGTCGGGATGTTGGCCTTGTCGATGACCTTGCACGCGGGACAGGGTGTTTCGCACCTTCGTTCCGACACGCACGGACGCTCGGGCTGCTTCACCCTCTTCCTTTCCATGAAGCGGATGAACATCGGAAAGAACACGAACGTGATGGCCAGCGACGTGAAGAAGGCCGCCATCGTCCTTGTCGAGACGTACCGAAGCACGTTCAGGGAACTCAGGTACTGAATCAGGATTTCAGACAGATAAAGAATCATCTAGTTCCCTGCCTCCGTATTGCCCTGCCCGAACCTGGCCTTCAACGCGTCAACCACGAGTTCCAGGCCGACACCCCTGGATGCCTTTACAAGCACGACGTCGCGCGGCCTCAGCAGTTCCCTGGCCAGGGAGGCCGCGGCCAGCGAATCGGGCGCCTCGAAGACCTCGGATCTCGGGATTCCGCCGACCACGGCGGCGCCGGCGATTGTGGATGCGTTCCGGCCCACCGCAATCAGGCAGTTGACCTGGTGTTCGGCGGCGACCCTGCCCATCTCGCGGTGGATCGCGTCGGTGTGTTCACCCATCTCGAGCATGTCGCCCAGGACGGCCACGCGCCGTCTTGGCCCGGCGATCGAGGCCAGTGCCTCAAGGGCCGCCTCGACCGATTTCGGCGACGAGTTGTAGCAGTCGTCCACAAGGCGGATGGTTCCGATGTCGGTCAATTCCATCCTGTGCTTTCCAGGCTCAACCGCGGCCATCGCCCGGCAGGCTTCCTCCGGATCCACTCCACATACGGCCGCGGCCGCAAGCGCGGCGGCGGCGTTCATGGCATTGTGGATTCCAACCAGCCTCAGGTTCACCCTGCACTCGCGGCCGAACACGCTTATCCTGGCAACCACCCTGCCATCGTGATCGGCCTGCGCATCAAGCAGTCGGACGTCGGCGGCCTCGCAGGAACCGAACCAGACCACTCTCGCGCCGTTCTCTTCAGCAATCGTCATCATTCCGGCGACCAGGTGATCGTCCGCGTTCAGGATTGCGGTGGCGCCCGGACCAAGGCTTCGAATCAGTTCGGACTTGGCGGCGGCCACGTTATCGATGCTGCCCAGGCCTTCGAGATGAACCGGGGCTACAGTCGTGACCAGGCCGACATCGGGTTTGACGATCGTGCAAAGCTCGGCGATTTCACCGGGGGCGTTCATGCCCATCTCGGCGACAAGCACTTCGTGGGAAGGTCGCAGGCCAAGACAGGTCAGGGACACCCCGAGCCGGTTGTTATGGTTGCCGGTCGTCCAGTGTGTCGGACGGGCAGCCCCGATTGCGGCGGAAGTAAGATTCTTGACGGTGGTCTTTCCGACCGAACCGGTAATCGCGACAACCTTTGGAGAAAGGATGTCGGCCCAGTTCCGGGCCGCCGCTATCAAGGCATCGGTCGTGTCCGGAACCGCCACGACGAACACGCGGCCGGACTCGATGACGCGGACCACGGCGGGATCCTGCAGATCGGCGTCCGAAACGACGATTCCGGCCGCGCTCTTTTCCTGGGCAGTCTCCACGAACCTGACGCCCCTGCTCCTTTCGCCGTCGAGTGCGAAAAACACCTGTCCGGGCCTGATTGTCCTGGTATCGATCGACGCGCCTCCGGTAGCGTACAGTCCCGCGCCCGACACGAGCCGGCCGCCCGTGAATTCGGCAATCGACTCGCCCGAAAGCTCGTATTTCGAGGTTCTGGTCATCTTTCCAGCATCTCCCCCGCGACTTCCACATCGCTGAAGTGAATGGTTCTGTCCTTCAGGATCTGGTAGTTCTCATGTCCCTTGCCCGCTATCAGGACCACGTCGCCGTGCCTGGCGCCACTTATTGCCTTCCGGATCGCTTCCCGGCGATCCGGCTCGACTTCCCAGCGCGCCCTTGATCCGCCATCAGCTTCGGCCTGGCGGATGCCGTCAACGATCTGCCCGATGATGTCCGACGGGTCCTCGGATCTCGGATTGTCGGAAGTGATCCAGGCGACATCGGCATTCATAACGGCAGCGGCACCCATCAGGGGACGCTTGCCGCGATCCCTGTCGCCCCCGGCCCCGCAGACCACGTGAAGGCGCGCACTCCCGTCAATGCCGCCAAGAATGGCTAGCACGCTCTCGATGGCCCTGGGGGTATGC
Source organism: Deltaproteobacteria bacterium (assembly GCA_029555025.1). GTDB lineage: Bacteria > Myxococcota_A > UBA9042 > DTJE01 > DTJE01 > JAGOFO01. The sequence continues at coordinate 81,697 of JAKPTZ010000045.1, forward strand.
GCGTAATCGACAAAGACCTTCACCGCGGCATCCGGGCGCACGCGTTCAAGCCTGCCCGGAATGGTCGTAAGCGCGGCGATGCCGGCGATGAACCGCCCGATGTCAAGGCCGGCAACTCCGGCGACGCCGATGGCGGCCATGATGTTCGCGACATTGTGGCGACCGATCAGTGACGTTCGCACTTCGAACCGTCCCCACGGGGTTTCAACCTCGAACATGGTTCCATCAAACGAGTACTCGGCTTTCACGAGCCGGATTTCGCTGCCTTGACAGCCGCCGAAGGTCCATCCGATAACCGGAAGCGGACTTCTTTCACGAATCATGCTGGAAACTGGATCGTCGTCGTTCACGACGGAGCCGACCGCGTCCGGATTTGACGGAAGAACCTCGGTGAAGAAGCGCAGCTTGGCCTCGCGGTACGCATCAAGCGTCACGTGATAGTCAAGATGGTCGCGCCCGAGGTTGGTGAACACGCCGTATTTGAAACGGCAGGACTCAACCCTCCGCTGGTCGATCGCGTGCGACGACACTTCCATGACAGCGGCATCGACGCCGGCGTCCCGCATCCTGGCAAACAGATCCTGAAGCGTGACGGGGTCTGGTGTCGTCATGCTTGACTCGATGACCTTTCCCGCATAGCGGTACTGCACGGTGCCAAGAAGGCCTGTGGTTCTGCCGCATCCCTTCAGGCCGGCCTCGATAATCAGCGTCGTCGATGTCTTGCCGTCCGTCCCGACCACCCCGGTCAGTTCAATCCCGGCTGTCGGGTTGCCAGCCAGTTCGGCCGCGAGCACGGAAAGCGCCTGGCGCGGGTCGGACACGACCAGTTCAGGCACGTCTCCGATAACGGCCGGATCCAGGGGTCTGGAACCGATAATGACCGCCGCGCCTGCCTGGACGGCGGCGGCGGCAAAGGCGTGTCCATCGACCCTGGTTCCCTGGATTGCGACGAACGCGCAGCCGGGGCGCACGGATCGCGAGTCGGAAGTCACCGAATCGACCGACAGGCCGCTCGGATTCCCGAAAGCGATGGCCGCGCCCGTCAGGGAAACCAGCCTTTCTCCGTCAATCCGCATCAGTTTCCGGCCTCCTGCTGAACATCTCCGCCTTCCCTGGTGCCAACGCTTCCCTGCCTGTGATTGGATGTCTTTTCCGCGATGGCGGGCTTGTGGCCGAAAAGCGGCAGAACCTTCTCGGCCACCCTGGCGAAGACCGGCGCGGCGACCTGGCCACCGGTCGGGGATTCGCGCTTTCGCGGGTCAATCAGCGTTATCGCCATCACAAAGGCCGGCTCCTCTGCCGGCGCATATCCGACAAACGAACAGTGGTATTTCCTGGGTTGATCCTTCGGGGTCGGTATCCTGGCGGTGCCTGTCTTGCCCGCGGCGGAGTAACCCTGCGGCCTGGCCCTTGAACCGGTGCCGCCTTCGTCCATGACAACCGCGCGCAGCGCTTCCCTGACCTGTCGCGCCGTGGACTCCGAGACGACCTGATCCGGGGCTGTCGTGGGCACGTGCGTTACCGTTCCATCGGCAGACTCCATCCTGTCAACGACCCGGGGAGAGAGCTTCTTTCCGCCGTTGACTATGGTCGCGACAGCGGTCGCCATGGTCAGCAGCGTGGTTCGGTAGCCGTAGCCATATACTCCGACCTGGGCATCGACATGGCTCCACTCGCGCCGGAGCGTGCCCGAAGACTCGTTCGGCAGGTCGATTCCGGTCTTTCCGCCAATGCCGAACCTGACGAACACGTCATGAAGCGCCGAAGGCTGCACATGCCTTGCGCCGTCGGCCATCGCGCAGTTTGAGGAGACCTTGACCGCCTCCTTGAGGCTGACCACGCCGACGCCCTTGACGTCCCTTACATCGTGTCCGCCGACCCGGCAGAAGCCGTGACCTCCGTTAACCGAACTGCCAAGGTTCATCTGGCCGGATTCAAGAATCGCCGACAGTCCCAGAACCTTGGCGATTGATCCAGGTTCGAACGCATACGAAACGACCTTGTTTCTGCAGGGGTTCGAACCGTCGTCCGGAAGATCGCTGCCGGCGCAGGCGTTCTTGTAGTCGTTCGGATCCAGGAACGGATACGACGACATCGCAAGAATCTTGAAAGTCCGCGGGTCAAGCATGACGGCCATCGCGCCCCTTGCATCCTCGTCGCGGACAGCGGTTGCGACCGCGTTGTCCAGGATCATCTGAAGACGGGCATCGATCGTCAGGTGAAGATCCGAACCGTCAAGGAACCAGCCCTCTCCGACCGAGCCTTCATAGAATCCCTGGCGATCCTTGTCCCGCCCGACCGGGAACTTCCTGACCTGGGGACTCAGCAGTTCGTCGTAGGACTGCTCGACGCCGAGTTCTCCAACCATCTTTCCGCGAATGCTTTCATGGGGCCTCAGGTAGCCAAGAACCGACCCCATGATCAGTTCAAGCGGGTAATACCTGACTTCGTCGGAAATCAGCACAATCGAGGGCAGGTTCAGGCGCCGGATTGCCGCGGCCTCGACATCGCCGACGTCCTTCTTGATGACGACGGCCTTGCCGATTCCATCCCACACCTTCCGGAACACTTCCTCGACAGGCATCTCAAGGATGACGGCCAGTGAATTCGCGATCATCAGCCAGTCGTCCTGCCATGCTCCCCCGGTGGATGTCACTGTGGAATTGCGGACGGTTACGGCGAGGATGCGGCGACCGCTGGAGTCGAAAATCGATCCCCGGTTGCCGGAAAGCGAATCGGATGATGTCGTCTGGCGGCGGGCCTTCGCGGCCAGGAACTGGCTGGCCGGCCCCTGGTAGCGCCACGCCTGGATCAGAACCGCGACCATGGCGAGCCCCAGAAGACCCAGGACGACGGCCATCCTGAATACGGGACGGCGCTCGATTCTGTCGGTTTTGCCGGTCAATCCCCGCATCACCGTCTCGACGCCCTTCTGCAGCATGCCGCCCTGACCCATCCCGCCACCTGCCTACTCGGCCTGTCCACCGGCCGCCCTGGCCATGCACCGCTTTCCCGTCGGGGAATCCTTCAGCAGCGATGCACACTTCTCAAATGCCTCCATCGCCTCCGTCGTCCGTCCCGCCTTCTGATGGATGACCCCCAGGTGGTAATAGGACTCGCCGAAGTCCGGACAGAACCTTGTCACCTTCTCGTAGTTTTCCTGAGCGTCCCGAACCATGTGCTTCTTAAGGAACACATGTCCCAGGTTGAGGTATCCAAGACAGAACTTTGGATTAAGGAAGACCGCCATGTCGTATGCCTTTCGGGCCGATTCCAGATCACCCATTTCCATAAAGGCGCGGCCGATATTGGCGTGGGCCAGGTAAGGTGTCGGATAAAGCGGATCCTGAAGCAGGGGCTCAAGCGTAGTGATGGCTTCGGTCGGATTGTGCAGTTCGATAAGAACCAGGCCGAGGTTGTTCCTGGCCTCGCGCAGATCGGGCTTGAACTGGAGCGCCATGCGGAATTCGCGCTCGGCGCCCTCGAAATCGCGCAGACCCATGTTCATGATCCCCTGGAGAAAACGGGCCTCGGCATTCGAGGGATCGAGCTTCAGCGAATCATGAAGCTCCTTGCGGGTCATGGCGATGTTTCCTTCCTTGTAGAAGTTGCCCGCCAGCCTGTAATGAAAAATCGACTTCTCGACGTCCTCGGCCGAAATCTCCCGGCCGCATCCGGCACCGGCCGCGGCACCCAGGAACAGCGCCGTTGCGACGGCAATCAAAGGCAGCTTCACGGGAATCGTCATCGTTTGTCTCCCTCGGGCCCCACGAAGATCACCCGGTCATCCTCGGGTAGCGACAGGTCAAGCATCCTTGCCCTGATTTCAAGCCTTGTGGCGGCCTTCATCTCGGCAACCCTGCGCATCAGTTCGTCACGTTCACGGACAAGCTGCCGCCTGCTGGCTATCTCGCGATAAACCTTGTTGCGCGCGATGGTCACCTTCTCGGCCTGCCACACCATCCTGGCGCCGACAGCAGTGAGAAGGGCCGTCACCAGAACGGCGACGACCAGCATCGGCCAGTTTCCACCCCTGACGAAATCCCCGGGCATCACTGCTCCAACCTGTCCAGGACGCGCAGCTTGGCGCTGCGCGACCGCGCGTTTACCATGCACTCCGCCTCGGACGGCACCATTGCCTTCCGAAATGGAAGAGCCCATCCACCCGCCGACGCCATCTGCCTGGAGACATGCTTGCAGATGGTGTCCTCGCCGCTGTGGAACGAAATCGTCACAAGACGCCCGCCGGGCACGAGCAGGTCGGCCAGGCTCGCATAGAACGCCCTGAGCCTTTGAAGCTCCTGGTTGACCATCATCCGCAACGCCTGCATCGGCAGCGTCGGGCTGCTGATCTTGCGGATTCGCGGGCCATATATTCGATGGCAGACATCCACCAGTTGCCCAACGGTCGCCATTCTGCCGGCGCCGGCCTCTTCCTTGAGGATGCGGGCAAGGCGCCCGGCCATGGGCACCTGGGCCAGTTCGCGGAAGGCATCGGCCAGAATCGCTGTCGGGGTGGTCATGATGACTTCGGTTGCCGTCGGCCCTGAAGTCACGTCAAAACGCATGTCAAGCGGCTGTTCGTCGCCGGCCGAAAAGGAAAATCCACGATCGGAGCCAAGCTGCGTCGATGACAGCCCGAGATCAAGGAGCACCACGTCGAACGGTCCGATGCCAAGGGCGGCGAAACGCGTTGCCGCCTCGTCGTAGCCGAAGTGAAAGGACGAGAAGCGTTCCCCATGTCCGGCAAGAAGTGCCGCCGACGCGCCGACTGCCTGCGGATCCCGATCGGTACCGCACACACGCACGAATGCGGGCGTCGATTCAAGAATCAGCCTGGAATGCCCACCCTGCCCGACCGTGCCGTCCATCACCATGCGCGGCCGGCCATCGGCGCGCTCGGCCATGACCTTCTCACGGACGAACTGCACCACCTCATCCGGCATTACGCTGACATGGGGGGCTGGGCTCTCCATCAACGTTCATCTCCGTCATCCGAGGCCACGCTCGCGACCACCGGGAAGGCGGCCGGCTCCGGCCTGGCAATCCCCATAATCAGGTGCTGCACATCCTGGTAGCGGCCGGCGAATTCCTTCATGCGGGCCTGGCGTTCGGCACGGTAGCGACGGGCTCCCCAAACCTGCAGACAATCCTTGACGGCGACCAGCACAAGGTCGTCCTCATCGGCCAGGACGTCCCTCATCCGCTTCGGAACAACCAGCCGAAGACTGCCGTCTATTTGGCCCTCTGACGAAAACCCGAGATAATCCATCCTGAGGGCCGTGATGACTTCCACCGGAAGACTTGCCTCGGCCTGGTTGATCCGATCGACAAGTGCCTGGAAGTCGTCCTCGGAACGGACCTCAAGAAAGCGTCCGAGAGGATCGACGGTGAAACGAACCCGATCGCCGAGAGGGCGATATACGACTGTCGGGACGATGAAGCGGCCGGTCTTGTTGTCCATGGCCGCTTCGAACATTCCGTAGAAGTGCGGTTCCTTGCTCCTTGAGCCCATAGGGTACCCCCGGGATCCAATAAGGTTACTTCAACAACCAATGATGCTACCCAGGGAACCACTTGGCAACACCCCACAGCCATTGTTCGCCAGATGAATTTTTCACTTAATTAAATCAATATGTTATGGCGGTGGTTTATACACGGACTAGTTCAGTCCAATTTCGGCAAGACCTGCGGTCGCCTGCTTCGACCAAAGAGTCACTGTGATTGCACAAGGACGATTGGAGACCGATTTATCAAGGCTTATCGGGACTTTCTATCATTTTGAGCATTGCTCTTGCCTGACCATCCCTGCCGCCAAAACCGTCAGGGAAGGCCTTTTGAGGCTTCAGCACTGGGGAAGACGGCATTTTTTCATTTTTTTCGTGCGCAAGCTCAACAATCACGTCCCCGAGCAGTGTTGTGGCCATAACCTTCGATCCAGACTGAAGAAACCTTGACAGCACGATATCCGACGGGGCCTTCCTCGGGCCGTTGGGCCATCCGGTTATGATGGCGGTCAATGGCGACACGCTGGACACGAAGTCGGGGCTGCTTGCCCCCGGGCTTCCGTGATGTCCGACCTTAAGAATCCCGGCCTGCGGCGCAACCCCAAGCGCAAGAAGACACTTTTCCCCTGGCGCCTCAAGATCCCCGGCGAACAGGATCGAATTCGCTCCTTTGCCGAATCGGAACACCAGCGAGTCGTCATTCACGTTTTTTGACCTTTCACAGTTTTCGTGCGCGGGCCCGGCGGTCGCGAGATCGGCCGCCAGCACGGTGGTGTCGATTCCGCAGCCGGGAACTGCCTGCCCGCCGGGGCTCAGTTCGACGATGCTGCCGCCGGCCCGCCTGACGGCCGCGACGACTTGCGGCATTCCCGCAAGGGTTGACCTGGACGCAGCCAGATCCAGCGGACCGAAGCGATCAAGCAGCATCGGAATGCCGCCGTAGTGGTCATCGTGGGCGTGCGTGACCACGACTCCGTCGATATGCCTTACGCGGTTCCTATTCAGCCCGTCGGCAAGGAGGGATCTTCCTTTTTCAGGCGCGCCGGCGTCGACGAGCCAGATCGATCCGGAGGGACAGCGCAAGACGGCTGCGTCCCCCTTTCCGACGTCAAGGAATACGACCTGGCCGGTGATCGGACGGGGCCAGGTTGGAATCAGCAGAATCGCAGCGGCTGCAAGCAGCGCCATTGCCGCCGCGGCCCTTGTCCTGGAAAGCGCCAGGAACACTGCGGCGCCGGTGCAGCAGGCGGCCGCCAGCGCGTCCATCGGCCATGGTGGCCATGCCAGGATGGCCGGCAGGCGCGATGAGGTCCATTCCTGGATGGCCATCATGAAGTCGACCGCGTGGCAGTACAGCCATATCGCAACCCCGGCCGGCCCGGTTCCGACTGTCGTTCCCGATCCAAGCAGGATGATTGTCAGGAAGGCTCCGGGAAGTCCCACGAACGTAAACATCGGAACCACCACAAGATTGGCCAGCGGCCCGACGACCGGAGCGGATCCGAAATAGATGACCGTCAGCGGGATCGTCGCCAGCGAGGCCCCGACCGATACCATCAGTGACGATGCGACAAACCGGCCTGCCATTGGCCAGAAGCCCTTTCGGCGCCCTTGCGCTGGAAGCAGGCGTCCGGCGAGCATGATTCCGAAGACCGCCGCGTATGAAAGCTGGAACGAGACTGTGCCGGCGTCTTCCGGCGCGAAGAGCATCTCAAGCATTCCCGCCGAACAGACTGTCGATGTCGCTCCGGGGAATCGGGAAGAAAACCTTGCAAGCCCCCACAGCGTCGCGACCGCGGCGGCGCGAACCGCCGGAGGCGGCAACCCCGCAATCAACGCAACCAGCCACGCGCAGCCCACGGTCGAGACGGAAGCTGTCTTCGCGGCGTTAAGCCTTACAGGCAATCGTGATGCGGGCAGACCGATCAGAATGAAGACCAGAAGTCCGACCGCTCCGGAAACGGTAACCACATGAAGCCCGGAAACGGATATCAGATGTGCGGTGCCAAGTACCGACAGAGCGTTCCGGGAACGCTGGGGAACCCCGCCGCCCTCCCCCAGCACCAGGGCCGGCACCAGCCACGATGCCGCGCCGGGAAGCCTGTCCATGCAAAGGAACGACTTGATTGAACGCCACGAATCGATTGCCCCGCGCAGTCCGGAACCGGATCCCGGAACCGCCACCGGAACCGCGTCGCCGGCCAGCCTGATGAACGACCCGACGCGATCGGTGTATCCGGCCTGGCCGCGAACCGCGATGGTCAGTCCGGCCCTTATCGCACGGCAGCCTGGCCGCGCTGCGCTGGAACCGTCATGCGAGCACAGGATGGATACCGGACGACGCAACGCCCCGTTGACCGGCCCCTGTGCTCCCGACAGCGCCTCAATCAAGCCCCGCGCCCGCACCCCATTCGCATCCCTCCCACCAACTTCCGTCACAGTGACCAGCGCCCTGACTTCACTGCCGGACAGCGACGCCAGGATCTGATCGCGCGGCACCGCCCCGGCTCCAAGAACCACGCCGCCGGCCAGCATGACCAACAGGAGAACCGATGCCGGCAGCCACCCGCCAGGAAGGAACGCCACGCGGATGATGCAGGCATGAGACAGGCGCCGACCGCCACTCGTCAGGCGAAAGATCAGCCAGGCGGTAACCCAGACCAACGCCAGATGCAATCCGACCATCGGCCCCAGCCCCCGAGTCCCGATGATGATGCCGGAAAAGATTGCGGCGAAGCCGCCAAGTGGCACCAGTTGCAGTACATCTTCCCGATTCATGCACGTTATGTCGGCATTCGGGGCGAATCGTTTCCGTCAACACAGCAAGCCGCAACTGCTTGGATTTTAAGTGAAACCAAAAAGGATCCAGATGAAGCCAAATGGGATCCAGACGATTGGTTCGCGCGGATCAGGCCGATCAGTTCTGGGCAAGAACGCCGGCGGGATCGGTTCGGGCGGCATCACGGGACGGGCCATGCGCCCCGACGATTGAAAACAGGATTGAACACGAAAGGCACAGTGCGAACATCCACAAGTCGAACTGGAAGAAGCTAGCCGGACTCCCCGGAACCCCGGATACAAGCCTTGACGCCAGTGCATCCGCAATCAGGCTGAATACCCACCCGGCAAGGCATCCGACGGCGCCGCCGGCCAGCCCGAGAAGTGCCGCCTCGAGCCAGACGATTACTCGTATCTGCATGGCCGACGCTCCAACAGCCCGATAAATGGCAATCTCCCTACGGCGCTCGGTGACAAGCATCAGGAACGTGTGGCTGATGTTGATGGCGGAAATCAGCAGGATGATACCGCTGACGCCCGCAAATATAAGGGTAAGTATCGTGAGGACGTTCGCGGCCTTTCGACCGGCTTCGCTTTTTGGCGCAAGAACGAGCCCGAGAACCTTCATATCTTCAACCAGGGCTGGAACGTCCTCGTTTGCAGCGGCCTGGACGATGACGCTGGAATACTCGACGGGGCCCGATTCCGGCCGCAGCATCGCATTTGCATCGACAACGTCCTGAAGCGGCATGGTCACCCCGAAGTCCATCGCCCTGGGCGAGAACCCGACGACGCGGCACCGCCGCACCACCCGCCTTCCAACCGGCTCGTCAGGCATGAAGTAGGATTCCCCGTACATGATCGCGAACTCGACCCCCAGGGCCACTTCCAGCCCCGAAAGCCTGCGCATTCCAAGGGCGCCGGCGGCCACGTCGTTATATACGTCCAGCAGGAACGGGGACAGGATTACCGGTATCGGCCGGGCACACACGCCATCGGCCGAATCCAGGGCGCGGGCGGCGCAGTACTGACCCTGGGGACATGCTTTCGGCAGTCCTTCCCGCCGCAACCCGGACAATGACCCGGTGACGCGCCCACGAAGGGCTTCGCGATCGTCTGACACCTGAACCCCGGGTGAACCCAGCCGGCAGGAATACTCCGGCGTGCCCGACTCGACGAACTGATCCCACCACGTCTTCCTGGCGCAGCGGCCTTCACGGCAGACGGCACCAACCCCGCAACCGGAATGCCCGGCGCAGGCTACATCGCTGTCTTCACGTCCAAGAACCGCCGCTTCCGCCTGCCGCAGTTCGGCAGCGACAAGCCCTGGCTGAATTCCGTCGAAGAAGGCCTCTACCCTGACAGGGGTGCCAAGTATGTCTGCGCCCCCCCATAGTCTCGCCTGGAACCTGGATCGCTGCTTGGGGAATACGGCCGTGACGTCCCCTCTTGACCGGATGGCCTTAAGAACCGCATCGTCAAGCCTTGACGGGACTTCCATTCCCATGCCGAAAAGGCGCACCTTCTCGGGCTGGAACTCGACCTGGTTGACGGGATAAAGACGGTTGAGCACCTTCTGCCTGACACCCTGGGAAAGCCCCAGGAAAAATGTCAGCGTCGCTACCCCGACCACCAGTCCGAGCGCCGCATGGACGAGATGGATCCTGGCCCTGGCCATGTGACGCATCGTAAGACGGGACAGACCGCTCATGCGACCCTCCCGGAATCGAGGAATATCGTCCGCCCCGAGGCATCCGCCATCTTCTGCTCGTGTGTCGCGACAATGATGGTCACGGATCGGTTGCGGTTGATTTCCCGGAAGATATCGATGATCGACTGACCGGTCACTGCGTCCAGGTTACCGGTCGGCTCGTCGCATAGAAGCAGTTCCGGACGGTTGACGATTGCCCGCGCAATCGCCACGCGCTGCCGCTCGCCCGCCGAAAGCTGCCAGGGAAAGGATTCGACGCGCGTACCAAGCCCCACCATTCCCAGTGAAGCAATGGCGGCGTCCCTGGATTCGTCGGGGCTGCCGTTGCCGAAATGGGACGGCAGCATGACGTTTTCAAGCAGGTTAAGATGGCCAAGCAGGTTGAAAGCCTGGAATACGAAACCGATCGAGTTCCTTCGGAAGCGCGACATTTCGGCGTCCCGAAGGCGGGCCATGGGTCGTCCAAGTACCTCCACCTGCCCGGTCCAGTCCAGATCCAGCCCGCCAATGATGTTCAGAAGCGTGGTCTTGCCCGACCCGGAACGCCCCATCAGCGAAACCCACTCGCCGCGCCCGATCTCCAGCGACACCCCGGCAAGCGCCGATCGATGGCCGAGCGCGCGGTCGGGATACACCTTCCCGAGATTGATCGTCCTGACCGCCGGAAGCGGCATGCCGCCAGGCGCCCTATCTGATACTGATTCGTCCATCGACCAGGATCCGCCCGTTGTCGAAGAAGACCTCGGCTGCCACGCCCTTGACCGGATTGACGAGCCGCTCGAGATACTGGATGAAACCGAACCCGCTCAAGTCGAGCAGGGCCTCCGGATTGACCCTCGCCGACAAGATCCTTCCGTCGGTCGGCCATTCCGGCAGATCTCCGGGAACGCCGGCTACGGTTATCCTGGAAACAGATTCAAGCGCGCTCGGACCGATTGCTACCGCCAGGCGATCGCGGCCGGCCCCGACCGCCACATCATGACCGTCGAAGGTGAAAGCCACAGGTTTGTCGGCTGCGCCGGCGTCCTCTTCGGGAAGCTGCTGCCCCAGCCGGCGCCTTGCAAAATCCAGAATGGTCCGGCCAGGTCGGCGCGTCCCCGCGACCCCGGTCACCGTGACCTTTCCCGTCATCGCCGCCAGCGCCCGAAGCACCCCGCTTCCACTTCCGCGACTTGCCGAACCGTCCGAAGCCGGAACCTTGACTTCGAGCCTTCCGTCCCAGGAGCCCACCATCATATCGATCCCGGCCCTGGAACAGCGGGCGCCACACATCGGGACAAGGGCGTCAATCAGTGGCCTCAGCGACGGCCCAATCGTGACGTCGATGCGCGCCGCATCGCCCGGTTCAACGCCGCGGCCCCCGGCCGGAACCGGCCTGAACGGCGTCCCGACAGCCCCGGCAGCAATCCTTGCCACCAATTCCCTGTCGATTGTGACAGCCCCGCGCAAGTCGCCCATCACGCCCGAAGCCAGGTATGTCACCGGCGCCTTTTCCGGGAACCCTGCCATGCGAAGCAATCTCTTTGAATACAGGGAGTTTGCGACGAAGAAGATCAGGTCGGCGCCTTCCATTTCCATTTCGGAAGTCACCCTGTCGAACGCAAGCCTGACCTGCGATTCCCTTGAATCATCCGCCTGGTCGGCAACCCCGGCGAGCAGGGGACATGAATCGGCCGGACCGAAATAGACGGCCGCGATGCCGGCCTTTGCCGCGATGCATCCGTGGCCGTGTTCGGACGACTCGAAGTGGATGAGCCCGCCCTGTTCTGCGGACTGGACAAAACCGAACCTGGCCATGCGCAGGGCCGCACGCCTTACCGCAAGCTTCTGATCCACCACGGGCAGGATGACGAGCAGGCCGCCCCTGAACCAGGCGAACACCGTTCCCCGCGCCGGGTCAAGACCGCTTTCCCTGTCCGGTCGCGCGTAATCGATTCCGATGACGGAACGCGCGAAATCAAGTGCCCCGCCATATTCAGGATACTGATCGACAATGGGTTCGATTCTTTCGGCAACCTCGCGGGCCGGCCGCACGGCAAGCCAGGCCTCGGCATCCACGGGAATCAGCATTCGCGGATCCGGTCCAGATGTTCCGCAGCCGACAAAGGAAAACGCCATGACGGCAAGCAAGAGCCTTTTCACGATCCCCCCGCCAGAATGCAACAGGACACGCACCGAACCTGCTGCCGATGTTACCATACACCCCGCCCCCGTTACGCATTGACGGGAACAAACTGATATTTACATTTGTTTTCAGGTCGCCGGCCGGAAGCGGCCGACTGACCCGATATGACTGATTGGGATGGCCATGATAAGGGGTTATGTAATGAAGAATGCATTTTCATCGCTTGCCGCAATTGTGGTGCTTACGGCAATCATTGGCCGGCCAGACGCCGGCCTTGCGTCATCCGAAAAACCCGATCTCTGGACAGAAAGGCCCCAGCCGGTCTTTGATTCGTCGTTCAATCCCGGATCAGGCTTTGCTCCCCTGGTGAAGGCGGTCGAACCTACCGTAGTCAACATCAACACGACAATGAAGATGGAACGCGGCATGCCCGGCGGGGGATCGAACGACTTCTGGCTGCGGTTCTTCGGCGGCATGCAGATGCCCCCCGCGGAAAGGCAGTCGCTGGGATCCGGGCTTATCATCAATTCGGAAGGCTATATCCTCACAAACAATCACGTGGTCGAAAACGCCACTGAAATCAAGGTCAAGACCACAAAGCCCCAGTTCGAACTGCCCGCAAGGATAATCGGCCGGGACGAAAGGATGGATCTGGCCCTTATCAAGGTGGACGCCCCGGAACCACTTCCGGTGGCGGTTTTCGGCGACTCCGACGGCCTCGAGGTCGGGGAATGGGTGGTTGCGATAGGCAGTCCGTACGGACTGGCGCGCACCGTCACGGCCGGAATAGTGTCGGCCAAGGATCGCGTAATCGGGGCAGGTCCGTACGACGATTTCATCCAGACAGACGCGTCGATCAACCCTGGAAACTCCGGGGGACCGCTTTTCAACGCGCGCGGACTGGTGGTCGGCATCAATACGGCGATTCACGCGGCCGGCCAGGGTATCGGGTTCGCGGTTCCGATATCGATGGCAAAGAAGTTCGTTCACGACGTAATGACGAAAGGCCACGTAAGCCGAGGCTGGCTTGGCGTTGGAATCCAGGAACTCACACCGGAAATCGCAAAAGGAATGGGCATTTCCCTTTCCAGGGGCGTAATCATTTCGCAGGTTCATGAGAACAGCCCGGCCGCGAAGGCTGGCTTCAAGGTGGGCGACATTGTGACGGCCTTCGGTCGGGTCGAGGTCGGCCAGCCTTCGGACCTGGTTCGCGCGGCCGGCCTGACCAATCCGGGGACCACCGTTCCTGTCACGGTTTTCCGGGAAAACCGCAGCGTCACGCTGCAAGTCACCATCGCGGAACGCGAGGACGATGAAGTCGCCATAGTGGAAGGGGAATCCCCCCTTCTTCAGGGACAGACCACAATGCTCGGGATGACGGTCAGGGAGTTGAAGCCGGCCGAGGCGCGCCGGCTTGGCATCCGGGAAGGCTACGGCGTCAGGGTCGTTTCGGTCGATTCGGCCGGACCTGCCGCGGCCGCGGGACTCGTGCAGGGCGACATCGTTGTCGAAGTCAACCGGACTCCGGTGCGAAACGGCGAAAGTTTTACAAAAACTCTGAAAAAGATACGATCCGGTGAAACCGTCCTCCTGCTGACGGTTCGAGGGTCCAACTACCTTTACAGGGTGATCAGGAAGCCCTGACCGGACGGATGGAAGAAACGTGACCGATAACGAAATCGACAGCAGCCCGGAAGAACCCGAAATTCCGGACACATCGGATCAGCCGGAAGTCATCGACATCAGGCCTGGGGAAGTGACCTCGCTGGCCTTGCGTCCGACGGGGGACGATACATCCCATCAGGTTGATCTTCTTTACAGGTACATCAGGGACATTCAACGATATCCTTTACTTACCCCTGAAGAGGAACTGGATCTTACAACGAAATTCGTCGAGACCGGCGACCCGGAAATCGCGTACAGGCTTGTTTCGGCAAACCTGCGTCTGGTGATCAAGATCGCCATGGAATACCGGACGTTCACCTCCCAGGTACTCGACCTGATCCAGGAAGGAAACATCGGGCTGGTCAAGGCCGTCCAGCACTTCGATCCCGTCCGCGGCGTTCGGCTGTCCCACTATGCCCAGTACTGGATTCGCTCGTACATCATCTACTACCTGCTGAACAACCACCGGATGGTCAAGCTTGGAACGACACAGGCCCAGCGAAAGGTCTTCTTCAATCTTCGAAAGGAACGCCAGCGGCTTCTGAACATGGGATACGACCCCACGGCGAGGATGATCGCGACGAACCTGGCCGTCCCCGAAAGCACCGTGAACGAGATGATGCAGCGCATGGATGCGCCGGATCTGTACCTTGACGCGCCCCACGGGACCGACGGAAAGACGACGTACATGTCCTCGATGGCCGGCGACACCGATATCGAGGCGGAAGCGTCCGCGCGCGAGATTTCCGACCGCGTGCGGGAAGTCATTGTCGCGTTCGGACGCCTTCTGGAAAGCGATCGCGACGTTTACATCTGGGAAAACAGGCTGCTCTCGGATGATCCCGTGACGCTTCAGTCCGTCGGAGACAAGTTCGGCGTCAGCCGCGAGCGGGCCAGGCAGATCGAGGAACGTATCAAGCGCAAATTCAAGGAATTCCTGCAGAAGGAACTTGGGGAGGATTTCGTTCAGGCCCAGATCCTTTCGGACTGACCCTGGCTGCCGGGCGTCACGCCCCTGATTGCAGTCTTTCAAGAACCCCGCGGAAATAATCGGCGGTCATCGTCAGGCCGTCCTTCAACTCCACCCTGGGCTCCCAGCCGAGGATGGCTCGCGCCCTGGAGATATCCGGACGCCTTACCTTGGGATCGTCCTGCGGCAGAGGCATGTTGCGCACGTCCAGTTTCACGCCGAACATCGACGCCACCGTCTGCGCAAGCTCCATCACCGTGAACTCGTTTGGGTTCCCAAGATTGACGGGCATGTGTTCATGGGAATCAAGCAGCCTGACAATCCCTTCGACAAGATCGGACACATAGCAGAACGACCTTGTCTGGGAACCGTCCCCGAACACCGGAAGGGGCTCATTCCTGAGCGCCCCGCCAAGAAAAGCCGGAATGACGCGGCCATCGCCCATGCGCATCCTGGGGCCATAGGTGTTGAAAATCCGGACTATCCTGGTATCCACGCCATGATGCCGATGGTAGGCCATCGTGATGGCCTCCGCGAACCTCTTGGCCTCGTCATACACGCTGCGCGGCCCGATGCTGCTGACGTTGCCCCAATAACTTTCCGGCTGTGGATGAACCAGCGGATCCCCATAGACCTCGCTTGTAGAGGCGAGCAGGAACCTGCATTTCTTTTCGCGGGCCAGGCCCAGCAACTTGTGGGTTCCAAGCGATCCGACCTTCAGCGTCTCGATTGGATACTTCAGATAGTCGAACGGGCTCGCGGGCGAGGCGAAATGCAGAACGGCGTCGAGCTGGCCGGGAATATGCAGGAACTCGGTGCAATCCAGTTTGATGAACACGAAACCGTCGCGACCGAAAAGCGGCTCGATGTTCGTTGTGCTCCCCGTAAGAAGGTTATCGACGCAGACAACCTGATGGCCGTCATCGAGAAAACGCTCGCACAGATGGGAACCTATGAAACCGGCACCGCCTGTAATCAGTACCCTCATCATTCCTCCGGAAAACGGTCGGCATCCGGGGCCCGCGTGCCGACCAGGGCATCAAAACGACGCGAAGGATGCGCCAAAGCGCTGTTGAAGTCAATCATTCTGGCAACTTCCGCAGACCTTCGACCATCCGATCCACGACACCCCGAAGGCCGTCCATCGCGCCCGCCGCAACGCGCGCAACCGAATCAAGGTATAAACCGTGCAGGGGATCGATTCCGCCGGCTTCACAACTTCCCGCAGCATCCTCGCCACACAGTGCCTCGACCGCGGAAACCGTTCCCAGGGCGGCAAACCACGATGCGGCGACTGCCGGCAGCGCCCGGCCCGACGCCAGCAGTTCGACCGAGGCCGCCTCGAAGAACGAGGCCGCCAGAAGCGGCCATCCCTTCCACGCAAGCGCGAACCCGCGAATCAGCATGGCAGCCGCGCTTGCCGCGACCGGACTGGCCGGAACCCCTGCGGACGCAACCCTGCAGGTATCCTCGGCGTCGAGAAGAGCCCGCCTTATCTGAACGGAAAGGTCGGTCGGGAGATCCGACATCGTGCAGCGATCCCCGGACAACATTTCCGCCGACTCCGGATCCATCCGATCGAGCAGTCCCGGCTCCGCGACCGGCCCTTCGTCGTCGCGGATGCTGCCCTGTATCGCGAGGAAATCGAGCCACCCACCTCCAGTATCCCCGATGACCTGGAATTCCCAGACCGGAACCGGCGGTGTCAGAACCAGACGCTCGATCGCCAGGATCCCTGCCGGAACGCTTCCCGGAACGGCCGTCCGTCCCGAGTCGCCCGAAAGAAATACGAAGCGGCCAAGCTCCGTTCTGTCATCCGAGGAAAGGTGGATTGGAACCCCCTCGAACGTACTGCCGATCACGCCCGACAGCTTCTCCCCCGAAGAGATGAACTTCGTGGCCGCCATTGCCGGGAAAGACCAGACGTCCCGCACCGCTATCGACACGCCGCGTGGAAGCACCTGGCCGTATGAATAGACCACGTCCGCAGCCCCGTCACCCGACACGTCCCTCACGGACATTCCAATGGAATACCCGGAACGGCTCAGGTACCAGCCGAACGCGCAGGGGCGGCCGGCCGAAAGTCCCCCCGAAGGCGTGACGAGAACGCCATGCAGTGTTCCGATGGCGAAACCTACGGAATCCGACTCCATGTCAACCATCACGACCAGGTTCCTTGCCAGATGACCGGATACAGGGGCCTGACGCGCCTTGCGGTAAATCGTGATGCGTGACGGGATCCACTCGAAAGACTCGCAGGAAAGGTTCCGAAGCCCGCTCAGCGGACATCGCCTTGAATCGGAAAAACCGGACACGCTGAACCTGAATGCGGACGAGTCCTGTTCAACCCCCGATATGTCAAGCCCGAACACCGAACCGGCAATCCGCCTTGCGAGATCCAGATCGACTTCAACCGGCGCTCCGACCTGGGCCTGCTCCGAATCGGCCGAAGCGGGAAAGACCGGCGCCGGAAGTACCATGAATGCCAGTGCCAGCGCGACCGGCATCAACGAGCGGACTCCATGCCCGTGCATATTCAATCAGATCCCCCGTCATTCCGGGTGAAGATGGCCGCCGTTCCGCGGGAACCAGCGATGAAAAGCCTGCCACCCGCCGAATCGGCCCCATCCGCCGCGAGAAACACCTTGAAGGTACCTGACTCGACGCGCCTGGCCGAATCCCCGTCAAACCGCACGACCCGGCCAGCCCAGCCCACCGCATAGACTTCAGGACCGTCACCGCGATTAATCGCGCCCAGACCGTAAAGAAACGATGCCGGCTCCTGATAGACCGTATCGCACCGGATCGTGTCGCAAACCAGCATCATGCCGTTGTCGCCGGCCGCCAGAACGCGACCGCCCGGCATGGGCAGCAGATCCCTGATGAAAGACCTCGTGAACGTGACGACGTCCTCGAAAACCTGTCCTTCGTCGCTTCCGGAAGGCAGCAGCGAAAGGGTACCGTTCGCTCCGGCCACCCAGATTCCCGCTTCGTTACGGCACACCGAAGCAAGCCTGACCGCAACCTGGCCGACGAACGTCACCGACATTGCTGAATCCATCCTGAACACCGAGCCGTCGGCACCGGCAATGACCCAGCCGTCGGCGGACGCATGCACGTCAACCAAATCTTCAACGGTGAAACCGGGGATTCGGGAAACGTATCGGGTACCGTCGGAATCGGTCGCCCCGATTGCAAGCACCAGACCGCCGTCGCCGACCGCGATGCCGCCGTCAACCGATCGGATGGCCTGATCAAGTCCGCTTTCCAGCAGACTGAACCGGCCACGGTCGTATTCAAGCATCAGCCCGTCGTCCCCGACAAAAATCGCGACGTCATCATCAGCGCCCGACGACTTTTCAACCCAGACGCCGCGAAGATCCGAAACAGGCCCGGCCGCGACGTCCACAAAGCCTTCGAGTTCAGCGTCGAGACCGGCGATTGAGGATCGCAGCCCGCCGGCCACGATCGCGCCGCCGGGACCGACAGCGACCGACCTGAAGTCGGCCAGGGTCGTGGCCGGCCCGATAACGGTGGCAGTCTTCCAGTAAACCCCGTCGTAATGAATGATTACGCCCGAATCGCCGACAACCCAGACATCATCGCTGTCGAACCCGCCGACCGAAAACAGATCGCGCTGGGGGTCATGCCCATCGTTTGAAAGCTGCTGCTGCCAGTAAAGATCCCCTGGCCGCTTCATGACTATGGTTCCCAGGGTCCCGACCGCAAACATGGTTCCGTCACCCGACCTCCAGATCGACTTCATGGAGGATCTGGTGCCGGCGATCTGGCTGGACAGCCAGTCGGTTCCGGAAAGCTCGAAAAGGGATCCGAAGGCGCCGACAACCCACGTACCCCCGTTCACGGACGAGTACACGTCGAAAAGATCCCATGCGACGCCTGAATCCTGGACATCCCACTGGTCTTCAAGCCAGTGGACTATTGTGCCGGAGTCGCCCACCGCGAAACACTCCCCCGCCACGGGACAGGATATTGCGTTCAAGGTGACGTCAACGGGGCACTCCATGTCCAGCCATCGTCCGTCCACGAACTTCAGGACGGTTCCATTCTCCCCGACGACCAGGATGGCGCCCTCAACACCTGTAACGCCATGAAAATCAACATTAACCGGAGGTCTCGGCCCGGGCACGAACTGACCGTTCCTTCGTACCAGCACAAGCCCGCCGCGCCCTACGGCCCAGACCTCGCCGCCGGCCGAGGCCCATATGGCCAGGATATCGCCTGCGTCGCGAAGATCCATGACGGAAAAATCGCCCGCGTTCACCAGGTCCTCGCCGGGCACATCGACGGTCTCTGTAATGCCGTCCTCAACGGCATCCAGCTCGATGCCCGAATCCGCCGGATCGGTCACTTCGGAATCGGTTCCGGGATCATCCTGCAACAAGTCGGCGACCTCCGTCGTCGAATCAACCTGATGCACGTCCTGAAGGGAATCGCGTGCGATGTCGGCGCCTGGGTCGTCGGCCTGCCCGCAGCCCGCGACAAACGCGAAGATCAGCCCTGGAATCGACGGCCAGAACCTGCTTTTGGGTCGGAAATGCATCACATACCCCGACGGATCGCTTACGACCCGGAATAATACCAGATGACCGGACAAAATCTTCAGAATCCACTATCGATATCGAACACGCGCAAGTTTCGCGACGGCGATCCTGGCGGTTGACTGGCGCCTTCATTCGGGATAACAATGCCCCGGGGACGCGATGCAGGAAACCGGTGAGATGCCGGTACTGCCGCCGCAACTGTAACCGGGAACGAAACCGGCAAACCACGGGCACCTGGTGCCTGGAAGGGTCGGTGGAGGCCATACCCGGAAGTCAGGACACTGACCGCGTCCATTTGGCACCAGTCGTTTCGAGCGGAAACGGACGGGCTCTGCCTAACCGGCCTCTTATCCACACACAGGTCGGGGGATCAGGCCCCTGTTTCCATTCCCGGAAGGGAAATGGAGGAACCATGTTCAAGTTCGAGGGAACCCTGCTCATGCCAGTCTGCGTGCTGGCCTTGTATGCGATCGCATGCTCCGGGGATGACCGCCCGCAATCCGACGTTATTGAGGACGGCGAGGTCGCGAACGACATAGTCGACGACGGGCAGACCGCGGACATGCCGATTGATTCGACGGGCGGCCAGCCTCTTGAAATCGGCCCGCATTCCGGTCTGCCGATCGCCGGCGAATGGTTCGACGACTGGGATGCCCGCCACTCGATTACTTCCTCAAGATGGATTCAATCCTCGGATTTCGGGACATCCACCTTCGAAATCATCGAGTTCGACAAGGAGAATCGCTCCGTTGTCGCCAGGAACGCCGATTCGAACCAGTTCTCGCCCGGCCTGTTCAGCAGGTTCGACTGGACTGAAAAGGATGGGCGCGTTTATTACTGCAACACCCGATTCGATGCCGCGACCGCGCAGGAGGCCGCCGGCGAGGCCCCGGCGGACGGGGCCGATCCCGAAAACGGTGGATGCGTCTCATTCGCATGGAGCAGACTGAATCAGGTGCCTTCATGGGACTTCCTTGGCGTCTTCAAGGATGAGTGGGGAACCTCGCACACGATCCGGCCAGATGGATGGAGCCAGGATTTCGAGGGTCAGGAAAGCCTGTTCAGAATCATCTCCGTCAACGCCGAAAAGGGATACCTGATCGCCGAAAACGACGGGGAAAACCAGTTCAGTCCGGGGCTGTTCAGCAGGATGGACTGGGTGACGTTCATGGACAGGCTGTACTTCTGCCATACACGCTTCGATGCGCCGACAGCCGCCGACGCCGAAGCATCGCCCGCACCCGAGAGAAAGCATCCCGATCAGTCCGGGTGCCAGGGCTTTGCCTGGACAGCCCTTGATCCGCTTGCGGAGCCGATGGCCGAAATCATCGACGCGCCCGGCGACACCGGACAGGGAACCGGCGATGCCGCCAAGGCGGTTAACGGGGTGCGGGGCGGGGGGCGCGATGCCGGGGGCTCGGACGTCTTCTCCGTCGGATTCGACCTTGACGCGAACGGGTACCTTGTAATTGGAATCAAGGACAGGTCGATCAAGGACGGGCCGGGCAGCGACTTCGCAATCTTCGAAAACGTATTTTCCCTCGGGGACGGCGGAATGTTCATGGATCCCGCCGTGGTTCTGCTTTCGCGCGACGGGCTGACATGGGTTCCGTACCCGTTCGATTACACTGCCGATGACGAGAATGCCTATTCGAAAAGACCGTCCGACTGGGATGGATTCGCCGGGGTCACGCCCGTCATGCTCAACGAGGAAACGAACGACGTCAATCCGTTCGACCAGGCCGCGGCGGGCGGCGACCACTTCGATCTGGCCAATCTTGACCCTGGCGACCCCGAAGCCGCGGCAATCCGGAAGTACGGCTTCAGGATCCTGAAGATCATCCCGGCCGCCATCGTCCTGAACCCCGATACCGGCGAGGCCTTCGTTCGCGACCCGATGTCGAACGGGCCCGACATTGATGGAGTCTGGGCTCGCAACCTGCTGGCGGACTGATCCCCTGGCACCTGCCTACCACAGCTGATCGGCAATCTCCGACTCGATTGCTTCCTCGACATCATCCGGCACTTCCGGCATCAGATCCAGGCCGGTCTTCTGCTCAATCCAGTCAACACTGACAAGGAATTCGGTCAGCGGCTCGCTTCCATCGACATCCTGCGGAACAATGAATGCAAGCACACGGGGCCGGTGCCACGGCCGAATGCCCCGCTTCGGGGCGACCGCCCGATCCGAGTATTCGTGTACCGTCATCCTTGAATCGAACGGGGCCTCGTCGATCACAACCTTGAAGAAAGCGTCAGGAATGTCGATGCCGGCCTCGCCGTTCCCGAGGTAAGTCCTTTCGTCGTCGAAAACCGGACCGGTTATGACCCACACTTCCTCCAGCTTCTGCGACCACTTCCCGGCTTCCATCTCTTCCAGTTTTCGCCAGGTTTCCCTGTTCAGCGCCGGCTTCTGGGGAGTGACGTTGCTCATCAGGAACGTCTCGAGCTGGGCCTCCCGGCCGTAACGGCTGGCAATGGCATGATTCGGGGCCATGTGTCCGCGATCATAACCGGTGCCTGTGTAGTCGCGGTGGGCGACACGCGCCCTGGTTCTGTCATCCGTGGCAAAGCCGCGGGGACGCGGGAAACGATCCGGAAGACGCGCGGCATCGACCCTGTAGGCAACCCAGACCGGCCCCTTCCGGTATTCCGAATAGCCTGCGTCAAACCCCAAGTTGTCAAGAAGCTCGTACCGGGCATCGTCTTTCGTGACAAGGGGAAATCCACCATAAGTCTGCCAGCGCCGATCCCTTTCGACATGGGTATCGACGCCGCCGGCGGCCGACGGATCTGGAACGCGGACTATCGTCTCCCCGGAAGACGCCTTCTCATGATGGTCGGCCGGTCCGCCGGCATGGGATCCGGCAAGGCCGATATACATGACGCCGACGAAGACGGCAAGAACCGGCGCTATTCCCGAAAATGTCCTCATGCGATGACCCCGGTTCCAGTACGAGGCGATTGTACAACGGTATCGATATTCGGGCCGAATGCGCGGCGAACCTGCGGTTGTGCTAAGATCTCGAAGGCTGTCTTCAAGGCTTCCTGTGGCACGGATACTGCTTGTCAAGCCCAGGTTCATGGGCCCAGAGTTCAGGTCGATAACGCACCCGATGGGGCTGATGTACGTGGCCGCCACGCTTCGACAGGCCGGCCATGAGCCGCGCATCATCGACTGCGCGGCAGACCCTTACGACTTCGATGGCCCGGCAAGGATTGCCGCAGACTGGCGGCCTGACTGCATCGGCCTGTCAATCATCGTTTCCGAGCTTGAACAGGCATCAGGCATTATCGGTTCGATAAGGGCCCGCAGTCCGGAAATCCCGATCGTCCTCGGTGGCCCGTGGCCGTCGGCAAATCCGGCGGACGCGCTTATCATGCTCCAGGCTGACTTCGTCGTTGCCGGCGAGGGCGAACTGACCTTTCCGCTTCTGGTCGATGCAATTGAGAGGCGGCAGAACCCCTTTGTGACGGCGAAATCCATCCCTGGCGTGGCCGCACGGATCGGCGACAGCGTCCAGGGCCCCTCGCCCGCCCCCCTGCCCGATCTCGACCGTCTGCCGCTTCCCGCCTGGGATCTGCTGGATCACGAACTTTACGCGCGGACGCTCTCCATGGCCGGGGTCGGGTGCAGACCCTACATGACCGTCGTAACTTCAAGGGGTTGCCCGTTCAGGTGCGCATATTGCCACCAGACCCAGGGCAAGCAGTTCCGGCGCAGGACGGCTCAATCGGTTGTCGATGAACTCGTCACCCTGAACCGAGACCATGGCTTTTCCGAATTCGAAATCGTTGACGACTGCTTCAATCTGGATCGCGAAAGAATGCATGCCATCCTTAACGGCATAATCGACGCGATCCCCGATGCCAGGCTGCATTTCCCGAACGGAGTGCGCGCCGACCACCTGGACGGGCGGGACATAAGGCTTCTTCGGCAGGCGGGAACCGTGTCGGCCTGCTTCGCGATTGAGACGGCGTCACCGGATCTTCAGAAGGTCATCCGCAAGAACCTCGACATCGACAAGGCCCTTGACGCCATCCGTGCCGCCGTTGCCGAAGGCATCTATTCAACCGGGTTCTTCATGCTCGGACTGCCAGGCGAAACCGGCAGCCAGGCGATGGCCACCGTCGAGTTCGCCGCCCGTTCGCCCCTTCACAGGGCAATCTTCATGCTGACGACTCCGTTTGCCGGAACGGAGCTGGCGGACATGGCCGCCCGGATCACCGGGACACCGATGACCCTGAACGCGGTTCGCGGCCTGAACTACTTCACCAGCAGCATCAACATCTCGGCCATGACGGACGGTGAACTAAACAGTATCTTCAGATCTGCCTACCGAAGGTTCTACCTGAACCCGCGACGCATCCTTCGCGTCATTTCCCAGCACCCCAGGAAGCAGTCGCTTCCACGCTATGCCCTTATCATGATTGAAAAAATCATCCCGGGACGGAAAAGAACACGCTGACGCATGGCGTTATCGACTATTCTGCTTGCTGGACTTCCGCTTCAATCAACCATACAATCGGCACCATTCGACGAAGCGAACTTGTACCAGATGGCTGAAGTTCTGCTCATCAAATGCTGGGCGCCGACCAAGACCCATCTCTCGATGGTTCCGCCGCTGGGCCTGATGTACCTGGCGTCCTTCCTGAGAGAGCTGGGGCATTCGGTCAGGCTGACCAGATGGAATGACGCCCCGGAAGCGACGGCCCACATTCATGCATTGATCCGCGAGCGGAAGCCGGACGTTATCGGCATCAGCGCGATCGTCCCGGAGTGCGGCACGCTTCGGGAGTTGATGCCGAAGCTTCAGGAGATCGCCCCTGGTGTTCCAGTCATGGTCGGCGGACACCTTGCGTCCGCGAACCCGCTGACGACACTGAGAATACCCGGCGTCAGCGTGATCGCCCTTCGCGAAGGCGAAAGGACGGCCGCAGAACTGGTCGAGGCACTTGCCTCCGGACGCGATCCGGAAGGCATACCAGGCTCGGCCGTGCTTCGTGACGACAAGGTTGTCCTGGCCCCCGAAAGGGAAAATCTTTCGACGGCCGAACTGGACGAACTGCCGTTTCCGGCGTGGGATCTGCTGGACTTCAAGGAACTTTTCTCCCACCGCAGCATGGCTTCAGTCGGAATCAGGCCGTACATGCAGGTCATCACGTCCCGCGGATGCCCGTACAGATGCATTTACTGCCACGCCACGATGGGCCGCATGTACCGTCCCAGGTCACCGGAAAAGGTAATCGAGGAGATCCGAATCCTGCGCGAGCAGTACGACATCCACGAGTTCGAGATCGTCGATGACTGCTTCAACCTGGATCGTGAGCGGATGCACCGGATACTTGACGGACTGGTCGCGTTTGGCGACCCGAAGCTGCGGCTTCAGTTCCCGAACGGACTGCGATCGGATCTGCTGACCAGGGAAGACGTCCTGCTGCTGAAAAAGGCGGGGACGAACTTCATATCGTTCGCGGTTGAGACGGCGTCGCCAAGACTCCAGAAGTACGTCAGGAAGAACCTGGACATCGATAAGGCCGTCAACGCGATTTCGATGGCAGCCGGGGCGGGCATCTTCTGCAACGGATTCTTCATGCTCGGATTCCCGACCGAGACTGCCCAGGAGGCCAAGGCAACCATCCGCCTGGCGGTCTCGACCAGGCTGCACGAGGCGATGTTCTTCAAGGTCAACCCGTTCCGGGGCACCGAGCTCTTCGACCGCGCGGTCGAGGAGGCACACTGCAACGTTGATGGAATCGACCTGAACGACCTGGACTTCTTCACGGTCAGCAACAACATCTCCCAGATGTCGGACGAAGAATTCGAAAAGATCTACACTTCCGCGTACCGGCGCTTTTACCTGAACCCGGTCAGGATCGCCAGGATACTCTGGCACCACCCGCGACGAAGCCAGCTCTTCATGTACATGCTGCAAGTCGTTTACAAGACCGGCACCGCGCTTCTGGAATGGGCGCGCAGGGCGAGGGTCAACAGCGTCTGAAAGCACGGCGGCATTGTTCCGGGGTGGGCGATACTGGGATTGAACCAGTGACTTCCACCGTGTGAAGGTGGCACTCTCCCGCTGAGTTAATCGCCCGGGAAAAAAGCGAGCAAAGAATAGGTCAACAGCCCCTTCCTGTCAATACGCCCGACGATCGCGCCCTGGCCGGAACCAAAAAAGTCCTTTCTATAATAGGTTGTTTGAATTCTAATATGTATAATGCGGCCTTCCCGGCATTCATCCAGCGACTGCAACTGACTGCGGACGCGCCGGGATTGACGCGCGGGAAACCACAAGGAGCCTCTCGATGGGCAGGAAACCGGAAGGAAACGGCGGAAGGGTCATCAAAAGGTACCCCAACCGCAAGCTTTACGACACGGCCGAAAGCCGTTACATCACCTTGAACGAGATCGCCGCCCTTCTTCGTGAGGGCCACGAAGTCTCGGTCTTCGACAGCAGAACCGGCGAGGACATCACCTCGGTTACTCTTGCCCAGGTGCTTGTCGGCGAGGAGAAAAACCACAGAAGAACCCTGCCGATCCAGAAGATGGCCGCCCTGATTCATTCCGGCGGGGAGTTTATTCAGAAGAAACTGCCGGTCGTGACCACCATCCGGGAGGAAGCCGAACGCAAGGTTCATGAACTCCTGAAGCACAACTCGGCCGAGGAACTGAAGGAAATCCTGGTCAGCACCCACCACGCGTACGAGGAGGTTCAGCGGCGCGCGGACGAACAGATCCAGTTCGTCGTAAGCACGGTCAAGAGCATCGCGCCGCTTGCCCGCGATATTTCCGAACTGCGCAGCCAGGTTCGGGAATTGAGCGAGCGCGTTGCCGAGCTGGAACAGAAGGCCGGCCCGAATCGATAAGAGTCCCGCATATCGAATTCAGCGGCGACGGCGGATGTAGGTCGTACGGAGGATCCGATGGGAAGCGGTCGAGTTATTGAAGGACGGTTTGAACTTGGCGACCGTGTCAAAAGGCACGAGCCGGGCGAATCGTTTAATGCCGTTGACAGAAGCGGCGGGCAGGATGTCGTTCTGCGGATTCTGCCGGGGACTTTCGGGGACGAGGCCCGTCAGACCGCCTTTTTCGAAAGAATCCAGTCAGTTGTGAAGATGAATGGAAAGCACCTTGAAAAGGTGCTGGACGCCGGCGTCACCGAGGGCGGGGCACCATACGTCGTCACCGAAAGGCTGAAGGGTTCCCCCCTGGATCAGATAATCGGGCGGGAGGCTCCGCTCGCGGTGATGCGCGCCGTCGAAATATGCAGGCAGATTGCCTTCGGACTTGGTGACGCCTCCCGGGCCGGATGCGTCCACGGGCGACTGTCGCCAAGGCTGGTGTCGGTATCTGCCGGCAAGCGCGGCAAGGGCGTCGAGAAGGTCAAAATCACCGGATACGCGCCCTGGGATCTTGCCGACAGCCGTGCCGCTTTCGATTTCGAGGTAATCGCCCCCGAGGTAATTCTTGGCGCCGAGCCGGACATCAGGTCGGACTGCTATGCAATGGGGGTCATCCTCTATTCGATGCTCGCCGGAAGGAGCCCGTTCACCGCGGCCAGCCGCGAAGCACTTACCCTGGCGCACCTGAACGACAGGATCGATGTCCCTTCGGTCGCCAGGGGCGACAAGGAAATCCCGCCCGCGCTGGACAACCTGGTGATGCGCCTTCTTGAAAAGAATCCCGACAAGCGGCTTGGGGCTCCCGACATCGTTCTGGTTCACCTTGAATCAATCAGATCCGGTGAACAGGATTCGGGGATCGAGCCCCAGGATGGCGAACACCCGTCCGGGGTGGCCGCAGCGGCCGATTCTCTTCCGGATGCCGACAGCGACCTTGACGAAGGAATTTCCTTCGCGTCAGGAAGACGGATCAAGACGACCGACTTCCAGTCGATAAAGGTTACCGAGTTGATGGGATCAATCGCCGGGCGGGAGGTTGAACCGACGGCGCCACTTGGGCGGCTGGATCCTGTCCACGCCCCGGCGGCCCCGGCAGGCGCCACGGCCGCAGCGAAACCGCTTCCGGATGCATCCGCTGTCCCTGCGAAAGCGAAAGGGCATTCATCGACACTGGCGATCGTGGTGGTTTCCGGCCTGTTCTTTCTTGCCGCTGTCGCCGTGACCGGCTGGTTCGTCCTGCAGTACCAGACACGAAAGCTGGAACTGGCCGCCCAGTCAGCGCCGGCGGCAGCCCAGGTTCAAACGGCCGAACCGGTTCGGCAGGCCGCGGCGATCGCCCCGGCTCCCGCGACGGTTCCGGCCACGGCTTCCGACAGCCAGGCAGACCAGGGCACGCAGGCGTCCCCGACGGCTGGACAGATGGCGGCCCAGCCTGTGGCGGCCCAGCCTGTGGCGGCAAGCCCGAATGATGCTCAGCCTACGGTGACGCCGCCCGCAGCGGCATCGGCCGACGCGGCTCAGGCGGTGGCACCGGCACAGCCGGCCACGACCAAGGCCCAGGCGACCGCGCCTGTCAAGACGGAACCGACCGACGGCGGCCAGGCGCCGAAGCAGGCCCGTCCGGTGCAGGCGCAGGCTTCCTCAACGACGGCAAAGCCTGTGCAGCAGGCCGCTTCGGGCCAGGCGACCGCCCCGGCCAGGAAGCCACAGAAGACCGCTGCAGTCGCCGCGCCAAAGCCAGGCAAGGATGGAAAGCCGACCGGTTCAACCGATAAAAAGCCCGCTCCGGCCGCTGCGAAGCCCGCGACGGCGTCCGGCGGGTCTTCCGTTGACTGGTTCGACGGAATGGATGAAAAACCGGCGGCAAAGCCGGCGGCAAAGGATAAACCGAAGAAGGACTCCGGGAAAAAGGCCAGCGAACCTGTCCTGAACTGGGATGAATGACAAATGAAAAAGATCATCGTTGCCGCAGTTGGAATCTGTCTTTTGATCGGCACGGCACTTCCGGCCGCCGAGCCTTCCGCCGAGGAGAAAGAGGCCTTCCGCCTTTACAAGGAAGCGCAGGCGATGATGGAGTTGAGCCAGTACGACCAGGCCATCGAGCACCTGAACAAGGCCTGGGGCATATTCCGGATTCCCCAGATTGCAATCATGAAGGCAAAGGCATTGCAGTCCAAGGGTGACCTTACGACCGCTCTGATGGTCCTGAAAGGCATCGTTTCCGATGACGAACGGATCAGGACAAGGGTCGGTGCGGCAATCGCGGAACTGGAGGCCGAACTGGCTAAGCCGATCGAGATCGACGTGACGACTTCGGTCGATCAGGTGCGCATGGTGATCGACAAGACATCGACGTTCCTGATTCCGGGCAGGATCACGGTAACGCCCGGACCGCACCGGATTGAATACTCGGCCCCGGGTTACCGGACGAAGACCGAGGAAAGGTCATTTTCCGCGGCTGACAAGACGCTTGAAGTCCTGATGGAAGAGGCCGGTGGAAAGATCGTGCTTACGACCGACCTGGATTCCTTCTTCGGAGTTGTTGTCCGGATTGACGGCCGCGAACTGATGCCGCGTGGAAGTTCGCTGACCCCGAACAGGACGGCGCCGATCGAGATTGCCCCGGGTGCCCATTCATTCACTTGTTCAAAGAATGGCATGCCAGACTATTCCGGCACGTTCACGCTGCTTTCCATGGAATCGGCCGAGGTTCACTGCAAGTTTTCGCCCGTGGCCACGACAAAGAAGGCCGGCGGCCCCAAGGCGCCGATGAGCGTTCCGAAAAACCCGCTTGCCTGGACGTTCTTCGGAATCGGAACGGGCATGGTGATTGCCGGTACCGCCCTTACCGGCTGGTACTGGGATCTCAAGATAAGCAACCCTGATGCAAATTTCAAAGACGAGAGCTATGAAGGCTACTGGGGTCCGGCAATGGCCGGCGTCGGCATCGCCGTGGCCGTGATGGGATTCTTCATCTTCAAGGACAAGCCGAAGGACGCCCGGACTGCCGCTTCAACCGGCCCCGGGAAGTCTTTCGGCTTCGCCGTCGCCCCGACCCGGGACGGCGCCGCCGCTTCCTTCGGGATGGCTTTCTGAGACACGCATCACCCGACAGCATATTTTTTCCACGCCAGCCCTCCGACCCTCGATTTGCCCCACCGGCCTGGCCGACGTCCCCGCGACTATTCATGCCAGGCGTGTTCACAAACGTCGGAATCTGAAGAAAATGAAGTCTGGTCAGCAGGCCGGGACAGTCGTGACAAATCAGGCGGCGGGGGCCTCTGCGGGCGGTTCGGCAGCCGGTTCAGCGGCCGGTTCGGCGGCCGGTTCGGCGGCTGGCACCTCGGCGGGGGCCGCCGGTGCTTCCGCCGGGGCCGCGGCCGCGGCCTGGGCGTTCTTCGCCGCTTCTGCTTCGGCCTTGGCGGCTTCGGCCGCCGCGGCCTTCTTCTGGTTCTCGTCGTAGTCCCAGGTGTATCCAAGCGTCAGCATCAGCATGTTCTGAACCTGCCAGTCGGCGACCAACTGGGGCTGGCGAACCACCTTCAGGACGTAGTCCAGCGTTGCCCACTTGAACAGCTTGAATGTAAGGTTCGCGCCGATATCGACGTTCGTCAGGTCACCGTAGCCCTTGCCCGCCGGCGGATCCGGATAGAACGGAACCATGAATTCACAGAACGCCGAATAGATCATCTTGATCTTCTTTTCGTACGTACCCTTAAGGTTAAGGCCGCCTGCAAGACCGACCTGCTCGTACGGCTGCAGCTTCCTCAGGGTGATCTTTCCGACCTCGGCCGCGGCAATTGTGTACTGGCTGCCGGCCATGGCAACCTGGCTTGCCCCGAAGCCGAACGTGAAGATGACCTCGATCACCGGCTTGGAAATCGGCCTTGCGTAAATACCGGCCGCTTCCTTGAAGGTGATTGGTGAAAACGCGCGTGTAAGGGTGAACCTGTCGGTGCCGGACTTAAGCGGACTATCGCCGGCAGCCGCACCTTCAAGCACGTAATCGTTTTTCTCGACGGTGTTGCTGACGCCGTCGAGCATGACGGTGTCAAGCGTGAACCTGGCAAAAGGACCTATCCATTCGTAACCCTTCGGGTGATAGAAATAGAGGGTGTCGAAATAGAACTGGTCAGTGGACTTCTGAAGACGGTTCAGCGGCGGCCCATACGCGAAGGACAGCATCAGCTTCAACTGGGCGCGCCAGTCGTGGCCCTTGCGGATCAAGGTGTAGCCGGTATCGACGTTGGCGCCGATATTGACGGCGTTGCCGTCAAGCTGGCCCACGAACTTGTGATTGTTCGTGAAGTTCAGGGTCGCGCCAATCTTGGCGTTCGCCTTGAAGTTATCGACGAATTCCTTTCCGACCTCGACCTCGGTCGGCACAATCTCGTCGATTGACTGCGCCACGGTTGCCGCGGGCACCAGGGAAATAAGCGCCAGCGTCGCGCACAGCGTCACCAGTGAGCCCACCTGCCACTTGATTGACATGACCGCCTCCAGAAAAAAGGGAAAACCATTGGAATCAATGCAAGCGCTATTGTCGCGCCCGTTTGCCGATTACGTCAAACCCGTGAAATGTAAATGCTTGTAAGGAAGCCGATTCCGGGCACGGGCTAGAACTCGAAGCCGATCCTCGACGTCACCCCGAATCTTGAAAGCTGGGTGTAATTGGCTCCGCTCCAGTACCCGGGTTCCCAGACGTACTTGCCCTGGTCGAGAAGCGGCATGTTGACGCCAAGGAAGATCTTGAAAATCTTGAAGCTGATGTTGATTCCGGCCCCGACCGTCAGGACTTCGTCCCACGTCGAATTCTTCAGCCCGGTGATCCCGTTCAGTTCGAAAATGATGCTGACGATGAACCTTGGAAGCAGGATGAAACCACCACCATACTTGAGATACATTTCCAGGCTGCTGGCGGCCCCGTCAAGAACCCCATGCATTGAAACCAGTTCCACATGCCCCTGAAGCTGGATGATCCTCGCAAGCTCGACCCCAAGAACCAGATATGGGGCCCACGTAAGCATTCCGTAGGTGAATTTGGGCGTGTAGAACGCGTTCGTGCCGCGGGAACCGGTGATCCCGGAAGTCCCGCTCGGCATGTAAAGCTCGATGCCGCCTGCAACCGCAAGGGCGGCGACCTTCCCGAACGACCAGTCGCCGCCGGCCTTCAAATCGACCGATATGTTCGCCATGTCCGCCTCGGTGCCCTCCGAACTGTTCCTGATCGCGAACGGGGCAAAGACGGTGGCCTCGATCCATTTGAAATTCATCTGCAGGTATGCATTGAACAGCATGTTCGTGGCGCTGGCCGAAGACCCGGCTCGAATCGCGTCAACCGCCTGGGCATAGGCATCGCCTTCAAGGTACTGGCCCGCGTACTGGTCAACGACGTTGGCGACGGTCGCCTGGACCTGCGGATCACTGACGCCGACGTCCGAAAGCGCCTGGATCAGCGACGCCTTGTCGCCGGAAGCGACTCCGCGGACCAGTTCCCATTCGGAATCGGACATCTCGCCAAGCACGTCAACCGCCTTTTCGACCGACTCACGGCACTGATCCGGGTTGGGCGTCGCCGTGCACACCTGGTTGTACGCGGCATCGATGAATTGATCGCGGGCCAGTCGCCCGATGACGTTCAGCGGTGAAACCGAAAGCTCGATCCCGATTGCGAAGCGTTTCGTGGCAGTCGGCATCTTGACGTTTCGGCCAACCATCATGTGGGCGCCCTGGAATGGCTTCAGCTTCTTTGCCTCCTTGTCGATCCGGGACTCCTTCTCCTTTCTGTCCTCTGACTTCGCCGATTCGTCCTCCACCGGCTCGCCTTCCTCGCTGGAGCCTTCATCAGCCGAAGCGGGTTCCCCGTCCGCAGCCTGTTCGTCGGCCACTTCCGCGCCGGACGCATCCCCTTCGGCGGCCCTCTGACCCGGTTCATCGGCCTCCGGCGGCCGATCGCCCACAAAATCGACGCCATCTCCCGCGGCCGATGCCGAAGACGGAGCGGACGCCGCGTCCCCGGCTTCCCCGGTCGTGCCTTCGACCGTAACCGAATCGCCGACGCCCGCGCCGGGCTCGGCCTCCTGCGCCAGGGCCGGCGCCAGGATCAACGAGACGGCCAGAAGTACGAAAACAGATGAAACGACTTTCAAGCGGGCTTCCGTTTGCGGCGCGATCAGCATCGGGCACCTCGGTTTCAAATTCGTTTCATTTTATGTTTGCCGGATGGATTTATCCAGAAACGGGATCGGGAGGGGACGGGAAGAGTGGTCTCAGTTGCCGGCGCGCACGCAGAACATGACGCCATCGGTAGCCTGCTGCATCGGGTTCAGCGCGGCCAGCTTGGCGTTGTAGTTCAGAAGATAGAAGAAGCGGTACCGGGTGTCGGACGTGGTTTTGTTGACACTGGTCGATGACATCACCGCCGAATACGACGAACCGTAGGCGACACTCTTCATGCGGGGATCGATGTACTTGTAATAAGTGTCCTCGCCATCCTTGTACTCGAAGTCACCACCGGTTCCGCAACCGTTGCACTGATCGGTCAGGCATTCGTCAAAGGCGCGGCACGACGATGAAGCGGGGCATGAGCCGCCCGCGGCGGTCGCCGGACACCCGCGCACCAGGGAACGGACTTCCTCGATGGTCGGCATGCGCCAGTCTTCGTAGTAGCGGCCGTTGTTGCATCCGGTCTTTGTCGTGTTGCACTGGCGGGACATCAGGTTCGAGTTGGTCGCGGCCAGCGGATGGTCTTCGCCAAGTCCCTGCCACATGAGCCCGGTCTTCAGGTCGGTGAAAGTGCCGTCGCAGTTGTCCCGCATGTCGTTGATCGTGTTGAAGGCACAGGATGTTGGCGGGGTGCAAAAATCCGATATATTGGCGTCCTCGCCGGTGGTATCCGGCGGGTTGGCGGTATCCTTGACCGTGCCGTTGTCCTTCGGCTGCACCGTGTCAATCAGGTGACCGTAATCATAATCGACCAGGTCGATCGGATTTCCCTCGTCGTCATAAACAACCAGGTCCGGCGGAATCTGGATATCCGGACGGCTGGTATCGTCGCCGTCGCCGTAATCAACGTAGATGAACACGTCATTTCCGTTGCCCGTGTCGTCACTTCCGTCGCCGCCGCAGCCGGCAATCACCAGCGCAGTCACGATCCCGATTGCAAGAGCCATCTTCTTCATGAACAGCACCCCCGTTAAAACCGCCAGATTTTATTTGTTTTGTAAAAAAAATGCGATACCAAGAAATAACGCGCCCCCCCCGGGAAACTGAATCTGCGGCGCCGAAAACGTCAGTTCGAATCAAGAATCCTTTCCTCGCCTTCCCGATCCAGGTCGAAATGCGCCCGCCAGCACATCCGACAGCCTTCGTGATGTCCGCTTATCTTCTTGAACTCATTCCATTTTTCCGATCTGACCACTTCAATCAACTTCTGACGATAGACGTTCCCCATCCTGGCGCTGGACTCAAGCATCTGCGGCGCGGTGCACGGGAAGACGTCGCCGAACAGGGAGATGTAAACCTCGTCGTCCGGCGCCTTGCAAAGGATTTCCGGATGCCGGAAGACGACGTTGTAAGTTCCCTCGCAGACGTCCGCAAACATCCTTGTTGCCGCGACGTCGCGAATCGATCGTCCGGCCATTGGAAGCCTTGGGCCAACCGAAATCGACGTGCCGCAGGGCTCCCCGATCCGGCGCATTTCCGGAACGATCCGCTCATAGAAATCGAGTGTTCGTTCAAATCCGAGAAGACGCGGAACAGGCGAACTGATTGGTCCCTCGAGGCACAGGAACATGTTGATCCTTGTAACGCCCAGGGCACTGACCTGCCTGGCCAGATCAATCAGGTAATCGATATTGTCCGGAAGCACGACGGTATCGACGTTGACTTCCATGCCTCCTGCCCGAACCACCGCCTCGATGCCGCTTACGGCCCGCTGGTGTCCGTCCTTGACCCTGCGGATTTTGTCGTGAATTTCCGGGGTCGGGCCATCCAGGGAAACGATGCACAGATCGAGTCCCGCATCGCGAAGGGCCGTCGCAAGGGCGTCGTCCATCAGCGTTCCGTTGGTGATCAGGTCGGTGTAAAAGCCCATTCGATGGGCGAATGCCACCAGATCCACCAGGTCACGGCGCATGGTCGGTTCGCCGCCGAACAGATCCAGCCTGGTGTATCCAAGCAGCCGGAATTCCTCGAGGAACTTGACGACGTCGGGAAGCGGCATGATGTCGATTCCCTCGTAGAACTTCTGAACCTGGCAGATGATGCAGTTCATGGTGCACTTCCTGATGATCAGGATGGTGCCCATGCGATCGACCTCGGCCCAACGATCGGAAGCCTGTACTTCCAGGCGGAAGGCCGGCTGAACGTACGGCAGGTCATAATCCGTCAGACCGCACATGGTGGCCTTTCGAGCGGCCTCCCACAACATCAGGGGTTCGACCTGCGGGGTAAACGATGACGCCGGGCCTGATGGTTCATCCAGCAGCCTGATGACCGGAGCCGTCCCGTTGATGGAGACGGGGGTGCCTGCCGAAGACCGAACAAAGTCGGAAAAGCCCGACGCGAAATCCGGCCACCGGAGGAAGTCTGCCGTTCCGGCTTTCGCCGAAGAGATAGTGGCCGAAGGCATGGCCGCCACTGGGGAATCCGGCCCAACATGAAACACCCCCGCGCAGCGGGCAAGGTTTTCGCAGTTGGCGCAAAGACCGTCAAGCGACGGAATGCGGCCGGATGAATTCATCACCAGGTTGTTGCGGATGTTCTTCGCATGCATCAGGGTTGAACTGTCCCAGTGTCCCGCCGACAGAGTCCAGAGTTCCCATCCCGCCGGGGTCACCAGATGAAGGTAATCGACCGGAAGGACGGACTGAATCGGCCCATCCCGCCAGGGGCAGCGACCATCCACGATCAAGGGTTCGACCATCCTTCGAACCCGGGTGAACACGGCATCGGAAACCGACTGGAGAGGAAGATGAAGATCGCCGGCACCCCTCTCTCGAACCAGGTCGGGCTCTATCGTCGGACAGGAGCGGCGAAGCTCGCACGCCGCGCACGGAACGGGCATGGCCCGGGAAGGATCGGGTGAAGGAATCAATTCCGGAATGCCGTCGGCATTCACGATTATCGTGTCGGCGGTTCGCGCGCCCTGCAGTTCGCGGCCCTTCAGCGCCGGAAGAAGGCAGCATGGCAGATCGCAATATCCGCTTGTTACTTCCGGGAACCCGTCATCCATGTCAAGAACGGCTGAAGTGACCGCGTCACAGGCCGCTTTCAGATCCGGAATGCGTTCAATCCCGCCGGAGGTCGCTACCGGAGGAAGGCGGAAACAGACGCTTCGGGCGCCGAGACGGGCGGCAAGGCGTCCGATGCCGGAAAGCCCGCCCACATTGAAGGAACAGACGGGCACGTCGATATCAACCGCGATCCCGCACTCGACCAGAGCCTCTATGCCGGCAACAGTCTGGGCGAATGATTCGGTTCCGACCGCGGCATCGTGAACGGCCGGATCCGCGCCGGCCAGGCAGACAACAGCCCGTTTCAGGCCGGCCGCCGCAAAACCCGCCGCGGCGCCGGCACAGGAAAAGATCCGGGCATTCGTGCTTAAGGCGACCTGAAGTCCAAGACTGGCGGCGGTCGCGACAATCCGGGGAAGATCGCGACGAAGTGCCGGTTCGCCGCCCGCCACGAGAATCGAGTCGTAGCCCGATGCGGACGCGAGCATCAGCATCCGCCCGACGGTCATCGTATCGGGAACCGGATAATCAATCTCTGGTTGAAACGAGTTCCTGTTATTCGATTTGTCCCAGGCCAGCAGACGCACTGTCTTCATCTTCGGACTCCAATTGGCGCCAAAAAACCGGCGCCGCGGCCAGATGTTACAACGGAAGAACCCGGCAGTCACACAACAAATGGGATTTGCCGCCCGGATTGATTCAAAGAGTTTTTTTTCCGCGACAAGGTCAACATACGAATAAAATCGTTGACTAATGGCCCGTGTGACTGAAAAATTCAGCCGCGATTTTCTGTATCCCGACTCAACGGGAAAACTGGAGAAAAATTTATGGCAGCAAGAGGCGGAAACGCGATTATTGGTCAGTCCGGAGGCCCGACGGCCGTTATCAACCAGAGCCTTGTGGGAGTGGTGGAGGCCCTGGTGAAGGTTCCCGAGGTGGGTCGGATTCTTGGCGCCCGCCACGGCGTGAAGGGAATACTTGGCGAGGATTTCATCGACTTGAGGCTGGAATCGGCCGACGTGCTTGAAAGGGTCGCCGCGACCCCGTCGTCGGCGCTCGGTTCCGTCCGGAAAAAGCCGACTCCCGAGGAATGCCGCAGGATGTTCGACGTGATGCAGAAGCACGACGTAAGGTACTTCTTCTACATCGGTGGAAACGACTCGGCGGAAACGACCCACATCGTGAACGAGGAAGCCAGATCCGCCGGATACGAACTGCGCTGCTTTCACGTGCCGAAGACGGTTGACAACGACCTGCGGGTCAACGACCACACGCCCGGTTACGGCAGCGCGGCCAGGTTCGTCGCGTGCGCCCTGATGGGGGACAACCTGGACAACCGGGCACTTCCCGGGGTCAAGATTGACGTGATAATGGGTCGGAACGCCGGATTCCTCACTGCTGCCTCGGCGCTTGGCAGGCGCTACCCGGACGATGGCCCCCACCTGATTTACCTTCCGGAGCGCCCCGTCACGCGCGACCGGATATGCAGCGATGTTCGGGATGTCTATAACCGGCTGGGAAGGTGTGTCGTGGCGGTTTCCGAGGGCATCATCGACGCGGATGATCCCGCCGGCCGGACATTCACCGAAGTCATCCTTTCCGAGGCCGGGCCGATCGAGCAGGACACCCACGGAAACGTCCAGCTTTCGGGATCCGGGGCCCTTGGCGACTGGCTTGCCAATCTGGTCAAGAAGAACGTCGGGGAAAAGCTGCGGGTACGCGCCGACACTTTCGGATATCTTCAGCGTTCATTCCCGGGCGTGGTCAGTCCGGTTGACGCGGCCGAGGCCCGGGAATGCGGGCGTAAGGCTGTGGAATTCGCCGTCGGCGGCAGCTGGCTGGACGGATCGGTTGCGATGATCCGCGAACCGGGCGAAGAGTACCGAATAAGGTATGAACGCACGGAACTCCGGAACGTGGCAAAGGAAACCAGGAGCCTGCCGGACGACTTCATAACGCTTGAGGGCAACAACGTCACCGTCGAGTTCGTCCGATACGCACTTCCCCTGGTCGGTGAACTTCCGGAAAACTGCCGTCTCGCCGGGTGGTAGAATCCCCTGGTGCCACGATTCAAACCGGACTGAAGGTTCCATTCGATGATCGACACGCACTGCCACCTTGCCGATCCAGTTTTCGCGGACACGCTGGCCGAAGTGGTCGCCACGGCCAGGGACGCGGGTGTGCGCGGATTCGTGGTGCCATCGGTGGATGTCGTCTCGTCGGCCGATTCCGTGGCCTGCTGCCGAAACATCAGGGGTGCCGTCGCGGCGATCGGGATACATCCGATGTGGGGCCGCTTCGACAGTCGTTCCGGGATGGAACTGGCCGTCGCCGATATCGCCTCGCTGGCGACGGGGAACCGGGACGTGGTTGGCGCAATCGGCGAAATCGGACTTGACCCGAACCTGCTGCCGACCGTCGTCGAAGACCGCGATCGGGTCCAGGATTCGAGCGGGGAAGACGCCATCGGGCGCTCAATCGACCTGATGATCGCCCAGATGGAGCTTGCGCGCTGGCTTGGCCTTCCAATACTTCTTCATTTCCGTGGCCGGGTGGAAGGCGCCCCCGGCCCGACCATATCTTTTCAAAGGCTTGTCGACGTCCTGGAAAGGTTCGGGCCCGTCCGTCCAGGTGGAATCCTTCATGCGTTCAGCGGCTCCGACCAGGTCGCCTCCAGGCTTCGCAGGCTCGGGTGGCTCCGTGGCGTCGCGGGAACGGTTACAAGACCTTCCGCGACCCGGCTTTCGGAATTTATTGCAAAAACCCCGCTGACCGACATCGTCCTTGAAACCGACGCGCCGTTCATTGCAAACTCGCTTCACCCCAGGGGGCAGGTGGTTCCAGCGGACCTGGCGCTGGTCGGCCACGCGATCGCCAGTCTGCACGGCGTGCCGTTCGAACACGTGATCCGGCAGACCGACATCAACGCGGAATCGCTCTTTTCAGCGGGCGGTTCGCGGAACTGGAGGGATATCTGAATTGATGGACGGACGCCTTGAATGCGGAAAGTGGCAGGAAGGTTCGGGCGGGGAAGTCCCCGGGGCCTTCCGCAGGCTGGAACTCGCGGTCGGCCCGGAAGGGATTAAGGCTCTGGGCAACGCCAGGGTCGCCGTCATCGGACTTGGCGCGGTTGGTTCCTTCGCGGTCGAGGCGCTGGCGCGTTCAGGAGTCGGGTATCTCCGCCTGGTCGATTTCGACATCGTCCAGGCATCCAACATCAATCGCCAGATTTTCGCGCTGTCCTCGACCGTCGGCCTGCCGAAGGCTGATGTG
The DNA here is from genome assembly GCA_029555025.1 of Deltaproteobacteria bacterium. GTDB lineage: Bacteria > Myxococcota_A > UBA9042 > DTJE01 > DTJE01 > JAGOFO01. The sequence continues at coordinate 120,433 of JAKPTZ010000045.1, forward strand.
GCAAGGGCCAGGGTGCTGGACATATTCCCTGGTTGCCGGGTCGATACCAGACTGGAATTTTTCAGCGAGGAAACCGCTTCGTCAATACTGGACGCTCCGGCTGACGAGCCGCTGGACTTCGTGATCGACGCGATTGACAGTCTGCTGTCCAAGGTGAACCTGATCGTGGCCTGCCGGAACCGCGGCATCCCGATTGTCACGTCGATGGGGGCCGCCGACCGTATGGATCAGTCGGCGGTTCATGTCACGGACATATCCGAATCCAGGAACTGTCCACTGGCAAAGCACGTCCGCAAACGCCTTCACCGACGAGGGATTTTTGACGGGGTGGCGGCGGTCTGGTCATCGGAAGGGCCCAATTCGGAAGGCGCGGCCGGGGGAGAATCTCCGGACGCCGACGAGGAACCGGCACGCGGCAGGCAGCGCATGCCGCTTCCAAGCATGGCCCCGATCCCCGGAATCTTCGGATTGTCGGCGGCCAACTGGGTCATTCGCGGTATTCTTGAAAAGACAAAGGTCGGTTAACATCGACAATCCGGACTTCACGCCGGGAGCATGAATGAACATACTCGGTATCTCGGCCTTCTATCACGACAGCGCGGCGTGCCTGGTCATCGACGGCCGAATCGTGGCTGCCGCCCAGGAAGAGCGCTTCACCAGGATCCGGCACGACCCCGCGTTTCCTTACAACGCGGCGATGTACTGCCTGTCGCGGGCCGGCCTGCAGCCGGCGGCCATCGACATGGTCGTGTTTTATGAAAAGCCGCTGCTGAAGCTTGAGCGCATCCTGCAGAACGCCGTCGACGTGGCGCCCGCCGGATTCGTCCCTTTCTGCCGTTCGATGCCTTCGTGGTTTTCGGAAAAGCTGAACCTTCCACGCATCCTGAAAAAGGAACTTGGCTTTCGCGGACCGCTGATGTTTGCGATACATCACCAGGCCCATGCGGCCTCGGCGTTCTACCCTTCCCCGTTCAACGAGGCAGCCATCCTTACCGTCGACGGCGTCGGCGAATGGAGCACCGGCTCGATCGGCGTCGGTCGCGGAAATGAAATCGAGTTGAGGAAGGAAACCAGGTACCCGCATTCGCCCGGCCTGCTCTATTCGGCCTTCACCGAATTTCTCGGCTTCAAGGTCAATTCGGACGAGTACAAGGTCATGGGCCTGGCACCCTACGGCGAGCCGGTGTTCGTGGATGCCATCCTCAATGAGATGGTTCACGTTGACGAAGAGGGCGGATTCGAACTCAACATGGACTTTTTCCGCTTCCAGTTCGGTTCGAGAACCGCCGGCCCCGGATTCTCGCGGCTTGCCGGATGTCCTCCGAGAAATCCTGAGTCCAGAATTGAACAGGTTCACATGGATCTGGCCCGATCAATACAGGCCGTGATTGAAATCATCATGCTGCGCCAGGCACGGTTCGCCCGCGAACTTACCGGAATGAACAACCTGTGCATGGCGGGTGGGGTGGCGCTGAACTGCGTGGCGAACGGAAAGATCCTGAAGGAACGGATATTCGACGACATCTGGATCCAGCCCGCGGCGGGTGACGCCGGCGGCGCGGTCGGGGCGGCCCTGATCGGCTGGTATTCGACCGAGGGTGCCAGCCGGGTCGTGGATGAGAACGATTCGATGCAGGGCGCCCTGCTGGGGCCGGAATTCGACGTCGCCGGCATCGAGGCCGCCCTGATCGAAGCCGGGCTGCCCTTTGAAAGATGCGGGGACGACATCTATCGGCAGATTGCTGCCGGACTTGCCGAAGGACAGGTGATCGCAAGGTTTTCCGGACGAATGGAGTTCGGGCCGCGGGCCCTTGGTTCCAGAAGCATCCTCGCCGACGCCCGGAATCCGGCGATGCAGCGAATCGTGAACGAGAAGATCAAATTCCGCGAGGGCTTCCGGCCGTTCGCCCCGGCCGTGCTCCTTGACCACGCGGATGCCTGGTTCGACCTTGATCGAAGAAGCCCGTACATGCTCCTGGTGGATCAGGTTGCCTCAAGGCAGCTTCTGGACAGACCGGCGATCGAGGCGAGCGGCCTTGATCGGCTGAAGATCCCGATGTCAACGATTCCCGCGGTGACCCACGTTGACGGTTCCGCCAGGATCCAGACAGTCGAACCATCCACGCAGCCGGACTTCAGCCGCATCATCGACGCGTTCTGGCAGAGAACCGGATGCCCCGTGATCCTTAACACCAGCTTCAACCTTCGCGGCCAGCCGATTGTGTGCACCCCTTCGGATGCGGTTCAGACGTTCCTGGCATGCGACATTGACGCCCTGGCGGCGGGCCCTTTCATGGCACGCAAGCCATTCGGCTGGACCAGGCGCCCGCTGCCGCGCCCGACGGCTTTCAGGCGCCCGCGGCAAAGGGGCGAGCTTCGCAGGTTCGGCATCGAAAACGGTATTTTCTTCGGTCTGCTGGGAATTCTTGCCTGGCTTGCGCCGGACAGCCCGTTCAGGCTGGGCTCCTTCCTGGCATGGGGCGTTTCCGGACTGGCACTGCTGGCCGGCCTGGCTGCCCCGGGCATCCTTCGGGCCCCGGAGGATCGGCTCAACAGGGCGGCCGCCCGGATGAACGGCATCGCCGGCTTCATCCTGTTCGGGCTGGTATTCGTGCTGGTTCTGACCCCGACCGCACTGCTGCGCAGGATCGCGCGTGCAAAACGGGAACCGGGGGGCTGGCGGGATTTCTTCCGCGACCATGGCGGTCTAAAAAACATGTACTGACACTTACCGGAGCACGCGATGAACCTTGTCAGGGAAATATGGGGATGGGCCCGCAGGCGCAAGAAGTACTGGCTGATCCCGCTGGTGCTCGCCCTTGTTCTGGTGGGGGCCCTTATAGTCGTCGCATCGGCAACCAGCGTCAGCCCCTTCATCTATCCGCTGTTCTAGGGGTTCATTCGACGTCCGCGCCCGTTTCGGCCGGCTCCTTCGGGGCACCCCGATCCGAATCTTCTGCGACTATGCGAAGGAATATGTCCGCCAGGAGCCGGTGTCCCTTTTCGTTGAAGTGGCAGCACGGGTCGTACCTGATTTCCATGTAGTCGGCTTCGGCCTGCAACAGAAGCTGGTGAAGGAACAGCATCCTGATGTCGTGGGAAGACGCGATGTCCAGCATGACGGTCTGGGGATCGAGCCTGGGACTCCTCATCATCGAAAACGGCATGTCCAGCCTCGTCGCGACCACAAGTGAGAAGTCCGATCCCCTTGCGCGCAGGGCGGCGCGGTATTCTTCCAGCATCGGAAGGTAAACGCCTGTGACCCATGATGACCTGAACGGCTCCAGCTCAAACATGGTCAGAACCATGTACTCGAAGAACCTTGAATTCAGGAACAGCCAGGTTCGAAGCCACTCGGGACCGGGAACGAATCCCGGAAGCCTGCCCGTGTCGCCATCGACGCCAGCCATGTTGTACGCGGCGTCCCCAATCATGCGGTAACGGTTCGACTCGTTCGGCCAGACCTCCCAATAGACCAGATCCGGCGTATGCCTCTTCATCAGTCTTGCAAGCCAGTAGATCTTCTGTTCAACGGAATACCCCGGCTGGGACAGGTTCAGAATGCACCAGGCGCCCGGGCCGTCCCGGCGATCCAGTTCCTGCTGCATCAGCGTCGTGAAGGCGTCTTCGGTCTGGAGCCCGGAACCGAAAAAAATCGAATCGCCGGAAAACACCACAAGCCTGGCGTCCGGATGCATGTCCGGACAGTCCAGATTCATCCTTTTCAGATCCTGTATCCAGATCGGGACATCCCCGTCCTGAAACATCTCGATCCTGTCGCGCCTTATGACCTGAACCTTTGGAAACGGATTTACCAGCCTAATGATGCCTTCCGCCAGAAGCAATGTGACAATCAGGATGACAAGTGCCACGCCGGCGGTTTCCGCAATGATTCCAATAAGCTTGCGCGGTTGCTCTTTCATCTGCCCTCGCCAAGGATGGCCGCCGCGAACGACCGGAAAAACGGAACGGCGGTATTGCCGCCCGTTGCCCCCGACATGGCAAGCCTGTCGTCATACGCGACAAGCACCACGGCAACCAGTTCCCTGAACCCGCCGGCAAACCAGGCCTCGCGTGACATGCTGCTGGTGCCGGTCTTGCCCCAGACGCTGCCGGGCAGGTCGGCCAGTGCCTTCGCGGTTCCCCCGACGGCGACCTCCCTCATCATGACCTTCATGGCCGTGGCAACATCGGCCGGAAGCACCCTGCCAGACCGGCTCTGATGTTCGGCAAGCACCTTGCCCCTGAAGTCGGTGACGCGTCGAACGGTCCAGGCGGCATCATGGAATCCTCCGGAGCCGAATACGGCATAGGCGTTCGCAAGTTCCATCGGACTGGCTTCCACGCTCCCCAGGGCCATGGAAAGATCACGCGGAATGCTGCCGGAAAAGCCAATGGACTCCATGAGTTCGCCAACGCGATCCACCCCGACATCCTTCAGGATCTTGACGGCAACGACATTGATGGAATCCTTCAACGCCCCTGTCATGTCGTATGTCCGGCCGTCATAGACCCCGCCGTAGTTGCGCGGCTTCCAGAGCTTGCCGGCATGCCCCCGGAACGCCACGGGCTCGTTGACCCAGCCCTTGTCCGCTGGAATTCCGGCAGCCAGGGCGGCCGCGAATATGAAAGGCTTGATGGTCGAACCGATTGGCATCCGGGACTGCACCGCCCTGTTGAACCGGCGGGTTTCAAAATCCTCGCCCCCGGTCATCGCCCTGACCGCCCGGGTGCGCGAATCAATCACCACCATCGATGCCTGGGGACCGAGTTCGGCGTTGACGTATTCAAGTTTTCCACGGACGGATTCGACCTCGCCGACCCCCTTCGAAACGGCAATCGGGGCCTTGTTGTCGCACAACGCGTCAAGTTGCGAATCGACCGTGCCGCCCATCCTCGCCAGAGTCCTGTTTGCGACGACCTTCCGTGAATCTCCGACCTTGACGAACGCCTGCCGATCCCCACGCCGACAACTTTCAATCCGGGTAGCTATCGCCCTGGGAGGAGGGGGAAGCCTTTCGCCCGTTTCCTCGTTCATTACCATATTGGCCGCGGCTTCGTCGGCCAGGCGCTGACGCCCGGCTGCGTAAAGACGCGCCAGCCCTTCCGCTATCGACTTATCGACCGCCGCCTGCACTTCAAGGTCAAGCGTGGTCACGACGTCCAGTCCACCTTTGTCAAGCGCGTCCTTGCCAACCAGGGCGCGCAGGTCGCGCAACACGGCATCGACGAAGTAAGGCGCGGTTCCCAGCATGGGATCGTCCCGGCCCCACACGAGCAGGGACGTTCCGGCCGCCGCCGTAGCCTGATCCGCCGTAATCATGCCCAGTTCGGCCATCCGGTTCAGCACGTGACGCTGGCGGGCCACTGCGCCGTCGGGATTTTTCAGGATGGAATTTCCCTCGGGGGACGAAATAAGGCCTGCAAGCATGGCGGCCTCGTGAACCGCCAGTTCGGACGCCTTCCTGCCGAAATAGAAACGGGCGGCTTCCTCAAATCCGTATCGCCCGTGCCCCAGGTAGATTGTTGACATATACATCGCCAGAATCTGGCGCTTGGTCAGGGCGATCTCGAACCGCCGGGTAAGCAGCAGTTCCCGGAACTTCCGCTTGAACGTGCGCTCCGGGGACAGAGAGACCTGCTTGACCACCTGCTGCGTGATGGTCGAGCCACCCTGGGAGATGCGCCCCCTCCAGAGGTTGTTCAGCATTGCCCTGGCGATTCCGACATACGAAAGGCCCTGGTGATCCATGAACCCGGCGTCCTCGGCCGCGAGCACGGCATTCACAAGAAGGGGCGGAAGGGATTCGGGATCAAGGACCGTCCGGCGCTCGGAGAAGATCTCGGCGAGGATGGTGCCGTCCGCGGCGCGAATCCTGGAAACCTTCGGAATTGAAGCTGCGTATTCCTCCCAGGTCGGAACCGGCGGAAGCCCGGCCTCGGTCAGCTTGACGACAGCCGCCGCGGCAAGAAGGAATATAACGGCGCCGACTGCAAATAGTCCCGCAAAAATCCCGGGTGCTGCCGACTTCCTTGAACTTCGCCTGCCCGACTTGCGTGGCATTGATTCCTCGGGATGGTTCAGAACCGGGACGATTTTAGCATCCACGGTAGCAACCGGCCACAATTCGCCGTTACGCTTGAAAATGACCGCGGGGCTGGACGGCTAGAGGCCGGAAGGGAAATCGATGCCGCGACGCAGGCATGCGGCAATCACGGTATTCCGCATCAGATAGGCGATTGTCATGGGACCGACACCGCCGGGAACCGGGGTGATCCATGAAGCCCTGGAGGAAGCTGCCTCGAAATCGACGTCGCCGACCAGTTTGCCGTCCGCCAGGCGGTTGACGCCGACATCGATTACGACGGCGCCCTCGCGAATCCAGTCGCCCTTGACCATCTGGGGCCTTCCGACGGCGGCCACGACAACTTCGGCCGTCCAGACGACGTCGGCAAGGTTCCTTGTCCTGGAATGACAGACGGTCACCGTGGCGTGACGCCGCAGAAGAAGCATCGCCATCGGCTTGCCCACAATCAGGCTGCGGCCGATCACCACCGCGTTCCTGCCCTTCAGGTCGATGCCCGTTTCATCGATCAGGCGGATGCAGCCGGCCGGGGTACACGGTTCCATTCCCGGCCTGTCGGACATCAGCATTCCGAGGCTGAACGGATGGAATCCATCGACATCCCTTGCCGGATCCAGGGCGTCCGTGACCTTATCGGGATCTATGTGATCCGGCACGGGCAACTGAACGAGGATTCCGTCAACCTCGGGGTCGGCGTTCAATGTCTTAAGAAGGGCCAGGAGTTCGTCCTCCGTCGTGGAGACCGGCAGGCGATGCGTGACGCCGCGGATGCCGACCTCGTCACAAGCCTTGCCCTTCATCCTCACATAAACCTGGGAAGCCGGATCCTCACCCACCAGAACGACATTCAGGCATGGAACGACACCCTTTTCACGCAGTTCGGCGACGGCCCGCGCCACATCGGCGCGAACGCGCGCCGCCACGGCCTTTCCGTCGATCACCTTTGCAATGGATTCTGGCATGGCTGCCCCCGCAAGAAGAGAGGCCGGATTCTATACAGCGGGCAACGCCGCGTCAATCGCGCGCGGAGGCGCTTGTGCGCGCAAAAAAATCCTGTACAAAATCGCGTCCGCCACCCCCCGGCGGATGAAGATGATGGGTACGACAATTCGACATCCCGCTGAATTTTGCTTGACCAATGTGCTGTGTTGCTATATTCGGTGCCCGGTCAACCCCGGAGGTTTTCACGTGAGCGACCATCCCGAAGCGCGCCGCACGGCGCTTTATGAAGAACACGTCAAGGCCGGTGGCAAGCTGGTGCCGTTTGCCGGTTTCATGCTTCCCATCCAGTACGAAGGCATCGCGGCCGAGCACCACAGGTGCCGGACGGCTGTCGGCCTTTTCGACGTAAGCCACATGGGTGAAATCGTATTCCGTGGCCCGGAGGCGGCGAAGGTCGTCAACAGGCTGGTAACGAACAACGTCGTCTCGGTCAAGCCTGGCCGGGCGGTCTACACGCCCTGCTGCAGGCCGGACGGCGGCATCGTTGACGACATGATCTTCTACAAGAAGTCCGACACCGAGTGGTTCGTCTGCGTCAACGCATCCAACAAGGACAAGGATTACGCATGGTTCGTCGAGCAGACCAGGGGCGAATGCGAAGTCGTTGATCTTTCGGAACAGTATTCCCAGATCGCGGTTCAGGGGCCGAACGCGCCGGAACTGCTTGCCAGGGTTCTGGGAGCGGAAGTCGCCACGATGAAGCCGTTCTGGTTCATCACGAAGGATTACCGGGGCCAGGAAATCATCTTCGCGACGACCGGCTACACCGGCGAGCCCGGCGGCGAAATCTACGTTCCCAGCGCGGTCGCGGCCGATCTCTGGCGCGAACTGATGGACAAGGGATCCGACCTGGGGGTCGGCCCGATTGGACTCGGCGCCCGCGACAGCTTGCGCATGGAAATGAAGTACTGCCTTTACGGCAACGACATCGACGACACGACGACGCCGATCGAGGCCGGGTTGCAGTGGACGGTCAAGTTCGACAAGGGCGACTTCAACGGCCGCGACGTGCACCTGAAGCAGCACGAGGATGGCCCCGCACGCCACCTGGTGCAGTTCGTGGTTGAAGGCAAGGGGGTTCCCCGCCACAACTACGCGGTGTATTCCGGCGATCGGAAGATCGGACACGTGACAAGCGGCACGATGTCGCCGAGCCTGAAGATTCCAATTGGAATCGCATACGTCGAGCCGCCATTCCAGACGGTCGGCCAGACGTTTGAAATCGATCTGATGGGCCTTCGCCGCGTCCAGGCCCGCGTCGTCGAGGCGCCGGTTTATCGGAAGGCGAAGTGAAATTGGAACTGTCCGGCTTCGGACCCGACACTCAGTGGGAGTGATGGCCAGGCCGGTTGATGAAGGATTCAAGGAGGTTACTGATGTCGATCCCCAAGGAGTACAGGTTCACCGACACGCACGAGTGGGTGAAGGTCGAAGAGGACAACATCGTTTCAATAGGCATCACCGATTACGCGCAGGATCACCTGGGCGATATCGTAAGCGTTGAAGCCCCCAGGGTTGGCGACGAAATCGAAAAGGGCGAACCGATCGGCATGATCGATTCCCAGAAGGCATCGACCGAAGTCTTCGCCCCGCTCACCGGCCTTGTGCTGGAGTCGAACGACCTGCTCGAGGACGATCCCAGCGTGATGAACAGCGATCCTTACGAGGAAGGCTGGCTTGTCCGCGTGGAAGTCGCCGACATGGAACAGCTCGACGAGCTTATGACGGCCGAGGACTACGAGGAATACCTGGGACGCCTCGAAGAGGAATAGCCCCGGGCTCCACAGATGCCGCCGGAACCGTTGCGGCGGATACCAATCTTCAGCAGGAGTTTGAGGGATGGACTTCACTCCCCACACGGAAGCTGAAATCGCCGAAATGCTTCGAGTGATTGGCGTATCGTCAATCGAGGAGCTTTTCGCCGTGATTCCTTCCGAGTTCAAGGTTAAGGGTTGCATGAACCTTCCGGAGTCTATGTCGGAAGCCGACGTCCTTGCCCGAATGAAGGAACTGGCGGCCCTGAACATGACGGCGGATCAGTGCCCTTCCTTTCTGGGCGGCGGCGCTTACAACCATTATGTTCCGGCGGCGATTCATCACCTTGTCGGGCGCGGCGAGTTCCTTACCAGCTACACGCCGTACCAGCCGGAACTGTCCCAGGGCACCCTCCAGGCGCAGTTCGAATACCAGTCGATGGTCGCCCAGATACTGGGAATGGATGTTTCAAACGCCAGCATGTACGAAGGCGCCACAGCCATGACCGAGGCCTGCCTGATGGCCCAGAAGCACACCAGGCGAGACATTCTGGCGGTGTCGTCGCTGGTTCATCCGCAGTACATCGACGTGCTCCGGACTTACACTGGCGCCGGCGAAATCGTGATGATCCCGGCGGCGCCCGACGGCACCACTGATATGGATGCCGCCAGGCGACTGGTCGGTGACAATGTCGCCGCCGTGGTCGTCCAGACGCCGAATTTCCTGGGCGTCATCGAGGATGTCCGCGGATTTTCCGACATGATTCACGATGCCGGCGGCCTTAGCATCGTTACGTTCACCGAAGCCCTCGCTTTCGGCCTTATCGATGCCCCCGGAAACCGCGGCGCGGATATCTGTGCCGGGGAAGGGCAATCCCTGGGAATCCCCCTGTCTTTCGGCGGCCCGTACATCGGCATGATGGGCGTCAAGCAGGAATTCGTGAAATCGATGCCAGGAAGGCTCATCGGCAAGACGAAGGATCACGAGGGCCGCGACTGCTTCGTCCTTACGCTCGCAGCACGTGAACAGCACATACGGCGCGAAAGGGCCAGTTCGAACATCTGCAGCAACGAGGCACTCTGCGCGGTGGCCCTGACGATCTACATGTCGATGCTGGGCAGAAACGGATACCCGCGCCTGGCGATGCTGAACCATCTCAAGGCAGAAAGACTGAAGGGAATGCTTCGCGAAGCCGGCTTTGAGCTTCCGTTTGCCGGTCCCACCTTCAATGAATTCGTCGTCCGGATTGGCGGCGACGCGACCCGTAAGATCCGGGAGCTTGCCGAGCAGGGAATGATGGCCGGCATCGCGCTTGGCTCTTACTTCCCGCACCTGTCCGACTGCATCCTTGTCGCGGTCACCGAAAAGACCCGTGACGCCGACATGGACGCACTGATTGCCGCCCTTTGATGGCGTTTGGTATTGACTGGCGGTCGGCCTGCTATACAATCTATCGGGTGCATTCCATCGGAGGATCCCGTGTTGAATCGAACTCTGGTTCCCGTCACTGTTATTGTGGCCGGTCTTCTGGCTGGCGCGTGCCAGGAGATGGAAGACTTCGGCGAATGCCTTATGACCCAGCAGATGCTGTCTGACTGCAACGCCGGACTTCCCGGGACAACCGACCAGTGCTCGACCGAGGACGCGTTCTGCGGCCCGACCTGCATCGTGGCCAATCACCCGGAATGCACATCGGGGCCGTGCCTGACCATCAGGTACAAGGACATCCTGGCCGACAAGACCTGGGTAAGCACCCCGTTCTGCGGCAGCTCGTGCCTGACTGATACCGACTGCCCCGGCGAGCCCGGCCAGGCGGCCTGCAAGCCGATGCCCGGCCTGAAGATTGAGTGCGAGCTTGACGAAGACTGCCAGGCCCGCGCGGACTGGTCGTTCTGCGGGACGGACAAGTTCTGCTCGTGGCACGTCTGTGTCCCGATCAATTTTGCCAAAGCGAACCAAGAATAATTTTCACGCTGGCCACGTTATCCGACCAGGTATCCCGGAGGACTCCCGATGCGAACCGCACGCCTGTTCATGATTATTGCCGCCCTTCCACTTGTCGCATGTGCCGCCAGGCAGATCCCCGGAACGGCCGTCGATGACACTCCGGCCAACCGCGACATCGTCGAGGTCATCGAAAAATACCGCAAGGCCTGCGAGAAGAAGGACATCGACGGCATCCTCGAAGTGGTGTCGAGGAACTACTTCTCGAATTTCGGGACAACTTCAAATACCGACGACGATTATGGATACGAGCAGCTCGTCAAGAACATGCTTCCAATCCTTCGTGACGAAATCAAGGCCGTGTCCTATATGGTGTACGTCAAGAAGATAAGTTTCCCGCGTGAAAATGTTGCATGGGCCGACGTCGAACACTCGTACAAGTTCTACTATGTTGAACAGGGCAAGGATCGCTGGAAGCCGGGAACCAATTTCAAGCGCTTCGAATTCGCGAAAGAAGACGGCGTGTGGCGGATAACGTCCGGCCTGTAGTGATTCCCGCGTCAGGCAGCACGACAAGAATCCGGACAGGATTGAAATAACAGCGGTGGACAAACCGTTGGGTTCGTCCGCCATCATGGAGGCAAAATGAAAAGGGTCGTCGTGGTTGGTGGAGTGGCCGGCGGGATGAGCGCCGCGGCAAGGGTCAAGAGACTTGATCCGACGGCGGCGGTCACCGTCTTCGAGCAGGATGGCGACATATCCTTCGCCAACTGCGGAATGCCCTATTACATCGGAGGCGTCATCCAGGACAGGAACCAGTTGCTGGTGCAGACTCCCGAATCGATGAAGGCGAGGTACGGCATCGATGTCCGGATAAGGCATCGCGTCACGGCAATCGACAGGATCGCAAAAACCGTGACGGTCCTGGATCGCGACCGCAACGTTGAATTCACCGAACCATACGACGCACTGATCCTTTCGCCCGGGGCTTTCCCGATCAAGCCCCCGCTTCCCGGCATCGACAGGCCGGACGTATTCATCCTGAAGAACCTTGACGACATGGATCGGATCCGGCAGGCGGCGGTCAAGGCAAAGCGGGCCGTCGTCGTCGGAGCCGGTTACATCGGAGTCGAGGTGGCTGAAAACCTGCGCCATGCGGGTGTCATCGTGGATATTGTCGAGAGGCTGGATCAGATGATCGCGCCGCTTGACCCGGAAATGACCAGGCAGCTTTATGACGAGGCGCGCCTTAACCGCGTAAAGGTTCATCTTTCGACCCAGGTGACATCGTTCGATGACGACGGGGTCCACCTCAGCGACGGTGGGGTGATCCCGGCCGACTTCACCGTCATGTCGGTCGGCGTGAAGCCGGTATCCGGCCTTGCCGCCCAGGCTGGACTTAAACTGACCGCAACCGGGCACATAATGGTCGATGAACACATGCGGACCAGCGACCCGGCCATATTCGCTGTCGGCGACGCGGTGGCGGCGTTCTCGCAAAAGACCGGGGGCTACATCGCCAACCCTCTGGCAGGCCCGGCCAACCGGCAGGGAAGGATCGCCGCGGACAACATATGCGGACGAGACAGCGTCTATGGCGGAACCCAGGGCACATCCATCGTCAAGATATTCAACCTGGCCGCCGCCGGAACCGGCATGAACGCAAAGGCGCTGAAGGCCGCCGGCGTGAAGGGGTTCCACACCGCCTGGATTCATCCGAACCAGCACCCAGGGTATTACCCGGGGGCGGCCCCAATCGATATCAAGGTGATATTCGACGATGAAGGCCGGATCCTTGGCGCGCAGGCCGTGGGGCGGGAAGGCGTCGATGTCGTCATCAATTCGCTGGCCCAGGCCATGAGGGGCGGCCAGACCGTCTTCGACCTCGAGGAGGTTGAACTGGCATACTGCCCGGCATGGGGCAATGCGAAGCATCCGATCAACATGGTCGGGTTCGTCGCGGCAAACATACTCCGTGGCGACATGGAAGTTATCGAGCCCTGGGAGAAGCCCGACGCATGGCTTGACGTGCGCGAGGCGGACGAGACTGCGGCAGGCATGATTCCCGGCGCGATTCACATCCCGATGGGCCAGATCGAATCAAGGCTTGCCGAGATTCCGCGGGACAGCTCCATCGGGGTTTACTGCGCAGTCGGCCTTCGCGGCTATATCGTCTATCGCCGCCTGAAGAACCTTGGATTCAAGGTTCGAAACCTTAACGGCGGATACAGGACCTGGCGCTGGTTCAACGTTACGGACGAAGTCGCCGACCAGCCTCTCCTGACCCGGGCACCTGTTGCCGAGGCCGGTGTCGCCCTGCCCGGCCGGGCCGCTTCCGGTCAACCGGGGGCAGCCGCCCGGCAGTCATCCGACCCGGTGATGCCGGATCGCACGGTCAAGCTGGACGTGTGCGGACTTCAATGTCCAGGGCCCCTGATGAAGGTCCGGAAGGTCATGGACGACATGAAGGAAGGCGAGGTGCTCGAGGTGACCGCGTCCGACCCCGGATTCGCGGCCGACATCCCGATGTGGACGCGGCAAACCGGAAACACCCTGCTTGACGTCACCTCGGATGCCGGTTTGTACAGGGCCGTCGTCATGAAGTCGGGCGGGGCCGCGGCCGCGCCACGCCAGGGTTCCGTCGCGGATTCCGGCGTGTCGGTTTCCGCATCCCCGCACGCGGCCGGCGGACCGACCGCGAAGGGCAAGACCGTCATCGTGTTTTCCCAGGATCTGGACAAGGTCCTTGCATCGTTCATCATCGCGAACGGGGCGGCCGCGATGGGCGCCCCGGTCACCATGTTCTTCACCTTCTGGGGCCTGAACGTGCTGCGAAGGCCCGAAACAGTCCAGGTTAAAAAGACTTTCACCGAACGGGTGTTCGGTTCGATGATGCCCAGGGGCGCTGGACGATTGAAGATTTCCAACATGAACATGGGCGGGATGGGAACCGCGATGATCAAGCGAATAATGAAGGAAAAGAATGTCCTTTCGCTTGACGAGTTGATCGGATCGGCCCGCGATTCGGGCATTCGCCTGGTGGCCTGCGCCATGTCTATGGACTTGATGGGAATCAAGGCCGAGGAACTGATTGACGGCGTGGAGATTGCCGGAGTCGGCAATTACCTTGGAACTGCCGACGAAGGCAACGTCAACCTTTTCATCTAGGCTGCCGCCCCGCTCACGCCGGCGGCGCGCAAGTTCCGGCTCGATTGTCTTTTGACCTCCATGCGTAGTAGAATCCCGCGGGTTCATTTGTATTCGGGCCTGGATTCACATAGTCCTGGAGGTATCGTGATGCGAAGACTGGTTCTGTTGACCACCATTGCCGTTGCCGCCGCCCTGGCCGCGTGCGGGTCGTCCGGTGATCCGATCGAGGAAGACACCGGAATCAACGAAGTATTCCAGGACTCCGGCAGCGATGTCGGAATCGACACGCAGACCGGAGATGACGCAATCATTGATTCGGGTACCGACAACGCATGGATGGACGTGCATCTTCCCGACGTGAAGGAAGACATCCCGGAAGGACCTTTTTACGCGAAGGAAGAAGGCGATCTGGTCACCGTGTCCGATGGAAGGCTGACCGTGGTCCTGAACCTTGCGGACGGCACGTTCAACATCGGCTTCACTCCGGGCCTGGACGGAATCATCAACGGCCATTCCGAAGCCTGGGTTCGCAGCAGCGAAGGCGTGACCAGGATATCCAGCATGAATCCGGCCCAAAGGGCTGCATGGCAGGCCATGCAGACGACCGACGGCCTTGATGACGGCGTGCTGATCGGCATGGAAACCGTTCCAAGCGGCTCGATCGGCGGCATGCGCACCTTCATCGCACTGCACCGCAACCAACCTTCCGTCACGATCAAGGTTCAGCTTGTCCTGCCGGTTCGGGAAGGCTTCTTCATCGAAAAGCTGGTACCTGTGGTCGCCAGGGGTTCCGAAGGCGCCGGAATGCTTCTGGGCCCGGGAACCGCAACTGCCAGGATTGTGACCGGCGGCCATGAAATCGCCTATGACGCCAACGCGGAAGCGATTAACGTTACCGAAGCTGTCGAGACATTGAACAAGCCCGGATACCTTTCCGACAACGCCACGCTCATCTGCACGAAGGCCGGCAAGTGCCTTCTTGCGGGTTTCCTGAATACCGTCCGCGGCTTCGGGGGCGTCGCCGTCGCGACCGACCCGGTTTCCGCCTTCGCGGTTGGCGAAGACGCCGCGCTGTCTCTGTTTGAGATGCGCAGCACGATGGTGCAGGGCGCCATGCTCAGTCCGTCACGCGTCATCACTTCCGAGGTCGCCTACCTCGATTTCACAGGGGAACCGGGGCCGGCGCTTGCCCGCTTCGCCGACGCTATTGCGACTTTCAACACGCTTCCCGTTCCCAGGGCACTGCCGTTCATGTATTCGGCCAGGGTCGGCCAGGAAGGCCTGACCTCCGATCAGGTCGTTGCGGCCATTCCCGACGATTCTGAAGGCGTGACCGGATTCCTCGTCGAACAGGGCTGGGAAAATGCGGAGAAAGCTCCCGATGCGGTCAAGTTCCCGAACCATGGTGGAACAGGCGCGATGAAATGGATTGCCGACCAGGCAAAGGCCGCCGGCCTGGTTCCGGGGATCGCGCTTGGCCCGTTCGTCTTCAAGAATGATTCCGCCTTTGCCGCCACCCATGCGGAATGGCTGCTCGAACCAGGTGAGCTTGCGGTGGTCAGGCTTGGAATCGGAAACAATTCCAGCATCCTTGACCTTACGTCCGACGACGCAAGGGCATGGGCCGTCGCGCACGTGACGACTGCCGCGGGGGACTGGGGTTACCGGTATGTCAAGATCCACGGCGCCGATATCGCCTGCATGGCCAAACCGGGATCGACGACGGGAATGACCGGCGTCGAAGGGCTGCGCAAGTTCCTCGAGGAAGTTCGCGCCGCCGTCGGGGCCGACGTCTTCATCGAGCTTGCCGATGGCGGAATGATCGGGCTTGGCCTGGTGGATGCAATCGGAACCGCCGACCCGCAGTACAAATCATGGAATGCCCCGGCGTCGAAGGTTGACAACACGCTGCAGATGGGCGCGATGACCTGGGCCCGTCGGGCATGGCTTGACGGCACCGTATTCAACGTGGTGCCCGGGCCTGCCTTCGACTTCAGCCAGGACGGCACCCTTACAGCTTCCGGGTGGATTGGGCCCCGTCTCTGGGCCGTCACCGGCGGAGTTCCGACCATCGCCGAAGCCCAGGGCATCCAGGGGCTGCTTGCCGAACTGGCCGGCAACCCGTTCGGAGACGCATGGGCCGGCGACTATGCCGATCTGCGCATTCCCGAAACCTGGCAGGCCGGGTACGAAAGGGACGGCGTCGCATCCTTCCTTGCCGGATTCTTCAGGTTCGAAGGCAACATGGATCTTTACACACTCGCCCCCGTAAACGGGGCCCGGACACGCACGCTGCAGCTTCCCCAGGCCGAGGGCAACTGGCTTGCGATCGACCCCGAAACCGCTGAAATGGCGACGGTCGATGGCGCATGCATGAACCCCGCGGGGATGGAACTGGTTCTGGAAAGCGGAAATTCCGCCAGCCGCGTCCTGGTGCTGCGCAAAATCTCGGCCGGCGGCGCCCCGACCTTCATGGCCATCACGCCATCGATTGCCGGGGGTGACGGTCTGGTAAGCCAGCTCAGCTCGGACGCCGGCTCGACCACTGTAACCTATGACGCCTTCTTCAGGGGCGACACGACCGTCGTGTTCGCGGTTCCGGTTGCCAACAGCCCGACCGTATCGGTCGAAGGCGGCACGATCATCGATCAGGGGGTCTCGGATACGGCTTGCAGCGACATGAAGACAGCCTGGATCAAGTTCACCCCGACCGCCGATTCCGTCACGGTGACCGCCTCCAACTGATTTTTGCCCCGTTTCCCGGGGCGGGACTTGATTGAAATGTCTGCAAAATTGCTCATTCGGGATCTTACCCTTCGCGACGGTCAGCAGTCCCAGTTTGCCACCCGCATGAACCAGATTCAGGTTGACAGGGTGCTCGGACTGTTCCGGGAGGCCGGCTTTCACGCCATGGAAGTTTGGGGCGGTGCCGTCCCCGATTCGGTGATGAGATACCTCGGGGAGGATCCCTGGACCCGCCTGGAATCAATAAAGGCCGTCATCGGCGACCGTTCCAGCCTGACCGCCCTGTCGCGGGGACGCAACCTGTTCGGGTACAATCCTTATCCGGACTCGGTCATCGAGGGCTTCTGCCGCAACGCAGTACAGGCCGGAATCGGGATCATGCGCATCTTCGACGCACTGAACGACGTCGATAACATGCGCAGTTCAATCCGCTTCGTGAAGGAAGCCGGAGGGCGTGCCGACTGCGCGGTCTGCTACACGGTCGATCCGAAATTCACGCTTGCCGCCAGAATCCGGGCGACGGTTTCCGGCCACCCGCTTCCCCGAAAGGTGTTTGGAGTCGACTACTTCGTTGACAAGGCGGTCGCCCTCCAGGAAGCCGGCGCCGACATGATTTCCATCAAGGACATGGCCGGGCTGGTCGATCCCGCCACTGCCGGCCTTCTGATTCCGGCACTGAAGAAGCGCCTGGACATCCCGATCGACATGCACACGCACTGCACGCCCGGATTCGGGGTCGCGACGTGCCTGATGGCGATGGTTAACGGCTGCGACATGATCGATACCGTCTGTCTGCCGTTTTCGGGCGGACCGGCGGCCCCCGCGTTTGAAATAGTTGAACTTTTCGCGCGCAAGCTTGGCCTGGAGACCGGAGTCGATGCGGCGGTTGTCACGAAGATCAACCGGGAATTGACCGAGGTCAGAAGGGAACTGGCCGAGTTCGACCAGTTCAAGCTGTTCCCGCGGGAATTCGATCTTTCCAGGGACAATCTGCCTGACGATATCGACGCTTTGTTCGATTCGGCTGTCGACGCGGCGCGCGGGTCAAAAATTGACCGGCTTCTGGACTTCTGTCACCGCATCGAGGCGTGGTTCAATTATCCGCCGCCGGACGAGGTCGTGCGGGTCGCCCAGATACCCGGCGGGATGTACACGAACATGCTGGCGCAGATGAAATCGGCCAACCTGTCCGTCCACATGAAGGAAGTCATGCAGACGGTGCCATCCGTCAGGCTGGCGGCCGGACTGCCGCCGCTCGTCACTCCGACCAGCCAGATTGTCGGCGTCCAGGCGGTCATGTGCGTCATCAACCGTCACAAGGGCGTGCCCGTGTGGTCGAATCCTTCGTCGCAGTTCGTCAACCTGGTGAAGGGAAGCTACGGCAGAACCCCGGTTCCGGTTGACCCGGACTTCAGACAGATGCTTGCCGGAGTCCGCGAGGAAACACCGTGGGACACGTCAGGATACAAGCCGCAGGAAAATCCGGAGCTCCCGGAATTCGGGGGCGTCCGACTTGCCGCGAACCCACGGGAGGAATTGCTGCTTGAACTGTTCCCGAATGTGGCCGGCCCCTTCCTCAAGGGCGTCAGGAAGGCCGAGTTTGAAGCCGAGCGCAGAAGACTTGGGGAAATCGAATCGATGGCCAATGCCGGGCTGTTCACGGCGATAGGCGGCAACTATCTGGCCTGACCCGCTCCGGAAAGGCCGCCACCCGAACGCAATCCAAAAACGCCGAGTTCAATCACCGGCCTGTGCTGGCGTCCGAGATACGGACGAATCTGACCGTAAGGCAAATCGTCGAATGAAAGCGAGTCAAGGGGCTGCATGTCTTCAGTAATGTCGGTGCAATCCGGTCCATCGACGAAATTGCAGTCAAGTCCGCGGTAAAACAGCTGGCAGTCGAAAAAGCCGACAAGGGGCTCGTCCGTGACAGCGAGTGTCCGGCTGAAATGGACATCCTTGAACTTTCCGTGATCGAGCACGCGCGTCGCGAACAGACAATCGGGATAACGATCCATCATCCGAAGCAGGTAGTTGACCTCGATCTGCGGGTTGGCGTGACTGCCGGCGTCACCCGGGTGACCCATCCGGAAAGGGTATCGACCGGGATTGTCGGAACCCGCGGGCAGGATCAGAACCGACCAGGCCAGCGCCGCGACGGCGAGCGCGCGAAGATGCGGGTGCACGCCGGCAGGCACCCACCTGTCACGAATCAGTTTCAGGCCGAAGACGGCAATAATCATGACCGCCGGCATATCAAGAGAAAACAGGCGCATCCAGTGATTGAACCTGTCATCGGTGCCTTCCACGTGAATGCGCATCAGGAATATTGCCCAGAACGGCAACATCAGGAACCTGAGAGGCTTCAGGATCGAGGCCGCGACGCCGGCACACGCAAGAAGGATCAGCGACACCGAGTTGAATCTTGCCAGGAAAGCGGGAACCGTTGACCATGCATCGTCAAAAACGTTCAGGGCGCCCGAGATCCAGCCAAGCGGTGGCGGTAGCCTGGTGGCCGCCAGTGCAGCCGCAATCGAAACTGCCACCATCAGGCCGATTGGCAGCAGTGCCCGCGCCGGACGCCTCAACACGCTGGCCCACCAGTCTCTGACCTTGCATCCGGCCGATTCCAGGCGGGCGGGCGACACAAGCATCGAAATGATTGCCGACGCGACTGAAAGAAAGGCCGCAAGCGCCATTTCCAGGCGAAAGCCGGTCGCGATAATCGAAGCGACTGCAAGGGCCGCCACCGCGACCCAGGCCATCACCCGGCCGGCCTGGTTGCGTCGCGCAATGACCACGGCGGACGCCACCGACAGCAGGAGGATTGCCGTCACCGGCGCGGCCGGATACTCGGACACGGAAGAAACCCTTGTCGAATAGGCAAGGAAAAAGGCGGCCCCCAGCGGAGCCGCAAGAACAATCGAATTCAGTACGAACGCGGCGACAAGAAACAGCAGGGCCACGTTGAAGGCCGTCAACCACAGGTTGAAGCGGGCGACATGACGAAGCGTCACGAGAACCGGATCATCCCGCACAAGACCGGCCAGCGCCTGGGAAAACGGGCTGGAATGCACTCCCTGACCGTACAGGTGCAACAGATTCTGGTGGGTCGTCCCGTCCTGGAGCGTCGTAAGCCTTGTCGCCAGGTAGTGCGGATCGGAAAGGGTGAAATACCATACACCGCAGAAAACCACGCATGCGCCGACGACAAAAAGAAGGCCGCGTCGCCACCCGACTCCCGAAACGGAAAAGGCCGAAAATAAGACCGGTATAATCAGGACGCCCAACGCCACGGCAAGCGAAATCAGCAACGCTTCAGATGTCAGTGTCGCCATGACGGCATTGCGAATCTTCGTGGCCGGCCTGATGGTTGCCTTCGGAAATCCTTCGACAGGTTGCCTGGGAAGATATGACACTGCAATAAGAAGAAGCTCGGCAGGGGGCGAATGGCCGGGAACTGGCTGGACGCAGTAAAACTGGGAACAGAACCGCGTCGGCGTTCCCGTGCCAGGAATGATTTCAAGCCCTGTCGTGGTGTCCTGACCGACGAGAACCAGCCTGATGAATTCTGGATGGCGCCGGACTGATTCGACCGTCCATCCGCCGGGAAAAACAAACCCGGCGTTGAACACGACGTCCGGATTGCGCCCGACAAGCGACTCGCTGGAACCCGCAGGCGCGAGGGCCGATGGCGGGCGGTTCGACTCCGTGCAGCCGGACATGCCGACGGCAGCAAGAATGACGACCACGGCACTGAACCGTCCGATCAGGCGATTCATCAACCACCAAGGGCCTTTTCAAGATCGGCCCGGATTTCGTCCGGCGGGGTCGCCGGCGAGTATCTGGTAATGGTCGAACCGTCACGGCCGACCAGGAATTTCGTGAAATTCCACTTGATTGCCTTGCCAATGGTACCAGGTGCCCTTTCCTTCAGAAAGTTATAAACGGGGTGGGCTTCCTTTCCATTGACCTTGACCTTGGACATCAACGGAAAGGTGACCCCGAAATTGATCTGGCAGAACTGGGCAATCTCCTCGTCCGAACCTGGTTCCTGGTGCGCGAACTGATCGCATGGAAATCCCAGAACCACGAACCCTTCGTCCCTGAAATCCCGGAAGAGCTGCTCGAGCGCCTTGTACTGAGGCGTGAAGCCGCACTTGCTCGCCGTATTCACGACAAGGACGACCATGCCCTGATACTGCCTGAAATCGACCGTGCGTCCGTTGTTGGCAACCGCCGACAGTTCGAAGAAATTATCCGCCATGCTCACCGCCTCCTTCGGAATGCGACAACCGAGGAAATTCCGGGCGATTGATTTGCCCTTCACAGCTTGGGGCCTGGCGCGCGGCCAGTCAACAATCCAATCGCAAAGTTATTGTAAATCAAGGAATCGCCCGAACCGAACCGTCAGAAGCGTCGGAACCAGTACTGATAGATCATCGGCTTGCCGTTCACCGTGATACCCGAGACCGTGACATCATACCGCACACCCTTTTTCGTGGGTCCCGCCTTGAACCAGAGACAGTTCGGGACACCGTATCCCTGGGTGTCGTAACCGATATCGGAAACCGCGATTGAAGCACCTCCCTCTTCCTTGACGGTGACGGCGGGCGACGTGAACCGCACGTTTTCATCCCCGTTCTTCCATTTTGAAGACTTGTCGGCGATTACCGAAAACGACATGTGTGCCTTGTCGGTATAAAGCGCTTCAGGGTAATCGTGGAAAGGATAGGCGACATAGCCGTCTTCCATGCTGACCGAACCGCTGCCGGAGCCTTTCCAGATGACCTTCATCGATGCGGCGGTGTACTTGCCCTGGAAATCATCGACACGCGCGAACGCCGTCTTCTGAAGCCACGGATCCAGGAACCATCGACGATGCCCGACCGCATCCACATTCTCATCACGGATGAATCCATCGACGATGCCGGCGGTCGGATAACCGACCGGGGCCTTTCCATACTGCAGGTGCAGGTTGCTGCTGCCGCATCCGTCCGCGGCCAGTTGCGTATAGCAGGGCCAGTTCTCGTCCGGATAGTGGCTGAGCATCCTTTTTGAAACACAGGTAAGGGAACAGGCCGCGACCTCGGCATCACCCGAATCGTCATACCAGACCTCGGGCAGGCCGTGCAGGGATCTCACGTAGTTCAGGCGATCAAGGGCAAGTTCCTTCTGGTATTCCGTGTTCTGGCCAGGCTCGCAGGATGCCAGATCGGGAAACATTCCGTCCTCGTAAAGCCCGGTATTGACTGGCTGACCTTCGTCCGCGCCCGGCTCGCCCGGATCCGGCGCGCCATGATCCTGGCCTTCATCCCGCGGGACTGGAACATCAATCTGTTCAAGGACATCGGGTTCCCCGGCTTCCACGCCGCCATCACCGACGGCCGCGACGTCCGGAAGCCAGGGCTCATCCTGCCCCCCGCAACCCGGAACCACAATCATCATCAAGGCCGCGGTGGCCGTCACTGTCATAACTCGCATGCATATCCCCGCAGGTCGCAACTGTCGGCCTGCATTATATTCGATGTCAGTCTCACGACAACGTTCGACAGTCACTGCCTGTTCAAAAAGGAACCGTTGAAAATCCCGGGCATCACTGCAAAAATGTTGCGGACAACGGAGAAATCCCATGCAGAAATTTCCCCGCAGAATTCTCGGAATTCTTGTTACCGGCCTGCTGCTTGCAGGCGCTGGATGCCCCGGCGAACCCCAGGAAGTTGTGATGCCGGATCTGCCGGAGTGGTTTCCAGACAAGCCACAAAGCCCCGACTTTGCCCTGCAGCGGAAGGATGGCGGAACTTTCCCGACTCCGGAGGAAGTTGACGGATTCACAGAAACCTACTCGTCCTTCCTCAAGCGGACCGACTTCATCGGCTGGATCGACCGTCATGCTCAGGGCCTGGCGCCGGACAATCCCTGGGGGATGTCTGACTACAAGATCTGGTGGGCCCAGGCATTCATGACCAGAAGCGGCGATCTGGTCACCCTTGCTTTCAGGGGACCGCCCGACAACACGACACAGAGCGTGGGCCGGGTACTTGGCGCCACGGCCGGTCTGTACATGCAGTCCGAAGACGAGACCGCGCGGAATCTCTCAATGGGGCTTGTCCGTGGACTGTCCGCCACCTTTGACGGAATGATCTGGGGCGACGAGGATCCGGTCATTGACACGATAATGGCCAGGACAATCTTCAACCGAAGTCACGAAACCATGCTGCGGGGCAACAGACGCCTGTTCGTGGACTACGAAGGCGTCCGTTTCGAGGAAGTCGAACTCAGGCACGACACAATCCACAACCGGGACAATCCCACCTGGGGCGACATATTCGTCCGGAACAAGAGATCAAAGGACGATTTTCCCTTTCTTTATCGAAACATGGCCATGCTGGTCGAACTGGCCTTCAGGACGGACGATCCCGAAGTCAGGCGCGACATTGTCAGGCTGGTCGGACAGGTCCGCGGCATGACGGCCGACATCGTCGAACACGACTACTGCATCCGGACAAAGGGCTTCGATTCGAAGCCCTACATCCCGTTGATGCAGGATGGAACGGTCGAGGACTTTGCCACCTACCGGGCTTACGAATCGTTCGTGCCCCTGGGCGAGTGCACGGGAAAACTTTCGACCGCATACCTGGCATCCGGCGAGGCATTGGGAAACGTCTGTGAAAACGCCGACACCGCCTTTTACGGCGACGGATACCTGTATGAGGAACTCGCGATTGCGGCGCATTTCTGCGCGACCGACCTGATCTGGAACTACCATGTGGCGGCGCTTGCGATGGCGCTGCTTTTTGACGACATCGAAACCGCCAGGAAACTCGTCGAAGGACTTGCGGCCAGGATTGACGGCCTGTGGATCGACGAAAGGGCGGCCGATTACCCGGAATGGTGGCCCGAGGTGGCCCAGCTCCTGGTGCTCTCGGCCGCCTACGGAATGCCCCTGACCGGGGACGAAGCAAGGCTGATTCAGTCCGTATGGCGCGACTCGGCCGTATTCTATCAGGACTCGGTATGCTGGGATCCCTGGGATCCATCCGTTCCAGACGGCACCGTCTGCGAGGTGATGCCATCACGCTATGAAACGGACGACCAGGGCCAGACGACGCGCGCGCACACCAGGATCGAGGAGTTCCTGAGCCCGTTCGAGTATTGCGCGTCGCCATACCGGGCGACCACCGGCGCGATGTTCGTGAACTGTGAAAGGCTTGTTGCGGCCATGATGGATCGCTGATTATGCCGGTTACTTCCAAAACGGATCGGCGGGGGTGATTAAATGGACCGCGATAGCAAACGCACTGAGGTTACCGAGCGAATCCTGGCGGACACCCGCAGTGGCCGCGAACCCCAGGCAATCGTTCAGGCGGCCATGCGCCGCATCAAGGACTCATTTCCGGAATTTTACTGGGTTGGCGTGTATCTGCTGTTCGGCGACGAACTGCGCCTTGGCCCCTTCTGCGGCCCGGTGACGGAACACGTCCGGATCCCGGTCGGACGCGGCGTCTGCGGGACCGCGGTGGCAGAAAACCGGAACCAGGTCATCGGGGACGTGCGGGCGGTGTCGAATTACCTGGCCTGCAACCTTTTCACGAGATCGGAAATCGTGGTGCTTATCCGGGATCCGGATGACAAATCGGTGGTCGGCCAGATCGACATCGACTGTACCGTTCCGGATCGGTTTGGATCGGATGACGAGGCATTCCTGGACGAAATCGGCCGGCTCCTCGCGCCGGCAATTGTCGCAATGCGTCGGCATGACCGGGGGTGATCAAGTGGGGCTTCCCGAACACGTCTCTTCCGTGGCGCCCGGGGTCTGGCGCATCAGGGTTCCGCTGCCCGGCAGCCCGCTCAGGAACCTGAATTCGTGGGTCGTGACGTCGGACGGCCAGGCGCTTGTGATCGATACCGGATTCAACATGCCGGAGTGTCTGGAGGCGATGAAGTCCGGCCTGGCCGCCATCGGGGCGAATCCTTCCCGTACCAGTTTCATGCTTACCCACATGCATTCGGATCATACCGGCCTGGTCGGCCGCCTGGCGGCACCGGGGACTGACATCTTCATGGGTCGTCTGGATGCCCCTTTCATGGATCCCGGAATGAACTGGTGGAATCCCATGGTCGATTACGCCGTTCAAAACGGCTTCGGAAGGCAGCAGATTTCCGACGCGCTTGCCAGCCATCCCGGAATCAAGTTCCACCCGGGCGCGATCGGGCCGATGAAACTTCTGGAAGACGGCGATTCCATCACCGTTGGCGACAGGGAACTCGCGTGCGTGCTGACACCCGGACATACGCCCGGCCACATCTGCCTTTACGACCGGCAGGCCCGGCTGCTGTTTTCCGGAGATCACGTTCTTGGGGATATCACTCCGCACATAGAGTCCTGGGCGTACCGCTTCAACGCCCTGAAGTGCTTCATGTCCAGTCTTGAAAAGATCCGCGGCCTCGACGTGGTGCAGGCCCTTCCCGGACATCGAGGAACAATCGCGGAACTCGGGCCCAGAATCGACCAGCTCGTCGCCCATCATGCAGCCAGGGCGGACGAAACGGTTCAAGTGCTGGCCGGGGGCTGCATGACTGCTTACGAAATCGCTTCACGCATGACATGGGACGTCAGGGCCCCTTCCTGGGAACAATTCCCGATCACCCAGAAATGGTTCGCGGTTGGCGAGACGATTGCACACCTGCGCTGGCTTGAGGATTCTGGAAGAGTCCGCCGCCAAATCGAGGATGGGATCGCAAGATTCTGCGTGGGAGAGTGAAGGTCACTCGACCGGTTCCGCGCCGTGTTCAGGTTCAAGGGCAGCGTCAGGCCAGGTTACGACGAAAGTGGTTCCCGCGCCCGGGTTGCTGGATACCCGAATCGAGGCACCATAGCGGTCAACGATCCTCTTGACCAGCGCAAGACCAAGGCCAGTGCCTTCATGCGACTTTCTAACATTGTCCGCGCGATAGAACTCCTCGAACACGTGCGGCAGCGAATCGGCTGATATTCCCACGCCGGAATCCGCCACGCTCAGGACGAGGCCTGCCCTGCCGGCGGCAAGACCGACTTCCACCCGACCACCTTCGGGGGTGTATTTGATCGCGTTGCCTACAAGATTCTCGACAAGGCGCTCAATGTGGTTCTCCCTGGCCCGAAGCGATCGCCGGGCCGAAACCACGACTTTCAGCGATATCCGCTTGTTGTCGGCATCCAGGCGCAGCATGTCGCAGACCCGTTCGACCACCAGACCGATATCAACAGGCTTCAGGTCTTCTTCAGCGACCGCGCCGAGGGAACCCATGTCCATCAGGTCGGCAAGCAACGCGCGCAGGCCGGCCAGGCGCCTATGGGATCTTTCGATGATTTGCATCTGGTTTGACGGAAGTTCGCCAAGGTAACCTTCCATCAGCAGATCCAGCGAGGACTGAACCGCCGCGGCCGGGGACTTGAGTTCATGCGCCGCGACATAAAAGAATCTGGTCTTGGCCTTGTCGAGATTCTCCAGACGTCTATAGGCCCTTGCGTTCTCGACGGCCGTAACGACCTGACCAGCCAGTGCGACAATGAAATCGACCTCCTCACGGGAAAATGTCCTTTCATCGCATGTGTAAAGGCTCAACAGGCCGACCGACTCGCCACCCTGTCGCAGCGGAACCGCCATCATCGAAACCAGTCCGGCACGACGCATCGTTTCGCTCATCATGCAGCCACGACTGTTCCTTATGTCGGAAACGACCACCGGCTCGCCGGACAGCAGGCGGCAATTGCACGGACCATCCACAGCGCACGTGTTGTCGTGGTGCTCTTCCATGAAATCGGCCGGCAGGCCGGAAACCGCCCCGGTCATCCACTGGCCGGTATCCGGATCCCGCAGCCTGATCGAACCGGCACACACGCCGGTGACCCGGATCACCGAAGAAATGATTCCGTCCAGAACTTCCTGCACGTCCAATGAGGATGAAACCTTCCTGGAGATCTCGTTCAGCGTGCGCGTTCGCTCAAGCGCCGTCTGAAGGCTGGAGGTGGCGGATATCAGTTCCCTTGTCCGTCGCCAGAGGGGACGCGCCACGGAACCGGTCAGGAAAACGGCCACGAAAATCGTGGCGGCAAAAAAGCCGAGCATGCCAGTCGCGACCATCGGCTCGCGGGCCGGTATGGCGAAAAAACCTGCCACCGGCATCTGATCGACCGCGCCCAGGTACTCAAGGGCAAACAGCCCCCCGACAAGCAGGACGCCACCTGCCGCATGGAACCAGGCGGCACGGGGCGGCAGCAGAATGCTTGCGAGGATGGCGTGGAAAACAAAGAAGAAAAGAATCGGGCTTCCGACTCCCCCGGTAAGATGCACGAGGATGGTAAGCGCAATCCAGTCGGTGATGAATTGCGCGCTGGCCAGCATGGAAAACCAGCGCGCCCCGACCTTCGGCTGCTTTGCCAGGCGCCGCGCAAGCAGCATGAAGACCGTGTTGTAGGCAAGGATGGCGGTGCCGCACGCCGAAAGTGCCAGCCAGGGCAACCTGATTCCCGGAATTAAGTAAGCGGAACCGGTTCCGGCAAGAACCATCGCCGCCGCAATCCAGCGCAGGCGTACCAGCCATTCGACCCGGGAACGAAGTTCGTCCTCGAGAAGCCCCGGTGAGCCTTCAGGGGGATGCCTCAAACCTTCCTTCAAACTCCGTTCTCCATGGCCCGACCGGACAATGATGTATCGAAAGACCTGTAACCGCAACCGGCCGGTTGTTGATATGATTCAAGCGTCCGACCCATGCAGGGCCGGCATGATGGAGGTACAGCCCGCAATGCGTGCAATGACATGTGTTCTTCTGGCTCTTGCCGTCTCACTGGGCTGCGGGACCGGTCCCGAAGGTACGGATGCTTTCGACCACGGCAGTCCGGGCGATGATCTGCCGGACGTTCAGCAGGAAATCCCGGGCGACACCACCGAGGATGCCAATCCGGACACCACCCTTGATTCGGCCATTGATGGCAACTGGACGGACTCGGCCGACGACGACGGCGGAATATTGAATGACACCGCGGCCGACGACGGCGACGACAACGGGGATATCGGCGACACCGGGCCAACCGATTTCGTCAGGCCGCCCCGGGGCGAACCGGTCGATTCGGTCGAGATCGGACGAATCACCGATCTGTACCTGGAAATCCTTGAAAAGACACGCTATTTCGACGTAATGAACGAACGTGTCCACGGATGGCCAAGGGACGATGCCGGTGGCCGTTACTGGTATGGAACCTGGTGGTCCGGAATTACGATGACGAAGACCGACGGCATGGTGACGTTCCTTCATTCGCCCGACGGTGCCGACAACAACGGCATGCGGGGCGCACCGATGCTCGTTGGGACATGTTTCGCGTCAAGGCTGTGGGGCAAGGCGGAACACGTCGCCCTGGCGCGCAAGCTGGTACGGGGATTCAACTCATGGGCGTACGTCTTCCGCAGCCCGACCCATCCGGACTGGGAGGCAAAGCAGGTACTGTCGCGGGCGGCCTATCCCGAGTCGGTCGAAACACACGACGACGGATTGCACCGCTTCATCGACTATTCAAAGAACAGGCCGGGCGAGGACAACGGGGCCTGCGAGTATGTCGAGGTAACCGACAACCCTTACTGGGGCCACATATTCGCGAAGAACAAGCGATCCAAGGACGACATCGGGCACATGTTCATTGCACTCGCCCTCATGAACCAGTGCATTGTCGGACAGGACGAGACGGATCCCGAGGTAATGGGCCTGATGGACGATATCGAGGAATCGATGGAAATCTATCGCAACTGGGCAGCCCAGGTCGATGAGGACGGCTGGAAGATCGCCACAGTTGACAAGGCCGGAACCATCTACTACCCGGACGAGGATCTGGCATACCTGTGGCTTGAAGGCGCTAACATCGAATGCGAAGCCGCGGTAACACTGCGCCTTTTCGGGGGCGGCAACCCCGACGATCTGGCCTGCGGCAACGGAATCAACCCATACTTCGGCGAGGAAGACGCGCTGAAGAATGACTTCCACCAGATCCAGCGAAGCTTCCACGAGGCCGCCATCATGCATTCCTGGGTTGCCGGACGCGGCGATGTCGCCACCGAACTGCTCGACGGTCTCGCATGGCGCCTGGACACAAGGCTGGACGAACTGGAAAGCCTGGAACCGCCGGAGGATCCCCACCTTGGCGATCTGGGGGAACTGGTGCTGATGGCCGGTAACAGTGGTCTTCCGCTTACCTGGCGCGAGGTCCGTTTCCTGCACGCCCGCATCGAGGAGTCGTACAACGCCCTGGTCGGCACGCAGGATCAGGCTGCCCTGAAGGCACGCTTCGACGTGTTCTCGCCGGACGTCGCCGACGGCACCTATCCATTCGATCCGGGTGATGCCGGCATGGCATGGAGGTACCTTGGCGCAATCCTTGGCGTCTGCGCGTCCCCGTTCTGGAGCAGCGGCTCGATGCAGGTGCTTGACTGCGAAAAGATCCGCCAGGCGACGATGTGATCAGCGCACCACTTTCCGGCCGCCCCACGAATGAAGGCGATGTCAGTGCTTGATGGCGATGTGGAGATCGCGAAGCTGGGCTTCGTCAACGTCGGACGGCGAGTCGGTCATCAGATCGGACGCGCTTGTCGTCTTCGGGAATGCAATCACGTCGCGAATCGAAGGCGCGCCGCACATCAGCATTATCATTCGATCCAGCCCGAGGGCGATGCCGCCGTGGGGTGGCGGACCGAATTCAAACGCATCCAGCAGGAAGCCGAACTTGACACGCGCCGACTCGTCCGAAATCCTCATCGCCGAAAACACGCGCTTCTGGACTTCGCTGCTGTGAATACGGATTGAACCGCCGCCAAGCTCGGTTCCGTTAAGAATGACGTCATAGGCGCGTGCCCGAACATTAAGCGGGTCGCTTTCAAGAATCGGAAGGTCTTCCATGACCGGCGAAGTGAACGGGTGATGCGTCGCCGTCGGGCGCTGGCCTTCCTCGTCCCATTCGAACATCGGGAACTCGGTGACCCACAGGAAAGCCATCTTCTTCGGATCGCGCAGGCCGAGCCTGTCGCCGACCTTCAGTCTGACCGCCCCCATGGCCTGGCGGGCCTTGTTCGGGCGATCCGCGACGACCAGGAGCAGGTCGCCAGGGCCTGCCTGCATCTTCGTGGCGATCGCGCTCTTGTCGCCATCGGAAAGGAACTTGGCTGCCGATCCCGACCATTCGCTTTCACCGATCTTGAACCACGCAAGACCCTTTGCGCCATTGTCCGTGGCCGTCTGGGTCAGTGCATCGATATCCTTCCTGGACCATTTCTCCGCGTCCGGCACCTTGATTGCCGTGACAACGCCGCCGGCGGCCGCGGTGTCGGAAAACACCTTGAACCCGCTGCCCGCGACTTCATCGGTTATCGTGACCATTTCCATACCGAAGCGCATGTCCGGTTTGTCGCAACCGTACTTCTCCATCGCCTCGGAGTACGGCATGCGCAGGAACGGGGTCTGGATGTCGATTCCCAGCGCGTGCTTCCAGACATGCTTCAGCATGCCTTCGACAATTTCATATATCAGCTCTGGAACCGCGAATGACATTTCAATGTCGATCTGGGTAAATTCAGGCTGGCGATCCGCGCGCAGGTCCTCGTCGCGGAAGCAGCGCGCAATCTGGAAGTACCGGTCGAACCCGGAAACCATCAGGAGTTGCTTGAAGGTCTGGGGCGACTGCGGAAGCGCGTAAAACTGGCCGGGATGAACCCTTGATGGCACGAGGAAATCACGCGCCCCTTCAGGCGTGCTCTTCATCAGGATGGGTGTCTCGATTTCAAGGAAGTCCCTGGTTTCCAGATAGTCGCGAACCATCTTGCAGACCTTTGACCGCATCACGATGTTGGAATTCAACTGATTGCGGCGAAGATCAAGATACCTGTACTTCAGGCGCGTCACTTCCTGCGCATCGACATCGTCCGCAATCTGGAACGGCAGCGGCTTCGCGGAGCTCAGGATCTCGATTGACCCGGCCTCGACCTCAATCCCGCCGGTCGGAATCTTAAGGTTGGCATTGGCGCCCCTGCCGACAACCGTGCCCGTGACCTGGATAACGAACTCCGATCTGACGCCCACGGCCTTGTCAAACGCCGCCGGATTAAGGGCCTGGTCGAACTTGATCTGCGTCGTGCCGAAGCGATCCCGCAGGTTTATGAAGGCGCAGCCCCCGTGGTCGCGAACGCTGGCGGCCCACCCCTGCAGCATGACCTGGGCGCCGATGTCGGATTCCCTCAATTCCCCGCAATTATGTGTACGTACGCCGTCCATCTGAAACGACCTCCAAAACCGCAATAGCGCTGTTATTCTGCCCCAAGCGGAGCACAGACGATCTGTATCGAGTCCAGGAACTTCCCGGCCCCTCCCCTGACTCCAACCATGACGTATCCCTTCGGACAGACCTCGTTGTACTCGATGTCGCCGCCGGGACCGCCAACCCTGTCACCATAGCGCCTTGTCCGGCCAATCGTCACGCTTCCGCCGGACGACCCGCCGCCACCTTCCTCAACAACCTTCCGCACCAGGTCATCGACGGTCAGATTCTGGATGCGATCCGCGTTCTTCGCATGATCCGACGACACCGCGTATCCCGCGGAGTCCGCGTACTTGACCGAGCCGGTATTCGATGCCGGGGAGCCGGCGCGGGCGGAATCGACCGAAAGCTTCGTATCGGAAACCTCGGCGGCCTTCTTCTCCATGTCCTGCTGAACCTTCCTGGCGGTGTCCTTGTCCATGAAGACCTGCCTCGAAAGTTCGACGCCGGAAATCTCGACGCCAAGCATCAGCTTCGTGAAATCCTGGCCGCGGGGAAGCAGTTTCTGGGAACCGATCCCGACCGTGTAGGCGCCATCCACGACGGCGACCCACATCCGATCGCTGAAAACCGGCTTCTTCGATCCCGGGGAGTACAGTTTGAATTCAATTGGATAAATCCCCGAAACGGGACGCCCGGCTTCATCGACCATCTTTCCCGAATAGTCAACAATCGTCGGTCTCGCGGGCATGGCCGAATCCTTCGGTGCCGCCGACGCAACCGCGCCGGAAAACGTCAAGGTCGCTAAGACCGAAAAAACCAGCAGATTGAAACGACGAAAGGAAATCACCAGTTACCTCCCTCTGCGTGCCAGGGGGCGCTGCCTCCGGCAGACCTGCCATTCACATCGCCCTTCACCTCTTCTGGTGCCGGGAAAATGTCGTCAACAGGCGCCTCGTCAGGATCGGCAGTTACCATGGTGACCACCGGCCTGCCGAATACGACCACGACGCCGGCAAGTATATCATGCAGCATGCGCCTTTTCGGATCGACGATTGTCCACAGCGGCCCGACAAACGCCACAACACCCAGCAGCAGCCCGCAAACGGTCCAGAAAAATGAGCGGATCGGACCGATGCCCCGACCTCGCCTGTCGGTCACCCTTATGCCGACCAGCCTGGAAAACGGCGTGTTTCCAATGGTCGAAACGAAGACAACCGTTCCAAGGACATACAGGGCAACAAAATAGAGCGCGGGAACAATGAAAACCGATGGCTGGCTGTTGAACACGTCAACGGTGTAATCAAGATAATTCCAGTATCTGGGGGGAAGACGGGACAGATCGGGAGTCTCGGAAAGAAAGCAGGCAAGCACTGTCAGGCCGGCCGGCACGGCAAGATCTATCAGGCCGGCCAGGACGCGAAGCGTGGATGCCGCGACGCGAACCACGAACTCGTCATGACCACCCGGCTCACTCTTGCTCATCCGATATCCCCGCCGGCAACCTGCACGGCCATTACAGCCGCGATAACCGCAGTCTCCGCCTTCAGAACCCTTGGCCCCAGGCCGGCCGGAACGAAACCGGCCTGAAGAAGCATACCGCGTTCCGCCTCCGTAAACGAGCCTTCGGGACCGATGGCGACTACTGCCGGACGCGTTCCGGTCGCAATTCTGGCAAGCGGCTCGGGGGTTCCGATTTCGGACAGCAGGTACCGGTCGGCATAGATATCCAGTTCACCTGTCGCGCACCCGAGATCGTCATAGATCCCGACCAGAGGAACCGAGGCCCTGTCACATTGACGGCACGCCTCCTCGGCAACCTTCATCCAGCGGGCGAGCTTGGCGCTTTCACGCGCGGACGGGCGCGGAATCGACCTGTCGGCGAAATAGATTCTCAACTCGGTCACGCCAAGTTCGGTGGCCTTCTGGATCGCGAACTCGTGCCGATCGCCTTTCAGCGCGGGAACAAGCGCACAGATCCGCCGACCGTCCGGGACGACACGCACGCCTTCGGCCGGCCCCGAAATCGCGATTCCAAGACCGTCATCGCTTCCCGCAAGCGTCCCGAGCCAGGCAACCGGCCCGCCATCAAGCACCAGGACGCCATCGCCGGGCTTCAGGCGAAGCACGCGCCGCAGATAATGCATTACATCGATTTCGGGGGTGAATGAAGAACCGGGGCGGAGTTCCCGCCCCGATTCAAACAGTCGTGGAATCGTCACTTCGCAACAACCCGGACCTTGACCTCGGCTCTGACTTCCGTGGTCAGCTTGACTTCGACCTTGAAGGATCCAAGCGTCTTAATCGGGTTTTCAAGCAGAATGACCCTGTGATCGACAACGATGCCTTCGGCGGCCAGGGCCTCGGCGATGTCGCGATTCGTCACGGATCCGAACAGCTTCTCTTCCTCACCGGCCTCGCGGACGATGTTGACGGAAGTCTTCTCGATGACTGCCTTCATCGCTTCCGCGGTCTTGCGCTCGCGAAGAAGCTGTGCCTGAACCTGGCGCTTCGCGTGCTCGAGGGTCTTCACCGACCGGGTCGTCGCCAGGACTGCCTTTCCCTGCGGGATCAGGTAATTCCGGGCGTACCCGTCGGCGACATCGACGATCTCGCCAGCCTTGCCCAGGTGTTCCATATGCTCGTTAAGAATGACCTTCATTCCTTAATCTCCATGGCCGGCGCCTTCGACACCGACCTCAACCGGCCCGGGCCCGACCATTCGGTCACGACCCGTGCCTGCCCGGGTCACGGCATCGCCTTGGCGCTGTACGGCATCAGGGCGATGTGCCTGGCGCGCTTGATTGCCAGCGAGACTTCCCGCTGATGCCTGGCGCAGACGCCGCTGATGCGGCGCGGAACGATCTTGCCCCGCTCCGTGACCAGCCTCTTCAAAGCTGCCGGGTTCTTGTAGTCAATCTTCGAGCCCTTGTCCTGGCAGAACGGGCAAACCTTGCGCCGCGGCGGTCCACGACGCTTCTTCTTATCACGATTTCCGGAGGTTGCGCTCTTCATCATCGTTCATCCTCCTCGCCATCGTCCTCGTCGTCGATGTCTTCCTCTTCCTCGTCATCATCGCTCATGTCGGCAGCCATCTCCGCCGCCGCCTCGGCATCCCAGCCGGTCGTCGAACGGTTGCGGTCGCCGTGTTCATCCTGCTCGGGGAGCTTGTCGATGTGTTCCTCGGCCGCAAAATCGAACGTTGCGGGATCGATTTCGGTTTCCAGGACAATGGACATGTAGCGCAGGACGTTCGTGTTGATACGAAGGTTCCGGCTCAACTCCTCGACGAAATCCTCGCCGGCCAGATAGACGTAGTAAAGGTACACGCCCTTGGTGCACTTCCGGATGGTAAACGCCAGGCGGCGCTTGCCCCACACCTCGAACCT
The DNA here is from genome assembly GCA_029555025.1 of Deltaproteobacteria bacterium. Lineage (GTDB taxonomy): Bacteria > Myxococcota_A > UBA9042 > DTJE01 > DTJE01 > JAGOFO01. Next base: position 154,782 of record JAKPTZ010000045.1, read on the forward strand.
GACCAGCCTGCCATTGTGCTTCTCGAGCAGCTCAAGGAACTTCTCGTGAAGGCGACGCATGGCATCCTGTCCGATGTCGCTCCTTACGACCAACACGGACTCGTACTTGCGCAGCAGAACCGTACTCATCAAACCTCCTCACGGTCTTTCGGCCCGTCGGACCTTTCCGGCGGGCAAGAAGGCTCACCCCGCTTCGGGTTTCCCCGGCGGTTCACTTTATTCTGGGCCTTCGGGACACCCCCGACGACCCATTCCCTGATTGCCACGGAAACGACGTCAATCGCCTCCGACAATTCCTTTTCCTCGTCGGCCGAAAACGGCTGCAGGACAAAATCGACCACATCCGGTCCACGGCCTGCAGGCCTTCCCACTCCGACGCGAATCCTTGCGAAATCCCCGGACCCGAGCTGCTCGATAATCGAGCGGATGCCCTTGTGCCCGCCGTCGCCGCCGCCGAACTTCACCTGAACCCGGCCAATCGGCAGATCGATGTCGTCATGAACGACGATCACGTCATCGACCGCGATCCGGAAAAACCCGGCGGCGCGTACAAGCGCGAAGCCTGAAAGGTTCATAAAGGTCAACGGTTCCTGGACCAGGATCTGGACACCCTGGAATTCAACCCGTGCAATCCGGGATTCCCATTTCTCGAACCAGGAAGGATTCAATTTGTCACAGAACGCCTCGACCGCCATGAAACCGGCGTTATGCCTGGTTCCGGCATACCTCGCGCCGGGATTGCCCAACCCGCATACAAGCTTCACAGACAGCCTCGATGGCGGGCACCTGCCGCTTACTGGGCAGCCGGAGCCGCGGCCTCACCCTCGGCGGGTGCTGCTTCATCGGTCTTCTCGGCCTTCGGGATGGAAACAAGGATGACCTTGTTGTCGCGAAGGAAGACCGGCCTGGCGCCTTCGGGAAGCGGAAGCTGGCTGATCTTCAGCTCGTCGCCCATGTTGAGCTTCGACGCGTCGATGCCGATTTCTTCCGGAATCCTGACCGCCGGACACCTTATCGTTACAAAGCGCATGGTCTGCTTCACGACGCCGCCGAGCTTTTCGGCCTCGCTCTTTCCGAAAATCCTGACCGGAACCTTGACCAGGACCGGCGATTCCTCGGAAACGCGCAGGAAGTCGCAATGCAGAAGCGTGCGCTTGATGGTCTCAAGCTGGAAATCACGGACGATCGCAAGGGTCTGCTCGGGCTTGTCGCCCTCGATTGAAAGGCTGACAATCTTGTTCCGGCCACCTGCCGAACGCAGGATGTCGCCGACGACCTTCGGGTCAACCACCAGACTGCGGCTTTCGCCGTTGCCGCCATAAACGACGGCAGGAATGAATCCGAGTTCCCTGACCTTGCGTGCGATTCCGGTTCCGACGATGGCCCTGTCCTTGGCCCTGATAACCGGGTATTCCATGATAACCTCCATAAGGTCGCGCCCTGTCGTCGCAGGTAACGCGCAGACCTCAGAAATCCGATCCGATCTGAAATGCACGAACAATCTCGCCGGGAAGCAGGTTCCTGGTCATCGTGCGGACGAAACATTCCGCCGACCCGATGTCGGCGAAAAGCCCGTACACCGCGGAACCCGAACCGGTCACGGAGGCGGCAAAAGAGCCGGATTCATTAAACAAATCAAGCAACTTCGCCGAACGCGGACAAAGATCGAACACCGCTTCAGACAGATCATTTTCAAAAAACTCTGGTGCCGCCGGCTCGCCCGACCCGGGCGGTACGCGCACCAAAAGGCAGGGGCTTATATCACCAACGACTCTGTCAGTCAAGCCATCCTTCCCGGAATCACTATGCTTCCGCAGTTCCTCCCATCGACGGAAAACCGCGCCCGTATTCAGTCTCTGCACCGGAACCGCAATGACGGCCGAAAAACTCCCGGCCAGCGGAACCGGGACGAAATCCTCGCCCCGACCGACAATCCGCGAAGGAACCGGCCTGATGAAGAACACGCTGTCGGAACCGACCGCCGCCGCTATCGCCCGCATGGTCTCGGGCGAAATGCCCGGATGCCCGGCGGCCCGGGCCAGACGGTCGATGGCGAGGATGGTTCCCGCGGCGTCGGATGACGCGCCCCCAAGACCGGTTCCCGCTGGAATCGCCTTGAAAAGGCGCACGAAGAGGCCGCCCCCGAAGGGACGCTCCGCCATCTCATCGCAGTCCAGGCACAGCCTGGCGGTCGCCGAAACGATATTGCCGTCATCCTCCGGAATGGGCCCGATGCTAACCCCTGGCTGCGTGACGACTTCCAGACGAATCCGGCCGGCCGGAAGCGCGGCATCGATTTCGACATCAAGCCGGTCATGCCAGGGCACGGGCACCATTATGCCGGAGAGGTCGTGATACCCGTCAGGACGCATTCCAAGAACGGAAAGGCCCAGGTTAATTTTAGCGGGACAGTTCAACGATATCATCGAGGTACCAGTCGGGAACCGCGCCCATGAAGCGGGACATTCCGGTCCTTACGATTGCACACGGCATCCCGGCGTTCCTTGCCGTGAAAACGTCGGTATCCCAGTCACCAACCATCAGGGTTCTTTCCGGAACCGTCTGGAAAACATCCCTGACGATGAAAAGCAGGCTTTGCGGGTCGGGCTTGGACGGCCACCTGTCGTCCTGTCCCCGGACGATCAGGAAACGGTCAAGTATGCCAAGCGCCCGCAGCAGTTCGACACACGGTTCGTGCGGCTTGTTTGAAAGGACTGCAAGCTTGTGACCCGACAGGGAATCGAGCGTGGAAATCACGTTCGGATACAACCGGCTGCAGTCGTGCAGGTGCTGACGGTAGTATGTCCGAAAAAGGCCGACAAGCCGCGCTTCCTCGCCCGCATCAAGGTCGCCTATGGTCTTTCGCACAAGTTGCCGTGCTCCGTTTCCCACGCACAGGGTCACGGTTTCAAGATCCAGCGGCGGCAACGACAGGTCGCGGCGCACAAGGTTGATTGCAGTCTGGATGTCGACAAACGTATCCACAAGGGTTCCGTCGAGGTCGAAAACGAAACCGTCGAAACGCTCTTTGAAGCGGCCTGGCCCACGCATCAGAGGTTCCCCCCGAAGAAGCCCGGCCCGGCCTGAACCCTGGCGAAAAAGTCCGAATCCCGGAATCCGGTAACCTGCACAGCCATGACCGTCTCGTCGTCGTCGGAAAGGCCGTCGATATACGTCACCCCATCGACTTCCGGAGCCTGGAACCACATCCGGCCCACGACGCGGCCGTCTTCATCGATATGCTCCGCCACCGCCTGGAAGCACCTGCCGACGAGCCCCTCCCTGTTCCGGGCGGCGATCAGCGACAGTTCGTCCTGCAGTATCCGGCATCTGGTGGCGGAGACATCGGATGGAACCTGGTCGGGAAGGCGGGCCGCCGCGGATCCGGGCTCGGGTGAGAACTGGAACACCCCGACCATGTCGAACTCGGCGGCTCTCGCAAGGGCAAGCATGTTGTCAAACGCCTCGGGAGTCTCGCCCGGGAATCCTGTCATCAGGGTTGTGCGAAGCACCGCGCCCGGAATCCTGTCACGAATCCTGCGCACCAGATTCAGTATCCGGCCGGCATCGCCGCCCCGGTTCATCCTGGCCAGCACGCCCGAGTCCCCATGCTGAATCGGTATGTCGAAATACGGCAGGCAGTTGACCGATTCCGCGACAGCGTCGATCAGGCCGTCCGTGACGTCGTCGGGATACAGGTACATCAGCCGTACCCATTCCAGGCCATCGACATGCTGGAGGGCGTTGATCAGCTTCACGATATCGTCGTCGCCGTCAAGGTCCGAGCCGTATCGGGCGAGATCCTGCGCAATCAGAACGATCTCACGCGCGCCGCCCCTGACGAGAGCGCCAGCCTCCACCACCAGATCCCGTATCGGCCTGCTGCGCTGGCCGCCCTTGATGGACGGTATGATGCAGAACGAACAACGCCTGTCGCAGCCGTCCGCAACCTTCAGGTACGCGTATGAACCGGTTGTCACAAGGCGGGGATCCGCCGAGGTCGGAAACGCTCCAGGCGGCGGAGGCAACCCTTCAAGCCGCTTCGAAATCGCATTGAAATCAAGCGTATCGACCATCAGTGATACCGACGGAACGGCCGCTTCAATCAGATCCCCGAAACGCCCGATCATGCACCCGGCGGCGACAAGCCTTGCCCCGGGCCGCATCTCGTTCGAGACATCCTTAAGGGCCTGCAGGGATTCCTCCCGCGCCGCATGCAGGAATCCGCACGTATTGACGATGACCACATCGGCTTCGCCCGGCGAATCCACCAGCGCGTAGTTGGATGAAAGCATGTCGCCGAGCATCACCTCGGTATCGACCCTGTTCTTCGGACAACCGAGGGTCACTGCGAATACGGTTCGCTGGTCAATTCGAGATTTCATCAGTCACACCAACGGAAAAGAGGTTCACCTGCGGGTGGGGGCGCCGGACGCCGGGGCCGGCTTCGTCAAGTCCTGCACGCTGACGCCGGACGGCACCTTGAACTCGAATGCCGATGCGGGAACCGGCGCGTAGGTCATCGCCTGGAACCTGATCCTGGACTTGTTGCCCATCGGATCCGTGATTTCGGTTTCAACGACCTCCCCGGTCGCGCGGTTGACCTTCAGTACAAGCGACTGGTAGTTTCCGGCGTCCGAACCGTCCACCGGAACCAGGCTGACTGACGCGAAACCTTCCACATCCGAGGCCCCGACCCGGGCAAGAAAACTGTCCGCGAGCCTGCTTGTTCCAGACAGGAAGCCGAGGGACGAGTACAGATCGGAGTCCTTCACGTTCATCTTGACCGCGGATCGATCTTCCGAGTCATAGGCCCACAGGATCGTGCCGTCGCTTACGTAATAGACGGCCTCCGGAACCTTGTAGTCCCACCGCATCAACCCCGGCCTCTTGAAGAAGACCGTGCCCGAGCGCTTGAACGTGCGCTTCGGCGATTTGGTGTTCACCACCTGCCGGAAATCGGCCTTGAAGTCGGTCGTCTTCTCGTAAAACGAATTCAGTTGGACAAGAACCGGATCCGACTGCCAGGAAGCCTGGACGGAAGGTGACGGCACCGCGGCCGGCTGTCGCGATGACGGCTGGGGCTGAGCGTCGCCACCCATACCCGGTGCCGCCGGCTGCCCGGAGGCGGCGCCGGAAAAGGCCAGGAACGCAATGGCAAGCAACAGGAATGAACGAATTTTTGACAACGTATTCATGGCCCGGATTTTACGTGTTCCGTCGGCCTTTGGCCACACAAAAATCCGGAACCGAAGCCGCCGTCATTCGCCGGCAACCTTGACCTCGATCCTCCGTGGCTGGGTTTCCTGGCGCCTGGGGAGTTTCAGGGTAAGCACGCCGGATCTGTACTCGGCCGCGACGTTCGCCGCATCGACATACCTTGGAACGACGAATGAACGCGTGAACTTGCCATAGAAACGCTCGATTCGCAGGAACTCGGCCTCCTGCTGCTCCTGCCCGGATTCGGCGGGAACGTGACCTTCCATCTTCTTCTCGCCGCTGATCGTCAGAATTCCGTCCTCGACCTTGACCTCGACATCCTTCGGATCAATCCCGGGAATTTCGGCCTTGATGATTACCTCGGCCTTCGTCTCGACGATATCGACCGGCACGACGCACGAAGAAGTCGCGACGGCGTTGCCCCTGGCAGGCCACCGGGACTGGAAAATCTTCTCCATCTCGTTCTGCAGCCTGTCAATCTCGAAGAAAGGATCCCACTTCTGAACCGCCATGATCCACCTCCCGCCCCGAAGGGCACACCGGCGGCGTTCCCGCAAACGGTACACGCCACCGGACAGAATTGATTTGTTATGCGACGTGGCGTTAAGCCTTTATCAACAAGGGCTTACGCGCAACGCCCGAAACCGGTAAAACAATTTGTCGGACTCAAAGCCTTGTCAAGGGGGGTCGCGCCCGGGCGAAGCCAGACACAGGCAAGATCTTGAAATCACTTACTAAAGCGACCCAGCCAAAGCTCGTTGCAGGTTTGCGTAAGAGATGTAGTAGTTGTTAACCGCCACGGCAAGGTTCGCCCTGGCCATGTTCAGGGACGTGTGCGCGTCAAGCATTTCGACCGAAGTGGCGCTGGCCGCCTCGTACTTCTTCGTGACCACCCGCAGGTTTTCCTCGGCGGACTCAACGGCCTTCCTGTAAGAGGCTATCAGCGAACGTCCGGTCTTCAAATCAATGAATGCCTTGCGCACGTCGAGCGTGATCAGATCGCGGGCCATGTCCATGCCGGCCCGGGCCATCTGAAGATCCTTGTCGGCGGCCTTCATCTCGAACCAGCGCTGGCCCATGTTCCAGAAGTCCCACTGAAGGACGGCGCCGATGAATGCCGAGTTTTCCCGCTGAAACTCGCTGCCGTGGAACCAGGTGTAACGGAACACGGCCGCGATGACCGGAACGAGCTGTCCGACCCTGGCCGCCTTTCCTGCCTCGGCCATCCTTACCTGGGCCTGCAGTTTCGACTGCTCGGGCCTGGCCGCCAGAGCCCTCTCGACCGCATCTTCCTCGGTAATGGTAAGCTCCGGGGGCTCATCCGGGAAATCCCCGGCGGGAACGGTTTCCTCGTCCGGCGGGATTCCCATCATCACGTTCAGGGCCGCCCTTGCAAGCTCGACCCCGTGACGCCCCTGATCGTACTGGGCGCTTATCTGCGCAAGCGCCGTTTCGGCCCGGAGCACGTCGTCCCGACCGACCATGTCCGCCTTCTGGAAGGACTGGGCCATTTTCAGATGTGCCTGAACCAGTTCGACGCCCTGCCTTGCGACCTCGGTCATCCTTATCGCGGACATCAACTGGAAGAAGACCTGGGAGACCTCATAAGTGATGTTGTTGCGCTCGGCCACGGCCTCCAGACGCGCCGCGTCCTCGGCGGCACCGTACGCGCGCCAGGCCGCGGCAAGCGATATCAGCGGCGTCAGGGGCTGAACCGCCTGAATCGTCACGGAAGCGGTGAGCTGGTCGGCCACCTGATAGTTCCGCATCTTGCTCAGGCCGTTCATGAGCTTTCCGAACGTAGCCTTCGACTCTTCCGGGATCAGCGCGGCAAAAGGCTCCACCGCGGCCGCCAGTTCATCGTCGGAGGGCATGTCACCCCCCAGGAAATCCATGACCGTCGCGTCGTCCCAGTATTGAAGTCCGGCATCAATCGTCACGTTCGGAAACATCGGCCCCAGCGAACCGTTCCGGATGTCGCGCGCCTTCTCCACGGCGAGTTGCGACATCCTTGATTTGGGTGAGTGTTCAAGCGCGGCCTTCACCGCCTCCTCGAGCGTGACCGGCCTTTCCAGCGCGGACGACGCCGAAGGAACGGCCACGGCGAACAGACAGGCTGCGACGATGATCCCGGCCCGATTAGGAAAACGCATTAAAACCCCGCAAATCCATTAAGGCGGCCGGAACCGGCAAGCGGCACGGCCACGCCACGGCGCGTCATTATAATACCGGGCGGCCGATATTTGACCAGCAAGTTTGTCCTGACTGGCCGGACGCCGCGCAATCCCGCACTTTTTTTTTCGGGATCCGCGATTCGGGATTGACACGACGCCATCAAATGCCCTTTATTACGCACGCCATGGGTGACAGGGATTACTACAACATACTTGGTGTCGAAAGGGGCGCCGACGCTTCCGAAATCAAGAAGGCTTACCGGAAGCTGGCGATCCAGTACCACCCCGACAGAAACCCGGACAACCCCGAGGCCGAGGAGAAGTTCAAACAGCTCGCCGAAGCCTACGACGTGCTGTCGGATCCGGAAAAGCGCCGGGTCTATGACCAGTACGGCGCGGACGGCCTCAAGGGTCGCGGCTTCGACTTCCGGCCGGACGACATTTTCTCTTCCTTCATGAGCATGTTCGGTGGCGGTTTCGAGGATATCTTCGGAAGGGGCGGACGCCAGGGACCGTCACGGGGACGCGATCACCAGACGACTCAGTCGGTGACACTCGAGGAAGCCGCCCGCGGCGTCGACAAGGAACTTAAGCTTCGGCGCGAGGAAGTCTGCTCGACCTGCTCCGGCAGCGGGGCCCGGCCCGGAACCACCCCGGAAACCTGTCGAACCTGCAACGGACGTGGCCGGGTCGCGCACAGCCAGGGGCCTTTCTCGATCACGACGACATGCGGAACCTGTGCCGGAACCGGACGCGTCATACGGGAAAAATGCGACCAGTGCCGCGGAAGCGGACGCGTGACCGCGGACAGAACCTTCAAGATCAAAATTCCGGCCGGGATCGACACAGGCAACTCCATCCGGGTCGCGGGCGCCGGCGGGGTCGGTTCCCCGGGGGCCGACCCGGGCGACCTCTACGTGGTCATTTCCGTCCTGGAGCAGGAAAAGTTCAGGCGCGAGGGTGACGACCTTATAACCGAACTGGAAATCGGGGTTCCCCACGCGGCCCTCGGTGCCCGCATGACCGTCACGGACATCCTGGACGAGGAAGTTCCCCTGAACATCCCCGCGGGCGCGCAGCCGGACGAACTTCTTCAGATTTCCGGACACGGAATGCCCAGGCTTCAGTATCATGGCCGCGGGGATCTCTGGGTTCAACTCAAGATAAAGGTTCCGATGAAGCTGTCCCGCAAGGAAAGGAAGCTTTACGAGGAATTGCGGGAACTGTCCGGAACCGGCGGGGATTGATGATTCCACCGGTCAAATTCATCCGTCCGCTCAGTTTTGGTTTCGGCGTCGAGTCGTGGCTTGCATTGCTCGGCGGCCAGAAGGTTGTCCTTCGACGCTTCTTCGGCCCTGCCCTGGATCCCGGCTACAGACTTCTTCCCGACGAATTCACGCTGTTCCGCATTTCCCACCCTGGAATCCAGAGGCTTCTCCTGAGTGGCAACGACGACGATGGCGCAATCGTATATATATACGAATTCATTGAAGGAAGATCCCTGTACGACATCATGCGGGACGATGCCCGGACTGCAATCGACGGATCGCTGCTCGCCACCATGCTCAGGGATGGACTCGAGGCGCTCAGCTGCCTTCACGAAGAGTCCCCCGTCGCGCCGGTGCTGCACGGCGACGTCTCTCCGGGAAACATGGTCTGGGGTTCGGCCACACCCGGCGGACCGTCCCGACTTACCCTGATCGATGTCAGGGGAATCGACGCGCCCGGCAATCGGGATCAGGCCGACGATGCCCCGGACGACATCATCGTCGGGACACTGCCGTACATTGCCGACGAAGTCCTTGGGGGAAAGATGCTGACGCCGGCGGCCGAGACGTGGTCGCTTGCCGCCTCCCTGCTTTCGGCGGCGCTGGGCGGCAGCCCGTGGCGCAAGGCGGCGTCGCCGGCGGAAATGCTTCGGATGCGTTCCGATGTGCGCCCCGAGGTTCTGCTGAACGATGCCGCCGGAATCGCCGGGCTTGACGACGCGACCCTGCGCACCCTGGCCGCGATGCTTTCAACCGACCCTTCGGACCGGCCCTCGGCGTCGGAAGCGATCCGGATGCTATCCTGAACCGCAATCAATTATTCGGGAAATGAAGGAACCGGCAGAATCCCGCCCGTGGCGCCTCGACCTTCCTCACCAGCGGGTCTTGCCTTCCCATGTGGCGTCGGATCCCTGGTCGAAGCGGCTGCCGTGCACCAGGCGGCGCACGACTTCCCAGTGCTGGCGCACCTTGTACATCTCGTGATTGTTGTCGCCCACCTCGTTTCCCTTCCAGGTTGTCTGGTCAAAGATCTGAAACTCAACCTGAATGTAAACAAGCGTCCCAAGCTCGACAAGCACCGGGTTATCACGGGGAACAAGCTCCCGTATGCGAAGCGGCAGTTCGACGACGAAGTTGATCATCCTGAAGGTGGATCCGGAAAAGCCGTTCGGGTCATCGCCGGTTCCGTCGGCGTCCTCGTACAGGTACCTTGCGCCCAGGCCCGGATCGTCGGACGCCCACGAAGGGACGGCTTCCAGCAGGGCCGACGTGTTGATGATCTGGTTGCGGGACTGGCCAGGCACCACGTAGTTGTATGGGAAAAGATTGTCCTTCAGGTAGGACAGCACCGGGACGATGTCCGACTCCTCGGCAGTGACCAGCCTGAAACGCAGCCTGTCATAGACCTGGGCGGCGAAGTTGGTCTTCTTCGAAAGCAGTTTGGTAATCAGGGAATCCCGCGCCTTGCGGTTTGCCTCATAAAGAATGATCGGCGCGCCAAGGGATCTCATCGCGGCGACGGTCTGATCGACCCGCGCCACAGCCATCTGGAAAAGCTGGTCTTCCGGAACGGCAAGGCGGAATCGAAGCTGCTGCGCATCGACATGATTCACGACGTGCATGACCTTCAGGATTACACAGGCCAGCTTCTGGTACTCGTCGTCCCGGGAGGCCGTCAGCAGAAGCGCCTCGATTGACGAGGGGCTGCGAAGACCTTCAGGGAAGTGGTAATTGAAATTGGCCTCGAGGTATGCCACGGCCTTCTTCAACAGGCTCCGCAGCCTGGCCTGGTCATCCGGCACCGTCACATCGAACCCGTTGACCAGCAGGAAACTCGCGACCTCGTCCGCGTCACGGAGGTTCAGGCGCGCCCAGTCAACGACCGAGCCGCCCCTGAGGATCAGTCGAACCGCCTCGATATCGTTCAGGTCGAACGAACCTGACGCATCACCCTTCAGGAGCCATTCAGGCATACGTGACACGCTTCCTTCCGGCGACCGCCGGGTGTGCCCAACCAACGGGCGGATTGTAGTCCGGAGCATTAACCTTTACAACCTTGCAGACCCCTGCTAGCTTTGATTCGACGGTTCGCGTGATGTGGGCCTTGCCGGCTGCAGTAACGGAAGATAGCCTATGGATATCCGGCAGGAGCTGGGAACCAGATTACAACAGAGACTGATCCCGACCCCGCAACTGCAGGTCGCAATCAGGCTGCTGCAGTTGTCACGTCTCGAGCTTGTCGATGAAATCCGCCAGCAGCTTGACGCCAATCCCGCCCTCGAGGAAGTCGAGGTCAACAGCGAAAGCATCTCCCTTGACGAGCCGTCGAATCAGTCGCCAAACCTGAGTCAGCCGGCCCCGGACACTTCAAGGCCCCCGGATCCCGACGATCAGGCAGCGGCCTCGGAACGCAGCGAAATGTCCGATCAGGACAGCATCGACTGGGAAAAGTACGTCGAGGGATACAACACCTTCTCGCATGGACCCGAGATCCGGGTTTCCAACGACGAATACCCGACGGTTGAGGCGACCGTCGGCGCGCGCAGTTCCCTGGCCGAGCACTTGACCTGGCAGTTGAACCTGTCCGACCTGCCGCCGCTTTCCAGAGAGGTGGGCCGCTTCATAATAGGCAACATCAACGACGACGGATATCTTGAGGACTGCCTTGACGAGGAGATCGCCCTGGCCACCGACACCACGGTCGAGCATGTGCGGGAAGTCCTGACGGTGATCAGGGCCTTCGACCCCCCGGGCGTCGCCTCGCGCAGCCTGAAGGAATGCCTTCTTGTCCAGGCCGCACTGAACTGGCCGGACAACATGCTGCTGCGGAAGATGATTGAAAACCACCTCCCCGACCTTGAAAGGCGCAACTTCCAGGCGGTGGCGCGCGGCCTTCGCGTCGGTCTGGACGACGTGAAGGAACTCATCGGACTGTTACAGACGATGGAACCCAGGCCGGGCCGCCAGTACTCATCCGACGATATCATCTATGTCCAGCCGGACGTGCATGTAATCAAAGTCGGGGACGAATATGTCGTTGTCGTCAACGACGACGGCCTTCCACGACTGAAAATCAGCCAGTATTACGAAAAGACGCTTTCACGGCAGACGGCGGGCGAGGCCAGGGAGTTCGTCAAGGACAAGCTCAGGGCCGCATCCTGGCTGATTAAGTCGATCAACCAGCGCCAGACGACGATCCGGCGGGTGACGGAAAGCATCATGAAGTTCCAGCACGACTTCCTGGAACACGGGGTCGAACACCTGAAACCCCTGGTGCTGCGGGATGTGGCGGACGATGTCGGCATGCACGAATCAACCATCAGCCGGGTCACCACAAACAAGTACGTGCATACGCCGCAGGGCATCTTCGAACTGAAGTACTTTTTCAACAGCAAGATTTCCGGCGCCTGGGGGGTCGAGGATCACTCATCGATGAGCGTCAAGTCCAGAATCAAGGCGCTTGTTGACGCGGAAAGACCGGATCGGCCCTTGTCGGATCAGGAAATCGTGAAAATACTGGGAGACGAGGGCGTGATTATTGCAAGGCGCACGGTGGCGAAGTACCGTGAAGCCCTGGGGATCGCGCCGTCGTCACGCAGGAAGGAACTTGTGTAGGCTCCCTGCCCGGCCCATGCAGCCTGGCGGGTGTTTGATATCGCGCGGCCTGCCAGGTCGCGCAACCCTTTCGGGCGGATATTGCGCCGCCCGAGTTTCGAGCGCAGCCCAGGGAAACGGGGCGGCGCCGGAAAGGAGTCACCATGAAGGTTAACTACACCCTTCGCCAGTTCAATGCATCCGATGCGCTTCGCGAACTGATTGAGTCGAAGCTGGAAAAGCACATCGGTCAGTATCTTCCCGAAGAACACGAGATAAAGGTAACCCTGAGCATGGAAAAATCCTGGGCCACCTTCGACCTGATGGTTCAGTTCAAGGGCGAAACGTTCAAGGCCGCCGAAAAGGCAACCGACATCTATCCCGTCCTGGACGTCGTGATCGAGAAGGTCGCCAGGCAGGTCGCGAAACACCGCGACATGATTGTTGACAAGCGCAAGCGTTGACCGGAGGCGTCCCCACCTTGACTTCGGAACATATCGTCATTGTGACCGGGCTCTCGGGCTCGGGGAAGACGGCCGTAATCAAGGCCATGGAGGATCTCGGGTTCTTCTGCGTCGATAACCTCCCGCTGCCGCTGCTGGACAAGATCCTGTTTCTTGCGGAAACCCACCAGGAAATTTCCAGGATCTGCATCGGCATCGACGTCAGGGAGGGCCCACTGCTGAAATCCTTCAGGACGGAAGTCGGCAAGATCCGGAATCTTGGGCACAAGCTGGAAATCATTTATCTGGAAGCCGGGCAGGAGGCCCTCGAACGGAGGTACTCGGAAACCAGGCGAAGACATCCGCTGCAGGAACTTGCCGGTTCGGTGCGCCAGGGAATCGAGCGGGAAAGCGAGCTTCTTGGCGAGATCCGGACGATGGCCGACTGGGTCATCGACACGACGGATCTGAACGTTCACGACGTGCGAACCCTGATACATCGAGCCTATGACCGTTCCGAATCCAGCCGCATGGCCGTTGAGGTCGTCTCTTTCGGGTTCAGGGATGGCGTGCCGCGTGACGCATCCTATGTGTTCGACTGCCGCTTCCTCAGGAATCCCCATTTCGAAAGCGAACTGCGGCCACTTACCGGCGCCGACCCTGCCATTGTCGAGTTCATGGAAGGGACGCCGGAGTGGGGCGACTTCATCGATCGGGTGTCGAACATGCTGCGGTTCACGCTGCCCCTTCACGAAAGGGAGCCGCGACCTTTAATCACAATCGCGTTCGGATGCACCGGTGGCCGCCACCGTTCGGTCGCGGCGGCCGAAAAGGTGGCGCGGATACTTGCGGAATCCGGGTTCAGGGTGAAGGTATCCCATCGCAACAGGGAAACGGCCAGGGACATCGACGGAAAAGGAACAACGACGGAATGACGCTGCATCGTCGCAGCAACAAGGATTTATATGAAAGATATCGATTCAATTGAGATATCCCAGATCCTGGAAGAGGCCGACGAGGACATGTTCGATGCCCGGCGGCTCGGGGGCAGAAGCGCTCCGGCGGCCAGATACGCCGCATCCCAGTCGGCGGAAAAGTATCTGAGGGCGCTTTGCGAGGCGGTCGGACGCCCAGCCGGAATCATGTGGGACATCCTCAAGATTCACGACACGGTGGGAGATATCGCCGGCCTTGGCGCGATAAGGGATTCTGTCGAGCTTCTTTCGAAGTTCACGACACCGGCCCGCTCCGGCGACGGCGCGACCGCGCCAATGAAGGACGTCCTGCATTCAGTGGAAACCGTTCGCTGGGCGGTGCGCAAGGCCTTCGGAATCGATGAGCCGGCCCCGGTGGCCCCCGAGTCCGGGGCGGTTCCGTGCGTCTCCTCGGAAGTCATCGACTCCGCCGTGATTCCGGTTGACGACGACCTTATCCCGACCATACTGCCCGGCGACGCTTCCGGCCCGGACGGCGACAACCAGCCCGTCGCTACCGAACCGGTTCGGCCGGCAGCCCCTGACATGCAGGCACGGAACCGCCGGGAACCCGGGGCCGGAAGAAGCCCGGAGGAGCGCAACACGTCCTTCGTAAAGACTTTCCTTGTCTGCGACCGGTGCGGCGTCAGAATACCGCGCACCAGGCAGACCGCGACCGGCCGGGTACCCTGCGCGATGTGCGGACGTCCAATGAAACTTCAGCGCTGAACCGACCGAACCTGACGCCCCCGACCGACGCCAATTTGGAAGGGGGCCTTGATTGCAAATAGAATCAGCGTGGAAGTCTGTCCTTCGACCGTCTGGACAATGGAGGTCAGTCATCGACTTCTTCTGCGAAAGATGCGGCAGGGTCTTTAAGGCGCCCGACCCGGCCGTCTGCACCGAAGACGGGATTGAACTGCGTCCGCTGGCCGCCAGGCTGCCGGAACGCGGCGAACTGATCGGCAAGCATTACCGCGTGAACAAAAAGGTCGGTGACGGCGGCATGTGCGCCATATACAGCGCCACCGACCTGACGAACGACACCGAAGTGGCGGTTAAGGTGCTGCACCCGGAGCTTGCCACCGAACCGGGACAGAGCGAGTCGATGCTCTACGAGGTCAGCCTTTCCCTGAGCCTGGATGATGAGAACCTGGTTCGATGCTACGACGGCGGAATTTCGCGAAACGGCTTTCACTTCATGGTCATGGATCTGCTGGAAGGGCGCACGCTTGCCCAGCTTCTTGCGATACGCGGTCGGGTCTGCATGGAGGACGCCGCCGAAATCTTCATCGGGGCGGCCCGCGGCCTGCACGCGGTTCACCAGAGCGGCCATGTTCACCGCGACGTCAAGCCGGAAAACATATTCATCAACGGCAATGCAACGACCCGCACAATCATGGCGGAAAGGGTCAAGTTGATGGATCTTGGCGTCGCCAGGCCGGCAAACGCTCCGGTCCGCAGCATGACCGTCTATGGAACGCCGGAGTACATGAGTCCGGAGCAGGTCTCCGGCCAGTCCCTTGACCGGCGGAGCGACCTGTACTCGCTCGGGGTCGTGCTTTACGAAATGCTGACCGGAAAACCGTGCTTCGACGGAACAGATGCCAGGGAGGTCATGCTGGCCCATATCCGACGCCAGCCTCCCGCCCTTCCCGAATCGCTCGAGGTGACGCCGCTGGGAAGGATTCTTTCCGGAATAGTCACGTCGCTGCTTCAGAAAAAACCGGACGACAGGCCATCGTCCGCGCTTGAAATCTCGCGGTTGATACCGCTTGCCGACATCAGGCGCAACACGACCTCAAGGCTGGATTTCAGCTTTTTTGAAACTTCCGCCCCGCCGGAGCATCGACTCCCCTGAAACCCATTCGGCCCAGGACTTCCGCCGCCAGGTTCCTGTAAGCCCTGGCACCCGCCGAACGTGAGTCGAAGTCGAAGACTGAAACGCCTGAAACCTGGGCGCGGGCAAGGGAACTGTTGGCCGGAATGCGGCTTGAAAGAAGCCTTTCCCCCCAATTGTCCGACAACTCCTTCAGGATCTGGTCGGTCAGCTTTCCGTTGCGCCTGTCGACACGGACGGGAAGAACTCCGAGAACCTCGAGATCATGTCCGAGCTGCTCGTTGACGGTATCAATCACGCCGATGATATCGCCTACGGCGGCCATCGAAAGGATGCTCATGTCGCAGGGAACAAGGACGTGGGACGACGCCACCATTGCGTTCAACGTAAGGTTGCCGACGTTCGGGGGGCAGTCGAAGATGATGACGTCGAACCGGGCCGCCGCCTTCCGCATGACGTTTCGCAGCAGGAATTCCCGACCGATCATGCCCGCCATTATTCCCTCGGTCACGGCAAGGCCCTTGTCCGAAGGCGTGGCCCACAGCCGGGGTTCCGAAGTCTGGACAACGATGTCCATCAGGTCATCGACCCGCCTGACTTCCCTGCCGGAAGAAAGCATGACGTCCGACAGCGACGCCCCGCCCTGATCCCGAACCACGGCGGAAAGCGCCTCGGCCACGTGTCCCTGGCCATCCATATCGACCATCAGGACATCAAGGCCATGATACCTGGCCATCGCGACCGCAAGGTTGACGGTCGTGGTGGTCTTGCCCACTCCACCCTTGCGCGCGGCCACGGCAAGGATCTTGCCTCGGGGCGTCGGAGCGGCTTCCTGTTCGAACCCGATAATCTTCCGGATCTGTTCGGTCAGCGACAAGGCAAACCTCCTTCAGCGACGGCTACGGCGCCGATCGCCGGACAATCCGGCCATGGCGGCCAGGGGCAGCACCAGATACCTGCGAACAGCCAGGCGCACCGCCCGGTGGCGCGAAATGTACGACGCCAGAGGGGGTGAACACCGGTAGTAGATCCGGACGAAAACGCGGCCGGCTGTCGACGCGAAAAGCACACGATCGCGGAACGCCCTCAGCGCCTCGACCTCGGGGGCATCGACGTCGTCCATCGCCGCCGTCGCTATGAAGCAGCGCTTGTCCTTTCTGGTAAGCGGGGACTCACGGGCGACGTTTTCCATCAGATCGACTGCCGCCATATGGGTCGGATCGGACTCGTCCGGCACCAGTTCCAGAACCTTTTCAGCCGCCATCCTGGCCTCGCCCACATCGCCCTTGGCGAGTCGAAGCTGGCCGAAGCGCAGCAGCACCGGCGCGTCCGGCCTGACGGAAAACGCTTCCTGAACGGCCACCAGCGCATCCAGTATATAGTCGCGCTGACCGTCATCGACGACCCTGGTTCCATCGATCGGATCGCCGACCTTGGCCGCCAGCATAAGGTGCGCGTCAACCTCGCGATACCACGAATCGAACAACAGGTTGGCAACGTCAATCCTGCGACCACCCGAAGCCAGTTCCGGCACCCCGGCCGGAAGTCCGGTCTCGGTCTCGGCGCTTGCGCCGTACATGATCGCGTCGTCCATCTGGATTCCGACAAGCAGGACACGAGCCTCTTCCAGCTTGTCCCGGGCCGCTTCCATCCGTTCCGTGGCCTGGTCGAGACTATCGATGCCAGGTATTTCCTCGATCATCGACGTTGCCGTGTTTATCAACGCCGAGGCCGTGACAATGCCGTCCTGCCTGTCTTCGGCGGGGCCATTTCCGGCATCCTTCATGGCCTGGATGATATCCGCGCGATTAGCCACGACAAATCCGGTCACCAGCCTGGAAAAGGCCAGGCCGAGCGGGCCGGCAAGCTGGCCGGCCTCATTCTGCACCCACTCGACCAGTGCCCTGGCCGGATCGGGATCGTCCGTTACCGACTGCGGAATCGAAGGCAGTGATCCCGACTCGGGATCGTCGGCAACGACCGCCGCCAGTGCCTCCGGCAGCCCCCCGGACACATGAACGATCAGTCTCTGCCGCATCGACTGGGCCAGAACGGCCCCGACCCTGCCATCCGGCACGTTGTCAACGATTGCATCGACGGCGGCCTCAACCGGGCCGACGGCCTCTTCAATTCCGGTATCGAGTTCTTCATCTGTCATTCGAATGTTTCTCCGGATGTATGCCAGCTAACTGTGGCGCGCGCGGGCGCACATGTAGTATTATATGCCGGTCGTTTACTGTTCGACAGATTCGAAGCTTGAATGCTTTTTTTGACCGTGGCCCTGCCCACGACACAGAGGTGACCGATGAGACTCGATGTCTGGAAGGTTTTCCCCATTGCGGCCATGCTTGCCGTATCCCTTTACGCCTGCGGCGGCGGACCGGCGGCGACCGACGTTACCGATGCCGTGCAGGACGTCCCGACGGACTCCCTGACCCCGGACTCCGGGAACGATGTCATTCGGCCGGATGCGAACGTGGACACCGGGGACACTGCCGGGGATGAGGGCCGGGACACTGGCGACACCGGGGAAACCGGGGACGACGGCAATCCGGACATCACGGACAACGGGGACGACGGGAACGATCCGGCAGACACGCCGGACGCTCCGGATCAGGTGGAGCCCGACGCTGGCGATATCCATGACGACCTGCCGCCGGACTCGACTGACGTCCAGACCTTCCAGTGCATTTCCGACGACGAATGCATCGGAAAGGTCGTTCCGGGAAAATGCCAGGTTCCGTGGTGCAACGACGACAACGAATGCGACCTTGCGATGGCCGAGGACGACACGCTCTGCACCGACGATTCCATCTGCACCGAAGCGGATCGCTGCGTTGACGGCGAGTGCGTCGGAACCCCGGTTGACTGCGCGGACGATGACGAATGCACCATGGATCTGTGCGACCAGGCCAACTTCTGTTTCCACAGGCCGTATTACGGGCCTTGCGACGACGGCAACAAATGCACCGATAACGATTCATGCGGAACCGGAATCTGCGTCGGCACCCAGATAACCTGCAATGACGACAATACTTGCACGACCGATTCGTGCAGCCCGGCCAACGGGTGTGTGTTCACCAAGATTTCAGGCACCAAGTGTGACGACCGCGACCCGTGCACGGCTTCCGACGTCTGCGTGGCGGGCGAGTGCAAGGGAACCTTCAGTTGCGACGACGGCAATCCGTGCACGTTCGACGGATGCAACGAACTTGGCTGCACGCACGAAGGCGGTCCGCTGGAAGGCCAGATCTGCGACGACGGCCTTGGATGCACCGAGGGCGATTCCTGCCGGGCCGGCGTCTGCACCGGCGACCCGGTCGTATGCGACGACGGCAACGTGTGCACGAACGATTTCTGCCAGGAAGGCCTGGGGTGCAGAACCACGAACAACTCGGATACCTGTGACGACGGCAATCCATGCACCAGGCTCGACAGATGCCAGATCGGCGTCTGCAAGGGCGTGACCTACACCTGCACGAAGGGTACCTGCATGGACGCCAACGTCTGCGACGGAAACGGCGGCTGCATCCCGGACTTCTCGGACTACGGCACGCCTTGCTCAAGCGACGGCAAGCAGTGCACCGACGACATCTGTTCCGGAAACGGCACCTGCATCCATCCAAACTCCGGGGTCGGGACGCCATGCAACGACGGCAACCTGTGCACCCAGACCGACACGTGCAGCAACGGTGTCTGCGTCGGGAACGATCCGGTCGTCTGCCAGGTTGTCGACGCGTGCAAGGACGCCGGCACTTGCGATCCGGCAACCGGAACGTGCACGCTCGGCGCGCTTCCGGAAGGAACGGCATGCAATGACGGCAACCGATGCACTTCCGGCGACAAATGTATTTCCAAGACCTGTACCGGCACCCCGGTGGTCTGCCCTGCCATCACGGATTGTCACCTGGCAGGCCAGTGCAACCCGGACGACGGAACGTGCAGCGAAGTATTCAAGGACAACGGACAGCCCTGCAACGACAACAATCTGTGCACCCAGGTCGATCAGTGCATCGACGGGGTCTGCACCGGCTCGAGCCCGGTTCAGTGCGTCGCGCTCGATCAGTGCCACGAACCGGGAACCTGCCAGTCCGGCACCGGCATGTGCAGCAACCCGAACTCCCCCAACACCAAGCTGTGCAATGATGGAAACTCATGCACGAAGCAGGACACCTGCACGAACGGCACATGCGTCGGGACGACCTATTCCTGCAACGACAACAAGTCGTGCACCGCGGACTCCTGCGACGGCCTTGGCGGATGCAGCTACACGGTCGTTGGAGGATGGTGCCATATCGGCGGTGAATGCAGACTTCCCGGCGCGACCATGGACGGCAACATGTGCATGGTGTGCGACCCGGCATCGGACGACGACGGATGGACGGCAACAACCGGCGGACCGTGCAACGACGACAACGGATGCACCATCGACGACATCTGCACCGAGGGTGTCTGCGGTGGAACGGCGTATTCGTGCGACGACGGAATCGCCTGCACCACCGATACCTGCGACGGAATCGGCGGTTGCATCAACTCCATCAAGCCGGGCTTCTGCCTTATAGACAACGTCTGCTACCAGGACAACCAGCAGAATCCGGAAGACCCGTGCGAGGTCTGCAATATCCAGTACTCGAAGACGGAATTCATGGCCAGGTTCAACGGCGATCCCTGCGACGATGGCGTCGCATGCACATTCCAGGATCAGTGCATTTCCGGCATCTGCTCCGGCACGGAATACACATGCAACGACGACATCGCCTGCACCGAGGATACCTGCAAGGGCGATGGAACCTGTCTTTTCGTGGCAATCGCGGGATACTGCTTCATCGACGAGGAATGCGTCCTTGAAAACACGGTGAAGCCGGGCAACGCCTGCGCCGCCTGTCTGCCCGCGGTAAGTAAGCAGTTCTGGTCGGCGTACCGCGAAGGTGAAGGATGCGACGACGGCTCCAACTGCACGATAGAGGACGCCTGCGCGTCCGGTGACTGCATCGGAAAATACAAGTGCGACGACCTGATGGACTGTACCGCGGATTCGTGCAACGAAGCCGGGGAATGCTCGCACGTGGTGGCCGAAAATTACTGCGCCATCAACGGCAACTGCTATTTCTACGGGGATCAGCGCGGCCTGAACCAGTGCTCCCGCTGCATTCCGCCGACAAGCAACACATCCTGGACGGCGACCGACGGATTCGGGTGCAGCGATGGCGATCCATGCACCACGAACGACAAGTGCCAGGGCGAATCGTGTGCCGGCACGCCGATCGTCTGCAACGACGGCCTTGAATGCACCACCGACTTCTGCCAGTACGGTCTGTGCGGAACGGTTCCGGTTTCCGGCTGGTGCGTGATCGGCAGTTCCTGCGTGGCCGAGGGAACCCTGGATCCCGCGAACGAATGCCAGATCTGCGACCCGGCATCGAATCCGTACGACTGGTCGCCTTACAACTTCGTGACGTGCGACGACGGCCAGGCCTGCTCGGCGAACGACATCTGCTTCGCCGGACTCTGTTACGGCCAGGCTTACGACTGCAACGACGGCGTGCCGTGCACGGTCGATCAGTGCGACGGGCTGGGTGGATGCAGTTATGGAATCAAGGCCGGCGAGTGCCTGATCGACGGCGGCTGCTATGAAGCCCTCGATCCCAACATCCTGAATCCTTGCCAGGACTGCAACCCGACCGTTTCACAACTTCAGTGGTCTTCCATCGACGGGCTCGCCTGCAACGACGGCGTTTCCTGCACCAGCAACGACCAGTGCATGGACAGTGAATGCGTCGGGGAAGCCTACGAATGCAACGACGGCCTGGCGTGCACGTCCGACTCCTGCAACGGAGACGGAACATGTACGTTCAGCAGGCTCGGCGGGTGGTGTCTTATCGATAACACATGCATCCGCGACCAGACGCTTGAACCCGGCAACATCTGCCGCGCGTGCCTTTCCGCCCTGGAAGGCTTCGACTGGTCGGACAACAACGACGTCCCGTGCGACGACGGCCTGGCGTGCACAAAGATCGATACCTGCATGGCCGGTTCGTGCGGCGGTACCGCCTATGCCTGCAGCGACGGACTTGACTGCACGACGGATGCCTGCGACGGCCAGGGTGGGTGCATCTTCACCCAGCTTGAAACATCGTGCCTGATTGACGGTCGCTGCTTCGCCAACGGATCACCGAACCCGGACAGCATCTGCCAGAAATGTGACGTTTCGGTTTCAATCCTTTCTTGGGTTCCGAACAACGGCCAGTTCTGCAACGACTTCGATTCGTGCACGGTCAACGACATGTGCTCGGAAGGTGAGTGCGTCGGCCAGGAATACAACTGTCTTGACTCGGTTGAATGCACCCTCGATCTGTGCGACGGTTCCGGTGGGTGCAGCAACCCGCTGGCGCCGAACGCTTGCCTGATCGACGGAACCTGCTACTGGCAGGGTGAACCGAGGCCCGGAATTCCATGCCAGGCCTGCGTGCCGGATCCGCTGAACCCGGACAGCCAGTACGAATGGACCGACCTGAACCCGGGCGCGATCGAAATCTGCAACGGGATCGACGACAACTGCGACGGAATTCTTGATCCCGAAAACGCCCCGGGTTGCCTCGACTACTACCGCGACGAGGACGGCGACGGCGTCGGCGTGCTCGAGGACGTCAAGTGCCTGTGCGCGCCCCTGGATTTTTATCGAACCCTGGTTCCGGGCGATTGCGACGACGACGAACCGATGGTCTATGCCGGCCGCGCCGAGGACTGCGACGGACTGGACAACGACTGCGACGGCGTCACGGATCCCGACAACACGCCGGGATGCATCGTCTTCTACTTCGATAACGACGGGGACACATGGGGCGTTGAAGACAATTCACGATGCCTGTGCAATCCACAGGGCAAGTTCTCGACGGCACAGTTCGGCGACTGCGACGAATCCAGGGCCATGGTCAATCCGGCCGCAGAGGAGGTCTGCAACGGCATCGACGATAACTGCGACGGGCGTACCGACCCGCCCAACCTGCCAGGCTGCGTGACTTACTACCTGGACACGGACAAGGATACGTTCGGCGACGCAACCACCTTCAAGTGCCTGTGCCAGCCGACAGCCGAGTTCAACGTTACCAACAGTTCCGACTGCAACGACTTCAGCGACACCGTTTATCCGGGTGCACCCGAACGCTGCAACATGATCGACGACGACTGCTCGGGACTTCCCGATGACGCGGACCTGCTGGAACTCTGTCCGCACGACCCGGAGACGCTGAATAACGCGGTAATGTTCTGTGAAGGCACCTGCAAGATCCGCTGCAACGGCGCCAACCTGTCGGCCGGCCAGCCGGCCTGGTACGATCTGGACGGCAGCGCAACAAATGGATGCGAGTGCCAGGGGGATGCTCTGGAACTGACTTACAGCATGTCACAGTCCGAACCTGCGCCGCTGGGCAGCCTGGTTGACGACGAGGGGCTTACTTCGTACCAGATCGCAAAGATATCCAGCGTCGGTGCCGAAGACTGGTTCATCGTGACGGGCATCGACGCCCCGGACTCGACGATGACCGAAATCGACAGCGACAACTATCACCTGGACATCCGCTTCAACGTGAACCCGTCCAATGAATTCGTTTTCGATGTCTTCAAGGAAGTTCAGATCGGCGATCAGACCCAGGTACTGCAAATCTGCACTTCCTCGCTGAACTGGAATCACTACACCGATTTCTTCACCGGCGGCGTCGGCGAGGGCGTCTGTTCCAGCAACTACGTCGAGGCCTGCACGGCGCCCGAGGATCTTGCACGCTGCCTGGTGGTCGAGGGTGCCAACGCCCCGAACAGGTGCAACGCATGTCCGGGTTGGGCCTCGCCAGGTGCCAACTTCTGCGCCAACCAGACGGAAACCCTGCTGGTCAAGGTCCGCCGCAAGGCCGGTGCTTCCCCCACATGCAGCCAGTACAAGCTTGAAGCTTCGAACGGCGTCCGCTGAGAGGTTCCCGATGCTCACCGAAAAGCTTCTTGAAGTCACGCTGGTCGGCAGCGAGTGGATTCTTTACATCCTGCTCGGCCTGTCCGTTCTTTCGGTCGCGATCATTGTCGAAAGGGCCCTGTTCTACCTGGCCAACCGCAAGGCGTGGGCCACGCTGAAGAAGCGTATCGAACCCATGGTTCACGGCCGTCGCTGGGACGAAGTCCGACAGGTCATCGACTCCTGGCCAGGTGCCGAGGTTGAAGTCCTGCGGGCGGCAATGGACGGATCCGAGATCGGGCCGGAGGCCGCGGACAAGCTGGTGGAATCGGCAATGATCCATGAACAGCAGCGACTGGATCGAAGGCTGGCCTTTCTTGGAACGCTTGGGAACAATGCGCCGTTCATCGGCCTGTTCGGGACGGTTCTGGGAATCATCCGCGCGTTCCATGACTTGTCCGGAAACCTTCAGGGTGGCGCGAACGTGGTCATGGCCGGCATCTCCGAGGCACTGATTGCGACCGCGGTCGGTCTTTTCGTGGCCATCCCCGCGGTCATCGCCTTCAATTACTTCAACAAGAGCAGTCTTCGAGAAGTCAACAGGGCGCGGGCGGCCGTCAATGAGATCCTCGCATGCAGGCTTGCGGGACGCGACGACTAGATCCGGCCAAACGCCTTTCTGATCCGTTCTGCCGCGCGGCAGCAGTCTTCCACGGACGGAACCAGCGCGAACCTTGCATGGAAGCGACCGGGACTGGTTCCATCGGCCAGCGGCTCGCCCAGAGCGGCGCCCGGCGTACACACGATGGCGACATCCCTTGAAAGCAGGCGGGTCGCGAACTCCAGCCCGTCCATTCCTTCCGGCACCTTCGGCCACAGGTAAAGCGTTGCCTCGGAATCTGGAACCACGCATCCGACGTCCCGAAGCGCCGGTATCAGGATGTCACGCTTTGCCCGATAGACTTCCCGCATGGCATCCACGTGGGCCTGGTCTGAAAGTGCCGCCACCGCGCCGTCCTGGATGAAGGTGGCCGTCCCGGAATCGATGTTCGTCTTCAATTTCTTGAAAAGGGATACGAGCCGCGGGTCTCCGCACACCCAGCCGACCCGGTGGCATGTCATGTTCGATCGCTTTGAAAGCGACTGGAACACGATTATTCCATCCCGGCCGAACTCCAGGATCGACTTCGGCGGACGATTGAACCAGACCTCGGTGTATGCCTCGTCGGAACCGATGATCAACCGGTGACTGTGAGCCCATTCGATCAGGGCCGGCCAGAAATCGTCCGGGGCAACGGTTCCGCTTGGTGAATTCGGATAGTTCACCCATATCATCCGGGCACGCGCCAGGACTTCCGCCGGGAGCGCGTCCAGGTTCGGCAGGAATCCGTTTTCCATTGTCACCGGGTAGTACCACGGCTCCCCGCCGGCAAACAGCGTTCCCCGGTTGTATGGCGGATACCCGGGACTGGGGCACAGCACGACGTCGCCGGGATCAAGGATCGCGTTCGGAAAATTGAAAACGGCTTCCTTGGATCCGATGGTCGCGCAGACCTCGGTTTCCGGGTCAAGACGCACGTTGAACCGCTGTTCCATCCATGCCGCCACGGCGGCCCGGAAGCTCCGGTCACCGACATAGCTTGGATAGCCCGCGGATGCCCTGGCATCGACACCGGCCTGGACAGCCTTGCGGACGATGTCCGGGGTCGGCTCGGTCGGATCGCCGACGCCGAAGTCAATCGGGTCGAACCCGCCAATCCGCAATTCACTGGCCATGCGATCGATTTCCGCGAACGGATACCCGCTGAGGGACTGGATTCTTTTTGAAGCCCTGATTTCCATGGATTGCGCACCAACTCCTGTGATTCGTCAAAACGGCCGGGGGACACTCCTGCCGCGCATTGATAAAGCGGCTATCTGGTATCACGGAATGAAGGATTGGGCAATGCCGGCAGGAACGGAGTCATCCATCATGGGAAAGGAAGTGCGCCCCAGATTGGTGACGGGATGCGGCAAACCTTTCCGCGGCTGACCGCGGACAACTGACGGCCGAAAATTTCAGCGATTCATGGAGTTCAGGAACTCTTCGTTCGAATCGTAGCGGGAAAGCTTGTCCAGAAGGAATTCCATGGCGTCAAGGACGTTGAGCGGGTGCAGGAGCTGACGCAGGATCCACACGCGGTTAAGCGTCATCGGGTCCAGCAGCAGTTCTTCCTTTCGCGTGCCGGACTTGTTGATGTCCAGCGTCGGGAAGATGCGCTTTTCCATCAGCTTGCGATCCAGGTGCAGTTCGCAGTTACCGGTGCCCTTGAATTCTTCGAAGATGACTTCGTCCATCCTGGAGCCGGTATCGATGAGCGCCGTGCCGATGATGGTCAGCGAACCGCCGTCTTCGATGTTACGGGCGGCACCGAAGAAACGCTTCGGCTTGTGCAGCGCGTTGGAATCGACACCGCCGGACAGGATCTTGCCGGACGGCGGGACAACGGTGTTGTACGCGCGGGCCAGCCTGGTGATGGAGTCGATAAGGATAACGACGTCACGCCTGTGCTCGACAAGGCGCTTGGCCTTCTCGATAACCATTTCGGCGACCTGGACATGGCGGGCAGCCGGCTCGTCGAACGTCGAGGAGATGACTTCGCCCTTGACCGACCTTTCCATGTCGGTGACTTCTTCCGGGCGTTCGTCGATCAGCAGGACGATCAGATAGACTTCCTTGTGGTTCGTCGCGATGGCGTGGGCAAGGTCCTGCAGGACGACGGTCTTGCCGGTCCTGGGGGCCGCGACGACCAGCGTGCGCTGGCCCTTTCCAAGCGGGCACAGCAGGTCGATGACGCGGGTCGTGTAGTTCTTGGGATCGTATTCAAGCTTGAACTTCTGGTCCGGGTACAGCGGGGTCAGGTTGTCGAACAGGGTCTTCAGCTTTGCATTGTCGGGATCTTCATAATTGATGGTCTCGACCTTAAGCAGGGCGAAGTAACGTTCGCCGTCCTTCGGGGGACGAATCTGACCGGAAACGGTGTCGCCGGTACGCAGGTTGAAGCGACGAATCTGCGACGGGGAGACGTAGATGTCGTCAGACCCGGGGAGGTAGCTGGTATCCGGGGCGCGCAGAAAGCCGAAGCCTTCCGGCAGCACCTGGAGCACGCCTTCCCCGTAGATGAAGCCGTTCTGTTCGGTCTGGGCCTGCAGAATCGCGAAAATCAGCTCCTGCTTGCGCAGTCCGCGTGCGTTTTCCACGTTCAGATCCTTGGCCAGATTCAACAGATCCGTAATCTTCATCAGCTTGAGTTCGTTGAGGTTCACTTATTTCCTCCGCACTTATTTTTTCGGCGCAAAAGTTTTATGAAGGGCGGTACCGCGCGCCATTTCGGTCCCGCTTCATGGAACCAGGCGAATGCCCCGTCCCGAAACGACAAAGTAAAAAAAGTGGAACTATCGACCAGACAGCCGTGAAATCAAAGTATTACACGCGCCTGAATCGTGAAAACCGATACCTTGAAGAAAAAGCGGGAACGGGTGGACAGCCCGGCCCAGTGGAACGGTTCAGCCGGAGTTTATGTTTACGGATATCCGATGTCAAGACTTTCCGACATTTCCGTGTCGAAGGTGACCGGTCAGAAGCCGTTTTTCGATTCGGCGAGCACCAGCCCCGCGGCCACGTCGTCATCCATTTGATCACCGGCCAGCCAGTCGCGGGCACACGACTCCGCCATCAGCTCATGGCGGAAGAAGGCGGCAAGGTACTTGCGGGTCAGGGCCAGCGTGACCGCCGGGTCATCCGTTCCGGGACGGCAGAACAGGCTGCAGAACTCGTCGCAGGTGTCCAGGAACGAAACGTGATCGGCGCCGACCATCTCGATCATGACGGCCGGCCCGACCGCCGCGTCGTAATAGTCGGAAAAGCGGTTGCCGTATGGGGCACACGAAAGCTGATCCGACAGTTCGCCGTCAACCGTCTGGCCAAGGGCCACGATTGGAATCTGAATTTCAGGCATCAGTTCCGGCGTCACCGAAGGCCAGTCGGCCGGGTCGTAGTCGTCGATTGGCGGCCCGGCATCCACGGGATCCACGCCGAAGACGGCATCGACACGTTCGTCCGACGCCGCCAGCAGGAACGAAAGCTTGCCGCCCATCGAGTGTCCGGACAGACCGACCGATTGCGCATCAACCTTACCGGCCAGCGGCGCTTCGACGGCATTGCCCTCGCCTGCCGCCCAGTCCATTACCCCGCGCAGGTACTCGGCCATCACGCGATGAGGCACCGGACTGAAGGCGCTGCCCGGTATCTTCGGCATAACGACGACCATGCCCCATGACGCAATGTATTCGCCGGTCCCAAGGTATCCGGCCGGTTCCTGCGAAAACCCGTGGGTAAAAATGACCAGGGGTGCCGGATCCGGAACGTCCGGCAGGAAAAACGTCACGGGCACCGCCCTGGTATCGCCTTCGACCGTCAGCGACAGTTCGTGGCTGCCCTGGACGACCGCAAAGGGTCCCCTGTCCGCGGGACTGGCCGCATCCCGGCATGGATCGGGGATATCGGATGCGATTTCCTCAACTTCTGAAATCGAATCAAGGGCCACGTCAGCCAACGATGCGTCGATATCGGAACCTTCGGTCCCGCCGCAGCCCGCCAGCGTCATCGCAACCATGACAAAAGCCTGAAAATGCTTCACAGTATGTCTCCGGGGACGAAGTTCCATAAAATATCACGAACTTTTCGGGGGGAAGGATTAAATGAACAGATACGGCCTTTGTTGTCTGGTACTTATCGCTGCGGCTGCGCTGGGCTGCGAGGAAGAAGTGGCGGGCGAACTTGACGCCAGTGAACCCGAGGTGCTTGTTTCCGACGTGCCCTGCGATTCGACCGCCTGCACCGACCTGGGAACCGTGACGACAGGAAAGTGCCACATCGCGCTTGAATGTCCGGACAACGAGTACTGCTTCGCCCCGGGACAGCCGATGTGCGGCATCTGCATGGAACCGGAATCGACCTGCGGGACGGACGCTGACTGTACCGAAGCCGGCCTTGTCTGCGACTGGGTGCGCTCGACGACGTGCCTGTGCGGTCCGTACAAGTCATGCGGCCCACGCTGCGACGCGGAGGACGGAGTGCCGTGCGACCCGGACACCCAGATCTGCTCTGCTGACGGCCACTGCGTTCCAAGAACCTGCGAATACGACGACGACTGCAACCCGGCCTTCGCCTGCGCGGACGCGGAGGGCGCAAAGGTCTGCACCCGAAAAACTTGTGATTCGGTCGATGACTGCGACTGCGGATGGTGCGTGAACGGCTCGTGCTACCTGGAACCGGGCACGTGCAGCCTTCCGGTGCCGTGACGGTCGTAAATCAATAACATCTTCAGGGGGTTCTTGATGAACAACGCCATCCGGAGCATCAGCAGGCTTCTTGGGTTCGCCGTCCTGCTTGCCGCAATTGCCGGCCCGGGGTGTGGTGGGGACAATTCACCCTCGGATGCATGGGACTCAACGATGGACGATGCCGATCCCGAGGTGTCCGACTCGGGAATCGGCGATCAATCGACCGGGGATGCGCACGACGATTCGGTTGTCACCGGGGATTCCGGGCCGGACGACGTCGGACCGGCTGATGCCGCCGAAACATACGACGCGGTTGACCCGGACTTCTTCAGGTACAACGACGTGCCGACGTTCTGCGTGGCCGGCCTGGAGTGCGTGTTCGCGTTCAGCATCAATGCAACCCCCGACAACCCGTTCGATCCTGATGAAATCGACATCAAGGCGACCATAACGACTTCGACGGGGGCGACTTACGTCAGACCGGCCTACTACCGGATCCCGTTTCAGGATTACGGCGGCAGGCCGGGGCCGGCCATGGAGCCCGCTTCATGGGCCGTCAGCTTCCTGCCGGACGGTGGCGGTGAATGGTCAATTGAAGTTGTGGCGCATTACCAGGGACGTCCGCATATCCTGCCCCCCCTCTATTTCCCGATAGAGGGCGAAAGCGATCGACAGGGCGTGATCAGGCCGAGTCCACGTGACCCCCGCTTCCTGGAATTCGAAGACGGCACGCCGTATTTCCCGATCGGCGAGAACATGTGCTGGTACGACAACGACGTCACGGACTATACGGGAAAGGGCGACAACCCAGGATGGATGAAGAAGCTTTTCGACAGCGGCGGCAACTTCATGCGCCTGTGGATGGCGACTTGGGGATTCGCCCTGGAATGGACTTACCCGGAAGGTTCGGTGCTTGGCGACTACACGCCCAGGATGGACCGCGCCTGGGCACTTGACCGGGTGTTCTGGAAGGCCGAGGCGCTTGGACTCAAAGTGATGTTGTGCATGTACAGCCACGGACAGTTTTCGACGTCGTCGAACAGCGAGTGGTTAAACAACCCGTACAACGTCGTCAATGGCGGTCCGCTGCCTGACGCCGCGGCTTTCTTCACGGACGAAACAGCCCGGAAGCTGACCAGGAACCGGATCCGGTACATCGTGGCTCGCTGGGGCGCCAGCCCTGCCCTGATGGCATGGGAACTGTTCAACGAAGTGGATCTGACAGACCAGCACGACGCGGCGACGGTCGCTGCGTGGCACCAGGAAATGGCCGCCCTTATCAAGTCCCTGGATCCGTACGGACGCATGGTGACCAGCAGCATCTCTTCCTTCGGGACGTTCTGGCTGATGGATCAGGCGCTTTTCGGTGATGTCCCGGAAATCGACCTGACGCAGGTGCACCACTACGGAAGCGACCTGACGAAATTCGACGTGGCCGCCGAGGTTCCCGGCATGGCCGAAAGCTATTCCCGATTCGGCAAACCGGTGTTCTTCGGTGAACTGGGCGTGCATTCGGCCGGGCCAGCCGAGTCCCTGGCCATCGATCCTTCGTTTATCGGACTTCACGACCTGATCTGGGCCCCGGTCTTCGCGGCCTCGGCCGGATCCGGAATGACCTGGTGGTGGGACAACCTGATTGACCCGAACGACCAATACTTCCAGTTCAAGGCGATTGCCGGTTTCGTTTCCGGAATCGACTGGCCCGGCGAAGGCTTCGAACAGGCCGTCCTGCCGACGTCGGATCAGCAGAACCTGAAGGCATTTGCCATGATCGGCACGGACACCGCACTTGTCTGGGTGAAAAACGTGGCGGAAAAATACTGGCAGCTTGGCGAGACCGCCGACCCGGCGTTCATCGAGGGCGCGACCCTCGACTTGTCCGGACTGCCCGAAGGCGACTGGATCGTCTGGTGGCACGACACTTTCGGGACAACCAGCTATCCGGCCGAAATCGAGGTCGTCGATAACACCGAAACCGCCCTTCCCGTCCCGGGCTTTTCACACGACATCGCCCTGCGCCTGACAAGACAGAAACCTGCACAACGCTAGACTCAGGGAGCCATCAGGCCGGAGAAACTCGCGCAGTTGCCTTCCGCAGTTATTCTTTCGTGGCGATGTTGGGCAGTTCCAGGCCGTAGCCGTGCTTCTTGTCGGTGGCCTTCAGGACAAACCCGAGAATCAGGGCGGCAACGCCGAGCAGGGCCAGCATCAGAAGCGGATAGGTGTAGTTGTACGAAACGGCGGCGACCTGCGGAGTGATCTTTCCGGCGGCCAGGTCAGTCGCGACGTCGGGGTTGGTGGCCGTCAGGATCTTGCCGATAAGCAGCGGGAACAGCCACAGGCCGATGTTCTGGACCCAGAAAATCAGGGCGTACGCCGAGCCGATGACCTTTGCGTCAACCAGCTTGGGAACGCTCGGCCACAGGGACGCGGGCACCAGCGAGAACGAGGAACCAAGCACAAGGATCGTGCCGAACGCCAGAACCATGCCACCGATATTGTTGCCCTTGAACATCGGCAGCACGAAGGCGAAGGTCAGGTGGCAAACGATCAGCAGCAGGGAACCGATCATCAACATTGATGCGGCCTTGCCCTTCGTATCGACGTACTTGCCGATGATCGGCGTGATGCCGACGGCCAGCAGCGGGAACACCGCGAAAATCGATTCGGCGGACTGGCGCATGTAAGACATGAAGCAGAACACGACCAGCAGGGCGACGGCGGTAACCAGCAGGGCGACTCTTGGCGCCTTCCTCTTCTGGAAATTGCTCATGAACGCGCTGATGGCGACGATCAGCATGACGCCGTACTGGACAAGCATGATCTTCGTCGAGGCCCAGATCGATTCCTTCGGGACCTCGGTAAAAGTCAGGTTGCACTGAAGCATGTTGACGGCGTACTTCTGGAACGGAAAGATCGCCGAGTAATAAAGAACGCAAAGCAGGGCGACCAGCCAGAAGCCCTTGCTGGAAAGTATTGCGCCGATGTCGCGCACCACGAAAGGTTCCTTTTCCTCGGTGTCGCCGATCTGGGTTTCCAGCTTCTTGTCCATGAAGAAATAGACGACGAACATGATGAACGCGATCATCAACAGGATGACGCCGAACGCGACGGAACGCGACACATCGACGCGGCCGAACATCTTGGCGACGGCGGGCGAGAAGATCATGCAGGTGGCAACGCCCAGGCGCGCCAGGGCCATCTCGGAACCCATGGCCAGGGCCATTTCGCGCCCCTTGAACCACTTCACGATACCGCGCGAAACCGTGATGCCCGCCATTTCGACGCCGCAGCCGAACACCATGAAGCCGACGGCGGCGAACTTGGCTGAAGCCGGCATCCCCTTGTAGAACGGGGAAACGCCAAGCTCGTCGAAGATCGGGATGTAATTCAGGTTTTCCGTGAACCAGGTCTGCAGGGCCGAGGTCTGGAACGCTTCGGTGACGGCATACCAGTTGATTAGCGCGCCTGCCAGCATGACCGCGCCGGAAAGCAGCGCGGTAAAGCGCACGCCCATCCGGTCAAGGATGATCCCGGCAAAAATCAGGAAGAAAATGAAGACGTTCAGGAAGGTCTCGGAGCCCTGATAGGTTCCGAAGGCGGCCGAGTCCCAGCCCCTGGTCGTTTCCATCAGATCCTTGATGGGCGACAGGATGTCCATGAAGATGTACGAGGAAAACATCGCCAGCGAAAGCAGAAGCAGCACGGTCCATCTTGCGGCCGCGCTCTCCCTCAGGTCTGCCAATTGTCTGGTCACGGTGAAGACTCCTGTAAAAGCCGGGTCAATTTGCTGAGAAACGCCCATGGTGAACTAAAGGCAGAGGGTACACCAAAAACCGGTCGCGGCAACCACAAAAAAGAGCCCGCCTGGGAGGCGTCAAACCGTCGCCAGGGCAGCGATCCGACGGACCTGGCGAATCTCGGAGTCGTAGTCGCGGATGTCGTCAACCGGCGTTTCAAGACACAGGGGAAGGGCGCGGATGAAGGGGTTCGAAAGCAACGCCAGCAGGCCGGATTCCCCGATTACGCCGCGCCCGATAAGCTCGTGGCGATCCTTGTGGGAATCCTTATGGGTCTTTGAATCGTTCAGGTGCATGCAGCCGACCCGGGAAAGTCCGACGGCCGCGTCGAAGGCGGCAAGCATCGTGTCGATGCCGGCCGGCGTCGTGACGTCCCAGCCCGCGGCCAGCAGGTGGCACGAATCGAAGCAGGTTCCAAGCCATTCGTGTCCGCCGGCCGCCTGGATCAAGCCCGCGATGTCGGAAACGGTCGAACCAAGGACGGAGCCGCCGCCGGCCATGACCTCGAAAAGGACCCTGGCCCCGCCCCGGTATCCGGCAAGGGCGTTGTCGAACAGGCGCCCCACCCTTTCGATGCCGGCGGCCGGACCGTCACCCATGTGGGCCCCGGGGTGCAGCACCACGAAGTCCGCCCCCATCTCGGCGGCAAAAGGAACATCCTCGGCCACGACCATGCGGGCAAAATCGGATATGCGTTCGTCCGGCGACGCCGGGTTGACGGTGTAGGGAAGGTGGCAGATTACCGTCCGGATCCCGTATTCCACCCGCGCCGCCCTGCCGTCTGCCATCTCGGATTGGGATATCGCCCTTCTGGCGCCGCCACGGGGATTGCGCGGAAAGAACTGGAAGTTCGTCGCGCCAATTTCATGCGCCATCTTCATCGCCGCCGGAATCCCGCCGGCAATCGTAAGGTGCGCCCCGATATCAAGCGACTCAATTGATTTGTCCGGCATGAAAACACTCCCCTGGAAACGACAACGGGTTCAGATCGACAAGGATCGAGCGTTACTCCTTCAGGAAAATATCATGAAATGTCGCGGGTGGTACCAAATTGCAGATTCATCACGCAAGTCCTTTACACGGCAACGCTTCCACTGGCATTCACCGGCAGGGTGCAATCACGGCGGCTTCAGTCCTGAACGGCCCGGGCGCGGCTTGAGTCGGCGTTCTGCCTTTTCGCCCCTGTCGGAACCAGACCGATGACCCGATCGATTATCGACCTCAAATGCCAGTCTCTGCCTGATTTCCGATTGACGGTGCGTCCGGCGCACCCCAGAATGCGGGATTGTGGGTCTGATGAAAGGATCAATCGATGAAACATTTCATGGTGCTTGCTGCGACCCTGACGATGACTCTTTGCATCGCGCCGGCGAACGCCACTACCGGTTCCGACGAAGGACCGGGAGTGATCTACGCGGTGGGCGCGTCACATCTTGACACGCAGTGGTGGTGGACCATCCAGGAAACGATTGACGAATTGCTGGCCCCCACATTTACGGACACACTGGATCTGCTGGACAAATATCCGGGATTCCAGTTTTCCTGGGAAGGAGCCTTCAGGTACATGCTCCTGAAGGAATACTACCCGGATGTATTCTTCAGGACTGTTCCCTATATCGAAAGTGGCCGCTGGTTTCCGGGTGGAAGCGCGATCGATGCCGGCGATGTGAACATTCCATCCCCCGAATCGCTGATCCGCCAGTTCCTTTACGGTAACCGCTATTTCCAGAAGAATTTCGGCAAGACCAGCACGGACGTATTCCTGCCGGACTGCTTCGGTTTCGGCTGGGCACTGCCGTCCGTGGCGGCCCACTGCGGAATCAGGGGATTCTCGACGCAGAAGCTTGAATGGGGCGGCGCCATCCCGATACCTTTCGGAATCGGCATATGGAAAGGCCCCGATGGCGCAAGCGTCCTGGCCGCCCTGAACCCTGGCTCCTACACGACGCAGCTTGAACAGGATCCGGGGCTTTCACCACGATGGATTTCGGCGCTGGACGCGCAGGAAGCCGTTTCCGGACTGCGCCTGGCGTTCATGTACTTCGGCGTCGGCGACCGTGGCGGATCGCCCGGGGAATCAAGCGTGGCCCTTCTTGAAACGGCCACTGCCAGGGAAGAAGGCCCTAAGGTTGTTGTCGCCCCGTCCGATCAGATCTTCCGGGATCTTGACGAGACCGAGGTCGCAGCGCTGCCGGTATATGACGGCGAACTGATCATGAGATACCACGGAACCGGTTCGTACACCGCCCAGTCGGCCATGAAGCGTTACAACCGCAGGAACGAACAGCTTGCCGACGCGGCCGAACGCGCCTCGGTGATCGCGGACTGGCTCGGGACAAGGGACTACCCGACAGCGGCACTTGAATCCGAATGGATTCGCTTCCTGTGGCACCAGTTCCACGACGACCTGACCGGCACCAGCATTCCCGAGGCGTACCAGTTTTCCTGGAACGACGAGTTGCTGACGATGAACCGTTTCACCGCCATCCTTCAGGATGCGGTCGGCGCGACGGCATCATTGCTGGACACGAGGACGGATGGCCTGGCGGTCGTGGTTTTCAATCCCCTGGCG
Organism: Deltaproteobacteria bacterium; assembly: GCA_029555025.1. Taxonomy (GTDB): domain Bacteria; phylum Myxococcota_A; class UBA9042; order DTJE01; family DTJE01; genus JAGOFO01. The sequence goes on from JAKPTZ010000045.1 coordinate 189,934, forward strand.
TTTGAACGCGAGGATGTTGTGGCGACAACCCTGACGGTCGATTCGGACTGGCCGGGGTTCGTGAAGGTCATCGGCCCGGAAGGCCGGGAAGTCCCGTCCCAGGTTACAGGCAGGACGCCCGGTAAAGGGGGAATGGACAGGCTGGAAATCATATTCCTTGCAAATGCGCCATCGACCGGCTTCATCGTTTACGACATCAGGCCGTCAACAACTGCCTGCCAGATCGATTCAGGCCTGAAGGGCAACGTGGACGGGCTTGAAAACCATCGCTACAAGGTGGTCTTCGACACGGCCGGCAACATATCGTCGGTTTACGACAAGCTGACCGGCCGCGAACTGCTGTCGGCACCGGCCGGAATCGAGTTCTTCATGGACATGTCCTTCATCTGGCCGGCCTGGGAGGTTCACTACGAAGGCCTTCGGGACGGCCCGCTGGAAATCCTTGGGGGAACCCCGGAACTGAAGGCAATCGAGACTGGCCCGGTCCGGGTGACTTACGAAGTCGTCCGCACCGATTCCCAGGGCTCGACGTTCACGCAGCGCGTAAGCCTTGCCGCCAAAGGTGCCGGCGACATCGTCCGCGTCGATAATGTAATCGACTGGCGTTCCTTTGCCACGCTGGCCAAGGCCACCTTCCCCGTCACATCAGGAAATCCGGAAGCGACCTATGACCTTGGACTCGGCAACATCAGGCGCGGCATCAACACACCGGATCTGTTCGAAGTCCCCGCGCAGCAGTGGGCCGACCTGACGGCGGGCGACAACAGTTTCGGCGTCTCGATCATCAACGACAGCAAGTACGGATGGGATCATCCGGACGAGGAACGCCTGCGCCTGACGCTTATCCACACCCCTGCCGGCCCGACCTTTCACCACCACACCATCGATTTCGGCGTCAACCACACCACATGGGCCATTCACGGGCACGGCGGCGACTGGCGCAACGGAACGCCCCGGCAGGCCGCGCGCCTGAACCAGCCACTGGCGGCGTTCCTGTCTGCCGCCCCGCATGACGGAGCGCTTGGCAGGAAGGTTGGTCTTCTGACGCTTGAAGGGCCCGACGCCGACCAGGTGGCCGTCAAGGCGATCAAAAAGGACGAAGACGGACGTGGCCTGACGATAGTCAGACTGCAGGAACTTCACGGACGCTCGGCGGCCGATGTCAGGATAAAGGCGGCCGGGACCATTTCCGAAGCGTTCATCATGGACGGCATGGAGATTTCGGCCGGCAGCCTTGAGATCACTGACGGTCAAGCGGTGCTGGGCCTTGCACCGTACCAGATTGCCACGATTGGGCTGCGGATTGAGCTTGATGGAGCATCGATCCGGAAGGCGACTTCACGATTCGTCGCGCTGCCGTACAACGTCGATGTGGTTTCCACCGATGAAAACCGGGCTGACGGCGCGTTCGATTCGACAGGCGCAAGCTGGTCTTCGAACATGTGGCCGGCGAACTTCACTTACAGCGGCGTGGTTTTCCAACTGGGCCCCGTTGTCCCCGGCATCCCGAACGCGGTTAAGGCCAGGGGACAGAAAATCGATCTGGAAATCGGTACGGACGAAACGCTGTACATGCTTGCGGCCGCCGACGAGGATGTTCCCGCCGCGGTTTTCAAGGTCGGGGACGATGCATACACTTTCCCAATCCAGGCCTGGACCGGATTCATCGGCCAGTGGGACAGCCGCGTCGTCGGCGACACAATCGTCGAGACCCGCGACGAGATGCTTCCGGCGTACCTGAAGCAGGCTCCGGTCGCGCTGTATGGAACCCACCGCCACGGCCCGGATGGCGACCATCCGTACGTTTTCACCTATATGTTCATGCACGCGCTGAAGGTCCAGCCGGGCGAAACAAGCCTTGTGCTTCCCGACGACCCGCGAATCAAGATTCTTGCAGTGACCCTGTCGCCGGATGCGTCCATCGCCACACGCCTTGCGACATCGCTTTTCGACATGCAGGATCCGATCGCCGCGCCTGGATGGCACGAACCCGACCCGATCGAACCAGTCCAGCCTGAAGTGGTCGAGCACGCGTGCGACATCATCCAGGATACGACCGGCGATACGACCGGCGATGCGACCGGCGACATCACGCAGCCCCCGGACACCGTTCGGCCCGACGCCACTGCCGACGCATCCACCGACGTTCCCGCAAGCAGCGGCGGCTGCAGCGCGGGCGGCTCCGCCGCCCCGGACTCATTTATGCCTGTATTGTTCGTTTTTCTTCTCGGGACGGTTCTTTCGACAAGATTCAGATCAAGAGCGTTCAGCAACCGTGGCCGCAGGTGCACCTGACCGCGGACTTGTAACGATTCAGGTATGCGTCGCGTTCGGACTGCACGAACTGCGGGCCGAAACGGTGATCAATCGCCGCCATCTCGCGCAGGCGGTTCATGTCCCACATCCCGATACCGATGCCGGCGAGCATGGCGGCACCCAGGGCGGTCGTTTCGATGTTCCTCGGACGCATGACTGGGACGTCCAGGATGTCGGCCTGGAACTGCATCATCAGGTTGTTCGCGCTTGCGCCGCCATCGACGCGCAATTCGGTCAGAGGCTTGCCAAGATCCTTTGCCATCGCATCCAGCAATTCCGCGATCTGCAGGGCAATGCCTTCAAGCACCGCCCGGGCGATGTGGGCCCTGGTCGCGCCACGGGTCAGGCCGAAAAGACCGCCGCGGGCCTCGGGATCCCAGTATGGTGCACCAAGACCGGCCAGGGCCGGGACGAACACAACGCCGGCCGAATCAGGAACGCTGGCCGCAAGTTCCTCGACTTCCGGCGCCGACTTGATGAAACCGAGGGAATCGCGAAGCCACTGAACCGCGGCTCCGGCGATGAACGAAGACCCTTCAAGCACATACGTCGTCCGGTCGCCGACCTTCCACCCGACCGACGTCAGCAGCCCGTGCGTTGACGGAACCATCTTGTCACCGGTGTTCATCAGCAGGAACGCCCCGGTGCCGTACGTGCACTTGGACTGACCCTCGTCAAAACACGTCTGGCCGAACAGGGCCGACTGCTGATCGCCGCAGACACCGGTAATCGGGATGCCGTCAGGCAGGAAGTCCAGGCCCTTCGTAACGCCGAAGCTGCCGGCCGACGGGCGTACTTCCGGAACAAGGCTGCGCGGGATCTTCAGGACGCCAAGCAGGGCATCGTCAAACTGCAGGCGATCGATGTTGAATAACAGGGTCCTGCACGCGTTGGACGGATCGGTGACGTGGGAAACGCCGCCGGTCAGCTTGTGAATCAACCATGTATCGATCGTCCCGAACGCGCACTTGCCGGCCTCGGCGTCGGCGCGCAGGCCGGGGACGTTGTCCAGCATCCAGCGCACCTTGGTGCCCGAAAAATAGGGATCCAGCACAAGCCCGGTACGGTTCCGGAAGTACTGTTCAAGCCCCTCTTCCTTTGCCTTCTCGCAGAACGCCGTGGTGCGGCGGCACTGCCAGACAATCGCGTTGAAACGGGCCTTTCCGGTGTCGCGATCCCAGATGACCGAAGTCTCGCGCTGGTTGGTGATGGCAATTGCGGCACAATCGGCAGGCTGGACGCCGGCCTTTTCCATCGCCTGCCTGGCCGACATCGCCGTGGCGTTCCAGATGTCTTCCGGGTCATGTTCGACCCAACCGGGTTTCGGATATATCTGCCTGATTTCATTGGCGGCCTTCGCCAGGAACGTCAAATCCTGCGCCACGACCATCGCCGTCGAACCGGTTGTGCCTTCATCGAGCGCCAGAATGAATTTCGCCATCACCAATCTCCCCCTTCCAATACATCAAACTCGCGGCCGGGACCGCTGACGATGCCCGGACAACACACAGGGCGCAGTTTATCATCGACCACCTTTTTTGGAAGACGCTGTGTCCCTCACCGGATCAGCAGGATTCTGGAAACAGATCGGGAAATTCGATAGCAATACCGCAGCATTGAAAATGATTTATCAGATGATCCCATTCGTCGCGGCAAGTTCTTAAAAACTGTTTGATTTCCATACGAAGATATGGACTGAATTCTTCTTCTCTTCAAGGTTCCTGACCTGGCCAGTTGTCAATTGAAAACTGCTCAAATATTCAACCTATAGCTGGTGCTGCGGCCACCTCCCGGATTCTGGATCAGCATTCCCTTGTCCACCAAATCGACAAGATCCCTGAACGCCGTGGCCGTGCCTGCTCCAGTCAGGTGCGCGGCCTTCCTGGTCGTCATCCCGCCCTTGAAACCGCCGGATCCGGCGTCCAGCAACCGGTTAAGAATCTTCGCCTGGCGGACGTTAATCGTCTTTCCACCGTGATCCTGCCAGAAGCGGGCCTTCTGCAACGCCACGGCGACCTGTTCGCCAGCTTCATCGACAGCGCTTGTGAGACACCCCAGAAACCACACAATCCAGGCAGTCAGATCGGCGTCATACGCTGAAGCCCGGCGCAGCTCATCGTAATATCGTGGACGATCCTTCATGATTGCAGCCGACATGCTGAAGTGCCGCCCCGGATATCCTGATCCACGGGCAAGCGCCATATCCGCGATGGCTCGAGCCAGCCGGCCGTTGCCATCCTCGAACGGATGGATGGTCACGAACCGGAAATGCGCCAGGGCGGCGACCACGAAAGCGTCCATTTCCCCTGGCGGCGTCTCGAACCACCGCAGGAATAAATCAATCTCCGAATCAAGGGAGTCTCCCGGCGGCGCAACAAAATGAACGGTTTCCCTGCCCAGCGGTCCGGATACGACCTGCATCGTCATGTCGGCTGGACGGAAAGAACCTGGTGTTATCCGGCGCATCCCCGACCACCCGGTCGGAAAAAGCGATGCATGCCAGCCGAGAATCCTTTCACGCGTCAACGGCAGGGCCGCGTTCATGGTTGCGTCAACAAGGACGTCTACAAGCCCCTCGGCCTGCCCGGGTGCCGGTGTTACGTCCATCGAATCGACCTCGAGGCCCAGCCGCCGGGCGACGCTTGACCTGACCGAGTCGAGATCAAGTCGTTCACCCTCGATCTCGGCTGTCCTGACGACCTCGATGGCTGTTCCGCGAACCTGATCTGCCAGTCTGGCACAAAAGCCAAGGCCCGTCAGGGATGCAACAAGAACCTCAAGCCGGGAACGCGCCCTGTCGAGCGGTGGCCCGACTCGCTCGACGTCCCACGGAACATCGGGCCACCTTTCGGATTGCCATACCCATTCCTTCTTCATCCGAGTCCCCGCAATATGAAAGGAGGGCTGAACAGACTCTGATGCGAATAGACCAGCTAATCACATCAAATTTCGATTTGATTATCACATCAAGCCCGTCGGCAGATCAATAGTCAACCACTCTGACCGATCCCCTCATGGAGAGACAAGTGTATTTAGTGGCCGAGGCGAGACTGGAGTAAGTCACAATTGACACAATGGACTAAGTTGAGGTTAGTATGCATGTCCGGCCTCCGAGTTTGAAAGTGAAGTCGAACATCGACAATCACGGGGCGTACGCCGATGGCCGGGGCAGGCGGCGGGGAAGCCTGGAGCGGCATACCCCACCCGATGCGATGCGAGGGCGTGAACAGGATTCCGGATTAATGACAGCGGCCGGCGAATCGGCGCGGTACAATCCCAGAACAAGCAACATCGTGCATCAGCCGACCGAGCCGACGCCCGAACGAACGACGTGAACGCCCCGCACTCGCACGGGAAGGGGTGAAGGGGGAGCCGCGGAAGGGTTTACCGCCGACCGCCAACCATCACGGGGCGTACTCCCTTTCCTATGAGGGGATGATCTAAAACAATAAGTCATCGACTTTGTCTTTGTTTGGGGTTATGGTTGAAAATCGGTTGTTGAGAATCATTTGTATGTTAATAAGTCGCTTGGGATCTGCAACCGTAGGTTTTGCGGCCATTATATGTGTTTCAAGCTTGGCACTTACAACACCGCTGGTTTCGACGTTTAAAGCCGACTATCAGGGGAATATTAGGGTTAAGGCTTGTGGCTGTGTCTTGAGAGAGTACTTCTCAGCCGATCCTGGCTTGCCTTTCACGGGTTTTGAAAGTTCGCAGAAGATAGAGACTTCGATTAGGAACGTTCTTGAGATGATGAACGATCAATTGGAGACTAATCTAAAATTTGTTTGGGATGGTTTTCTTGATGATTTTACCAGCACTGGGTCAGATTCGACTGTGTGTAATGAAATACCAACAATTTGCACAAATCATGCATTCTATAGCCAGCCAGGCTACATTCTTATCAAGGCGCTTTCTGTCAGCTCGAGCCCTGCGGCCACCGATTGCACGCCACAAGATTGGAGAGGTGATTGTCCAGCGGGAGTCGGTTGTGGAACAGAAAACTGCAACGTGTTTTTCTATGATAAGACCCCCGAGGGAATTGACAGGCAGCGGGGTCTAACTCAGGCAGCACCTGGGCGCCTATTCCAGAGTTCACTTCATCATGAGCTTCTGCACGATGTGGGAATGATTCAACTGAGCGACAGCGGAGGAAATCAGCAAACATTCGAGCCATTTTCAACCATGCACTCCTCCGATTCTGGACGGTTTCCTTGGCACGAAGACTGCTTTCAGGTTATTGAGCCCCCTTCTGGGGATCCAGGTTATACGCAGTATTCTCACCGGAGTGGGCTGAGAATCCGGCATGTTGTTTCTCCTAACGGCGGGACGACATGGTACTACGGCACTGACAGCAATCTGACACAGTACTCGAACGATCACGTTGATGTGAGTGTGAATGGCGCTGCAACTCCTCCGGAATTCATACTGGCATTTGCAACCGACTCCATTCCTAAACGGATTAAGACCATTAAGGGAACCGCTACGTCAACATATTCTATTGCATGGAACGTGTCCACAATGGTTGATCATGGTCCGTTATCTGAATCGTGGTTCGGGCCATCAGTTGCCTTCGGAAGCGGTCAGTGGGTGCTCGTTTGGTCGAATAAGGGGGAAGACAATAATTTAACAGGGGTGAATGGGAGGGCAATCTATTATTCGTATTCATTTGATGGAGTGTCTTGGACTGAGCCAGTTTTGCTCGCTTGGAGTTGCTCTGGTTGTTCAGCGACAGATTACGGTGCGCTGGGCTCTCCGGTAGTTAGGTATAATGCAGGAGAGAACCGATTCGTTGTTGTTTGGGTGAATTGGTATTCTGCAACACGAACGCCATTCGTTTGGGACGAAATTGGACGCGTTCGTCAATGCACACTAATTCCAGGAATTTTTACGACAGTATCAAATTGCAACGAACTCCAAGATTACTATGGAAAATTCCTCGTAGCGTGGCACACGCCTGCCGTGAGCTGCCACTTCGTTTACGATTCCTGTTTTGTCACGACAACCCCGGATGATGGTGACGCCGACAACTTCTTCGTCACGTATTTTGCTTCCCTTGCCCCAGACGATTCCATGTCAATGTCAATATCGCCTGCTGGGCACGAGGGATGGACTTCACGTAATGAACTTTCCAGTGCTTATGGTAATTCGAGTCATTATATCGCCTATCGCGGGCAGAACGACAATCACTGGTTGAATGTAGGTAGGTGGGATGCGAATTTGCCAGGCTGGTCTGACAAACACACTTTGGGCCTGTCGATTTGGGCTGGGCCTGCAGTAGTTGTTGGGCCAAGTGATGATGTTCGTATCTACTACGTTGCTCCGTAAGCCATTATGCGAGGTGTCCCATGTCCGCTGGATTTCGCTTGTTTGCAGTCGGATTGGTTTGCATATTTTCGGCAATTGGTTGCCAGGATCATGGCTCCGTCAGGGATTTGTCGGCCGGGCCTCTGATGCCCCGGGTTGGGGAGTCCGTAACCTGGTGTGAGGATCTGGAGAACAGGGACGTTTTGCACCATTCTGCAGAAGAAGAGTGTGCATACAAATATCTGGTGAACGGTATCCAATATTGGGCGCATTATGCATCGGTGGCCTTTGTCGCCGAACTCAATCCAGACTGCGAAGGCGACATTCAGCGTTTTTGCTTGCCATGGGCGCTGGGAGAGAACTGTCTGGAATTCTGTCCGGTGAAGATTGGTCGAATCAAGACCACGCTTTTCGGAAATCCCGACCAGATTGAAACTCTGGCCACATTCGGTTTCGAGGTGTGGGAGTCCAACGGACAATCGGTTAATGCTCATCTTCTTGACGGAAACTACCCGGCTTCGCGGTGGACGATTGCCCCTGGAGCCAACTTGATTTTTGCTCACAGAGCGTGCTATGCGAGGAGATACGTAGGGTATGATGGTCTGTTCCTTGTAACAGGGGTCTATCCAGTCGAAGGGGACATCGTATTTGATGTTGATGATGCGTCTACTACTTTAACCTATTTAGCTAGTAAACTTCGTTCGTTGGAACTTGAATTGGATGAGGCAGAGGATTACGCCCGACGTTGCAGCACGAACTATCCTTCGGAAGATTTCCACAATACAGCAGATGATGGACAATCAGGGTTCGAGGAGGTGCTGGATCCACCAACAAAATTGTCTGATTTATGACCAGAGATCTAGGCTGGAGTCCCTCCATTGATCATTTTCCGTTGCCCAACTGTGACGCCTACCCTTCACTCGCTGGGTTTCTGACCTCACCGGTTGGGCGCTTTCACTTTCCTTTAGCGTGATGCTTCGCATGGAATTGCGGTTGCTTCGGTCGGTCGGTCATCTTATAATGCGTTCGCCGGGACGGGGCGGCGTGATTATCGCGTAACCCCGCCAGGTCCGGAAGGAAGCAACGGTAAGTGGTGTTGCGGGTGTTCCGTCCCGGCATTTCTCCCTCCTTGCAGAAAATCGATATGTCGTATCAAGTCATCGCAAGGAAGTTTCGGCCACAGACGTTTGACGACATCGTTGGCCAGGAACATGTCACGACGACGCTGAAGAACTCGATTGCCTCCGGCAGGGCCGGCCATGCCTTCCTTTTTACCGGCATCCGCGGCGTCGGAAAGACGACGGCGGCCCGCGTGCTGGCGAAGGCGCTGAACTGCGTCAACGGCCCGACCGTCAGTCCCTGCAACGTGTGCGACGCATGTCGTGAAATCACGGCCGGTAATTCGCTGGACGTAAAGGAAATCGACGGCGCATCGAACCGCGGCATCGACAGCATCAGGGAACTTCGGGAAGGTGTCGCCTTTGCAGCGACACGCGACCGCAACAAGATTTACATCATCGACGAAGTCCACATGCTGACGCGCGAAGCCTTCAACGCGCTTTTGAAAACGCTGGAAGAACCGCCGGGGCACGTCATCTTTATTTTTGCCACAACGGAAAACCACAAGGTGCCGGCCACCATTCTGTCGCGCTGCCAGTGTTATGATTTCCGGCGCATTTCGCTTTCGCAGATTGCGGCCAATCTGGGCAGGCTTGCCGCAAAGGAAAACATCGTCATCAGCGCCACGGCCCTTTCCTGGATCGCCGAGGCGGGAGACGGCTCCATGCGCGACGCCCAGAGTATTTTTGACCAGATCATCTCCTATGCCGGCCAGAATATTTCAGACGAGGAAGTGGAGGACATCCTGGGGCTTTCCGACCGCAAGTATCTGTACCGCCTGTCCGAAGCGGTTTTAGCCCGCAACGCCTCGGATTGTTTGAGTATTTTGGAAGAAGCCTACCTGGCGGGCGTCGATATGAAGCACTTCTATGCGATGCTTTTGAAGCATTTCCGCAATTTGCTTCTGGTCAAAATTGCCGCGGACGGAAGTTCGTCTTTTGATATTGCGCCGGAACAGGTGGAAAAGCTGAAAATTCAAACGAATAACACGACTCGTGAAACGCTGCAGCGCTATCTGGAGATTTTGCTCGATGAGGCCGACAATCTGCGCCGCAGCCAGGAAGTGCGGATGAAAATCGAGGCCGTTCTGGTTCGGATGGCCTATCTGGCGCCGGTTCTGCCCGTGGGAGAAATTCTGGCGACCCTGGAGTCGCTGGAACAGAAGATCAGGGCGGGTTCGCCGGCTGCGCAGGGCGGAACGGACGCGGGGCCGGTTGCGGCAAAGCAGCCGTCGGAATACCCGCAGACGGGCGGCGCCGAGGACGATTCCGGTTCGACCCCGCAAAAGGTTGCGGAGACGGAGGCGCGCCGGCCTGCCGAAAGATTCGGGCCGGAGGATGATCTGAAAAAATTTGTCAAAAAAGAGAATCCGCGGCTGGGGGCGAAAATTGATGCCGCGGAAGTGCTGCAGCTCGAAAACGGCTGCCTGACGCTTGGTTTCCCCCAGGGCTATATTTTTCTCGATAATCTTTTGGAAAAACAGCAGAAAGAAGAATTGGAAAGAATCGCAGGGTTGTATTATTCACAAAAAGTTTCTTTGAAGATTATCACCATCGAGGCGCCGAAGGCCAACAGCAACGGCAACGGGCGAAGCGCAAGGCCGAACAACCTTGCCGACCTCAAGCGCGAGGCTGTGAATTCTCCGCATTTTCAAAAGGTTCTCGCCGAATTTGACGGCGCGGAGCTGGTGGAAATCAAACCGATTACGGATAAAAACAACAGGGGGTAGCAAAGTGCACAATATCGGCAACATCATGAAGCAGGCCAAGAAGATGCAGGAAAAGATGGCCCGTCTCCAGCAGGAGCTTGAAACGAGAACCGTGGAAGCGCAGTCGGGCGGCGGCATGGTGCGGGTTCTGGTCAACGGCAAATTTGAGATTGTATCGCTCACGATTGAAAAAGACGTGGTCAATCCGGAAGACATCGATATGCTTCAGGATCTGATTGCCGCGGCCGTGAATGAAGGCATCCGCAAGTCACAGGAAATGGCCCAGTCGGAGATGTCCAAGATAACGGGCGGCCTGTCCATTCCAGGATTGGGCGGTCTGTAAATCATCCTATGAAATCTTACGCGCAACCCATTAAACGCCTGATTGCGGAGCTGGCCAAGCTTCCGGGCATCGGAGAGAAGACGGCGGCCCGGCTGGCGAATTATATTTTGCGGGCCACCCCCGAAGACGTGGAAAAGCTGGCGGAAAGCTTAGTCGAGGTCAAACGCAAAATCCATCTTTGCCGGATATGCCTCAATCCCACAGAGGAAGACCCGTGTCATATCTGTGGAGATCCTTCCCGGGACAGCCGGGTGATCTGCGTGGTGGAAGAACCGGATGCGCTGGCCGCCATCGAGGAAAGCGGCGTTTTCCACGGAACGTACCATGTTCTGCACGGTGCGCTGGCGCCGCTCGACGGCATCGGGCCGGAAAATCTGCGTCTCGGCGAACTGCGGAGAAGAGTTCAGGAAGGGCCGATCGAAGAGCTGATTCTGGCCACCAATCCGAATGTTCACGGCGAGGCCACGGCGCTTCTGATCATGCGGATGTTCAAAGACAGCGGCATGAAAATCACCCGCATCGCCATGGGCGTGCCGATGGGCGGGGATTTGAAATACGTCGATAAGATGACGATATCGAAGTCGCTGCAGTTTCGTCACGGCATGTAGCATGACGCCTGAAAACAGTCATATTATGAATAGGATCAACAAAAAAAGCATGCGGCGGATCAACGCAAGGAAAATCACCAAAGCCGTGAAGACGTTGTTCATTGAAGCCAACACCGTTTTGGGAAAAGACGTGATGGAAGCGCTGCAAAAGGCGCTCTCCACGGAAGAGTCGGACACCGGCAGGCAGGTGTTGCAGAAAATGATCGAGAACGCGGATATCGCCCGGCGTGAGAAAATCCCCATCTGCCAGGATACGGGACTCGCGGTTGTTTTTGTGGAGCTGGGGCAGGATGTGCGCGTAACCGGCGGACCGTTGCAAGAGGCGATTGAAGAAGGCGTGCGGCAGGCATATCAGGACGGCTATTTGCGCAAATCCGTCTGCGACCCGCTCACGAGAGCCAACACCAACGACAACGCACCGTCTATCCTTCATATGGATATCGTGCCCGGCAATCAATTGCGAATCATTGCCATGCCCAAAGGCGGCGGCAGTGAAAATATGAGCGCGGCCCGGATGCTGACGCCCGCCGCGGGAATCGAAGGCATCAAGAAATTTGTTCTGGAAACGGTGGAGGCTGCCGGCGCCAACCCCTGCCCGCCGATCATTGTCGGCGTCGGGATCGGCGGATCGCTGGAGCAGGCCTGCATTCTGGCGAAAAAAGCGCTCTTAAGGCCGTTGGATGGCGAACATAACAAGGATGAGCGTCTGGCGCGGATGGAAGACGAACTTCTGAAGCGGATCAACGCCCTGGGAATCGGTCCCGGGGGGCTGGGTGGCAGGGTGACGGCCCTGGCCGTTTCCGCCGAGATGATGCCCTGCCATATCGCTTCTCTTCCCGTGGCCGTCAATCTCCAGTGCCATGTCGCCCGTCACAAAGAAGTAATCATTTAAGCAGGAACAGAGGTGGATGATGTGGATATTGCAGGGACTGCTCCCTGAACAGTCCGAAGCGCGGCTCTGTAATGTCCTTGCGAGTTCACAAGCTGAGAAACGACCATATTTTCAATGCTGTTTGAACCTGATCTTGACTTATCATAATTGATAGGTTATTAAAACTAATAATGTGGCATATCAAAGAGCATCGCGACATGGAAAAAACATGCCGAAAGCTGCCCGCCGCGGTTGTTAAGAAATACGAACTGTGGAAGGATATTATATTTCGCCATGGGCCGGAAAAATTGAGGGAGTTTCCGGGGTTTCATGACGAAAAACTGACGGGGAAACGCGAGGGGCAGCGTTCATCGCGTTTGAGTTTGAAGTACAGGGTAATTTATACGGTGGAGAAGGAAGTTGTGACGGTTCTTGTGTTGGATATTACGCCTCACGAATATTGAAAATGATGGATAACAGCACCCGATACATTAAACTGGATTGCCCAATGGAGTTGGACAATAACAAAGAATGATTCATGTATTTATCTCGGTGCCAGAGTTGGGAGGCTTTATGAAAACGGGTAAAAAAAACGAATTTGTTCCGGCAAAACCGCACGCACAGGTTACAACCGGCGAAGTCATTCGTATGCTTCGTGAATTAAAAGGCTGGACCCAGTCGGAACTTTCTGAACGTTGCGGAATCAGTGCGACAAATCTAAGTCTTTTAGAAAATGATAAGGTTGAAATAGGAAAGAGACGCGTAGAACAGTTGGCAAAAGCTTTCGACGTTCACCCGGCGATTATCATGTTTCCGGAATACGAAGGCAAAGAAATTCAAAAGGCCGCGTAGCGAATTCAGTGAACCTGAAAATATGAGTACAACACGGAAAATTCAAACCCCTCTGACGGAAGACGTCATTGCCTCGCTGCACGCGGGGGATATGGTTTTGTTGAGCGGAGAGGTTTATACGGCCCGCGACGCGGCGCACCGTCGTTTATGCGAGGCGCTTTCTCAGGGCCTTCCCCTGCCGATCGATCTTGCGACATCAACGATATTCTACGCCGCCCCATCGCCCACGCCTCCCCGAAGGGTGATCGGTTCCATCGGCCCGACAACCAGTTACCGGATGGATGCCTTTACGCCGGCACTCATTGAGCATGGCTTGAGAGCCATGATCGGCAAGGGCAGCCGCTCCGCGCAAGTCATCGAATCGATCAAAAAAAATAAGGCGGTTTATTTCGGCGCGATCGGCGGCATTGCGGCCCTGACCGCGGGGCGCGTCACAAAAATAGACCTGGTCGCTTACGAAGACCTGGGGCCGGAAGCGATTCGAAAACTTTCGATTCTTGACCTGCCTCTGGTGGTGATCAACGATTCCCGGGGCAATGATTTGTACCTGTCCGAACGGGAAAAGTGGCGTACGCTTTCGTAATCCATACGCTTTTGCAGAGTCGAGAAAAGATATTGACTCAAAAACCCTTCTATATTAAGGGAAACGGTCATTTTATATTTAAGGAGAGTGGGATCGATGATTGAAGTCAGATGGCATGGCCGGGGCGGTCAGGGAGCGGTGACCTCTGTGGAATTGTTGGCGGTATCGGCAATCGCCGCCGGAAAATATGCGCAGGGCTTTCCCAGTTTCGGCCCGGAAAGAAGAGGGGCGCCCGTCGCCGCGTTCACACGCATTGACGACAAGAAAATTAACGTGCGGTCGGGCATTTATGAGCCCGATGTCGTGCTGGTGCTCGATTCCAGTCTGATCGGTCTGGTGCCCGTCACGGATGGATTGAAGCCGGACGGAAAATTGATCGTAAACACTCCGAAAACGCCCGAAGAGATTCGCAGGGAATTGAACTTCCAGGGCACGGTTGCCACGGTGGACGGCACCGGGATCGCCCGCAAGGAAATGGGTGTGCCGATTGCCAACACCACCATGATCGGCGCGCTGTTGAAAGTGATCGGCGTCATGGAACTCGACGCGATGAAAGGCGCCATTGATCACCGGTTCGGCAGGATCGCCCAGAAGAATCTCAACGCGATGAAGCGGGCCTACGACGAAATCAAAATTCTGAATTAAGAGGTACGTATGACATTAAAGACATGGCGGGAACTTCCCATCGGCTGTGTGGTGTCCGAACCGGGCAGCGCAAGCGAATACCATACGGGAAGCTGGCGGTCGCAGCGGCCGATCTGGAACGACACAAAATGCATCAAGTGCGGCATCTGCTACGTGTTTTGTCCGGAAGGCTGCGTTCAGCAGACGGAAGAAGGTTTTTTCAAGGCGAACATGGATTATTGCAAGGGCTGCGGCATCTGTGCGCACGAATGCTGGCCCCGCGCGATCAAGATGGTCGAGGAGGGATAACATGGGCAAACGCATTGGAATGGAAGTGGCAGTTGCCGTTGCGGAAGCCGTGGGGCTGTGCAACATCGACATGGCGGCCGTTTATCCCATTACCCCCCAGTCGCACATTGCGGAACATCTTTCGGATCTCGTTGCCGACGGCCATATTGACTGCGAATTCGTGACGGTGGAATCCGAACATTCGGCCATGAGCGCGGTGATCGGCGCGTCCGGCGCCGGCGCCCGTTCCTATACGGCGACGAGTTCCCAGGGGTTGATGCTGATGCACGAACTGCTCCCCATTGCTTCGGCGATGCGGCTGCCGATTGTGATGGGCATTGCCAACCGCGCGGTCTCCGGTCCGCTCAATATTTTGAACGATCATTCCGACATCATGCCGCAGCGCGACGCCGGCTGGATTGCCCTTTTTGTGGAAAACGCCCAGGAAGCGGTGGACCTGTCCATCGCGGCGTTCAAAATCGCCGAACACAAGGACGTCATGCTGCCGGTTTCCGTCAATATCGACGGGTTCCAGCTCACCCACATGGTCGAGCCTTTTGAGATGCCCACGCAGGAAGAAGTGAATGAGTTTCTGCCGCCGTTTGTTCCGCATGCGACGCTGCATCCGTCCAAACCGGTGACGATGGGCGCTTTTGCCATGTCGGACTATTTCACGGAAATCATGAAGGCCAAGGACGAAGCCGTCAAAGCCTCCAAAAAAGTGATTCAGCAGGTCTTTGATGAATGGGGCGAAAAGTTCGGCCGCCCGTATAAACTGGTGGAAACCTACAAGGCCGACGACGCGGACGTGATGATGCTGACGATGGGCTCCATGGGAGAAACCGCGCAGATGGCGATTGACGAACTGCGCGCCAAAGGCGTCAAGGCCGGTCTGGTCAAGCTTCGGCTCTGGCGGCCCTTCCCGTTTGAAGAGCTCAAGGCCGTCATTGGAAACGCAAAGAAACTGATCGTCACCGACCGCGCCTGCTCCTTCGGCGGTCCCGGCGGTCCCGTTTTTTCGGAAATCAAGTCGGCCCTGTATGCCGAAGCCAGACGTCCGCTGATCTACAACTACATCATCGGCCTGGGCGGACGCGACGTGCAGGTGAAGGAATTTGTCGGCATGTTCGAAAACGTTCTCGCGGACACCGCCAACAAGGCGGCGGACACCTATGAATTTTGGGGGGTGAGAGAATGATGAATATCGTAGAAAATTTTGATTTATTTGCCCCGCGTCTGATCAATAAACAGGAATTGATATCGTCGGGCCACCGCGCCTGTTCCGGCTGCGCTGAAGTGCTGGCCGTGCGGCTGATGTGCAAAGCCCTTGGAGAAAATACCGTGATCGCATCCGCGACCGGCTGCATGGAAATCATCTCGAGTATGTTTCCGACCACGGCGTGGCAGGTGCCCTGGATTCACGTGGCTTTTGAAAACGCGGCGGCCGTGGCATCCGGCGTCGAAGCGGGCCTGAAGGCTTTGCGCAAAAAAGGGAAGATTGATGATCGTTATGTGAAAGTGGTCGGCATGGCCGGCGACGGCGGCACGATGGACATCGGCTTCCAGGCCCTTTCCGGCGCGATGGAACGCGGACACGACATGATCTACGTCTGCTTCGACAACGAGGCGTACATGAACACGGGCATTCAGCGCTCCAGCGGCACGCCGATGGGCGCCTCCACCACCACTGCTCCGGCCGGGAAAGTAAGCATCGGCCAGAAAACCTGGAAAAAGAACATGCCGGAAATTATGGTTGCGCACGGCATCCCGTATGTCGCCACCGCCTGCCCCAGTTATCCGCTGGATTTTATCCGGAAGGTGGAAAAGGCCAAAAGCATTCAAGGCCCTTCCTATATTCACTGCTTCTCCATGTGCCCGACCGGTTGGCGCAGTCCTTCCCATACGGCCGTATCCATGGGGCGTCTGGCCGTGGAAACGGGTGTCTTCCCCCTGTACGAAGTCGAGAACGGCCATTACCGGCTGTCTCCGGACATGCCCAAAAAACTCAAACCGGTAAAGAGTTACTTCAAGCCTCAGGGACGTTTCCGCCACCTGACACCGGATCAGATCGAAATGATTCAGGAGAAAGTAACGGTTGAGTTTGGAAAGCTCGTGGAAAAAGCAAAATTTCTCAAAACCGGCAATGAATAAAAGAGAAATTGAAAAGAATACCGAGGTGAAAGAAGAATGACGAAACCGATAAGTGTTGCAGCAAAAACCAGGCAGATTGTCAAAAAACACGGAGGCGGCAAAAGCGGAATGATCGCCGTGTTGCAGGATATTCAGGAAGCTTTCAATTACCTTCCCAAGGAAGCATTGAAAGCAGCGGCAAAACAAATGAATGTGCCGATGAGCCGCGTATATGAAGCGGCCACGTTTTACACCGCCTTCAGCTTGAAGCCTCGTGGAAAACACGTAGTGAAAATCTGCAAAGGCACAGCCTGCCACGTTCGCGGCGCAGCCATTCTTCAGGATCGGTTTGAAACCACTTTAGGGATCAAACCGGGCGAGACCACGAAAGACGGAAATTTCTCGCTGGAAACCGTCAACTGCGTGGGTGCCTGCGCCCTGGGACCGGTCGTCGTCATCAACACCGACTACCACGGCCAGGTCACCATTAATAAAGTCGATAAAATCATCAAAAAGATCAA
>JAKPTZ010000006.1 GCA_029555025.1 Deltaproteobacteria bacterium
GAAGAAAAAGCGCGGACGGGGATCGAAGGTCTTCGTTTACCCCAAGAAGGATTCCGTGTGGTTTCTGGTGCGCCACGGTGATCCGTTGCGGCGTGAAGGCAGCCTCGACGGCGGTCAGGCTTCGAGCGTCTTCTACCGTCCAGAGAAATACGACGTGTTGGTTTACGAACCGACCATCGGCGAGATTCGAATGCACGCGTGCGGAAAAGGGGAAAAGGACCTCTTCCGCCGGCAGTTCGGCCGCCATGTGTTCAACAAGGAGGATTTCTTTCCTGAGACCGGCAAGTACACGCTCGAACCACTTCGAAACGACGGAGACACATCCATCGTCTGCACCGACGTGGACGGCATGGAATGGGTCCGGCTCAAGGAGGTTCAGTTCTTCTGGGGCGGCGCGGAAAAGGAGACCGAGATACGCAAAGCCAACGACGTGTTCGCCGCCTACGCCGGGCGCGGGCGCGCCATGCCCCAGAAAGCGCGGATCATCCGGGCGAGCTTTCAAGTGAAGTTCACGGATTCGAATGCAGCACGGATCGTGACCATCCGTCCTTCAAATATCGCGCAGTACACCAGGGACAGTGACGCCTCCGTGGTCGAAGACTGGCTCACCAAGCGCGGATTCATCCTTGCCGAGCAGGAAGACGATGAGGAATAGACCGACCGGATTCTGGCAGGCACTCGAAACCGTCCCCGGCGCGGCCGCGGTGGATGCCGAGTGGAAAGCCCGGTTCGGGAACGATTATGGGACGGCGAAGGCCTTCCTTCGTCCGAACGGCAAACTGGCATCTTCACATCCCTGCATGGTTCAACGCGGCTGCGGCTGTGAGCACGAAGTGGTCGTGCACGATCCGGAGGACATTGTCGCCGTCTGCAGGTGCGAACGTGGATGCGAGACCTTTGCCCTGCGACGAGCCGACATCGTGGCCTATGAGCTGGATCGTCCGGCTCTCGACACGGCGCTCGCCAAGGTCTTCGACCTGATCGAAGAAACCGACGCGGGAACCGACCTTCCCGGCACGACGCGCATCGGCGTTTACTCTCCATACGCCGGATACCGTTTCCCGGTCTACCTGGCCATCCAGATTGAGCCCGATGATTTCAGCGAGGCAGTGGATGGTCTACTGGGGAGGAATAGCACGCCGTTCATTCTCTTGTCTCCCACGCGGGAGCTCTGTTCCGCGAAGGCGGAGAAGCGCCTAACCGACAAGCGGTCGGGCTTCGTGTCCCTGTCGGAGAGCGTGGCCATCGGAGACAAGCGACAACTTCAGCTCCTTCGTCCCCTCGATGAAATCCTGGCACAATTCCGCGGGGTCAATCTTCCGCCTCCGAAGGAGGATGGT
>JAKPTZ010000007.1 GCA_029555025.1 Deltaproteobacteria bacterium
CGATGCGGGCGGATACTTCATCATGACCGCGGGATCGCCAAGCAGGTTGTAAAGATCCGCATGCTCGCGATAGAGCCTTTCCGGGTCGTCCGCGCCCTGTTCTCCGTATGCGATGGAAGCCCCGTCGATGGTCTGCCGGAAGTCGTCGCTGTGATTGATCAATTCCGCCTTGGTTCGCATGAAGAGTTCGCCCGCCGTCTTTGGGCGCTCGCCAAGACCGACCCGGGTGACTTCGTACGCGAGCACCGCGTTGCCGACGGGATGTGATTCGTCGGACGAGGCGAACACAGCCACCGGACCGTCGGGAAGGTGCATCATGGCTTCGGCGATGCTGTCGTCGCCCCAGTCGAAATTGCCGTTCAGGCAGGCCAGGAAGACCATGACCGGAAGTCGGTTTTCACACTTGATTTCGGGAAGCTGGTCGGTCTTAAGCCCCTGGGTCCAGTCCTCGTTGCCGTGACCGATGTAGATGCTCATCAACGAGCCCTGGTTGATCAGCTCGACCACCTTTTCATGGAAAGGAGTGTAGTAGTAGCTGGAATTTTCGCTGTCGTACGCGCCGATGATGTCGAAAGCGTGACTGATCAGGTCAAGACCCTGGAATGTGAAATACTCAAGCGTGGCGTCAATCTCGGGTGAAAAACCGGCCTCGCCGACGTAAAGGGAAACGCGACGGTTCCACAGGCCGGGCGTGTATCCGGCTTCGTGATTCACAACCTTCTGAAGGTAATCGCGGACTTCCTGGTTGTTCGACGCGGTGATGCGACCAAGGGCGACGTCCGGGATGTAGTCGTCGTCAAGGTCGGCAATCGAGTTGTCGGTGAAGCAGATGCCGGTCAGGACATTGTCGCAGTCGGTTGTCGGCAGGGGCTTCGTGAAACCTTCCTCGGGCACGTCCTCCACGTCTCCGACAAGCACGACGAAAAGAGTCTCTTCGGCGGGCAACTTTTTGAAGAGCTTGTTTATGTGGGCACGCGCCATGTTCGTCCAGTTGGCCGTCGAAACCGTGGTTCCACCCAGAATGTCGGATCTGGTCATGACCTGGGTTCGGAAGCCCCTCGACTGGCGGTACTCGGCCAGTTCCGATGCCGATTCGAGCAGGGAATCCGAGGCGATCACAAGGTAATTGACCTCGGTCGATACCACCTGCACATCTGAATCGAATGACGAATCGGGATCCACGACATCGACCGGCTCGGTCGAGTCACCGCCGCCATCGGACTCGACCGCGTCCTGACCCGGCAGATCCAGGCCCGCGTCTTCCGGAACAACGTCGTCGCCGGGTGTATTGACATCCAGCCGGGGATTATCGGTTCCCAGGGCATCCGGGGCGCCGTCAAGGTCGCCTTGAACGGAATCGCCGCCGCAGCCGGCAACCAGGAGGATCGAAATCAGCACAACGGGAATGAGGTGAAGCTTCAAGGAAGACTCCAGAAAGAAACCGGCAGATTATCCGTGTTTGAAGGCCCTGCGTCAATCCGGCCGGCAATCCGGCAGATGCCCGGCGGGCTTCGCGACGGTTCGACGCCGGCGGGCTGGAGATCGGCCCGGCGGCGCGGATTCAGGACGTTTGACCGGCAAACCGGCCGCCTTCACGGCCGATTCGGGATCAGAGCTTTCCGATCAGCGAGAACGAAATGACCAGGGAGTAGATGACCAGGGATTCGATGAGCGCCAGGCCCAGAATCATCGGGACAAACATCTTTCCCTGGGCGCCTGGGTTGCGGGCAATCCCTTCCATCGCGGCGGTAACGGCCTTTCCCTGTGCCATGGCGCCACCGAAGGCGGCGATGGCGATGCCGAAACCGGCGGCCAGCGCCACGAACACCTGGACGGTGAACTTGTTGTCGCCCGCGGCGACAGCTTCCTGCGCGAAGGCGGACGGAACCAGAACAAGCATCGAAACGAACGTGGCGCCGACGGCGGCCAGAGCCTTCCTGAACAGGGACATCATCTTTCCTCCACGATAAAGGGCCAAGCCCGTCAAGAACCGAAAAACGGCCAGCACGCCACGCGGTCAGGCGTGGTGCGCGTCACCTTCACCATGCTCCTCGGTGGCCATGTAGATGTACACGGTCGAGAGGATGCAGAATACCAGCGTCTGGACAACGGCGACGAATATACCAAGAACCATGGGAATCAACGGCATCACGACCGATACGCGGGCGATCCAGGGACCGCCGGCAAGCGTGCCCGCCGCCATCAGAAGGAACGCGGCAAGCGCGGCATGATCGCCGAACATGTTTCCGAAAAGACGGATTGCAAGCGAGACCGGGCGGGCGATGTGGCTGATCATTTCGATGCAGAACATCAGAAGCATCAGTGGAAGCGCGTACCACTTGATGATCGGCCCGAAGAACTCCTTGAAATACCCGATTCCGTGTGTCTTGACCCCGTAGTAGTGAGTCGCGAAGAAGACCACCAGCCCCAGGGCCAGCGTCGTGTTCAGATTGCTGGTTGGCGGCAGGAAACCTGGAATAAGACCAAGAAGGTTAGAAAAAAGTATGAAAATTCCAAGGGATCCGATCAGTGGAAGGAAATAGAGTGCCTTTTCGCGGCCCATCAGGCCTTCCATCAATCCAAGCAGCGCGTCGGAAAGGAACTGGAACAGGGCCAGAGGGGAAAAACGGGCCTCGGGGATCACGGATCCGCGTCCGGAGCGCATCTTGACGGCGGCAAGCACCATCAGGACGACAAGAATGGCAAACACCAGCACGCCAAAAACGACGTGGTTCAGGTCGGTGACAGGCTCCTTGCCGATAAGGGTTCGCCCGAGCCCGTGCGCAACGGCGTCGGTTACGTCGGCCGGGATTACTTCGCTGGCCAGAGACCAGTGGTCATCGCTTGCCGATGCCGGAACGGAACCGGACAACAGCACGATTGCGAGTGCGGTCAGTGATGACGCAAAACGAAACTTCATCCGCTTTCCCCAGGCACGACGGCCATCACAGGCCGGCCATCACAAAGTAACCCCGTCGCCGCGAAGGGCAACGAAACAGGACATCGAAAGTACGGCGACCACCGTCGTCGAGACCCCGATCGCGAGCCCGACAGGGCTTACCGACAGGATTCCGACGGCCAGAAGCGCAAGGCCGGCAAGAACCCCCATCTTGACCAGCAGCAACGCCACCGTCGATGCCCGCCCAGCGCCGGGCGAAAACATCCGCATGGCGATCAGGCCGATCACCAGGACGTTCAGGGAACCGGCCAGCCCGCCGGCAAGCGCGGCAAAACCTGGCCCCTTTCCGGCAACCGCGAGACTTACGGCACCCGCGACCGCGGCAAGAACCGCATTGACGCAAACGGTGTTCCTGACGAAACGCCTGGCTGTCAAACGGGCTCCTCAAACGGAACCGGGGCCTTCATCGTCCCCGGCCCAGTACTTCCTGGCCGTACGCCAGAGGCCGCGAAAGGCGGCCGCCGATCCGAGTGCAAGGAACAACAGCAGGAACCACGGCGCGGTATCAAGCTTCCCGTCGATCCAGTTGCCGATGAAATAACCAACCGTGATCGCAATCGCCATCTCGATGCCGACGGACATCACGGCAACGGCCGATCCCAGCGGGCCTTTCTTACGGTTTGAAGCCACTGGACCCCCAAGGTTCCGGCGCCCACGGCGTAAGATGATAACCAATTCGAATTCATGCTGAAAGGTCAAAAACGCATTCGACGGTCGAAGATGTTAAAATTCCAACAGAGTCACAAAACCAGAGCGGCGCCGCTGTGAAAATCGGAACACTTCCGCCGGACGCGCCGACTACTGAAGCCTGACGGCGGCCGCCTTTCCCGCCTGCAGACTGACGCGGGTCGAAAAATCGGGGCGGCCTTCGACAACGACCTTCAGCATGAAATCGACCGGTGTCGGACGATCCATGGGAACCATTATCGGCTGGTTGGTAACGCCGCGCGGCCGGGCCTCGTTGTTCAGAAACACCTTCCCGTTCTGCGGCCCGACCACCAGCAGCCTCGCCTCGCGATAGTCGATGGAAACGCGCATCGGCGCCTTTGGCGGACTTTCGCGATCGATAAGGAATGACGTGTCGACATCTCGGCACTGATCGCAACTCGGATGGGACAGCACAAGCCGGTGACGTCCGGGCTCCAGCATCAGCCCCTCGACACGCCCGGTTCCGACGCGGCGGCCATCGACCTGAATCTGGACTGCCGGCGGATAGGCGTGAATCGAAATCGGGAACGCTTCCGGCTTGGGCACGACCTGGGGCGCGGCTTGGGGCGCGGCCTGGGGCTCGACCTTTTCCGGCTGCACCTGGACATCCGACGCCTGCTGGCCTGGCGCTGCTCCGTACGGCCGTACCCTGATCATCGGGCGTATCCTCGCGGGAAGCGGACCGTCCAGCCCCCGACGGGAAGGCCCCATCTCGAACGCAACCCGCCGCTGGATCGACATGGCTGCGGAGAAGTCGGCCTGATCGACGTTGCCGGGATATCCACGCTGTCGGCTCATCACCAGCAGAGCCCCGGCCGAAAGAAGGCCGATTACGCCGACGAAAAAGGCGATCCTTATCAACCTGACGCGCTTGACGCTTTTGCGGACCGCCGACATCAGGCGAATGGCCTCTTCCGATTCCGGAAGGATTTGGATGGCGGTGTCGGCTTCGCGGATGGCCATTGCCTGGCGCCCGGCGGCAAGATACCTGCGACCGAGGGCGACGCGTCCCTGACAGACGCGATGCCTCATTTCAACCGACTGGACGGCGGGAGCCGAGAAAAAGCGCTTCATCTCCTCGGGCAGAGGGCCGATCCCGACCGAGGCGAGAACGCCCGCGATGGATTCCGCGACCTCGCCGGCCGACTGGAATCGCCGGTCCGCATCCCGGGCCATCATCCTGGCAAGAATCGCCCACAAGTCGTCCGGAAAGCCGCGAACCCTTCCCCTGATGTCGGGTACCCGGGCCTCGCTGATGGCGCGAAGAAGGCCGGATGGCGTGTCCGAATTGAACGGAAGCGAACCGGAAGAAAGCAGGAAGAACAGCGTGCCAAGCGAAAAGACGTCCGTCCTTGCGTCAAGGGCCTTTCCGTCAACCTGCTCGGGCGACATGTGGGCCGGCGAGCCGACGATGGCCCCCGTGACCGTCAGGTGTTCCATGTCAACGACATGGGCGATGCCGAAATCCATCAGTTTCAGAACGCCGCCCGCGCCGACCATGATATTTTCCGGCTTGACGTCCCGATGCACGACCCCGTTGGCATGTGCGTGCTCCAGGGCGCCGGCGACCACGGCGGTCACCATGGCGGCAACCTCCGGAATCATGGGCCCGTGCATCGCCAGGTATTCGGCAAGGGAAATGCCCTCGACCAGCTCGGTGACAATCAGGGCATCCTCGGAATCGGGGGCGGCACCCTGCGGGAGATTTCCCGAATAATCATAAACTTCGACTATGTTTTCGTGCTTGAGCTTCGCGATGACGCGCGCCTCGCGGCAGAAGCGTTCGCGCGCGTCCTGGCGCTTCAGCAGGTGACTGTGCATCACCTTGACCGCGACCGGACGATTCAGGGTAGTGTCGATCCCGCGATAAACAACGGCCATGCCGCCCCGGCCTATCTCGCGATCAATTTCATACCTGCCAAGATATGTCCGACCCATCCGCCGGCCCCTCGGAAACGCCCCGGGATTTATCCGGATTCAATACCACCCCGAACACACATGTTGGAAGAAAAAAATTTAATCGCCCGGCCGCCGCTGGCGATGATGCGAAGGGCGGCGTCTTGACCGCCGCGCCGCTGTGGTCTAAATTCCAAAATTCAGGCTCTTGCATAAGAGGTGGCCGATGTCCGAAGAACATGAAGCGACGGGAATGACGACCGAAAGGCTCGAGGCACTCCGCGGCGAACACCGCAAGCTGGATCTGGCAATCAAGGAAATGACCGCGCGCCCGTATCTGACAGCCGACGAGCAGATTGAAGTTGCAAGCCTTAAGAAACGCAAACTTATGATGAAGGACGAAATCTTCAGGATGGCTACCGCGCTGGGCGTCGAGCCCTGATTTCACCCTTCAATAAAATCAACCACTTACATCACCGGAATTATTTAATGCCGCGAATTCGCTGAATTAAGTGAAAAAAACCTCTTGACAAGCCTTCGCGTCAAAAGTGAAACTGCACCATGCTCACTACTGAGCGGCTGTCAGGCAGCTGCGCCTGACGGGGATTTGAAGGGGTGTGTTACACCTGAGGGGCTATTGTTGCCATCTTAAGGAGGAACAAAGATGACCAAGGCTGAACTGATCGATGAAGTCCGCAAGGCAAAGGGCGTTGATCTGACCAAGAAGCAGACCGAAATCATGCTGAATGCGGTATTCGAAGCGATGACCGCGGCGATCAAGAAGGACAAGAGATTCTCCTTCCCGGGATTCGGCACATTCGCAGTCCGCGGCCGCAAGGCGCGCAAGGGACGGAATCCCCAGAACGGCGCCGAAATCACCATCAAGGCGTCGAAGACCGTCGGCTTCAAGCCCGCTCCGAAGCTCAAGAGCGTCCTGTAACCGGAATTCGCAGATTTCAGCCGGTGTCGATGGCGCCCCCTGGCGCCCGGCACTGGTTTATTCCCCGGCCCGACACCCGGCCTTGGCAGAACCGCCTTCATCGAATACGATTTGACGCGTAATGTCAGGGGCGTGACCGGTGCGCCTGTGTGCGTGATGACGAGTTCCCCTTCCATCCTGCTTGAACACCTTTCCGGAACGGATGCCCGGACGATTGCCGTGGCGGGCTGCTCCAAGAACGCAGGAAAAACGACGGCGATGAACGTCCTGACGGGAACCTGGGCCGGAAGCGTGACGGGCCTGATGTCGATTGGAATTGACGGCGAGGACTCGGACTTCTGGCTCGGAGTTCCGAAGCCAAGGATTTCGGCCCTGCCTGGAACCCTTTTCGCGACCGCCCGCCGCGCGCTCGAGGCGGCTGTCGGGGACTGCTCGATAGTCCTGGACGCCGGCATATCCACTCCGCTCGGCGAACTGGTCATCGCAAGGACGACCGGGCCGGCGCAGGTTCTGCTGGCCGGAGTCAGGCACAAACGGGACGTGGCGATGGTAAGGGACGCGATGTTCCGGATTGGCGCTGCAAGGGTCGTGATTGACGGCGCTTACCAGCGCCTGATGTCCGCCGATCCGGCGATTTCCGACGGACTGATCCTGGCGACCGGTGCAATCCTGGGTCCCAGGCCGGCAGATGTGGTCGAAAGAACCGTTTCATTCGTGGAAAGAATCAGGGTTCCCGCAACTCAGGATGCCTTATTCCTGTCCGCCATCGAACTGGCATGTTCGACCGGGCGGGCGGTGGCCGCGACGGCGGACGGACGCCTGGTTCCGGCAGCCGACGAAGGTTGCGATGCCGCCGTTCGAACTTGCGCCGAGTTTGCCGACACGCTGGTCGCGCTGGCCATGCCTGGCGCGGTTCCGCGAGGGTTTGCCGACCTGCTGACCAGCATCACCGGGATTCACGGATCGCTGGCGCTCGTGGTCAGGGACGCCACCAGGTTGTTCATCCAGGGCCCCGAGTTCCGCCGGTTCCACGGACGGGGCCACCGGATTTTCGGGGAAAAATCGGTCAACCTCCTTGCAATCGCCGTCAACCCAATCGCCGTCACGGGCGGCGGAATGTCTTCCGCTGAACTTACCGCCGCCTTGTCGGAGGCGATTCCCGACGTGCCGGTATTCGATTTCCTGAAGGCCGCATCGGATGGCGACCACGGCTCGACCAATGACACGGTGCCGCAGGGCACCAGAACGTTCCGGAGTTGAAGATGAAGACAAGCAAGCTGGGCCTGGACTTTGAAAAGGTTGATGCGGCACGTGCCGCAGCCTCCGAAATCGCGGCTTCCGTGATGGATTTTGCCGCGAAGCGCACCACCACATCCGTTGAACGCGCGACCTTGCGCATGATGGGTGTCGAGGGAGCCGACGCTGAAGGCGTCCACTGGGTGAACCGCGTAGTCGATTCCCCGACGGGACGGGACCTGCTGGCCCACGGCCTGTCGGTTCCTTTCGCGGATGCGGTCGCGCGAACCGGCATGGATGCGTCCGAAACGGCAAGGGCCGTTGCCGCCGGCTCGGTCGAAATGGCGATGCCGTCCGGCGAGGCCCTTGAACACGCGGTTGCCGCGGCCGAAGACCTTGCCGCAGACAGTTTCCGACGGATCCGAACCCAGCGCTCCAGGCGCCAGGAATCCCTTGCCGAACTCGGGGAAGGCGAGCGCCCCCTGCTTTACGTCATCGTGGCCACCGGCAACATCTTCGAGGACGTCGATCAGGCCAGGGTCGCGGCCAAGGCCGGCGCACAGGTGATCGCGGTCATCAGATCAACGGCCCAGAGCCTTCTGGACTATATTCCCGAGGGCCCGACCACCGAAGGATTCGGCGGCACCTTCGCGACCCAGGCCAACTTCAGGATCATGCGCGACGCGCTTGACGAGGTCAGCCGGGAAGAGGGCCGGTACATCCGCCTGTGCAACTACGCAAGCGGCCTCTGCATGCCGGAAATGTCCTGCCTGGGCGCGATGGAACGGCTGGACGTGATGCTGAACGACGCACTCTACGGCATCCTTTTCCGCAACATCAACATGCAGCGGACCTTGACCGACCAGCGCTTCGCCAGACTGGCCGCTGCGGCTGGCGGATTCATCATCAACACCGGCGAGGACAACTACCTGACGACGGCCGACGCCGCGAAGTCGGAACACACGGTCCTGGCGTCGGATCTGATTAACGAACAGATCGCCTTGCGGTGCGGACTCCAGCCGGAACAGCTCGGACTTGGCCATGCTATGCAGATGAATCCGTGGTCCGAAGACATGTTCCTGAAGGAAGTGGCGATGGCCCAACTGGTTCGCGAGGTCTTCCCCGGATGCCCCATCAAGTACATGCCCCCGACCAAGTACATGACGGGAAACATATTCCGGGGTCACGTCCAGGACGCGCTGTTCAACATGGCCGCCGTCATGACCGATCAGGGAATCCACCTGCTCGGGATGATGACCGAAGCGATGCACACGCCCCACATACACGATCGCTACCTGGCGCTCGAATCCGGGGCGATGATTCGCCAGGCCGCGCGGCATCTGGGGGACGAAATCGAATTCAAGGAAGGCGGCATCGTTCGCGGATACGCCGCCGAAGTGCTTGAAAACACATGCGCGCTGCTTGAACAGATAAGACGCGAAGGTCTTTTCGACGCGATATCCCGCGGAGTGTTTGCCGACGTCCGGCGCCATATGGATTCCGGACGCGGGCTGGATGGCGTAGCGTTGCGCGCGGATGACTACCGCAACCCGGTTGAATCGATGCTTTCGTTGATGGCCGGCGTGAAAGGGGAATGATGAACATGGAATCCACAAAAAACGCTGTATTCCCGAAGGGCGTTGACCCAACCAGGATCAAGCCGTACGGCGACACCATGAACGACGGCCAGGTGCAGCTTTCGTTCAGCCTGCCCGTGCCGATGGGCCCCGAGGCCCGCGAAGCCGCCCGCAGGATTGCCGGAAGGATGGGCCTGAAGGAACCTTCGATTTATCATGAAACCGATCTTGGTCACGGATTCTCATACTTCATCGTTTATGGGAAGTGCACCCACACCATCGACTTCTCGGCCATCGTCGTGCCGAAGATTGACATGGAAGTGATGGGATTTCACGAAATCGAACACTTCATGGAAAAGCACTTCGACCGGCGGATTCGCGTCGTCGGCGCCTGCACCGGCAGCGACGCGCACACGGTCGGCATCGATGCAATCATGGACATGAAGGGATACAACGGCGAATACGGGCTCGAGCGATACCCGACATTCGAAACCATCAACATGGGCAGCCAGGTATCGAATGAAACCCTGCTTGCCAGGATTGTCGAATTCAAGGCGGATGCGGTTCTGGTAAGCCAGGTCGTGACCCAGAAGGACGTCCACCTGTCCAACCTTGCGGAACTGGTCGACATGGTCGAGGCCCAGGGGGTGCGCCAGGATCTGCTGATGATCTGTGGCGGCCCCAGGATTTCCCACGAAGTCGCCCTGGAACTCGGGTTCGACGCCGGCTTCGGGCCTGGAACCAAACCGAACCACGTGGCCGGCTACATCGCACAGGAACTGGTCAGAAGAAGACGATCCTGAGATAGCCGACATAATCTGGGATATTTTTACAAAAATTTTTTCGAGCTTGAGCCAATACCAAATCTAGCCGCCAGATAAGCCACCGAAATTAAACAACAATTCTTATTCGGATAAAAAACATCAAATTAGCTTGACATATCTACGAGCCACGATTAAATTCATCCTAGTTGTTTGAATTAAACATCCCTGAATACGATGGACGGAGGAGTTGAAAATGCGTGGAACCCAGACTGGCGCCTCAAGTTCACCAAAGTGCCGCACCTTTGATTGCAAGTTCTACTGCAGGGCAAAGCGCCGTGACGTCGACACGGAATCGTGCATCAACGACTTCGTCACGGCAAACGCCTTTGAAAACAAGAGATCCGCATGCTTCAGGTGCCACCAGGGGCGGAAGGTTCGCGAGGAATTCGCGGGAACCCTGGGCAACACCTAGGCATTGACGAGTTGCGGTCAGCGCACCTTTCGCAGAACCGTGGTGACCGAAGCGCAGATCGGGCCGCCGATATTGAATGACGCCGCGTACTCGGGATCCTTCACCTTAAGTCCATCCGGAACCTGTCCGGTAAGCTGTCTGTAATTCCAGCCGACCATGGCGACGCCCGTGGCCCCGACGGGGTGGCCCTTTGCGATCAATCCACCGGAAGTGTTAATCGGAACGCCGTTGCCATCTATCCTTGCGCGGCCATCCACGTAGTAGAAGACCCCCTTTCCGGGATCGGCAAGACCAAGGATTTCGACGGCGATGGCACCCATGATTCCGAAGCAGTCGTGAACCTCGGCGACATCGATGTTTTCCGCATGAATGCCGGCCATGTCGTACGCCGCGTTCATGGCCTTGTAGGCGGCCGCCGGCCTGATGACGTCACGGCCCGTCACGGAAAGCGGATCAACCGCGGCGCCGAATCCGACGAGTTCGACGACCTTGTCCGGAGCAATACCCAGGCGATCGATACCTTCCTGGGTTGCAAGAATGATGGCGGCGTACCCGTCGGAAACCTGGCTGCACTCGAACGTCTTCAGCGGCAACCCGTCAACCACATAGCGATTCGGGCCGTCCAGCGTCATCACCTTGTCAACCGACATCTGGACCTTGTTCATCTGGGCCAGCGGATTCATGTTCGCATGCCGGTACATCGTCACGGGCACGTGGGCCAGTTCCTCTTCGGTGACGCCCCACTCCTTCATATATCGATCCATGACCTCGGCAAACAGGTGGGGGAAGATGAAGACCTTGCCTTCCCGGTTCTCGGGATGCGATGCCGTTCCCAGCGCCTTGCCGATCAGGACGCCGTCCATCTTGCCTTCGTCGTTGCGCATCTTCTCGATCCCGATCGCGATGCCGACGTCGCCGAACCCGAGCAGGAGCTTGTACACGACGGAAAGAATCGCCTGGCCACCACTCGCGCATGCGTTCTCGACGCACTCAATGTTCTTGCCCGCCATCCCCGGCACCGCGGCCAGCAGCCCGCCCATCAGAGTCTGATCATTAAGTATCGGAACAATCAGGCCGGCAATGGATCCCACATCGATGGAGGCCGTCTCGATCCCGGCGTCAGCCGCGGCACCCTCGGCGGCCGCGCCAATCATGGCCGGAATTGACATCGCCCCCAGCTTTCCGAATGGACTTTGATGGTAACCGACAACGAAAATCCTCTTCCTTTCCCGGAACATGTGAGACCTCGATTCAAGCTGCAAAAATCTTACATCAAACGGGAAAAATTCAACACACAAGTCTTTACCGTTTGAAGTCGTTGACATTTCGATGAATTCGGACATAATGGTCGCACTTCGTATGAGACTTCAGTCCCAATGGTGGGACGGATTGCTGAAGTCTCGGTCCCATGGTGGGGCAGAAGGAGGAATATTACAATGAAGAAGCTGTCTTTGGTTCTGGTGTGCGCGTTCGCAATGGTTTTTGCTGTTTCCTGTGCCAAGAAGGCAACCCCGGATGCCTGCAAGGAAGCTTGCGCGAAGCAGGCGGAACTGGTCAAGGCCGCCCAGCCGCAGGAAGCGGTGGCTGACCCCGTCCAGAAGATCGCCGATGAATTCCAGGTCAAGATGACCGAAATGCAGACCGCCCAGGGCGCCGACATCCAGGCGATCCAGACCGAATGCGACACCGCCGCCGCCAACCTGACCGCCGAAGCCGACAAGGCGAAGGCCACTGAAGAATGCACCGCGAAGAAGAACGCGAAGGCCGAAGAATGGGCCCCGAAGTTCGCCGAACTGGCCGCCCAGAAGGACGCCGCCGTCGCCGCCGCCCAGAAGGCGAAGGACGAAGCCGCTGCCGCCGCCGCCGCCGAAGCCGAAGCCAAGCTGGCTGCCTGCGCCGACGAATGCGTCAAGGCCCGTTGCACCGAAGCGAAGGTCACCTGCCAGATCGCGGCGACCAACCTCGATGAATTCAACGCCTGCAAGTGATTCGCGACTGATTCCCGTCCGTAATCCCCGACCATCTCCATAAGCCATCCGGACACAATCCGATTGACACCGGGCCGCTTCGAAACGAAACTGGTTTGCGGCATTTTCCGGAGTCATGCGCATGCGGACTTTCATCTCCTTCTGTGTTCCAGTCATCGCCATTCTTGTCGTGGCCACGGGTTGCGAGGGGCGCCGGGTCACCCATGAACAGGACAACGGCGGTATTCCGGACGGGTATTCCTTCGACCTGGCCCATTACGATCTGGTCGGCATCGATCTGAACGGACTGGATCTGAACAGCCTTGACATCAGACTGCCGGATTACGGCGGCGACGCTTTTGAGCAGAACGGCCCGATTGCGAGGCTGCAGAAGTCCGACCTGAGCGTCATCTGCCCCCCGGACGGACAGGCCGAGCCCCCCGGCTTCCAGAACGGGGAAACGGACATCCTGATGGACGTGGTCGTCACGGCGCCCAAGCAGGAAGCCTCATCAACTCTTGACCGCTACTTCGTGGCCGAGGCCACCCTTTCCAGGGCAACCCCCTGGACCGGTGCCGCCATGACGATCAAGAAGGAACTGGGCCTTCCGGATTTCAACGTTGGCGATGTCCTTTCCGTGACGGCAAGCCATCTGGAATACTACTGCCTGACCCAGTTGACGGCCTCAGCCGCCACGCGCATCGCGACGGATCAGCCGCTTGAGCCGGTCGATGTCGATCCGGCCGAAATCGGATCCCAGGATCCAGCAACGGCAGAAAAGTGGGAAGGCGTCCTGGTTCGCCTGCCCGACGTCAAGATCACGGACGCCGCCAAGCCCTATGGCGAATTCGAGGTAACCGGCGGCGTCACGATCAAGCCGTCTTTCGGGATCACCTACAAACCGGTGGCCGACGAGGAATTCGACGAGATTGTTGGCGTTGTCGATTATTCGTACGGCAAGTACGTTGTCCTGCCCAGGTCGAATCAGGATCTGGTGCTGAAGGGCGGCAATACCCCGGACGTCATTGAACCGGGTGACATGATTGATCCTCCCGACGTTTCATACGACCTTCCGGAAGGCGTCGAGCCGCCGACATCGGTCATAGCGATACAGTCGGCGGACACCAGCACCGGATGCACGGCCAACACATCCATTAAGACCATCGCCGACGGCCTCGCATTCAACGACCTGGTCGTGGTAAGTCCGAAATTCGTCGCGAAGGCCGGCCAGCTTGACGGCTATTACGTCTGCCAGGGCTTGCTGAATCCGCTTCTGCCCTACTCGTGCATCGCGATGACCATCGACGTGTCGGCACCCGAAAAATTCGCGCCGGGCGACGTCATCGACGCGGAAGGGAAGGTCATCGAGTATTACTGCTTCACCGAAATTTCCGCCACCGCGGCGACGAAGGTCGGCACCGCCGAAATTCCCGACCCGATCGAACTGGCTCCGGAATTGCCTGGCTCCCAGAATCCATCTCAAGTAGAACCATACGAAGGCGTCCTGGTTACCGTTTCCAATGTTGAAATCACCGAGACCCCGACAAACGGATCTGACGGGAAGGATCACGGTTCATTCAAGGTAACCGGCGGATTGGTGGTCGGGAATGCCTTCTACCTGGAGTATATGAACTCGCGTTCCGATGGAAGGGCAATCGGACAAAAGTTCCTGTCGATCACCGGCGTGCTGGCATATTCGTACGGAAGGTATGAACTGATGCCAAGGTCGATGGCCGACCTGGAGTTCGACGGCGACCCAATCGTGGTCGAAAAGGATCAGCCCGACATCGTGGCGCCGGACGTGCCGGACGCGCCGCTGACGATGCACCAGATCCAGGCGGCGACGCCGTCAACCGGCTGCACCACAGACGGCTTCGTCAACGTTTTCAACAATGTCGCGTTCGCGCAGGTGATTGTTACGGCGCCGAAATTCTCCTCGACGTCGAGCCTTGACGGATACTATGTCGAAGACTATCCGGTGGCGGAGGATCGTTCCTTCAACGGAATGGCCGTCGTGGCGGACAAGACCCTGGCAACGGCCTTCGTGCCCGGCGACGTCATCACGATTTCCGACGGCGACTACTACGAGTACTACTGCTTCAGCCAGGTGCAGATCAACGCGGCCGCAAAGGATTCGACCGACACGGCCCCGGGGCCGATCGACATCGACCTGTCGGTGCTTGAAAACGCCGGAAGCGGTGCCCTGGCGCGCTGCGAGGAACTTGAAGGTCTTCTGGTCCGGATACCGGCCACGACAATCACTGCCGCGACGTCTTCGGATACCAAGACCTGGTTTGAAGTCGGAAACGGCATCCATGTCAGCAACCAGTTCTACATCCAGGGATTTACCCCGACGGCGGACGCCGCGGTTGCTTCGATTACCGGGCTGGTTCGCTATCACTTCGGCAAATTCCGCATTGCTCCCAGAAGCCTCGATGACATCGTGATGGCCACGAAATAGGCTTTTTCCTGACAGCGGCCGGCATCGGCCGAAAAAATCCCGAAATTGCGCCGATTACCGTCATTTACCTTGTGCCATTTTAAGTGGTTCCTGTGATATGCTTGCCGCGACTGTTTACCGGGTCGCCCGGTTTTGAATTCGGTAAGACCGGAGGAAGTGATGCTGAAGAGAATTCCCTTGCTCCTGTGCGCCCTGGTGGCGGCGTCGCTGACGGCCGTCAGCCTTGATGCGGTGGCGCAGTCCGCGGCCGAGGATGCCGGCTGGCAGGAAGAAAAGCCGGCGGAAGAACCGGCGGCGGCCGACGATTCCGAACAGGCAGCCGCGACCGACGGGGAAAAGGCAGAAAAGAAGGCCGAAGAACCATTCGACGAAGACAAGCCAATGGTTCGGGGCAAGACCGTCTATATGGCAGACCGCGGAATCATCCTGCCGCTCGGCACCGGCGAGGCGCGCCTGGATCTGTTCGTCGGGCTTAACAAAGGCATGGAAGGTCGAGTTTTCGGGGTCGGCTCGGCGCTGGCTTCGGAAAGAAACGTCGGCCTGACCTTCAGGGGAACCCTGTGGGGCCCGTTTGAGATGGGCATGTCGGTTCAGTATCTGCAGACGCTCGACAACGGCAAGAAGACCAGGCCGCACGGCAACTTCGACGGAACCACCACCCCACCTTCGACCGGCCGCGGCCCCGAAGGCGATGGAACCCGCAGGGTGGCCGGTTACGGATACAAGTTCGCCGACGGCTTCAGCCAGTTCGTTCCCGCCTACCTTTACGGTCGTTTCAAGGTCGTGGAACAGTTCGGCGTTGAACTGGGCCTTCAGATTCCGACCATGCAGGCCGACGGATTCAACCGCCCGGCCCTGAGAATCGGGCTGCCGGTTCAGTACATCGCGGTGCCGGGGCTGCTGAAGATCCACGCCAGGCCGGATCTGCTGATCGGTTTTGGGACGACCGAGCCGCAGGATTCCGCAATGCCTTCGGAGCCGGTCAACGTCGGATTCTATGTCGATGCCGGCATAACGATCTCGGTTGCCAAGGTCTTTTTCGACGTAACCGTCGGATACGGTCTGGACGTTTATCCGTTCAAATCCGGTTATCTGCCGATGTCGATCCTGGTTGGTTACCAGGTTCTTACCAGGCTTGACGTTTTCGCCGGGTTCACGCTTGAAAACATGACCCCCGAATTCGGCGGCGCCGGCGACGCCCGCAGCCTTTCTGTCGGCTTCCAGTGCCGGTTCTAGGCCGCAGTGGCCGTTTTTCTCCATGCGGATTTCCCGATGACTCTTGCAAGACTGGCAGCGGCGGTATTGATTGTTTTCCCGGCGGCAACCGTGCTGGCGGAAACGGTCGTGCCGATTGTTGATCGCCCGATCGTATGCCCGGAGGGCCAGGGTTCGCTGACCTTCGACATGACTGTCGGCCTTAACGCCACCGATCCCGGACGGACGGGCGGTGTCTACAGCGACCTGGCCAGCGAGACCCGGGGGGGCCTTGGGGCTTCGTACGGATTTGCAAAAGGAATCGAGGCCGGGGTCGTCCTGCCGTGGCTCTTCCTCGACATGGACGGGGACACCGTGCAGTCATTCAACGTCGCCATGGCCGGATGGCCGATGTTTTCGAACACGAACAGCAGAAGCCACTTCCGCCAGGTCTTCGCTTTCGGGAAATTCAGACTTGCCGATTTCGTCGCCGTCGAGTTGACCCTTGCGATACCGCTTGAGGAAATCAAGGCCAACCAGGTCGGGGCCAGGGCCGGACTTCCCTTCAAGTTCGCGGTTCTGCCAGGCAGGCTTGCCGTCCACTTCAGGCCGGAACTGCGGCTTGGGTTCGCGAACAAGGATCGCGCCTTCGGCAACCCCGTCCAGATCACGGCATGGTTCGATGCGGGACTTACGGTCAACGCCACCAAATCACTCTATTTCGATGTATCGCTGGGATACGGCAGGACATTCCTTCCATCGCCCGCGAAAATGGTCACTGCCGAATACATGGGGGCGCCGGGCTACGGCGCTTCCGGATGGCTTCCTCTTTCCGTCACGATGGGTTACACCATCATCGAATCGATCGACCTGTTTGTCGGATTCACGATGACAAACCTTGCCCCGGAAGGATCAATCGCCCCGTCGGACGGAAGATCGCTTACAATCGGACTCGACTACAGATTCTAGAGGGGCCCTGAATGAACAGGCTGCTTTCGGTTCTGGCCGTCTGCCTGCTGATTCCCGCAGCGGCCGGCGCGCGCGACATGAACCAGAAGTTCGGGATCGGTTACGAACAGAGCGTCGGCGGCGTTTCCGGGATCAACCTTAAATACCATATCAAAAAGTTCACGATCGCCGGGACGGTCGGATTCGACATCTTCAAGCCGACAGATTCGGATCCCAGGAGCGCGGTCAGGTTCGCCGCCGGGGCCTTCTATGACTTCGCGTCGTTCAAGAAGGTCAACATGGGCATCGGGCTTCGCGTCAACGCGGGCTGGAAGAACGCCGAGGCGGTCAATGCCGGCCGACGAAAGGAACTGGGCTGCACCGACAACGATTCGTGCAGCGGCATGGTCAAGTCCGGCGACGTCTGGCAGGTGAACCTGGAAATTCCGCTGGTGGTGGAAGTGTTCCTGTCTGATCACTTCGCATTCACATTGTCCGCCGGTTTCGTTATCACTATTCTTACCGAGGACGAAGTCGTGCTCGGCACCGATCGGCTGAATCCATCGATGGCTTCCGGCACCGCCGAATCCGGCTTCGGGTTCAGCCTGGGAATGGGAAGCATGCTGGCCACGGCCGGTTTCATGGTTTACTTCTGATGCCGGGCGTCTGGCCGCATTGAAGGAAGGTGCCCGATGACTCCACCAGCACTGCTCAAGGCCGTCATCCTGGCCGCCCTGATGGGCGCCGTTGCTTGTGGCGGCGACCCGCGGACCGACACGGGCGACCTGACGCCGGATATCCCCACCGACATCGGAACCGACATCCCGGACATCGACCAGGAATTCGAAGTATGCCGGCCCGGAACAATCCAGGGATGTTCGACAGACGGTTTCGGCGAGGTGGTGTGCGCCAGGGACGGATCCGGGTGGGAAGTCGTTTCCTGCGGCCAGGGCAGCCTCTGCGTGGCCGAGAAGGGGCGCTGCTCGAGCTGCATTCCGGGAACGCTGCGATGCCTCAACGACGACATCATACAGCGCTGCGACGATTCGGGCACCAAGTGGGAAGATCATCAGGACTGCAACGGCGCTGAAACGGGCAAGGTGTGCAGGCTTGGCGTCTGCATCGGCCTTTGCGAGCTGAACTCGAAGCTGAGTTCATACATCGGCTGCGAATACTGGGCGGTCGATCTGGACAACGCCTTTGTCCCCAGCAACAGCGAAAGCGGCTATGCGGACGCAGCCGGTTCCCCATGGGCGATCGTCGTTTCGAACACCAGCACGAAGTATCCGGCGCGGGTCGAAATCGACTGCAAATACGGCCCGGTCACCCGGGATCACTGGGGAAACGAACTGGACTTTTCGCCCATTCTGCCGATGAGCCTCAGGATTTTCACCATCGCCAGGAAATATTCCGTCGTTGACCCCGCCAGCCAGTATTTCGGCCAGGAGTTCCCGATGGATCTTGACGGGACGTCGATTAAGCCGCAGGCGTACCGCGTCAAGTCATCCATCCCGATAACGGCCTACCAGTTCAACCCGCTGGAAAACGAGGAAGTCTTCTCGAACGACGCATCGATCCTGATTCCGTCGAACTCGCTCGGGCGTTACCACCTGGTCATGACCCGCGAGCAGACCTTCAACGACCTTAAGGGGTTCCTGACGGTCGTCGCGATTAACAGCGGGGAAACCCAGGTAAACGTCACGGTGACCGCACCGACCCTTGGCGGCGACGGCGTTCCCGCCATGACCGGCGGAACCGGCAAGACGTTCATCCTGAACCAGTGGGACGTGCTGAACATCGAGACAAACGCGTACGGTGCCGACCTGACCGGTTCAATCGTGCTGGCGAACCACCCGGTCGCCGTATTCGGTGGAAGCGAGGCGGCCAACGCCCCGAACACCAACCACTGCTGTCCCGACGGCAAGTGCCGGTACCACCAGGAATGGCTGGAATGCGCTTCGCGCAACGACTGCCTCTGCGAGTGGCCTGCAAACAACCTTGATCCGCCGCGCGATGTCACCTGCCGCAACAACTACGACTGCATCGGCTACAACACGTGCTGCGCGGATCACCTGCAGATGCAGATGTTCCCGGTCACGACATGGGGCACGAAATACGTGGCCACGCTCAGTTACCCGCGCGGTTCGGAACGCGACGTCTGGCGGATAATGGCCGCGTCCGACAACACCCAGTTGACGACATACCCCAGCCAGACTGATAACTGGGTAATAAACCGCGGCCAGTTCGTGGAGTTCGAGGCCGACGAGAATTTCGAAATCATCGGCAAGAAGCCGCTGCTTGTCGGACAGTTCCTGGCGGCCCAGCAGGCTCCCGACCCGGGTTCCGGCGAAACCGACGCGAAAACGGGCGACCCGACCTTCATCCTTGCGGTTCCGGTTGAACAGTTCCGAACCGAATACGTTTTCCTTGCGCCGGACAAGTACATGTTCGACTGCGTCAACATCATCGCGAAGCCGGGGGTCCCGGTCTTTCTGGACGGCCAGGAACTCCGGCCCGAAGACCTGACCTTCAGGACAATCCGGAAGATGCAATCGGAAATGACCGAAAAGGGCTATGAACATCCGTCCGAACTCGGTATCAGGTTTGGTGATTACAAGATTGTCGGACAAGGCGACTGGGCGGTCTTCCGCCTGGTCATCGAGGACGGAGTCCACACCGCGTCTTCTGCCGAACCTTTCGGCGTGATATCGTACGGTTACGATCAGTACGTGTCATACGGATACCCTGCGGGACTGAACCTGCAGGATCTGAAACTGATCGACGAGGAACCGATCGGGGACTGACCTGGATGGCGCAGCGAAAAAAATTCGCCAGAATCAGGCTGCTGGCCGCCTCGCTGGCTCTGGTTGCGTGTATTCACCTGCCGTGCCGGGCAAGGGCCGACTTCGGCGACATAAGAAACGTCTTTTCGGGAACTGCCTGGACCCTTCAGGAAGGCGATTTCGTGGTCGGCATCATCGGGCCGATGACGTTCGGCCTTGTTGACCAGTTTACGCTGACGACGCACCCGATCCTGGATCTTCTGCTGATCCCGAACGTCAATCTGAAATGGAAGTTCTTCGACAACGACAAGGTGGCCCTGGCTCTGGACATTGCCTACATACAAAGTTTCCTGGACACGGAACTGACGGACATACCGGGTTCGCTGAGCCCCTACATGATTCTTTCGGTTCCGATCAAGGATGTCGCGGCGCTGACTTTCAGGGCGGGATATGTGCTTGAACTCAGCCCGAATTCACACGGACTGACTTACGGGGCCGAAGTTTCGTGGCTTGTAACGGCGGCCGACCTTATTTCCGTGGGAGTTTCCGGGCAGTACCATCCCCGTGGACGCGGCGCCGATGTCCCCACCGTCACGGCCACTTACACCCACGCGTGGGACAGCATCCGCCTGTCGGTCGGAATTGCCGTCGGCAGTTTCCTGACCCGTGTCGGCGACAATGCCGAGGACGTGTTCGACGTACCCGTCTATCCCATCATTGATGTCTGGTGGCTTCTGTGATGCTCACAGCGGCTGGGCGGTGACCTGGACGGGCGTGGCCGGCGCGGCCTGAACCGGGACGGCTGTCGGGCCGGGAGGCGGCCCGGACGAAACGCCCAGATCCTTCAGGGTGTTGTTGTAGGCGGCGGCCGCCTCGTCCGTTTCAAGCCGTCCGGCGATGTCCCTCATTTCGTCCAGCCTGGACTGAACGCCGATATTGGTTCCGACGTATGTGTTGCGCTGAACCGCGATTTCATCCCTTAACTGGCGCATCCTCTCCATCGCGGCCTGGTCGGCCGCCGGGTCTCGCTGCTTCATCACGACGTTCGGCGCGGGAACGCGATAAGGCTGCTGCCCGTCCCCGGCAGATCGCGGCCTGGCCGAGTCCGAACCATCCGATTCGCCGCCCTGCCCGCCTTCGGGCGCCGTGCCCGGTTCAGGCGCGGCCGCTTCAGGTTCGACCGCCTGGCCATCGTCAACCGCCTCGGGCTGCCTGACCATCCTCTCAACTTCGGCCGCAATCAATTTTTCGACAGCGGCGCGACAACCTGCGACACCGGAATTCATCGGGACTTCCGCCCCGACCCTGGCAATCCCCATGCAGGCCGACGCAGGCAGGCCGGCAGTGTTGCACCTGGAGAACACGTAGGAGCGGCACCATGTGTTGGGCTGTGGCACCTGACGCGCCGCCGCGCCTGCCGGCCGTGCCGCCGGCTGCGAAGGCTGCTGAACCTGGACAGGCTGTTCCGGCACCGGAGGAGCTTCGTCGGTTGGCGGCTCGGACGTTCCGAACAGCAGCGGGACGGCCACCGCAAGAACAAGAACCGCCAGCACGGCGGCCATCAACACGGTCAACCTTGTGTTTCCAGACTTTTTTTCTTCCACGGCGTCCCCCGCCAGACAAGGCTCATGTTAACATCTGTCCAGTTCCGGCCCGCATCCCCGGTGGAGAGACACGATGGACAGGCCATACGTTTCTATAGTACTGCCAGTATTCAACGAGGTGGAAAGTCTTGACCCGCTTTTTGACGAAATCGAGCAGGTCATGACCGGGCTGGGCAGGACTTTCGAGGTCATCTGCTGCGACGACGGAAGCACTGACGGCTCGAAGGAAAAGTTGCTGGCGCGGGCTTCTTCCGATGACAGGTACAGGCTGATCTTCCTTGTCCGGAACTACGGCCAGACAGCCGCGCTTGACGCCGGCTTCCGGGTTGCCGAGGGCGAAGTCATCATCCCGATGGATGCCGATCTTCAGAACGATCCGGCCGACATCCCGAAGCTGCTTGCACGCCTGGAACAAGGTGCCGACCTGGTGTCCGGCTGGCGCGCCAGCCGCAAGGACGCCTTCCTTACGAAGACGCTTCCTTCGATGATTGCAAACAGGCTTGTCGTTTCCCGGGTTACCGGGGTCAATCTTCACGACTACGGCTGCACCCTGAAGGCATACAGGGCTTCCTTCCTGAAGCAGTTCCATCTTTACGGCGAAATGCACAGACTGATTCCGGCCTATGTGAAATGGGCCGGCGGGGTCGTTGTCGAGGAAAAGGTGAACCACCGGGCGCGAACCTTCGGCAAATCCAAATACGGCCTCAGCAAGACTTTCAGGCTGATCCTGGATCTGCTGACCGTAAGGTTCCTGCTGGGATATTCCACCAAGCCGCTCTATTTCATCGGGCGGTACGGGCTTGCCGCGATCGGCCTTGGGTGCCTTGCTCTGACCTGGACGAT
Organism: Deltaproteobacteria bacterium; assembly: GCA_029555025.1. Classification (GTDB taxonomy): domain Bacteria; phylum Myxococcota_A; class UBA9042; order DTJE01; family DTJE01; genus JAGOFO01. The sequence goes on from JAKPTZ010000007.1 coordinate 22,353, forward strand.
CGTGAAGAAGATCCTGTGGCATTACCCGCTTTACACGGATCCGTTCTTCCTTGTTTCGATCGTCCTGTTTCTTGGCGGGTTCCAGATACTGTTTTCGGGCCTGCTGGCCGAACTCAGCATGAGGACGTATTTCGAATCCCGCGACAGGGCGCCCTACATGGTCGCAAGAACTGTCAACATCGAAACCGACCGGTTCCGAATGGTTTAGGCTGCAGGACGGGACAAATCATGTGCGGAATATGCGGGTTCACGGGCGACCGGCATTCCAGTGATGCCGACTCGATAATTGCCCGGATGACCGAATCGCTTGCACACCGCGGCCCGGACGAGGACGGGTTCTTCGTCGGCGACGGCGTCCGGCTGGGACACCGACGGCTTTCAATCATCGACATTGCCGGCGGACGGCAGCCGCTGTTTTCCGAAGACCGCGGAATCGCAGTCGTATGCAACGGCGAAATCTACAACCATTCGGAACTTCGCGCTGAACTGCTTGAAAGGGGGCACCGGCTCTCTTCCGGATCCGACTGCGAGGTGATTGCCCACCTCTGGGAAGACCTGGGCACCGCGATGCTTTCCAGGCTTGACGGAATGTTCGCGATCGCCCTGTGGGATTCAAGGCGGCACGAGCTCCTTCTGGCGCGCGACCGCATGGGCAAGAAGCCGCTCTTCTGGTCGGCGACCGGCGGCGGAGTCGTGTTCGGTTCCGAACTGCGGGCGCTGCTGGCCCACCCGGATGTTCCTCGACGGGTCTGCCCCGATTCGCTTTACAGGTTTCTGACCCTGGATTACGTGCCGACGCCGTATTCGATTATCGAGGGTGTCTTCAAGGTCGAATCGGGGGGCTGGATTCTTTCGGGTTCGGACGGAATCACTTCGGGAAGATTTCACGAACTGCGGCCGGGCGCGACTTTCGATGGAAATGAGCAAGACGCGGCGGAGGCGGTCTGGGAAGAACTGGTTCGCGCCACCGGGCGGCGGCTTGAGTCGGAAGTCCCCCTGGGGGTTTTCCTGTCTGGCGGCCTTGACTCGTGCTCAGTGCTTGCGGCGATGTGCCGGCACGTCGATCCGTCCGAAATCAGCACCTTCACCATTGCCTTCGACGACCCCTCGTTCGATGAATCGGAAGCCGCCCGCTCGGTCGCCAGGCACTTCGGAACCAGGCACCACGAGCACAGGCTTGACGGCGAACAGGCTGTCAGGCTGGTGGGCGAAACGGCATCGATCGCGGACGAGCCTCTTGCCGACTACTCGATCATCCCGACGGCCCTGCTGGCAAGGTTCGCGAAGGAGCACATATCGGTCGCCCTTTCAGGGGATGGCGGGGACGAACTCTTTTACGGATATGAAACATTCAAGGCCGACCGGCTTGCACGCATCGCGACAAGGCTTCTTCCAGGCTTCGTCACCGACCGCATCCTGCCGGCCGCCGCGTCGGCCATCCCGGTGACCGACCGCAACATGGGACTGGATTACAAGGTTGACCGCATGTCGCGGGGGCTTCGTTACGACCGTTTCGGAAGGCATCTGGCCTGGGTCGGGGGTTTTGATCCGCGAAGTGTCCGGGGCGGCGGCGGCGTGCTGAATAAATCCACCTCGGACGCGATGTCGATCGGCGAGGAAGACTGGTGGCCCGATGTCGCGCGGGTGCTCGCGGGAACAGAACACATGGATCCGTTCAAGCGCCTGGCCATCATGTACATGCGCCTGTACCTTCAAGACGGAGTGCTGGTCAAGGTGGATCGCGCCTCCATGAACTGCGCGCTCGAGGTCAGGTCACCCTTCCTTGACACCGCAATGGTAAAGCTTGCCCTTTCTATGCCGGCGTCCCTTAACCTGCACGGCGGCGCGACGAAGGCGGTGATCCGGCGGATGATCCGGGGACGAGTCCCGGAACGAATCGTGTCCGCGCCCAAAAAGGGGTTTGGAGTCCCAGTCGCCGCGTGGCTGCGAAGCGATCTCAGGCCGATGATTGACCGTCTGCTTTCACGCGAATACCTTGCCAGGCAAGATATTTTCAACCCGTCCGCGGTCGAAGCCATGGTGCGTTCCCACATGGAGCGACGGCACAATTTCCGAAAGGAACTTTTCAGCCTTCTGATCTTCCAGCTCTGGCACGAGCAGTGGATTTGTAAATAAAAACGATTGGCATATATTAGGGGGATTGACCGGCGCGATCCGGTCAGGGGTTGCTTCAACGCTGGCGCTGCTCGATTTGCTTGGATGATTCGACAATGGAAGACCTGGATCTGGTCCTTGTAATCGGTGAACTTGTCGGGGGCCTTGCCCTGTTCATATACGGCATGAAGCTGATGACCGGGGCGCTTCAGTCGGCCGCCGGCACGCGCATGCGCACCATCCTTGGCCGGATCACGGGCCGAAGGGTCGCGGGGCTGACCGCCGGCACCGCCATGGGTTTCATGGTTCATTCCGGCGCCGGATCGGTGATGATTGTCGGTTTCATCAACGCCGGACTGTTGACACTCGCCCAGTCAATCCCGCTGATGCTCGGAAACAACGTCGGCACGTCGCTTTCGATGCAGCTCTTTTCTTTTCAGGTCGGCAAGTATGCATTTTTCGCCATCGGCATCGGACTGATGGTTGCAACACTTTTCAAGAAGGACGCCATTCGGCAGGGCGGGCTTATTGTCCTTGGCCTCGGGCTGCTCTTCCTCGGGATGAACCTGATGAAAGAATCGGCCGCGCCGCTTAAGGACGCCGGCTTTTTCAATTCTTTCATCGAGGCGGGGGCGGCACCGGGAATCCTCGCCACGCTGTCGGGATTCCTTCTTGGAATTGCCGGATCGGCTCTGATGCAGTCGAGTGGGGCATTGATCGGCATCCTGTTCGCCATGGGGGCGGCCGGCGTGTTTTCATCGGTGGCCCAGCCCCTGCCAATCGTTCTTGGCGCCCACATCGGAACTTGCGTGGTCGGGTTGATTGGAAGCATCGGCACCAACATTGAATCCCGACGTTCCGCGATGGCCCACCTGATGTTCAACGCGATCGGCGGCGTCCTGGCCCTTGCTATGGCACCCTTGTACGTGAAGGCCGTCCAGTTCGCCGGTGGCGACATGGTTCATCAGATTGCCAACGTGCACACTTCGGTTCAGGTGGTGAACGCCCTGATTTTCCTTCCGTTCACGAACCAGTTCACGGCGCTGATCCGACGCATGACACCGAGCACGCGCCTGCCGGTGCCGAAATCCAACCTCGAAGACAAGTATCTCCAGACACCGGAAATGGCGATCGTTGCCGTGATGCAGGAAACCAGGCGCATGGGAACGATGGTGCGCAAGATGCTGCGCCAGGCGATGACGGGCGTGGTTCGGCCTTACTCGGATCAGCTTTTCGCGGCAATCGAGAAGGAAGAGGAATCGGTCGATCTGCTGAAGGAGGCCATCAACGAGTACCTCTTCGAGATCAGCAAGCGGCAGCTTTCCCAGCGCCAGTCGCTGATCATCCAGCACCTGATGAGGACGGTCGCCGACATCGAAAGGATTGGCGACCACGCGGAATCGATTACCGAGATCGTCCGCGAGAAGATCAACCGCGGCGTCGAATTCGACACGCTGAGCCTTTCGCGCCTGATCGACGCATTCAGGAAAGTCGATTTCCTGCTGGACAAGATGGTCGAATCGCTGAACCCGGCCAACCGTGTCTTCGGCGGACATGCCCAGGTGCTTAATTCCGCGCGGATTGAGTACAAGCAACTGAGCGAAGCGGCCCGCGAGTACTACAAATTCAGGATTCAGAACAAGGAAGCCGATGCCGTCCACGGAATGATTTACGCCAACCTGTTTTCAACGATGGATCGAATCGTCGGCCACACGAAGAGCGTCGCAAAGAGCGAACGGGATCCGATGTTCCGCGTGAAGCTTGAAAAGCTGGACATGCCCAGCCCCGCGATGGAAAAGTCGATGGGCAGCGACCAGAATTACCTGTTCATCGAAACCGGCATCTTCAATACGCACGAACTGGACATCAAGATGCTTTCGTTCCAGCCGCCCGACGGTAATGCCGAAGTCAACGCCCCGGCCATAACGTTCGACGCGAACTCCGACCCTGGCCCGGCCAGCGAATAGGAACTTCCGGCAGCCGGGCAGAAGGACACAGTCCAATCAGGCAGGTTTGAAGGCTTTCAGGACGCGGTGGTGGCGATCACTGTCCCTTGACCGGGGCCTTGATGTGATGTGGACGGCCGGCATCACGTTCCCACGGCTTGACCTTTATCTTGCCCATTCGAACGTCGCCGGGCAGCGGGATCCTTCCTGGATGACCGCCCATTCCGCGCCCGGGGCCGCCAATGCCGCGGCCCGGCCTTGTCTTGCCGGAGTAGTACGGAATCTGAAGCGGCTCCGATGAAGCGAACTCGACGAGCAACATGCCCTGGACGGGGTTGTCGTCCAGCGGGCCCTCAAGGACGATGGTTTCGCCTTCCTCGGATTTGCTGGACGAAACCAGCTTCACCAGGCCGGCTTCATCCTTGACGGTTCTGACCGTGAACGGCTTGCCGTTCATTGACTGAAGCAGGATTTCAATCGTCTGCGAGGTTTGGCCCGCGGCCGTCATCCGTCCCCGTGCGGGAAAGATGGCCTCGGCCGGCTGGGCCGCAACTTCCCCGGTCACGTCGGCCATGATGGTCATGCTGATGGAAGGAACCTCTGGACTTGAAGTGGTGGCATCAATGCGACCGCGGAAAAGGCCGATTTCGGCGGGGGCATTGAAGACCACCTGGATCTTCGACGGATCGGCCGCGTCAATCGAGGCCGAAAGCCGTGGATCGTTTTCCGGTGAAAGTTTCAGGCCGGTCAGCGTGACGCCTTCCGACCGAAGCCCGACGATACCGATTTCACGCTCGACCCGGGTATTGCGAAGAACCCTTCCAAGTCGAAGATTGCTTTCGGCGAACTCGACAGCCGGCTTCACTTCGCCCGAAACGGTCAGGATCACGACCGGCGTGGTGGCCGAATTCGTGTGAACCTTGACCGACTTCGACTGGGCGCCGCTGCGCCCCCGCGTGTTGAAGACCACCTCCACATCGGCCGTCGCGCCCGGCTCGACCACGGGATTCGAAACCACCGCCGCGGTGCACGAACAACTGGCCTTCGTTTCCAGGATCGTCACGGCGGAATCCCCGACGTTCTTCAACTTGAAGACGTGCCGGATTTCCTCGCCACGCACGGTGACCCCATTGTCAAAAAGGGGCTCGGCGACCTCAATGCGACCGCCCGCCGGGGCCTGCGGTTCCTGAATCGGAGAGGACTTCGAACAGGCCGACGCCACCGACGCGACGACAAGACACGAGATCACAAAATTGCTTTTCATTTCATCACTCAACAGAAGGCGTTGGGGCCGCGGGGGCCGGTTCGGCCTGCGCCGCGGGGGCCGTGGCCGGGGCTGTGGCCTGTGCGGCGGCGGGAGCCGCGGAGGCACCCTGCACATCGGCCTGCTGAACGTTCAAAGCTGGGGCCAGCCTGGCCGCCGGTGCCTTCTGGCCCGACTGCATGGCGTCCTGCTTCGAAGCCTGGTTCAACTTGCTGGTATCGACAATCATCTGGCGGAACTTGTCGCAGACAACCGCCTTCTTCAAGTCCGCGCCCTTTGCCTCCCGACGAATGTTCAGGCAATCCTCGAGCGGCCTTTCCGCGCAGACCATATCCGCCAGCAGGTCGCATCCAACGGCCGGTGTCGAACGATCCGGCTGCAGTTCCAGAATCTGTCCACATACCTTGCCGGCCGCCTCGTCGGCCTTTTCGGCCTGGCGCCTGATATTCGCGCATTCTTCGGACTGCCCGGCCGCGCATACGGCATCGGCCAGCTTTTCGCACGGGGACTTGCGCTTGCAGCCAGTCCCCAGCGCCAGAACAGCAATTATCGGAAGCAAAACAATAAGCCTGGTTCCCATATACAAAACCCCCAGAAACGACGCGTGGATCGTCGCCCAGTAAGTGGCCGCTGTCAATCGCGGCGGCGCACCTCACGGCACGCGCGGCGGACGCACCTTGTCCAATCAGGCGGACGGATCCCGCGTGAAGGAAAAGAATGACCGCCGGACGGATCGGCCGGGCGCGATGATTGGAATACTGTTAGATTTGCAGTGTTACACCTTATTACGGTTGACCTTGCTCCTGTTCGAACAAATAATCCTGCTGGAATATTCTGGGAGGCCCCCAATGAAATCTTATGTGCGCTCTTTTGCGACAATGATGGTCGTGACATTCGCCGCGGCCGGAGCCATGGCTCAGATGGCCGTTGAACCTTCCGATGGTCAGGGTGACGAACTGCTGCCCGAGGAACCGGCCCGGCAGCCGGCATACACCGAGGTGACGCAGCCCCAGGAACAGCCGGCCGAAGCCCCGGCAGCCAACGCGGACAAGGCGTGGGGCGAACCGGCGGATGAAGACGATTCCGATGAAGTTGCCGGAAGTTCCACGACGGCCGAGTTCCTGAAGTTCCTGCGTGAAGGCCCCGCGAAAATCAAGAAAGGTTCCTTCGAGATGGACTTCCACGCCAGGATCCAGGCTTGGGGCGGATGGGTCGGTGAAGATTCCCTTCTTTCCCAGGGCGACCGCATGCAGGAATACGGTTTCAGGCTGCGCCGGGCGCGTTTCGGCGTCGAAGGCCAGCTTGTCAAGAAGCTGAACTACAAGATTGAACTCGACCTGTTCGACCAGGAAAAGTCCGGCGGCCCGCTTTATGAAGCCTGGATCAACTACGAGCCGACCCACTACTTCGGCCTTACGGTCGGCCTGAACAAGTTCCTTTACTCGCGCGAGGAAATGCTTTCATCCGGCGGCCTGACGCACCTGGATCGGTCGGTGGCGTCAAGGGCGATGGCCCCGGGCGGCCAGATGGGCGTCATGATCTATTCCCATCCGGTCAAGGACAAGCTGTCGATCGCATTCGGCGTCTATAACGGACTCCAGCGCCGCGCCAGCTTCTTCGAAGGTTACGAGGGCGTCGGGACGTCCCTTGGAAACAAGTTCGAGCGCATGGCCTACGTCGGACGCATCGATGCAAGCCCGATGGGCGACCTTGGCGGCGACGTGGCCGACCTGAAGAACAGCCGTCCACTGGTCGGGTTCGGCGCCGGCGCCATGTACAGCAACGGCAAGACGGCCGAAATCATCGGCGCGTCGGGTTACGCGCAGTTGAAGGCCTCGGGCTTCCACCTGCTGGCCGAAGTCCTGTGGGATCGCAGCAAGCCGCAGGCGGATCCTTCGGTGCCGACCGTGCTGGCTTCCCAGATCGATCGCCTGACCTTCGCCGGATCCCTTGGTTATGTCATTCCGAACATTAAACTCGGCCTGGCAGTCAGATCCGAATACATCGACGACAACATGAACGTGAAGGACGAGGGCGACGTGCTGATCACTGCCGCCACCGTCACATATTACGCGTGCGAGCACTTCCTGAAAGTCCTGGTCGAATACCAGAACAGGTACGAGCTCCACGGAAAAAGCATCAGCAACGACGCCGCCATCGCCGGCGTCCAGTTGATGTTCTGATTGCGCCCAAGCACCACCCGGCGGGGCCTTCGGACCACCCGGGTAAGTGAGGTGTCCCATGATACGAAACCTTTCGGGAAAGGTCCTGGCGGCCGTCCTCCTGTCTGCGGCGGTCGTTTCGACCGGCTGCAACGAGGACGGTCAACTCAGGGCCGTTCAGATATCAAGCGGCGATCAGTTGATCGGCGGCCCTTCGGCAAAGGGCAAGATGGGCGACTATCTGCTGGAAAATGATCGCATCCGCGTAATTGTCGCGGGCAAAGGGCCATCATACGCGGCCGGCATGTTCGGCGGCGGCGTCCTGGACATCGATCTGCAGCGCTGGCGCGCAGAGGATCGCGCAAACAGCGGATGGGATTCGTTCATGGAATCCTTCCCGCTTGCGAACCTGCTGACCCCGAATCCAGACGGAATCCTGAAGGAAGTCGGGTTCGACAACGGCGACGGTTCAATCCAGCTCGTCAGCCAGACGGGCGAACTCAGCATCGTCAACGACGGCTCGGACGGCAAGGCGGCAATCCTCCGCATGACCGGACACTCCGACTACATGTTCGACATGCTGAAATTCCTTAACCGCGAACTGATCGACGCGCTTCTTCAGAACCTCAGCTTCAGCGGTATGACGCTGACCCCGGGGCTGCTGGCCGATTTCGTCGGCAACTACATCCCGGGCTTGAACCTGTTCGCCCTGCTGAACCGCCTTCAGATCGGGATCGACTTCTCGACCGACTACATCCTGGAACCCGGCAAGCCATGGCTGAAGATGGCGACAACAATCAGGATGTCCCCGCCGTACGACGACATCGTGAAGAAGTGCCCGCCCGTCACGGGCTGCACGCTTGAATGCCCGAACGGCTTTGCGATGACCGAACTGTCCGAGCCAAGTCCCGACGGCGCAAGCACGCCTTACCTGCGCATGTGCCCGATCTGCGAATGTGCGAACGCGACGGCCGACATGCCGACCTTCAACGAAACCAGGGACTTCTTCTCGGTTCTTCTTGGAACGCCTGCCGACTGGGTAAGGCCGGAATGGAAGGGCGGGGTCGTCGCCGGCGACTTCCTGTTCTTCGGTTCGGAAAGTCCCGCGTTCGTCCCCGGCCTGGGTTACGACGTTGACCGCAAGATCTATGAAAACATGTACGACGGCGTCGGCACGATGGGAAGCCCGATAACGGTTGACTGGATTGCCGCAAAGGGCATCAACGTCAGCTATGCATGGGCAACGGTTAACCCGTTCGAAAAGCATGGCTACGACTGTCCGAAATACCGCCTTGCGATCTCGCGGATCGAACGCGAAGACATCGACTTCGTGACCGACAAACTTAAGGGAAGCGCCGAATTCGACCTGGCCAGCAACATCGGCGTAAACGACGCCAGATCCAGGGTCAAGACCGCGGTCATCGACAACAAGCCCGTTTACCTTGTGACGGTTCCGGTGCCGGCCGAGGGGTCACGCCCCCAGGCCTTCGACGACTGGAAAAAGTCGATTCTTGACAACCAGGGCAAGGCCCTCGCCGCGAAATTCGGCGACAAGGTTCAAATCGACCTGATCGCGGCACACGAGTGCCTGCCGTCCAAGCTGATGATTCCGTTGTTCTCGTCCTCGGCCACCGCGGTTCTGACCCATTTCACGGGCGACGCGGGACTTCAGGACGACGGCTCCGGAAATCTTGTCGATCGCAGCCGCAGCTTCACCTTCACCAGGTACCTGACTGTCGGCGAGGGCGACATCGCATCCGCGCTGCGTCCGGTGTTCGAACTGCGAAACACCCCGCACGGCGAACTTGGCGGCGTCGTTACCCAGAGGGAATCCGGAACGCCACTGTCGAAGGTCGAAGTTTTCGTACTCGAGTACATCCAGGACAAGGACGGCAACGATTTCGAGTCGTTCCAGGAATACCGCAAAGCCGCCCAGGAACAGCTTCGTTCGTCCGGCTTCGTGACCGCACTTGAATCGGACACCGGCATCGACATGAGCCCGGACGGTTCTTTCGCCGGCCCGGTCGAAGTCGGCACGTACTATGTATTCGCGCACAGCCCGACCCTTGGCAACAGCCAGATGGAAAAGGTCGAAATCACCGACGGCGGTTTCGCAAGGGTCAACCTTTCGCTGGTTCCGCCGGCGCGCATCGAGTATCGGGTGTCGGACAATTCCGGCCTGATGATTCCGGCTCGCCTGACGTTCATGCCGGTTGAACTGGACACAGGGGATCCCCTGGATTACTGGACCAGCTTCAACGAGCCGGAACTTGGCGATTCCAGGTACGACCACGGCATCGGCCTGACCGAACACTCGCTCAACGGCGAGGGCACGGTCACCGTCCCGGCCGGCCGTTACAACATCTATGTGTCCCATGGATTCGAGTATGAAGTGAAGATCATCCGGAACTACGAAGTGTCTTCCGGCGAGAAGAAGGCACTTTCGGTTCAAATCAACCGGGAAGTCGATACGACCGGTTACGTGGCGGCCGACCTTCACCTTCACACCATCTTCTCGTCCGATTCGTCGCTGCCGGTAGATATGCGCCTGAAGGCCATCATGACCGAGGGTGTCGAATACGTGACGGCCAACGACCACGACGTGGTCATCAATTACGAACCGTATCTTGCCGACATGGGTCTGGAGGGATACATCAAGACGGTTCCCAGCGCCGAAACGTCCCCGCTCGAGTGGGGACATTTCAACCTGTGGCCGATGAAATGGGACGGCCGCGACATCCCGCTTCACGATCCTGTTCCGTGGCAGGCCGGCGAATCGATGGAGGAAATCTGGGACGCCATGTTCTCCCGGGCGGACGGGCCGGCGGACGCCGCGGTCATGCAGCTTAACCACCCGCGCGACGGAACGATGGGCTACTTCAACCAGATCGGGTTCAAGGCCCACTCGCTGCAGCGCAAGAACGGCGCGATGATGATGTGTTCCAAGGCGGTCGAGGACGCTCCGTGCAACTTCCACCTGTTCGAGATCTTCAACGGTAAGAACCTTCATTACCTGCACACGCCGACCATCGGCGAACTGGAAAGGTACAACGCGTGCTTCAAGGAGATCGTCGCGGCGACGGAAAAGGGCGAATTCGGCTTCGAAGCGAACGGGCGTGGCGCCGTCTGCGGCTGGATGCAGGCCGATCCGTGGCCGGACTGCGGCGAACTTCTTGAGGATCCCATGCCGGAAGGCCTGGACGAAGCGGGAATCGCCGAGTGGGCGACGCGCCATGACCAGTGCGTCTGGCACAAGGAGATGCGCGAGGGATTCGCGTACTGTGACGACGATGCCGTCACGCTTTCGAACTGCAAGCGCATGGCGATGGAATCGTCGAAGCTGATATCCGGAAGGTACATGCTGCAGCGCACGCCACAGGAACAGACCCTTTCCGTGAACCTGTACGACCGCGCCGAAGACGACGATTCCGTGACGTGCAACGAAAACGGCTGTCCCGATGTCGGATGCAGCCTGCAGGAAGTATGCGAAGCCTGCCTGAAGCCAATCGCCGCCGACTGTTTCAAGAAGGGCGGCTGGAACGCCGAATGCATGGTGATGTGCAGGGACAACTGCCCGCAGGAGGACTCAAGGCCGTGCAGCAGTTCCCAGCAGCCGCTGAACGACTGGTTCGCCCTGCTTGACGCCGGCATGAACGTGTTCGCAAGCGGCAACTCGGACTCGCACAAGACGTCGGCCGAGGTCGGGTATCCAAGGAACTTGATCGTTTCATCCACCGACAAGCCGCACGCGCTTGATCGGGATGAACTGAACCGCAACCTGAAGGCCGGGCGCTCGATCGTCACATCCGGACCGATGGTTGATTTTGAAATCCTGGCTGAAGACACCGGCGAACGTGCCGGCCTGGGCGGCATGGTTCAGGCGAAGAAAGGCAAGCTGCACGCGCGGATCAGGGTTCAGACGCCGTCGTGGTTCAACATCGACACCATCGAAATTTACCGTAACTCGATGCTCGAACGACAGATTCGCCTCAACTCGAGGCCGGAAGACATCATCGACTTCGACGACGTGGTGGAACTCGCCCGTCCGGACGTCGATTCGTGGTACGTCGTTATCGTGAAGGGCCTGTCGAAGGACTCGTTCATGACGCCGGTTTACAAGCGAAGCCCCTACGGGAACATCCTTATCATGACGGTCATCTCGCTTGGCGCCCAGGCGATCCTCGCCAACTTCGACTCGCTGCTGAGCAATCCGGACATCCAGTCGCTGCTGGATCTTGCCGGGCTTTCGCTGGACAGCGCGCTGAGTTCCACCGAATGGCCTGACAGCATCCCGGTCGTCCCGTTCGCGACAACCAACCCGATCAAGGTTGATATCGACGGCGACGGAAGGTTCATGGGAACGAGGACGGTCGATGCCGATCTGGATGGAGTCCCGGACCTGCCGCCGTTCTGCTCGATACCGTGCAAGACCGATACCGATTGTGGCGATAACCAGTTGTGTTCGCCCAGGCGCGACACCGGCGAAAAGATCTGCCGCATCCCGGCAAGCGCGGCATGTGGATACGACGACCCGCCTGACGGGGAACTCCCGGCCGAATGACGCGGCCCCTTTCGCGGGTCAACTAATCGCAGCCCGTAACCATTGATTATCCGGCCACGAACCGCTATGCTGCGGCGCGTTATCTGATGGAGCCTGTCCATGATGTCAAGAATCGTCGCACTGGTCGCCACCCTCCTGGCGGTGTCTTCAACAGCTTCGGCTTTTGAGGCCAGCGTGGTGCCGGCAACAAGGAAGGTTGTGCCCGGCGACAAGAACACTTACACCACATGGGCGACCGCCGAATTGGCGGGGTGCCGGAACGAATGGGAATCCTTCCAGGTGGTGATCCGGACGGAAGGCACGCTGACCGGCGTCAACGCCGCAATGACCGATCTCGCGGGTCCCTCGGACAGCGTGATCCCGGCTTCGGCCGCGCATCTCTACAGGGAATGGTTCCTGAAGATCGAAAACCCCTCGGGGGGCGGCATATCGGTCAAGAATCACATGCGCGAACCAGGCCTTTATCCCGACCCGCTCATCCCGTTTGTGGATCCGTATTCCGAAACGCCGAATCCGGTCGGCGCTCCTTTTGACATCGGGGTAAACGACAATGGACTGGCGGTCGTTTTCGTCGATATCCACATACCGGATCAGGCATTGCCGGGAACCTACCTTGGCACGCTGGCGGTTACCGCCGAAGGCCAGGATCCGATCGCCATCCCGGTCGAACTGGCTGTCTGGGAACTTGACATGCCGAACGAGAAGAACATCGGAACCGCGTTTCGCATGTCCGACAGCCAGGTTCGCAGATATCACGGCGGACCCGATGAAGGCGCGACATCGGCCGACTTCGACCGCATCCTGAAAAACTACTACGTGGCCGCGCAGGATCACAGGATCGACCCGACCGGTTTCAAGGGCCCGGTGGATTTCCAGTTCGACGGCGACGGCGTGCTGCTGCCCGTGGACTGGACAGCCTACGATGCGTATATGGCACCCTACATCGACGGATCGTACTTCCCGAATGGAGTTGGAGTCGCGCGTTTCGACGTGGGCATGTTCGGCCCCGGCCGCGGACGGACGATGGACGACGAACAGTACAAACAGGCTGCCGCAGCCCTTGCGAATCACCTCGACCAGAAGGGCTGGTGGCATAAGGCGTGGGTATATTCCAAGGACGAACCGTGGCTTACGAAACCGCTCGAGGATCCCTCGGTGGCGGAACAGAACATGATGAACGTCGCCAACGATTCAAGGCTGCTGGTGGAATCTTCCGACCTTTGGAAGGGACACATCCTTGTAACCGGGCCGAAATTCGATCTTGCCGCCGAATGGGTCGGAATCTGGTGTCCAGTCCAGCCCATGTACGACAGTTGGTTCTGGACAGAGGATGATTACCCGGGACGTGGCGATTACGACGCGCACGTGGCCGGCGGCGGCGAGCTCTGGTTTTACAACTGCAACGGCAACATGCCGCCATACCCCGGTTACGACATCGACACGACTATCGGATACGAACCCCGGATCCTGAAGTGGGGTTCCTGGTACGAGGGCGCGACCGGATACCTTTACTGGCGACTGCTTTACTGGGGCGATTTCGACCCGTGGGTCGAATGGCAGGACATCCCGGGATTCGGCCCATTCTTCGCGCGAAACGGCGACGGGCTGCTGATGTACCCGGGTGATGGCGATGGAACTTTCGCCGATGCCCGCACGCCCGAATTTCTGTCCCTGGACGGCCCCATCGTCAGTTACCGCATGAAGCAGATACGGGATGGCCTGGAAGACTGGGAAATTTTCATCATGGCCGAAAAGGCCGGTATCGGCGACTGGGTGAAGACGGAAATCGGCAAGGTCTATCGCCGTTTCGGCAACTTCATGGAACTGGACTGCGAACGCCTGAATTATTACTGTCCCGAAGATGAACCGTGGACACTGGATGAAGGTGCGCTTCTTCAGGTTCGGTCGCGCATCGCCGCCAAGCTGCTGTTCACGCTTTACCCCGACAGATACCCGGATCCGGATGAACCAGCCATTCCCGAAGTGGTGGAGTCAGGCGCGGAAATCACCGAAACAATTGAAGATATCGCTGAATTACCTGGCGATGTGGGAACGGGCGACAGCGTGACCGACGACACGACGGACAGCGGCGAAGCCCAACAGGACGCGGCGTCCGATGCGGTTCAGGGATCGGATCTGCAGGAAAGCGGTAGATCCGGATGCGCCGCCGGCAAGGGATCGACACGCGATCTGGCAGCGATTCCTGCATTGATATTGGCTGCCGCTGTCGCGATGTTGATGCGACGCAAAAAGGCGGCATACTGATTTTTTCAAAAAAAATCAAAAGTTCAGACATTTGGGCTTTTATATTTGATTTGATGCAGATATATAATTCGCGATGCTGGTAACGACAGTCGGTGACGCCAAATTCAACTTGCCTGGAATGACGGACGACGACTGCCTGTTGTATTGGAAATGAAAAGCACTGGAGGTGCAGTGTGCCAAGAAGAAGAGATGAAGACCTGTTGAAGGATGTTGGCCGTCGGCTGGCCAGGATCCGCAAGGATCGCGGCTGGACCCAGGAACAGCTTGCGGACAAGATCGGGATTGCCCCGGTCACGCTGTCCAGGCTGGAAACCGGCGCCCGCGCAATGAGTCTGTCTTCCCTGTCAATCATCGCAAAGCAGTTGGAAGTCGGACTTGGCGACGTTCTGGACGTCAAGGCTCCCGCACCCGCGCAGGCGCTTCCGCCGCGCGAAAACGAGATCCTTCGCCTGTTCCGTGAATGCTCGTACGATCGGCAGGAACTGCTGCTTCGTGTCGGCAGGGAACTGGCTGACTAGCGCCAGGTACATCCTGATGACATAATCTGCCGATCTCTCGGCGGAATGAAGATGCCCGGAACGATTTGTGTAACTGGGGGCGGGCCGGCAGGCCTGATGGCAGCCATTGCGGCAGCCAGGTCAGGATCAGTCGTCACCGTAATGGATCATTCGGGCGGCGCCGGAACAAAACTGCTGCTTACCGGTGGCGGGCGCTGCAACATCACCTGCTTTCTTCACAGTGCTGATTTCGTACGGCGCCTTGGGCCGAAAGGCCGATTCCTTGGTCATGCCCTGGCCTCGATGTCCCCCGGGGCGACAAGGGAATTCTTCAGCCTGGCCGGCGTTCCAACAACTGTCGAGGCCGACGGACGCGTCGTGCCGGTTTCCCAGCGCGCCGTTGACGTAAGGCGAGCGCTGCTGGAAATGGCCGCGACGCTCGGCGTCAGGTTGCAGACGTCGGTTGACGTAACAGGAATAAAGCGACTGGACGACGGATGGGCGGTCACGACGGGATCGGGCAGCCACCGGTTTGACAAGGTCATCCTGGCAACCGGTGGAATGTCTTATGCATCGACCGGTTCTGACGGTTCCGGCTACCGGCTGGCGACCGCGCTTGGCCACACTCTGACCAGGCCTGTTCCGGCCGAAGTCCCCCTTATTTCCGCCGATCTGGACACATCCCGCCTGCAGGGACTTTCGGTTGAACCGGTGGCCATTTCCATAAACGCGGATCGGCGGCCGCGCACGCGGGGAAGCCTGCTTTTCACGCACTTCGGCCTGTCTGGACCGGCGGTTCTCGATATCAGCGGGGACGTTTCCCGGATGCTCGACGAAGGCACTCCAGTGACCCTTTCGATCGATCTTCTTCCCGACACTCCGGCGAAAGAAGTCGATGAGATGCTCCAGTCCGATCCCCGATGCATTCAGGGACGACTTCCTTCGCGGCTGGCGGCCTTCCTGAAGGACGGGGCAATTTCGGACTGGCGTCCGGGACGGCCAAACCCGATCAAACGTTTCACCGTGAAGATAGCCAGGACGCGCGGTTTCGATCATGCGATGGTAACGCGCGGCGGAATCGTGACGGGCGAGATCGACCCGGCCACGATGCAGTCCAGGCTTCACCCCGGTCTTTTCTTCGCCGGCGAAATCCTGGATCTTGACGGCCCGATGGGCGGTTTCAACCTTCAGATTGCCTGGGCGACCGGGCATCTTGCCGGCACATCGGCGTCCGCCGGGTAACCTGCCGGGAACGGATCCCGGCCGCGCCGTGGACTGCGTAATGCCTTTATTTACGTCCCCAATCGTGGCAACATTCGCGGGGTCGAAAGACTTATCCACTTGTGGATCTTGTTATTGGTCATGAACATACCGGAAATCCAGCCAGACGAACCAGTTGCGATGCCGGCCCGCAAGCCGGCCGGACCCGTCATGCGAATCGTCGCGACTGTCACGGTCGTGATGGGCGTTGCCGGAATCGCCTGGATTATTCACTCGGTCGGCCTCGACTCGCTTGGACAGGTGATGTCCAACCTTTCGATTCCAAAGTTCCTGGTGCTTCTTGGATGGTATTACCTGATGTTCCTGTTCGACACGCTTGCGTGGCGGCAGCTTATCCGCAAGGCGGATCGACCGTCGGTCTGGGCGCTTTGGAAGGCGGCCATCGCCGGCGCCTCGATCAACCAGCTTACTCCCGGTGGCAACATCGGCGAACCATTGAAGATAATGGTTCTTAAAAACAAGGGCGACCTGAAGGAAATCATCGCTTCGCTCGTCGCCTGGAACTTCATGCACCTTTCGACCACGATGGTCTGCGTCCTTGTCGGCGCCATCCCAATCTTCATGTTCCTGAAGGCCGACTTCACCTTCGTGCTGCTCTATCTTGGCGGCGCGCTGATCCTGGGCCTGCCCGCCGCGCTGATCCTTGCGACCTTCCGATACAACATCCTCAGCCGTATGGCATCCCTGGTCGCCCGCCTTGGCTTCAAGGCGGATCGTCTGATGAACTGGCAGCAGAAGGTTCACTCGATCGAGAAGAACGTGGTCGCGGTCATCCGCGAAAGGCCGAAGGACGTCGCGATCTCCTTCGTCCATCTTCTGGCTTCGCGCTTCATCAGCATCACGATGACCTTCGGCATGGTCTGGGTGCTGAACATCGACATTCCGTTCGTCACGGTGATTTATGTCCAGATGCTTAACCTTGCGGTAAGCACACTGTTTTCCTTTGTTCCCGCCAGGGTCGGTGTGTTCGAAGGATATAACGCCATCATTTTCAAGGCACTCGAGTACACCCCCCAGGCCGGTCTGGCCGTATCCATAATCACCAGGGTCATCCAGGTCATCACGACCGTTATCGGAGTACTGATACTTGCCCGCCCGATGCTGGACGCAAGGCACCGCGACGGACGGAGGTAAAAGACGCATGAAATACTTCATCATCGACAACGTCGGCCGATGGGCCGGACGCAAGCTGCTTGGGCTGCTGCCGACGACCAGGGCCGTCTTCCAGGCCAGGGCGGCCGGCGCAAGGGAAGTCACCATCCTTTCCGACACGCCGGATGGCCGAACCGTCCCCAAGGGCTGTCCCGACGATGTCCGAATCGGTTTCGCGCCCCTTGATCGGGGTGAAGCATCGCTTACCGACCTTGCCCAAAGGCTTGCCGCCGAGTCCGGGGATCAGGTGTTCGTGATGGACGCCAACTTCATCTTCCAGCGTGACTTCGCGCCCGACGCCGCGACCCGTCCCGAAAACACCGTCTTTTCGGCCGGTGGAAAACAGGTCGCCGCAATCCGCGTGCAGGAAGGCGCCTACAAGGAAGACTGCGCATGCGGCCGTGCAAACGAGATCGAGACGGCGGGCGGGGTCGCGTCCGCCAAAAAGATGCTTTATCAGGGACTCAAAAAGCCGCTGCTTGTGAACGGACTTGTCGCGGCCTTCCTGCAGCGCCCGATGGCGCACGTGGTCACCGTCGCAATCGTCAACACGCCGATCAGGCCGAATCACGTCACGATTTTCGCGGGACTGGTCGGGGTCGCCGGGGCGGTCGTGACGCTGCTTGCCGGTTCAAGACCCTGGATGATGCAGCTTGGCGTGCTGCTTTACTTCCTCGGATCGGTCTTCGACTGCATCGATGGCGACCTTGCCCGGCTGAAATACCAGTTCAGCTACATCGGATCCTGGCTGGACACGATCGCCGACGACGCATCGACCGCGGCAATCATGTTCGCGCTTGCGTTCTATCAGGCCCAGCTTACCGGCGACATGAACTGGTTCTATTTCGGCGCCGGGGCCGCCGGAATTTTCGTTCTGACCGAGCTTTACATCTATTACCACCTGGCACGCTACTACCACTCGGGCGACGTCCTGGATTTCCAGTGGGCCGTCGGGGTCAAGAAGCGGGCAAGCGCGGAATCCTTCGTCGATTACGTCATCCTGTTCTTCAAGCGCGACTTCTTCACCCTTCTACTTCTCGTGCTCGGGCTGTTCCAGGTCGTTCATGCTGGACTTGTTTATATGTCCGTATTGATGTACCTGTTCGGGGGATACGTCCTGCTTGATGTCTTCCTGAGCCTGCGCAGGCCGGGATGGCGAACCAGGCGGTAAAGCCCACCAACTGTTGGAGAATCATCATGGGAAACAGAGCAATCATCCTTGCGGCCGGCATCAGTTCGCGAATCTTCGAACTGACGAAGGGCCTTCCGAAGGGCCTGATGGAGATTAACGGCGAACCGGTGGTCGGCAGGATTATCCGGCTGCTGCGGGAAGCCGGCGTCTTCGACATCACCGTGGTCGTGGGATACCGCGAGGAGCTTTTCCGCGAACGCTTTCCCGAATGCAATTTCGTGACGAACCCGGAATTCCGTTCGACCAACACGTGCGTTTCGCTTGAGCTGGCGTTGAAGGCCAATGAAACCGACAGCGTCTTCGTGATCAACGGCGACGTGTATTTCGAGGAAAGCATCCTGAAGCAGATGCTTGCCTGCGGCCACCCGACCGTCGCCGCCGTCAGCCGCCATCCGCTGTGCGACGAGGAAATAAAGGTTCACGTCAAGGACGGCCTGGTCACCACGATCGGCAAGCACCTGAACGATGAAATCGCTTACGGCGAGGCTTTCGGGATCTACCTGATGTCGCCGAAGTTCTCGGTCTATATGAAGCGTGCCTTGAACCTGCTTAACAACCCGAAGGTCTTTTACGAGGCCGCCATGGATCACCTGCTGGCCGGCGGCCACGTGATGAACATCCTTGATGTCGGGGACGCGGTCGTCCAGGAACTGGATTTCCCGACCGACTACGAAGCCCTGATGAAGACCATTTCCGCAAAGTCGGAGTAAAAGATGGGATTTAGCGATCGATACCGAGCTCTCTTACCCGGGCTTAAGGTCAGGGGCAATACCCACAACCTTGACTTCTGGGGAATCGTGTTTGGCCGTCCTGTCGCCTTTTCGATACTGTTGCTGATTGGCGACATCCCATGGCTGACCCCCAACATGCTGACTCATGCGTCCAACGCATTTCTGGTGGCAGGCGCAGCGGCCATACTGGTGGGAACATGGCCCTGGTTCATGGTAGCCGTTGCGCTGCTGAACATTTCCTACGCCTTTGACTGCGCGGACGGTCAATTGGCAAGGTACCGCAAGAACGGATCGCTTGTCGGGTCATACTATGACAAAATGTCCGACCATTTCGGGATGACACTGATATACACGGCGCTGGCTTGGGTCGCTTTCCAAAGGAATCCTCAGCCCCTCTATTTTCTTCTGGCAATCGCCGCCATCAGTGGAAATCTGATCATAGGCTATGCCAAATGGATCGCGGCAGCCCACGGCAAACTGGTCGAATCTACCGGTGCGAGTGAGGATTCCGGGCTCCTGCGTGCCGGGTTAATCGTCCTGCGAAAGGGGATTGAATTCCGTGACGCGGATATCTTCCTCTGGTGTTCCCTGGGCCTTATCCTCGATCATCCAGAAATTGGACTTGTTCTGATGGGCATATCCCAGTTCGTGGTCGCAATAATCTCATCTTTCCACCGTGGCTGGCTGATGTCGCGTCCTTCACCGCCTGATTCCGGGAACCACTGAAAAAACGGACGCGCGCGTTGATTGATCACATGATTGACCGCAGAAGTTTAAGCACCAGTTCCGGACTCACGACAGCAGGGTTGTTGTCCGACCTGCCTGGAGTAATAGATTCTGCGGCGATAGCGGACAAATCCCCGTCTGCCACGCCCCAATCCGACAATCGTGCGCTGAATCCCATACCGGCCATGATATCCCGCAGTCTGGCCTGAAAGGCACTGATGGAGTCAACGTGAAAAAGGTCGAAGAGCAACTTGAACCTGTCACATAAACCAACTTGATAGTTCAATTCCGCTATGCCGGGAAGCGTCAGAAACACTGCGATACCGTGGGGTATCCCAAACCTTGCAGTCAGCGGATACGAAATGGCATGGGCCGCAGTTGTCTTGGAAATATCGATTGCCTTGCCCGAAAGATAGCTGCCGTCCTGCAGACTCTTCAACCTATCCGCATCAGTCGTTGCATCCAGGCCCCGAAGAATGCTTCCTACAGCTTCGACGGCATACTGCCTGGAATCATCGTTCGAACCTTTGGCCCAGATCGATTCGATGGCCTGTGACAAGGCATCAAGCACCGTGGCATTCCGGATCCTCTCGGGAAGGGCCACCAGAAAACGCCAGTCAAGTATCGCGATTCCCGGCCTCATGGATTGATGGGCGATCGAGTACTTCCTGCCGCCGCTATACACCACCGCGAAATGAGTCGCCTCACTGCCAGTCCCGCAAGTCGTCGGTACGCAGATCGTTGGCACCGTGTTTACGAACCCAGCCGGATTGTCCAGTAAGTTCTCGATCGCCGGGAGTCTATTGGAAACCGCCACGCCGATAATCTTGGCAATGTCGATTACCGTCCCACCACCGACCGCGACGATTATTGAACAGCGCTCGGGAATAACCTGTCGATACAACCGCTGGACATCCTGAACCGGAAGCGCCGTCCCGGCGTATGAAAGGTGGATGGCGCCAGTCCGCCGGATCGAATCTGAAACTACACCGCCCGGATCTGCCAGACGAAGGGTCTCGCCAGGCATGGTAATGAACAATGGTGTCTCGCCGTCAAGCAGTTGCGGCAGCACACCCGCGTCATGAAACAGCCTGACCATTCCTGATTGATTCCATGAAATTAATTCTATTCTCGATCGGTGAGGTTTTCGGCCTCCCAAGATCGGGCCTGGATCCCTTTCTGGATCGTACGACCAGCAACTTAAGACTGTCGTTGCCCCCGATCCTGCCGAGGCAGTCTTCAAATTCCTGAAGGTTGTTGGCGACAAGAACAGCCTGATACCCGCAACCCTCGGCTATTCTCTGGAAAGATACCGTTGAAGAAAGCGTCGGCTGACCGCCAGTCGATTCGTGTGCCTGATTGTCAATCAGGACATGAGTAATTTTTCTGTCCTGTCCGTGCTTCCCAAGCGCCGCGAAGGTTCCCATCTGCATGAGAGCCGCGCCGTCGCCATCAAGAATGAAAATTGGGCGGTTATGGTCACCGTGGGACACGCCAAGGGCTATCGAGGACGCACAGCCCATCGACCCAACTGTATAGAAATCATTGGCGTGGCTCATTTGCAGCCTGTCCCGTATTTCATACAACTCCCTGGATGTCTTGCCGGTTGTTGAGATGAAAAGCGCATCTGTCGGAGACGACTGTACAAGCCTTTCCAGGATTTCCTCCCGCAGCGGAAGTGTGCTCACGGGCGCCTTGTCTTTCGCTGGGGATTCCGCAAACACGCCACTCCGGACCACCAGAGCGAATGCGGCATTTTGCCTGCGACAGTAATCAAGCGCCATGTCAACGTTTTGCATCCAATCGTCCGGATCAAGCACGACACTTTCAATTTCAAGGGTTCTCAGCAGATCCGGAAGAATTCTGCCCATCATCTTGTGCTGAGGTTCGTCCTTTATCCCGGGCTCGCCACGCCAGCCGATAATCATCAGTACCGGCATCGAATAGACGTCTCTCGCGGTCAAGGACGTGTACGGGTTAACAGTCTTGCCGAATCCGGAATTCTGCATATATACGACCGGAATCCTGCCCGTGGAAAGGTGATACCCAGCCGCAATTCCCATGGCTTCACACTCGTTCGAGGCCCCAAGGTGAACAAAGCCCGCAGCGCCAGAGTCGAACAAAGCGGTCAGCCCCTTAAACGTCGAGTCGGGTATCCCCGTGAAGAAGCCGGAACCTTTGTCGGCCAGATATTGAATAAAATCGATTGGATTAATCATGACTTGTGCTCCGGTATCAACGTCAGAATCTCCTTTATGGGCATACAGAGGTCATCCGCCTCATGAGCCCTTTCGTTTTCAAGGATCAATCTTGCTGCCTTAACCATCGCCGGATATGCACTGCGCAGCAAGTGATTGGCATATATGACAACCCGCACACCGGCAGCCGCCAATTCAGATTCGGTAACCGAACTGTAGGTTGATGGAACAACGACAAGCGGCACCTTGACATCGAACTCGTTGTACCGCCGGCAGAACTCGAAAATCTCATCGGGCGTTTTTTCCTTGCTATGGATCATGATCCCGTCAGCCCCGGCCGAGATATAGGCACTTGCCCGTCGAATCGCGTCATCCATCCCCTGTTGAAGAATCAGGCTCTCGATTCGTGCAAAGATCATGAAGTTCTGGGTGATCTGAGCCTTTTTACCGGCCCGGATCTTTTCCGAAAAGGCCTCGATGGTGTCCTGGCTCTGTTCAACCTCGGTTCCAAAAAGAGAGTTCTTCTTCAGGCCAACCTTGTCCTCAATAATTACTGCGGAAACCCCCTCGCGCTCGAGAGTCCGCACCATGTAAACGAAATGTTCGGAAAGCCCGCCGGAATCACCATCAAAAATGATGGGCTTGGTGGTTACTTCCAGAATATCGGAAATCGTATTCAGCCTTGACGTCAAATCAACGCATCCAATATCCGGCTTTCCTTTTGCCGTCGAGTCCGTAAGGCTGCTGATCCACATTGCGTCAAACTCATGGTTCATCCCGCCCTTCTTGACTTTAACGGTTTCCACTATCAGACCGGTCAGGCCGCTGTGTGCCTCCATCACCCGAATTGTGTCCTTTGATTCCAGCAGACGCCTGAGCATATTCAATCTGATACCGGGCGTAGTCCCCATCTCCCTGAGCCAGATATTCAATTCAGTGGAGGAAATGCCGGGCGTATAGATCGGTTCAATCAACTTTCCGCCCCACTTCGCAAGCGTATCAATAACCCGCTGGCGAACCTCCTTCTGGACGCCGGTTTTCCAATCGTCACCATGGACGACAAAGTCCGGCCTGTACTTTTCAAGGTTTGGCACATAGTCCAGCGTATCCTGGGGCACCACGACATCAACACCCTTAAGATTCTCGACCACCTTGCGACGCTGTTCAAAAGTCATGTATGGCAGACGCTTGTAACTGGCGATCGCCCTGTCGGTGAGCAGACCAATCATCACATCCCCGTACTTGCGCGCCTCTTCCAGAATATTCATGTGTCCCGTATGGATAAGATCTGCACTCATGGCCACATAAACCTTACTGCTCATCCTGTCCGCTCCTTGAAATGACCGCAGAAAGCGTATCGACGCCATTGCGCGGCCAAGAATATCACTAATAAAATGCCGAAGCCAACCGGGCTTGAATCGGCAACCCTGGCGGAAAAACGCCACATAATCGTTCACATCTGATGGCCGTGCGGCCTGAACATGAAGTATGCGGCCGCGACCAGGCACAGCGACGCCCACAGGTAATCCAGGGTCAGCTTTTCCTTCATGTAGAGCGTCGCGAAGAAGAAGAACACGCACATCGTGATCACTTCCTGGAGCACCTTCAACTGCCCCAGGGAATAGACTCCGAAACCGATCCTGTTCGCCGGCACCTGAAGGCAGTATTCAAAAAAGGCCACGCCCCAGCTTGCGACGATCGCCAGCAGCAACGGCCGCGCCCGCATATCCTTCAGGTGGCCGTACCAGGCGTACGTCATGAAGATGTTGGAAAACACCAGAAGAAATATCGGCAGGATCCGTGAAAGCATCTGAAGCAATCCTTCGCAAGACAGTCCCGGTCTATTTGCTCCAGAAGACGGACGCCGTCAAGATTACGGCCCGGCACGGTAAAGACCGAGCACCACGGGTTGCTCGTACCGCACCAGAAGGTAGTCCCCGTATGGGCGGCTGGAGAACGATATCTCGCTGACCGGCTCGCCGTGGACGACATCCTGATCGCAGGCACGGCGCCCCAGGAGATTGCAGTCAAGCGACCGGTAGAATAGCTGGCACCGCGGCATGTCGGCCGGCGGTCGATCGGAAACGCCGCGCCTGGTAATCCAGACATCCCTGAATTCGCCCTGGGATTTTCCCGCCGCGATATCCTCGTATCCATCCGTGCCGATGACCTTCGTGTAAAGAACGCATTCGGGATGATCCCGCAGGGCATCCACCAGAAAGCGCACCTCGAGTTGGGGGTTCATGCCCAGCATCCCTTCCGGTTCCTCGAAGGCCGTCAGGTAACCTTCGGGTGGACGGTGAACCCGCATCGCCTTGCGGACAAAAGGCGTATTTATTGAAAAAGATGCGATTACCAGCGCCGCGACAAGCAGCCGAAGACGGACGTCCGGGACGTACCGTCCAATCAGGCGGTTCAGATCCCTTAACCCCCAGCAGGCAATGACCAGGATCATCGGCAGGATCACCGAAAACATCCTGAACAGCGTGTGATAGTCGTATCGGGACGCCGACGAGTACGTCTTCAGCAGGAAAATCATCGAAACCGGAAGGGCCAGATAAACTGCCGGGTGGCGGATCTGGCGGGCGAACCCGGCGACGGCAAGCAGGGCCATCGAGAATGGCAACAGCAGGAACGTGTGGAAGAACATGTTGGCCGTGCTCGGGTTCATCAGGTTGACGCCGTCAATCAGCCAGACCGGGATCGATCGCTCGTCAAGCATGTTGCTGGCGACCTCGAGGGCGATCATGACCAGGACGGCCAGGAACGACGCGACGAACCAGTTGCGGTCGCGAATCGACGTCCAGCCGGTGGCGGCACGGCCGCCTGGCTCGGGCAGGCGCAGGATGGTTCGGGCAAGGCGCGCCAGGCGTGCAAGGATCGGACGGACGGCCCTGTCGGATCCGATGATGACCGCAATTGCCGCCAGTCCGGGGGTTGCCATGTCGGGACGTGTCAGGAAGGCAAGCGCGGTGACGACAAGCAATGCGGTAATTGCCGCAATCTGGGCCCCCAGTCCCGAACGGCGCGAAACGAAGACCGCGCCGGAAAGCAGGCCGATGAAGAACAGCGTCAAAAGGAAGGCCGACGGATAGTTGGTGCGCGCCGCCACCGCGACAATCGGGATGCCGACAAAACCGGCGACGAAGAAAGGCGGCCAGATCAGGCTTCCCGTCACTTCCAGGCCGACGATGACAAGGAAGCCGGCGTTCAGGACGTGAAGAATACGGTTGAACAGCACCATGTATTCGATCGGCAGCATGGCGCCGTCAACACGGGAAAGTACTTCGGAAGCCTGCATGCACGTGGTGCAGAAATGATTGCCGTTGCCGAACAGGTGGTCGATGTTCAGCGCGCTCAATCCGGCCTGAAGGATTACCAGGTCACGTTCGAAATCTGTGAAGTCCGGGAACCAGAAAAAGGCGAACGCCGCGGAACAGAGTGCCCCGATGGCCAGCCAGAGCGGGCGGGCCGCGTCCTGTCTGGCCCAGATGACAAGAAGAACCAGGCCAAGAAGGAATGCGACAGGGATCAGGATAAGCGCGTAAGGGATCATCGGTTGTTCCTTCGGGATCGGCCCGATGGCGGCCGCCGGCAAGGCAAACATATACCACAGGAGAACCTTGCGGTCAGCTATCGTTCGGCGATGGCCGCGGCCCGACACACAGCCAGCGCGTCGCTTTCGGTCAGGGATGCGTACATCGGAAGCTCGATTGCCGTTTGGGCAAGCCTTGCAGCCCCCGGGCAGCTTCCAGGATCCCCGCACATCTGAAGCACCTCCTGGCCGATTCCACAGTCGATGCCAAGCTCGCGAAGGCGACGACCGACAAGGTTCGCCGCGGGGTGCGAGGTCACGTACATGTAGTAACCGTGCGGACGGTCGGCAGGATCCGACGGTCGCGAAAACGACGCGGGAAGATGACGGTCGTAAATGGCCGCCACGGCCCTCTTCCGTTCAACCGCGGCGGCCAGCCCGTCGAGTTGGGCCAGGACGGTCCTGGCCTGACGATCCGAAAAGGCAGCCTCGCTGCCACGGCTGCTTGAATGCATCTTCCGGTAAAGGCCGACAACGGCGGGACGGATCTGATCCGAATACAGGAACCTGGAAGCGATTTCGAAAAGCGGACGGCGCAGCATCAGCCATTCGGAGGAGGCCACCGCCAGCTTCATCGCATCCGCCGCAAGGCCGCGCCGGCGGCCGGGCGGCATCCTTGAGAGCAGTTCGAACGCGGCTTCGCTGTTTGTCACGACCATTCCGCCGCCAAGTCCGTTAAGCGGCTTCCTGGTTTCAAACGAAAGGAAGCCACCAAGCCCGCGGGAACCTGCCGGACGGCCCTGACAAATCACCCCGGCCGCGTGGGCGCAGTCCTCGACAATCTTCAGGCCGCGCCGGGCGGCGACCCGCCCGATGGCGCCCATGTCGGCCGAAAGGCCGAAGTAATGCGTGACCAGGAGCAGTCCGGGCGACGTGCAAGTCCTTTCAACCAGGTCTGCCGTCAGCGACATCGTCCCGCAGTCGGTATCGATGAACCTGACGTCAAAACCTTCCCGGGTAAAAATCTGCGGAACCGCCGGTATTGTCCAGGCGGGAACCCACGCGACATCCGGCAGCATCGGCCGCAGGGCCCGCAGCAGCATCCGAAGGCCGTCACGCCCGGATCCGCAAGGGAAGGCCCCAAGGTACCCCCACCGCCTGACGAACTCGGCGGCAAGGTCGGCGCAGGCGCCAGAGGCGTTCGGCCAGCCGGCCACCGACGCGGCGACATCGTCAAACGCAGTGACATCCCTGCGCGGTATCCGGAAGCCCGTCCGAAGCAGCCTTTTCATCGAATTCCCCTTGTGGCGGCGGCCGACATGAAACGATTGATTTCCAGCCGGGCCGCGCTGGGACACGAATCACAGGCCGGACGGGGCCATCCAATCATCTTCATCGCCGTGACGATGCCGCCGGCCGCGTCGATGCACGGCAGCCCGTGGCGTGGATCGCGGGACAGGCCGCAAACCCCGACGCAGCCACGATGATCGACACGAACGAAAAAGCGGCCGCCAAAACATGCGACTTCGCGCGCGCCACGACCGGACATGATTTCCAGGGATTCGCGTGAATTCAGGACGACGCCGGATGGAATCGCCGCGGCAACCGCATCAAGCGCGGTCGCAAGCACGGCGGCATCAGGCCGGGGATTGGCTGGAATGTCACCTGAACGCAGCATGTGGTCGTAGGCCGGCTGGAACATCGCCTTCAAGTCCATCGAAGCCAGCCACTTCAGGAAATCCGGCAGGCGCCGGGCCGACCCGGCCGAAATCACGGCCGTGACGGACACCGGGACGCCTGCGAACCTGGCCGACCTGATTGCCGCCACCGCCGCGTCGAAAGCGCCCGCACCACGTATCATGTCATTGACTTCACGGATGCCGTCGATGCTTACAGTGACCCTGGAAACCGACTTCAGGATCGATCGTCGTTTCTCAAGCAGCCGCCCGTTCGTATTCAGGCTGACGGACATGCCCAGCGTGGCCGCCCTGGACGCCAGGGCCTCGACGTCGGTTCGAAGAAGCGGCTCACCGCCGGTGAAGCTGACCGCGATGCAACCAGACCGCGCAAGATCGTCAAGAATGGTCATCCAGGAGGCTGTGGGCAATTCAGAGGGCGCCGCCGCGGATGCCCGGTTCGATCCGCAATAATCGCACGCCCCATTGCATCGAAGGGTAAGTTCCAGGCTTGCAAAAAGCGGAACCGGGTCGCCGGATGCCATCGCGACAAACGCCGCGGCGGCCCGACGATAAGAAACTGCCGGATATACCACAGGACCCCCCGCCTTTTCGACGCCAGGACTCACAACTTTGGTAAGATATCCGTCGCGAGGCGCGTCGGCAACACCATTGTTCCATCGCCCGCTTCGCGACCGGATTGGGGGGATTGATTGAGACTTGCCTGCATTTACGTCCCGTTCGGACACATGCCTTTCCAGGAAAACCTGCGGGTGGTCGATGAGGACTTCGGGCGACTGCCGCCGCTGAGCCTGCTTTATGCCGCGGCGATCGCCGAAAACGCCGGCCATGAAGTACTGCTGATCGACGCCAACGTTTCAAGGATGCCTTACGAAGAAGTCGTCGCGCAACTTGAGCAGTTCAAGCCCCAGGCCATGGCGTTCACGCTTTCGACATACGCGTTCACATCGACAGTTGAGTGGATGGGGCGGCTGAAGAACCATTTCCGGGTTCCGACCATCGCCGGCGGTATCAACCCGCGCCTGTATCCCGTCGAAACAATTGCCAATCCGGCGATTGATTACTGCGTGCTTCACTTCGCGACGCGCGGCTTGCCGGCGCTGCTTGACGCAATCGAACACGGACGCGATCCGGCCGGCCTCCCGGAAGTCGTGGCCCCCGGACCGGACGGGAACCCGATCACCGGCTCTGTCGATGAGACTTTGAACCCATATGACTTCCTGCCCTTCCCGGCACGCCACCTGGTCGACAATTCGAAATATCACTCCTTCATATCGCAACGCCGGAACTTCACGGTCGCGGTCACATCGACAGGGTGCCCGTTCAACTGCACTTTCTGCGCAATCGCCCCGCTGCCACTGTTTCAAAACCCTGTTGATCGGGTGCTTGCGGAAGTGGCCGAATGCGTAGCCAGGTACGACATCCACGAAATCGACTTCTTCGATGCCGACTTCTTTGCCAACCGTAAACGTGGGATCGATCTGTGCAACGGGATCCGGGGGCTTGGCCTTGATCTGGAATGGTCGTGCAGAACCCGAGTCGATATCATCAACGAGGAAGTCCTGGACGCGGCCGCGGCATCTGGCTGCAGGCAGATGTACCTTGGCATCGAAACCCCGGATCCGAAGGCCCAGGAACTGATGCGCAAGCGGGTTCACGTGGATCGTGTCCGCGGCGTGCTTGAAATGATGAAGAAAAAGGGCATCCGCCCGCTTGGTTTCTTCATGCTGGGCGTTCCTGGCGAGACGGTCCTTTCGGCAACCCAGACGATCCGGTACGCCATGGATCTGCCTCTGGATTACGCCCAGTTTTCGCGGATGATCCCGAAGCCCGGCAGCGGAATCCATCGTGAACTGGTCAAGGTAATCGGCGATGACCCGTGGAAGAGGCACATTCTTGGCGAAACACGGCTTGATCGGCTGCCGAACATCTGGTCCAGGATCGATGAAAAGACGGTCGAACTGCTTACGAAACTGGCATACATTTCCTTCTACTACAGGCCTGGATACATAATCAGGGCGCTTGCCAGGATCCGCAGCGCGGACGAACTCTCGCGCAGCGCAAAGACCGCCATCAGGATGATTCTGGATCTTGGCCACTTCGATGAAAACGGGCGCAAGTGACGTCCGGCCATGCGGCAGGGGTTGATTCATGAACGGTTCCGGCACGGTTGCGGCCGTACGCTGCGCTTCATACGAAGACTGCGCCGAACCGATACTGCGCGCAATCGAGCTTGCCGGAATCCTGCCGGAACTGCGGGGCCGACGCGTCCTGCTGAAGCCAAACATGATGAAGGGGGTACCGCCGGAACGGGCCGAGGCGACCAATCCGGTCTTCGTCGGTGCCCTGGTTCGCCTGCTGAAAGATCATGGGTGCACGGTAACGGTTGGTGATTCAAGCGGAATCCTTGGATTCACCAGCGAAGTCTTCGATGCCTCGGGAATGACGGAACAGGTGACGGCCAACGGCGGTCAGGTGATCAACTTCGACGCCGGCCCTTTCTTCGAGATCGACCTTGGAGGCGCCTTTGGCGGCGTGCGCCGGCCGGTGGCAAGGGCTTTGCTGGAAGCGGACGCCGTGCTGGACGTCCCGAAGGTGAAGACCCACACGTTCCTGGAACTCACCCTTTCCGTGAAGAACCTGGTGGGTGTCTTTCCCGGTGCGGTCAAGTGCGGCCTTCATACGCTGGCCCCGGATCGCGAGGTCTTCTCGGGACTGGTGGCCGGCATTCCAGCCGCCCTGCAGGCGGCCGGCGTCAACATCGCCGGCTCGGTCGTCGATGGTGTGCTGGCCCTTGGAGGCAGGGGAGGATCGGTTCCTCCGGCACCAACCTGGATGAACGTGGTGGCCGCCGGCAGGAACCTTTTCGATGTTGACGCGTGGTGCGCGCACGCCGCCGGTTTCGGAATGAACGATGTCCCGCTTTGCAGGATCGGCGCCGCGGCCGGGTTCGGGGCGGCGTCCGTTGAAGCAATCCATGTCGTCGGCGATGTAATCGAACCGGTTCGATTGAAGAGGCCGGGACGCGATATCCAGGAAACATCGACCGTCCTGACAAGCGCATACTACAAGGCGCGCGGCAGGCTGGTCAGGCCGGTTTTCGACGGCGGTCGTTGCACCGACTGCGGCAGGTGCGACGAAGTATGCCCCGAGCGGTGCATCGTGGTCGTCGGGCCACGGGATCGCAGGATTTCCGACGCTTGCACGCGCTGCCTGGCTTGCCGGGAGGTCTGTCCGTCGGGCGCGATGGGACTTGTCGCGAACCGGGCGCTGAAGCCATTCCTGAAAAGCCGCGCGCGCGGCCTTAAGATGGATCGGCTGCGCTGAAGCGGCCTGCGGGGGACGAATTGAACGACCTTTGCCCGACCGTGCTTGTGAATCCAGGAATCGTCCAGGCGGGGCCTGTCGCGCAGAAGGTATTTCCACCGATTGGCCTGATGTACCTGGTCGCGGCCCTGAAGCAGGCAGGCTTGCCGGTTCGCCTGATCGACGCGAACGCGACCGGTGAGGACGACGACGCGGTCGTTTCACGGCTGCAAGCGATGCAGCCCCTGGCGGTCGGGCTTCCGGTCTTCGACATCACGCTTGTGCAGACCGCTCGGCTGGCGCGGGCCATCCGTGCCGGGTTTCCACGCGTGATCCTTTTCGCGGGCGGTCCGGCCGCCACGGTCGATCCCGCGCGGACAATCGCCATGATTCCGGAAATCGATTACGTGCTGGCGGGCGAGGCCGAGGAATCAATCGTCCGGTTTGTCAGGGGCCTGCGGGCCGGCGAGGTCCCGTCCGGAATCCCCGGCCTTTTCGCTGCCGGGCACAATCTGCCGGACGACCACCCGCCCCAGCCGGCCAGGATACTCGACCTTCAGGCAATTCCCCTGCCGGATCGGGAATGCGTGCGGGAAAACTACGAGGCCAGGCGATACTACACGGTACTCGTCCCGGATCGGCACATCGACTGCGTGGTCACCAGCCGCGGCTGCCCCCACCGATGCGCGTTCTGTTACAACTGGCGGTTCAGGCAGGCATACCGATCGCCCGACAGTTGCCTTGAAGAATTCGAGATGCTGCGCGCGCGCGGCGTTACAACCATCGAAATCCTTGATGACAATTTCACCACCGACCGGGATCGGGCAATGACGATCCTCGAATCGGTCGCCGCGATGAGGATGCCGGTACGGTTCAGGATCAAGGCACGCGCGGACGCGATCGATGAAGGACTGATGAAGGCGGCAAGGCGGGCCGGCGTCTATCAGGTCAGCATCGGCGCGGAGTCGGGTTCCCCCGAGATGCTCTGCCGGATGAAGAAGCGCCTGACGCCGGACGTGACGGCGCGCGCGGTCGAAACCGTGATGAAGTCGGGCGCGTACTGCCATACCAGCTTCATCGTGGGATTTCCCGGCGAGACGCGCCAGACGATGGACGACACGGTGAAGATGATCAAGGCGGTCAGGCCGACATCGGTCTCGATCGACGTGCTGGCCCCTTATCAGGGAACATCGGTTTATGAAATGGCGAAGGCCGACGGGACGCTCCAGGGCGACTGGTCAGCCAGTCCGGGTGACCCGCTGCCATGGATCCGCCTCGACTGGACGACGACCAGGAAGGATCTTGAAGACGCCCGCAAGGCCATGCTCTTCAGGGTATATTTCAACCTGCGGTACATGACGCGATACGCCGCGATGATAATCGGTGGAATGAATCCGACCATGGGCCGTTACCTTGTCCAGGAAGCCATCGCAACACTGCCGGGGGCCCGCGGGCTGCCTGCCGAACACCAAAAGGGCAACGAATGATTGACGGGATTCTGAAGAAGGTCGGGCTTGACCTGAAGATCGACAGGGACGCCGGGCCGGCCGTGATATTGGCCAGGATACCTTCATGGATCGATTCGCGACACACGCATCCGGAAAACTGCGAGGCCCCGCTGGATCTTGGCTACTGCTGCACCGCCGCATCGGTGCGCGGGTTCGTTCCGGTTCTTCTGGATCTTGAAACCGGCGTTATCTCATCGACCGACCTGATCGAGTCAGTCCGCCGGCTTTGCCCCGCGGCCGTTTTCCTTTCCGGCATCACGCCCGCCGTCCAGGCGATGCTGGACATCGCTTCGAAGGTTCGGGCCGCGGCGCCTGACTGCCTTGTGGTTGCCGTTGGCCAGCACGCGGACTACTCGCCTGGCACCTTCCTTTTCCCGGGGTCGCCGTTCTCCTTAACGACCGTGGGCGAATTCGAGGAAACCGTCGGCGAAGTCCTTGCGGCCCTCCGCGACGGGCATGACCCGAGGGTGGCCGGCACCAGGTCCATTCAGGGCACAAGTCTTGTCACCCACGGCGAGCGCCCGGCGACGACCGACCTCGACGGACTCGGCATGCCGGATCACCGATTTTTCCTTTCGCCGGTCTATCGGTACCTGCACCCGATGCGGACGCCGGTCAGGCGCAGGTGGGGCTTCGTCCAGGCTTCACGCGGCTGTCCGTTTTCATGCATCTACTGTTCCAAAACGCTTCGGACATCGTTCGGCCCGACAATCCGCAACCGCAGCCCGGAATCGGTGATTGACGAAATGCGCTGGCTGAATCGCCACGGAATCACCACGGTCGTCTTCACGGACGATCTTTTCAATTCGTCGAAGGAACGGGTGATGCATCTGTGCGAAGCCATCCTGTCGTCCGGCCTGAAGATGGGTTGGACCGCGGAAGGGCGCGTCAAGCCGACCGACCTGGAGATGTTCAAGATGATGCGCCGGGCCGGGTGCTCGACGTTTTCGATGGGCGTGGAAAGCGGCTCGCCGGCGATTCTGCGGACACTCGACAAGAAGGCGACCGTCGCCGAGGCGGAACGGGCTTTCGCGCAGGCACGCGAAGCCGGCCTTCTCCGCGTGGCCTTCTTCATGGTCGGATGCCCGGGGGAAACCAGGTACGATTTCGAAATGACGCGTGCCCTGCTTCGACGGCTGAAGCCGGAAATGATCCAGGTTGCGAATTTTACGGCCTACCCCGGTTCACGGGCATACGAAAGCTACCTGAAATCGATGAACCTGCCGTGGGAACGCTTCCAGCATTATGAAAGGCTGACCAATCTCAGCGCCGAATCGGACGAGATGGTCAGGCAGTGGCAGAAGACGCTTTACATGGATCTGCTGACAGGCGGGGATTTCGCCTTCAGGTACGTCCTTAAGCAGAACGTCGGAATGCTTCTTAACCTTGACCGCGAAATCTCTTTCGCCATGAAGGCGGCAAGAAAGCTGCTGCAATAATCCAAAGGAAGGCTGCCACAAGTCCGGCGCCGCCGACCACAAGACCGGCAAAGGCCGCCGACGGCCTGTATTCCCAGACAACCGTGTGCTTTCCTGCCGGCAGATCGACAGCCCGGAAGAGGTACCACGAAGTGGCAGGCGCGGCGGGCCGCCCATCGACCGTGACGCGCCAACCGTCGGCCATCGCGTCCGAAACCACCAGCCTTGATGTCGACGGGGCATCGACCTCGACCCGCACCCTGGCTGCTTCGTAATCGACAATCCGGACTTTTCCGGCGGCCAGGCGAGGCGGCGGGGTTGACGGATCGATCACGAAGGAAAGGTCTTCGACGCGCGCGGACGCGGCTGAGTCGTTTTGAATCAGGAAGGCCCGTTCAAAGGCCTGGGCATTGCGGTAAATGAAGTATCCCCGGTCAGCAGTCATGCAGGTCGAATCCGGCCTGGACACCACCGGGATCCACCCTTCGGCGGCGACTTCACTGCCCGAAATCAGCGTGGTCACGCCCGCGACATCCCAGAACGCCAGGCCCAGCCCGGCCGGGTCAAGCACGGGACCCACGTTTGAATCCTGACGGATGGCCTGGGCATTTTCGGGCGTGATGGCGGACATCACCGCCGCGTACCTGGCCGGAAGGCTGGTTGCAAGCACCTGGACGTCGAACAGTTGCGCGGTGACCGTCAACGAAGGATACATCGCGCGCGTATCGAACCGCAGCAAGCGGCCCATCGGCGGCGTGGCATCGCGGATGTCCTTCAGGCACTCCTGATCGATGGCCTGGACGAACCCTGCCGGTTGCTGCAGGCGATAGACGATTTCATACGGCGCCGACCAGACAGGCCAAAGCGCCATCGCGCCGCACATGAAAAGCGCGATCCTGCCCGATCGGCCGGCCCAGTTCGACGCGACACCGACCGCAAGGCCCAGCGCGACGGCGGCCAACACCGGAAATGGCGACACGAAATACTTCGAACTCAGCTTGAAATGCTCGAACATCGGCACGATCGCATGCCACAGGCGCACGATCGGCGTGTTCGTGATGGTCAGAACGAAGAGGATGGAAAGGATGAAGACCCCCCTTTCCAGCCATCTGCGGCGCATCGGCAGAAGAACGACAAGGACGGCTGCCGGTCCAAGGATGGTCAGGGCATACCCGATAAGATCCTCGTCAAACTCGGGGCGCGACGGATCGGCGAAGACGTGAAGGGTCGATTGGATATTGGCCGCAAGCGGAAGAAGCTGGACGGACGCCACGGCCAGCGCGACCGCAAGCCAGCCGGCGCCACCGGCCAGAACTGACTTCCATGGCGTTTCCCGGCGCGGCCATCCTTCGCCGATTACATAAAGCGCCCCAAGGGCAAGTCCGAAATAGACGCCCTGCGGATGCCCGGACAGCGCCGCGCAACCGGACGCGATGCCCGCCGCCGGGAACGCCCACGCGGACTTCCTTCGAACCGCGAAGGCCAGCAGGAAAAGACCGATCATCGACCAGTCGGTTGCCACGTGATGGATCAGGAGTTCTTCCGCCGGCGGGTACCGAAGCACAAGCGACGCATAGACCGCGGCGCCCGCGACCGATCCTGCCGAACCGACGCCGAAAAGCCACAGGAACCCGAAGGCGGCCATGGCCCCGGCGATGCCCATGACGATGGAACGCCAGGAAAGAACGACAGTATCGGCCGCAACACCGCGGAAAACCGCCATGAAAGGATCAAAGACCAGGGCGTCGGGATCTGCGGCAAGCGGCAGTCCGAAGGCCGGCCACGGATTCATCAACGGAAGGCTGCCGACGGCTGTCTGGCGACCGA
Organism: Deltaproteobacteria bacterium; assembly: GCA_029555025.1. Taxonomy (GTDB): domain Bacteria; phylum Myxococcota_A; class UBA9042; order DTJE01; family DTJE01; genus JAGOFO01. The sequence continues at coordinate 57,734 of JAKPTZ010000007.1, forward strand.
CTTCGGCGTGAAGCGGCAGGTGAACCGACGTCTCGTCTGTGGGAGGATTTTCCAGATGCGTGTGAAAAAGTACCCGGCCGTCAAGGACGACCGGCCAGGCAAAGGCAAGAACGACCGCGCACACGACACCCAGCGCAACAAGCGGAACAAACCACCGGCGACTGGTCAGGCTGTTCCAGGGTGCGGACACCGGGCCTCCTTGACGGACGACATCAATCGGCGATATCGGCGACACGGGCCGGAATCCAAGCCTTCAATGCCTGAACCGCCGCATCGTGTTCTTCCTTCGTATATGGCTTCCTGGGATCGCTTTCAACGTACGAAGCGATGGCATCGCCCACCGACGTGACCATGTCAACAAGGCCGGCTCCGGCAACAAGCGCGGGAATCGACTCGAAAGCACCCTGCATCATCCCGCTGCAGACCGGATTGGCAAAGCAGGACGTGCAGAACACCGACGTGCACGTATCAAAGGCGGGGGTCTCGACGAAAGTCCTGTCGGTTCCCCACGGCATCATCGTGAAAACGCCGTCGTCGTCGCTGTGCAGGAAGAAATTGTTGGCCGCCATCGAATACCCGTCGGTATGGGCGATGAAGGCCTCGATGGCCCACATCTTCGTCATCGACGCCATGTCGGCGACTTCCGAGACGCCTTCATGCCAGCCGGACGTGGAAGCGATACGCTCCATCAACTTTTCCAGATCCGCAACGTCCAGCTTGTCACCGTCCTCGACGTCGAACTTGCCGATCTGACCGGCATAAAGGTCGCCGGTGCCCTCGTACAGGTGCTGGGTGGATGCAAAATTGAACGTCGTGAACTGATCGTCGTAATTTTCCACCAGCACGTACAGCCCGTAGTCCTGGCCGTTTACGCGAACCTGGGCGTAACCGGTGCGGGGCGCGGGGATCCCGGCTTCGCGGAAAAGCTTGTACGCCAGCGTTTCGTGCATCATCGTGCGGTCGTCAACCATGTTGTTCAGAGTGAAGTTCTTCATTCCAAGCACGCGATCGCCGACCGCGTAACCGTCGGCCTTAATCTTGAAGGCGGCCTTGGCGGTCAGGGGCTGGAACGAATACCCGCTCTTCAGGCGGACGCCGACCGGCTGGCCGCTGACCGTCTTTCCGGCGACCGTCACGCTGACGACACCGGAAACGTACTCATACGGATCGGTGGTCAGGCCGGACACCGCATCGGAACCGAGGGTGATTTCGAACAGGTTCACGACGCCCGGATCAAACAGCTCGTCCGGCGTGTCGGGATTTTCAATATTCGCCGTTCCCTGGGTCGGCAGCGTGACGGTGAAGGCGCCGGTTCCGTCCGGGCTGCGTCCCCACGTGAATCCATCCGGCACCGCGGTCACATCGGTGACGTCGATCACCTTCTTCGAAGGATCCATCAGGAAGACAGACTCGTCGTCGCACTTGATGCCGAAATCGAAACCTTCCCTGGTTTCGCTTGCGCCCTTGACGACCAGGTATCCGCCCGGCCTGACTATCGAGCCGGCGGGCAGCGCGTAGTAATGGTCGGTCTTGTCCAGTCCGTCGGTCACAATCCATCCGGCAAGATCCGCGACCATGTCACCGACATTCACGATTTCAATCCAGTCGGTTCCGTGGCAGTCGATTTCGTTCAGTCGAACCTCGCTTTCGACCGGAACCACGTCGTCCGTTACATCCCCGACCGGGTTCGAATCACCGCCGCAACCGACGAATGCGACCAGCAACGACAGGAAAAAGGCAACCGATACTGCATTCTTCATCGAAAGAGCCTCCTGGAAAGGTCGATGGCCGGATTCCTGGCCTGGGGCCTGTTAAAGCACATGAAGTGGTCAACCGCCTGGCAGTACTTCGAAAAACCGCGTCGGGACAGGTCGAATCTGCCGATCATCCCCATCACCCATGTCGGAACGCTGGTTTCGGTCTTGATTTCCACAAGAACGGGCGACTCATCTTCGACATGCAGCGCCGTCGCCCCGTCATCATAATAGATGTACTGCCGGCCGTGATCCAGTTTCGAGGAACCTTCGGCCATGCAGTACGAAAGCTGGCGATCAAACGTGATCCTGGCATACGCATTGACGTCGCTGACGTAAGGCTCGCGCTGATATTTCACGAAAAGAAACGGTGCCGCGCCGAACGTGATGACAGCATCCTCGAACGATTCGACGACCTTGACCCGCCTGGCCGCCGTTCGCGCCCCGTTCAATCCCGGCTCAACCCTTCCAGGCTCTAACCGGTTAGCCATAAACAGGTCGTCCCAGCCGCCGACCGGTATGCGCCGGCGAATCTTCCATGTGACGTTTGCCACCTTGTGCTTCAGTTCAAGCCACAGGAACCCGTCCGAGCCATCACCGTAGAAGCGGCACCTCGGCTTGAACCTGGTGAACCTTTTCAACCGGGTGTCGTTGTAGAACCGAAGATCCGGGGTTTCGAAGTACAGGTTGTTGACGACATAGCGCCCGTCGGGATCGACATGCCTGTCGGGCGAACAGAAGGCACTGATGTAATCGCGCATCGCGGGGACGACCGACGACGGAACAAGGTACTTCGATTCGTACCTGCTGATGACCTCGGTCCTGTTGCCTTCCACCGGAAGCAAACCTCACTCGCCAAGGAGTTCCCCGAAAGTATCGAAACCGGCCGCCTCGCAGAGGTCAAGCAGGGCTTCAACGTATTCCCGCCTGGCATCGACCATCATCCATTCCAGTTCGGCGCCGGAAAGCTCCAGGTCGATGACCTCTTCTTCCGATATCCCCTTCGACCTGGCCACGGCCGCCATCCGCTCGACATCTTCCCTGGCCTTCGCGACATGATCCTTCAAGGTCACCCATGCGGCCCTGGCGGCCGACGCCTGCGCGAAATCCTGGCCAATCCGCTTCCTGACCTGGTCGATCCCGGCGGAACCGTTGTCTTCCCGGCTGGCCAGGGCCATTTCGGCCCGTCTCAGCTTGTGGCGACCCCAGTTGAAGACAGGGATTTCAATTCCGAAGGACAGTTCGCCCCAGTCCCTGTCGCGGCTTTCGTAATGATATGCGGCCTGGACGAACCTGAAGGTCGGTATCATGTCCAGCACCTCGGCCCTGCGCGAAGCCCGCGCCAGTTCGGTCCGGCGCGCCTCCAGTGCCAGTTCGGGACGAACCGACTCGGCCCTTTTCATGATTGCGTCAAGTTGCGGCTCGCCTTCCGGCAGTTCAAACCCGGCCGCATCGACCGGGGAATCGTTTCCGACAATGGCGGCCAGGGCCTGCCTGGCGGCGCCGAGTGCCTTCTGCAGGCTTGCCACGTCGCGCCTTGCCTTCAAAAGGGACGTCTGGGCCTTCATGCTGCGAACGAACGGCACCGTTCCAAGATCCGCAAGCCTTGAGAGCACATCAACCCGACGGGCCTCCAGGGCTTCCCGCCGCTGCGCGGCGACGACTTCGTCCTTCAACAGCAGGACATCGAAAAAGGCCTGCCTGGCCTGGCCGATCACCTCTATCCGGTACTCGAATTCATCAACGCACGCATCCTGGTATTCCCACCTGGCAAGCGCGACGTTTTCCCCGACTTCGCCGAACCGCGGAAGATGCCATCGCAAACCGATCTGGAAACGGTGGTTCGCGTCGGAATCGAAGTATTCGGTCGAAAGATCCTGGATCCGCAGTTCCGGATTGCGGACGTCGTACTTCGCGAAGTCGGCGCCGACCTTGCGGGCACTGGCCCTCTGGCGAAGGCGCTGGAGTTCCGGGCTTGAATCGACTGCGGCCTGGACGACTTCGCCTTCCGACATGACAAGTCCGGAAAATCCGTCATCGGAAGCCGGATCAGAATCGGCGCCAGGGGCGGGCGCGCCTTTGGCGCCGTCCCCAAAGGATTCCAGGGCCACTGCCGTCAACGAAGGCAACAGCAGCACGACAAGAATGACTGCCGCACCACGCCAAATCATCGTGACCACCTGGAAGTATGGAAAAGCGCCGGGGCGTCACCGGTGTCCATCACGACGGTGAACGAATCGCCTTCCGTCACGCACAGGCCTTCCGGCTTCAGTCCGCGATACTCGAACAGAACGCTGGCGACATACCCGCCCTGAACCGGCTGCAACCGCAGAAGGCGGCCGATCTGATCCGGATCGGGTGCGTCCGGCACCGTCGAAAGCACGTAGATGCCGTCTGCCGTAACCAGAAGATCCGAAATCGAAGCCGGCCTTTCCCTGACGCGGCCAAGATCGACCTTTGCAAAAACCGAAAGCTGGCCCGGTGCAAGCTTGCCCGAAGCAAGGAATGAATCCGGATTCTTCAGGCGCCAGATTATTGAACCTTCCGGCCCGACCGGCTGCTTCAGGCCGATCAGCATGGCCGGTTCTGAACCTGCAAGATCCCACGACGCGCCCTCGATATTCAGGACGTCCAGCCCGGATCCGTCCTTGACGATGCCAAGGGCCGCAACCTGTTCAGGCCCAAGTTGCATCACCGCATCAAAAAGCGCGGCCGAAGCGACGACGCGGAAATCCCGCCCTTCCCTTGCAACCTTCAGGATTTGCTGCCTTACCGGCTTGCGCTTGCCCTTGCGGTTGGCGTTGTTCGAACTGACCAGGTATATGCCGCCGTCGGGCGATGCGGTAATGGCCTCCAGGTCGTTGAGTTCCGCGACACCCTGAAGGACGACAGGCTTCGGATCGACCGCACCGAAACGATCCATCAGGAAGAGCCATGGAGAATGACGGGCCTTCCCGGCACCGGTGTCGTCGCTGACGATCAGGTATCTTTCAATGTCGGCCAGCCAGATAAGCCCGGAAGGCTCGAAACTGCCTTCAAAGCCGGATGCCGGGGCGTACCGGATCTTCTGAAGGGCCGACGCATCCAGGGTCACCGTCGAACCGGACGTCTCGACCATCGGCACGTCGCCGCTGGCCGGGGCCGCATCGGGCTGCCTGGTTCCAGGCGCCTTCTGATGATCGATTGCGTTCGCTATTGCGTCGGTGACGCCGATCATGGAATCCTGCATCTCGACTCGGACGGCTTCGCCCGGCATCAGCGCGTGCGGCCGATCGACCTGGATCCTGAACTTCCGGGCCCAGTAAAGGTTGCCGCGGAACGAAAGACGAAGCGGAATTGCCTGGTAACCTGGATCGACGGCCACGATCACGCCGGTAGCGTTCTGGGCCATCTGACGGTGCGGATACAGGTTGACGCGCTGACCGATCTGCGGAAGCTGGCCGGAGGTCTCGGGAACGTACGCATCGACATAATTTATCGCGGTTTCCTCGATGTTTATGACCGGAACGAAGTTATCGACCGTGTCGCCCGCCATGTTCACCAGGTTCACCACGCGACCGTCCGTCGGGGAAATGATGGTGCGATTGGCACGCCGGGCCTGCACAATCTGCAGGTTAACCCTGATTTCGTTCATCTTTTCGTGATTTTCGCCAAGCATCGACCGGACGACTTCCTCACGCTCCGCGACCTTGTCGCGCCCATCATCGCCCGAACCGGCCCCCTTTGATTTCAGGATCGGCTTCTGCGCGGCGATCACCCTTTCCAGGGTGTCACGACGTATTATCAAATCCGAAAGATCCCTGGATCTGCCAAGCCCTGCATCCTGGGCCGACTGCAACCTGGCGATTTCCTGTTTTACCGAATCGAGTTCGGCCTTCTTTTCAACCAGGTCGGTATGCTTCAGGTAGATGTTCAGGGCATCGGCCTCGCGCTGGGTCAGCAGCTTGTCGAATTCCAGCCCGAAACGGATCCGATCCGCGTTCAACTGGGCCTCGCGACGAGATAGCTCGGCGCGCAGGAGCGCCTCTTCCGCATCAAGGTCGGACATGTCCAGTTCAAGCAGCACCTGGCCCGCCGCCACGTTCTGGCCCTGAACCACGTGAATCACGGCGATCCGGCCTTCCTCGCGAACCCCGAGCACGTGGGTGCGGCTTTCCACCAGTCCGATGAAGTCGGAGTTCGTTTCGTACCTGAAATAGATTGAAAGCACCGCCACGCCGGCAAGCGCCCAGAACGCCCAGAAGAGGTACCTTCGGTCCAGTTTCATCTTCATATCGGTCAGACCTCAACCGTCGTCTGTTCGTTCACATAGACAAGGCCCTTCATGCCGTCGATTCCCTCGAGCCGCGCCAGAAGGTCGTCGCAATCCTGAGGCTTCCTGAAGCGAACCTGGTACGCGAAGTCCATGTAGTCGCCCTGGGCAACGCTGCGCTTCGAAACAAGGGCGAAGTGGGCCGTCAGGTCGCGGAAGACCTGCGAGACGGCAGCCGATGCCGCCGGGTCGGCGGGCACCTGGAAGCGCACCATGCCATCATGGTTCCTGCGCTGGCCGAACCTGGTGAACTGCAGGACTACGGCGGCAGTGCAGAACAGCAGCGTGCCGGCAATCGCGGTGGTATAGCTGCGCACTCCGCAGGCAACGCCGATGCCCAGGGCCGCGAACAGGAAAATCAGGTCGCGCGGGTCGCGAAGGTTCGTCCTGAAGCGAATGATTGCAAGCGAGCCGACAATACCGATGCCGCGGGCGACGTTGTCGCCGATCGCGATCATGATCAGGCAGGAAACCATCGGTCCCAGGATCATCGACTGAACCAGGCCGCTGGACCAGGACAGGCCGCGAAAGGTCTTTTCATATACGACGGCCAGGATGCTGGCCAGAAGGAAGGAAAGCCCAAGCGCGATGACCGCGTTGTACCATTCCATCTTGAGCGACCCGAAACTCAGAAGCAGGCTTTCCATGTCTTATCCTTCAGCGTCGCGGCAATTTATCAATTCATTCTTAAGATTATCTTAATCCTGACCCAATATAATGGGCCAGTTCACGCCCGTGCGGTGACGGGCCATTATTGTACGGCAATCCGGGGGCAAGTCCATGTCGGAACGGATAGTGCTTATCGAAGACGACAGGGAACTGGGCGCGCAGATCGTGGCGCACCTTTCCCGGGCCGGTTACCAGGTCGAGTTGAAGACCGAGGGTACATTCCCGATTCCCGCCGATTTCCAGGGCGTCTCGCTGGTGATACTGGATCTGATGCTTCCGGGCCTGGGAGGCATGGATATCCTGAAACATCTGAGAACCTTTTCAGACGTTCCGGTGATGGTGCTGAGCGCGCGAAACAACACTTCCGACAAGGTGCGGGCACTGAAAATGGGCTCCGACGACTACATGACGAAACCGTTCTGGCCCGAGGAACTTGTTGAACGGGTTCGCGCCAGGCTTCGCAGGCCGAACCTTCAGAAGACGGGGCCGCTGACGGTGGCCGGGGTCTGCCTGGATGCCTCGCGACGAACGGCGACGGCGGGCGGGGCTGGTATTGAGCTGACGCGGGTCGAATTCGACATACTTGCATCGCTGATGCGGCGTCCGGGTGAGGCCGTGACAAGGCAATGGCTGGTGGCAAACGTACTTGACCCGGACAAGGACAGTTCGGAAAGAACGCTTGACGTTCACGTATCCCACCTGCGCAGGAAGCTCGGGAAGGAAAATATCATCGAAACCGTTTGGGGCATCGGCTACCGTGCCGGCAAAGGCGGGTCACGATGAAATTGCGAGCCTGGTTGACACTTGCCACGGCGGCGACAGGGATCGCCGTATTCGCCGGCGCCTGGGCGGGTTTCGGGTACTACCGCGATTTCACCAGGCGGGAGATCCTCGTTCAATCGACACTCTCATACATGACGGCCGAATCCAGGGCCGAATGCGAAAAGAACGCCGCGTCCTGGATGCCCGAACCCGCAAGAACAGCTCCCGGAAAGGATTGGGTCAATGGCCGGCGGCCCCCGATGAGAAGACGCCTTTTCGCGTACGACAGCGCATTCGTTTCGGCCAACGTCAATGCGCCGGAAATCGATTCCGACATGATGAAGGCGGCCGCGGCGGGTCAAATTGCCTGGAAATCGTGGACGGGCGTCTCCCGAATGGGACCGCCGTGGAGGAAGGACGGGCCTGGTGGCGGGGATCTTCGCCCGGATCTTGAACGGGACGCTGGTGAACCGGGCGCCCCGCCTGACCAGCCGCTTGTCAGGCTTGGCAGGATCCTTGTTCCGATGCCGTGGAAAACCGGGCCCTGCGCGAATGTGCTTGTCGAGTATGAAGAGCCCCCCGAATCGGCGGGACCTGGCGGGTTCACACCCCCGACAGTGGTCTGGATAATCCCGGTACTGTTCATGATCATTGCCGTACTTGTGGCGGCCGGGCCTGTCGTCGGAAGGATCCGGAGACTGACCAGGATGGTTCGTCAGTCGGCACTGGCCGGGTACGAAAAACCAATCTTCCTGAAAGGCTCCGACGAAATCGCCGAACTGGGCGCGGCCTTTGAAACGGCTCGCACCGAAATCCTGGGCCGGATTGCCCTGCAAGAAAGACGGGAACAGAACCTGCGTGAATTCCTGGAAAACACGACACATGACATCAGCATACCCTTGACAGTCCTGCAGGGCCGCCTTGCGGATCTGGCGGGTGATGCCGAACGGGGCGGGGCAGACCCCGACAAGGTCGGCGGCGCAATCTCGGAGGCCCAGTATATTGCCGCACTTATCGGTAATCTCGCGGTTGCCTCGAGAATCCAGACAGGTCAACCGGAGCCACAGAAGGAACCGGTCGATATGTGCGCCGTGGTGCAAAGATGCGTTGCCAGACACCGACCGATTGCCAGGCAGGCCAGGGTAACCCTGGAACACGCCGTTCCTGAACATGTTGTCTTCGCAAGGGGTGATGTGACCTTCATCGAACAGGCCGTCAACAACCTTGTCTTCAATGCAATCCGGCACAACAGACCTGGCGGACACGTCGCCGTCATACTTGAGGAACCCGGGAATGGATTGCCCATGTCCGCGAATCGGCAGGGTGCCGTGGAGACGATGCCACGGGAAACCCCTCCTGCATCGATATGCGTGATTGATGACGGCCCTGGAATCCCGGAGGAAGAACTTTCCCGGCTGGCCGAAAGATACTACCGGGCGGGGCGGGATCGCGGACGCAACGCTGGCGGGCAGGGCATCGGGCTTCACATCGCCTCAACCGTCGCAGCGATCCACGGATGGCGTTTTTCGCTTTCGAAATCCGAATACGGTGGACTTCTGGCCAGGCTGGAATTCGAAATGGATGGGCCGGACGACAGGCCGGACGACGATCCGGTAATCAAGCGGGACAATCAGAAAACCGATGCCGGAGTGCATTAGTCGAGCGCGCGGCCGATCGTGATGACCGCTGTTCCGTCGGCTCCTATCGTGCCGATTCCGGGCTCAAGCATTCTTGAAACCCTGGTGTCGAAAGCCGCCAGTTCGACTCGCTCGCCCGGTTTGCCCGCAACGGTCACCTTGAAACCGTTCTTCTGAACCTTCACACCGATCATCCGCTTGTCGGCCATCGTCACGTACTTCGCCGGTTCCCCGATCAGCGCGAGCCCGTTTTCAGACACCGGCGCAAGCACAAGGTAGGTGAAGTCGTTATGGCCTTCGACCTCGGGGAGGTCGAACGTGTCTTCAATGGCGACCGCCGTGCCGGTTCGCCAGTTGTACAGGACGCGCTCGCCGACCTGGCCGATGTCGCGCAACATGTCGAACGACCAGTCGGTGACGGTTTCCGGATAATTGAACATGTTCGCGACGCCGACGTCGTCGTAAAGCAGGATTTCCCACAGGCGATCTTCGTCAGACCGCTTCGGATGGGCACTTGCAATGTGGAAGGCGGCAATGTACGTCCATTCGCCGACACCCTTCACGGTCGAAACTGTCGAAACGGTGAAGGGGCGCTCGTTCGGGGTGAACATCGGGTCAATCGGGGTCGCCGGCCGATCCGGCTTCAGCAGGACGCCATCCTGACGGCATGTTGCCAGGACGAAATCCTTCACCGTCTTTCCAATCGCGTCGCTGACGCCGACCATGCCGGCCGAAAGGGAGCTGACAAGGGCTTCTGCCTGACCGTGAAGCTCGCTGCTTTGGAAATTGTCCTTGAACGGCCAGACACCAAGGGCGCCGGCGACCATGTTGTTGATGTGGAACTGCGGCCAGTAGCACTCCTTGCAGACGTCCTTCGTGTAATCGATGGTCGTGCGGACGGTCGTGACGTTGTTGTGGGAAGCGGCCTGCATCAGGTGTGCCGCGCCGGTCATGCAGATCTGCGTGGTCAGGCCGGCCTCGGCCGCGGCGCCATGCATGTTCGAAAGCCACTGCTCCAGATGGCCCGGTTCGTTGCGCAGCCATCGGCTTCCGAAGTACTGGCTGACCAGCCAGTCCTGCTCATACGTCTCGATACCCCAGTCCAGGCATGACTGCATGAATTCCCGAAAAAGTTCCGGGCCGGTCGGGATGGCCATTTCGGCTTCAGGATCGTCCATCACGAAGTCGTACTTCTGCAGATAAGGGCTGAGCGGCGAAACCCAGCGGTTATGGGCGATCATCGGCAGGCCAAGCTGGTCGCGAAAGGCGGCAAGACCGTCGGGAAACATCTCGGGCATCGGCTTCCACTCAAGAACGCCACCTGAAAGCATGCCACCAAGCCCGCCGCTCTGGGCTTCCTTGAAATACCACCAACTGTCGATCTGGAAATATCCGTATGGAATGCCAAGCGAGGCGGCCTCGGCCTTCACGGCAAGCAAGGTGTCCTGCTCGTTCATGTCGCCTTCGGTCTGGTAATAGTATGCCGCGCCGTTGTCCGTCCAGTATCCCAGGGTCGAAACACCGGTATCGGCATACCGATCTGGGGACGCCACACCGCTGTCGCGGCGCATCAACCTTCCCCAGCAGTCAACCGAATGGTTCACGCCTTCGCCTTCGACAATCAGGAAACGCTGCACCGTGCCGGCGGGGACGCGATCCGTGTCGCCATGCATGCCATACCTGAGCTTGCCGTCTTCGGCCTTCATCCAGGAACTGCCAAAGGCGTTCAGCGGCGAAAAAACCATTGTTTCGAACCGGTCGCTCCACAGGATGATCGGTCCGTTGCTGGCCAGTGGCTTCATGTACGGCGGCATCATCGGGGACATCATGAAGTTCAACTGGTGCGCATATTTTTCGTCCAGCAGGATGGATGCGTGTTCATAAGCCGGGACGGTCCAGTCGCCGGTCGAGATGTCGTTAAGCTCGTCCGGGAAGGTGTGCTCGATCACGCGGAAACTGCAGTCGATCGGCTCAACCTCGTGCACCGGGAGTTCGTTGCACGCCGAAAAAGCACCCAGAATCAACACGACCGCCAGGGAAGCCGACGGACCGGGGGATTTCTGGCGAGATGGGTACCCGGCAGGGTCATCCCGGAAACGGTCATTCACAAACGCCTTGTTCATATTGATTCCCCGTGGCATGAACTGTCACCGGCCAGATCTAACCATTGGATTTCACGCAAATCAACAATGTCGAGCCTTGCCGGGCGTGGGCATTCGCGGCGATGCCCGGGGCCGACCGTGCGGCCGACAGTGCGGCTGCCCTTGACCCGGGGGCCTTTGAACTGCGATAGTCACCGTGTCAACAACCGGGGTTCATAAGCATGAAGATGACCGCCTTTCCGACTGTCGCGGCCTGTTTCCTGTCTGCCTGTGCGATAGCCCTTGCCGGATGCGGCGCCGGGGGGGATGACAAAGACACCGGCACCGACCTGGGCCCCGAAATCGGCCAGCCTGACACGGTTGATGACGACGGACCGGGGGACACCGCGATGGACGCGGCCGATCCCGAAACGACGGGCGACGAGGGTTCAAAGCCGGATTTGATCATGGACGCGGAAACAGTTGATCCGGATGACGCCAGGGATGACGCTGCTGACGCGTTCGACGCCACGCCTGACGGACTGCCCGAAACGCTTGCGCTTGAATTCACCCGACCTGACGAAGGCGATCCCGTTTCCCAGGCCGATATTGATGCGTTCACCCGCAAAGTCATGCGTTTCCTGCGCGATGTGAAGTACTTCGACTATGTGCTTTACACGACCCACGGCGTCGATGCATCGACCGGCAAGCGCGACTTCCAGTTCTGGTACAACGAACGGATGCGCAAGGAAGGCGACCTGGTGACCTTCTATCACCCGGTCAACATGACGGACGGCGGCCACAACCTGCACATCCCGATGAGCAAGCTGCTTGGCAACCTGATGGCCGCGTACATGCTGACAGGGGATGCCACCGCGGGCCTGGCGGTGGAAAAGCTGTGCAAGGGCTTTTCGGCATCGATGCTGGGAATGGTTCATGACGAGAACGACGACCTGCCCCACCTGATGACCCGCAACGTGGTCATGATGGCACACGAATTCACGACGCACGACGGCAAGCGGAAGGCGGTTGACCCGTCCGGGTGGTACTCGGCATACGAGCGCTGGAACTGCGACCGTTACCAGATCACCGAAAACCCGTACTGGGGCGAAGTCTGGGTCACGAACCTTCGATCCAAGGACGACGTCCCGCACATTCTGCAGATGATCCCGAACCTGCGGTACCTTGTGGAAACGGCACCGGCCGGGGCAACCCTGGACGCATGCACCGAAACGCTTACCCTGCTGGAAGCTTTCACAAAGGACATCGTTGACCACGACTACCGCATCCGGACAAAGGACTTCGACGGAACCCTATATGAACCCGGATACACCGGTGACGCGGAAACCGATCAGAACCAGGGCGACATCGGGTCGTTCACGTACTGGCGCGACTTCATCCCGATGGCCGAATGCAACGCCAGGCGCGCATCGATGCTGATCGCGTACAAGAAGCCGGGCGAAGAAAGCTGCGGCCGTGGCGAGCCGAACGATTACGACGATATCGCGTTCATGAACAATGGGTATAACAAGCGAATCTGCCAGTTCTTCCACCTTGCCCATATCGCGAACGCGCTGGTCAACCATGACAATGGCGAAGCCGCCCTGCTGCTGGACGGCATGGCCGAACGCATCGCGGAAGACTGGGCACTGGCGCCGAACCAGGACAAGATCCAGGTGGACGACTATACCCGCAACGTGGCGCTGCTGGCGGCCCAGGCGTCCGTGTTCGGTTATCCGCTTACATCGGCCGAGGTCAGGTTGATCCACACCTATTATGGTCGCACGCCGGACAAAATTGCCGACTGGCCTTACTGGGATCCGTGGGCGGAAACGGTGCCGCAAGGCGACCTGGGCGCTTACCGGCCACCGGACTGTGAAGGCGAAGGGGATGCAAAGCTCTGCTGGACCAGGATCGAGGACATGGGGGCTTTGTGGGAATACTGCTGGTCACCGCTGAAGAACCCGACGGGGCGGCAGTGGGTCAACTGCGACATCGTACGCGACCCGGAATCCTGGGACGACGACCTGCCCGACTGACGGCCGGCCGGCCTGGCCGGGCCACGGCCCACGCCGCCTGCATCTTCAAGGCTTCGCAGGTTGTATGGGGGATTACATCAGCCCCGGAACACTGCAGTCTTGGGCCCCTGCTGCTTTGCTGGTTGTATGGGGGATTACATCCGGGCGATTCAACTCAGCTCATCTATCAGTTTTTCAAGCCTTTCCCTGGGGATGGCCGGGCCGTGTCCGGGAAGATAAAGGCGGGCGCCGGTGTCCCGCAGGGCACACAGGCTGAAAAACAGCTTTATCGGTTCATCCACCAACGGCGGCATCACTGACCTGAGCGCCAGGCCATAAAGCGTGTCCCCGACCATGGCGATCTCTTTATCGACCACCACGCTGACCGATCCCATCGAATGGCCTGGTGTGTGAATGACTTCGGTTCCGTCAAATCCCAGCGGCCCCATATCCAGGCGACCTCTGACTGGGATGTCAGTCACCGCGGGCGGATACTGCATCATCAACTCTCCGGGACGGCGGATGACCGCCATCAATGCCCTGATGGCCCGGGTGTTGCCTTCGGGAAAGGGGCTGTCACCGCAACCCAGGAACTTCACGTCGTGATCGCAGACTATCGTCTTCAGGTTGAACCTGCGACGAAGCGAAGCTGTCGCGCCGGCGTGATCGAAATGCGTATGGGTCAGCACCAGGTACGATGGCGCCGGGGCCCCGGTTCTGGCCACGCCGTGGGTCACCAGGGGGGCCGCCGCGAACATCCCCGCGTCAACCAGAAAAGAGGCCGTTTCATTCGCGACCAGATAGACGTTGCTTCGCCCGCTGCAGACCAGAAAGATCCGCGTACCGTTGGTCGTCGTCCAACTTCTCACTGTTCCGAAGCCCCCGGAATCACGACGACATATTTATATCCTAACCAAAGGCGGTCTTCACGAAAAAACAGCGCGGCGCGTCATCAAATGTTGGAATTGGACAGCCCGGGATGACGCCCGCGCAAATTTTGTATATCATTGGCCTGACTTCCAAATCCGGATATCCGACAGAGGTTGCCATGAAGGGAAAACTTGGAATATCGGCATTACTGGTAATGTGTTCAATTACCCTGGTCGCGTCAACCGCCAGCGCCGACTGGGGCGGAGCACACGGGCGAAGAAGCTCCAGCAGCGGCGTCAGCAAGCCAAAGGCATACGTCGGCGTAACGGGAAACATGCTCTTTTACCCGGAAGTGATCATATCGGGCGACATGAACGGATCCGGGATGGCCGCGTTTTCCGGCGGCCTTTCCTTCATCCTTGAAGGATATCCCAACAAGTACCTGGCGGCCGGACTGCTGCTGGACGTCAACTTCCAGGACTACAAGAACGTCCCCAGCGTTGACTGGGTCGAACCACAGATAAGCCTGGACATCTCGCTGCGCCCGACAGTCCCGCTTGGATCCAAGGGCAGGTTCGAGCTGTATTTCAGGCTGGCCGTCGGCTACACCGCATTCATTCCCAGCCGCGCCGTGATGGACGCGGGCGCCACCCTTGACGACAGCGAACACGGCTGGAACGTCAAGCTCCTGCCGGGATTCGCCGTTCGCGTGGCGCGCGGACTGACCCTGAACGCCGAACTGGGCTGGGTCGGCTGCGGCTTCCTGGCCGCCGGAAGTCACGTTTTCATCCATTCCCCCGCCCTTAACTTCGGCATCGGATATACGTTCTAGGCCAGCCGATCAATCGATAACATCCCGAACAGACTGAATATCTTGATTTACTCAATGTTTTGAGTAAAATTACTCATCGTCTTGAGCAATTCCACGGAGGGCCCTGATGTACGAACGCCCCATATTGAAGAATCTGCTTGATCGCCTGGCCGAGCCCCGCCGCTTCATACAGGTTCTGGCAGGCCCCCGGCAGGTCGGAAAGACGACGTTGGCCCGTCAGGCGATGGCGGCCATCGGGGACAACGTCATTTATGCGTCGGCCGACGAACCGATCCTGAAGGGTGCGACCTGGGTCGAACAGCAGTGGCAGATCGCCCGAATCCGCGCGGCCGGGGCACAGACGGGCGCCGTCCTGATTCTGGACGAAATCCAGAAGATTCCGGACTGGTCCGCCGTCGTCAAGCGGCTGTGGGATCAGGACTCGGCCGACAAGACGCAGATCCGCCTGGTGCTGCTGGGATCTTCACCGCTGCTGGTAAGGCAGGGATTGTCTGAAAGCCTGGCGGGCCGTTTCGAACTGATTCCGGTTACCCACTGGTCCTGGCCCGAAATGCGCGACGCCTTCGGATGGAATCTGGAAACGTGGATTACATTCGGCGGATATCCGGGGGCCGCGCCGCTTATCGACACTCCGGACAGGTGGGCCGCATACATCATGGATTCGCTTGTCGAAACTTCCGTGTCGCGCGACATCCTGCAGATGACCCGCGTGGACAAACCGGATCTTCTGCGGCGGCTCTTCGACCTTGGGTGTGCCTACTCCGGACAGGTGCTGTCTTACCAGAAGATGGTCGGCCAGCTTCAGGACGCCGGAAACACGACGACGCTGAGCCATTACCTGACACTGCTGGAACAGGCCGGCCTTCTTCGCGGACTGAACAAGTATGCGGGCGAGAAGTTCCGCCAGCGGGCAAGCAGTCCAAAACTGCTGGCCCTGAACAACGCCCTGGTCGTCACGGCCCGCGGGATACGCACCGGGGCCATCCGCGAAGACCACGAGACCTGGGGGCGACTGGTTGAATCGGCCGCCGGCGCACACCTGTCGAACGGCCCGTGGGTGGCCGGGGCGTCGGCCCTGTACTACTGGGCTTCAGGCGATCGCGAGGTCGACTACGTCCTGGCCGGATCTGGGAAGATCGTCGCCTTTGAAATCAAGAGCACCCGCCGCCGCGCGGCCGTTCCGGGAATCGACTTCTTCGAAAAGGAATTCGGTCCGGTCCGCAAGATTCTGGTCGGCGGCCAGGGCCTGCCCCTTGAAGAATTCTTCACCATGGAGCCGGCCGACTGGCTGGCATGACCATCACGACATCACGAAGACGCTGGTGGCCAGGGGCAGAAGGTCACATTCGGCGCGGCCATGGGCGCATGAATCAACGAATACCAGATGCAGTTTTCTGCCGGCCGCCTTGAAGCGTTCGACCACGGCCTGATCCGATGTGGCATAGCCGTCGGTGAACACCACTATCTGCCGAAACCTGTTTTTGATCGCATGTTCCAGAAGCACGGTGAAATCGGTGCCCCCGGTTGTCCTGCAGACGCCCTGGCTGAATTCGTGCATCGTCACGTCTTCGATCACATTTGAAAATTCATGTATCGGATCCGCAATCAATTCGCGAGATTGCGCCAACACCCCGAACATGTGGGGAATTTCCCGCACCATCGAACCCGACACATCGACATAGACGTGGGCAAGCTGCTCCGGTTCGTATTCGACCTTGTTCGCCGAGTAGAACACCGGAAAACTTCCCATCGCCAGGAACGCCGCGTCCCTTCGGCCCGGGGTGCAGACCACGCCCGGACATGCAACCGGATCCTGCATGCGCCAGCGATTCGAATTGGTTTCAAGGGCACGGCGCAGGGCGGCGGCCACGCCCAGACAGGAAACCGTCTTATCGACCTCGACCATCTCCTCTTCAATGTCCCCACCCTGGCCCGCCGGACCTTTCTCGTCCCCTTCCATCCCCAGGATGTCCCCGAGCCCCCCAAAAGGCCCGTCATGACTGCCGATCAGGATGATGGGCGGCAACGCCAGTGGGTCAATGGCCCCAAACAGATTAAGAAGCCGCTCGAGAACGTGTTCATACGGGGCATCCTTGAACCAGGCCTGCCTGTAGATGCCCCACACCCGTATTGCCAGGCGCGGGCTCGCGCCAAGCCTCTTCAGGCCCCGCGCGAATCTGGTTAACATTATTTTCCGGTTTTCCTGGGCCTCGGGCGTGCGCGACAGGTCGAATTCCGGCGGAACAAGCAACGCACCCGGAAGGCTTTCGCGACCGTACATCCGTTCCAGCAGGGGCACGCCGCCCGGAAAGAACCTGTTGCAGACGGCACGATTCACCATCATGTCGGCCGCGATGTTGGACAGGTTGTGATAAATACGCGAGACCCTGTCACCACGGCTTGTGCACATATGTCCCAGCACGTTGTGATAGATCTCGTGCATCAGGACGAAAAGGAAGTCCCTGTCGTCAGACAGTTCGCGGGCCAGAAAGGCGCGGCCGAACTCGATTGCCATTTTATCGCCGGCACGACTGATACGCGCGGTCGGAACTTCGTCGCTGACGCCGAAACTGCACTGCGGCATGAAATGGTCCAGCGCCATCGCCAGCGCCCCCGGGTCGGCCGAAAACTCGACCGCCCGCCACACGCGCGCCTGAAGGTTCATGGAATCGGTGTCCTGCATTTGTCCCCCTTTTTCAAAAGCCCTTTTCACGCAGCACTGATCAGATCGGCAGACACCGGTCCCGGCGGTTCCGGCCCGATGCCGCCGGAGGCCCCAATCCATTGAACCGGCACGCAGAGCGCCAGCCACCTGCCGGCCAGTTTCTTGAACGAGGGTGGCAGGACGTCCGCACCCAGGCCTGGAATCACATAGCCACGCGATGAACGGCACAGGATGTCCCGGGCCACCGCCGGATCGGCAACCACCTGGACGTCCCTGGCAATGCTGACGGGCAACCTGGCATCCACCAGCTTGCCGACAGGAATGTCCGCGAGGCAGGATGGGTCGATTTCACTGCCCATGGCGCCGGTTGACCGCGGAACCTTCACAAGGATTCTGGCAACCCAGTTCTGCCAGACGGTCATATCCGCCTGCGTTATCGCAACCAGCCGGCCATGCTGGTCGAAGCGCTGAATCAGGGCGGGATCCAACCTGCGGAATGGACCCGCCTGCCAACCGCTTTCCGAAGAAACAACCACCGCCCCGGAATCCTTGTCGTCGGGCATCACCATCATGTCCCAGCCGCACAGCTTGTGGCCGCCGACAACGATGGTCCTTGCAACGACTATCGCCTGCATCTTCTCGCCGTCGAACATGCCCCGGTCGGCGGTATAGACGCCGCGAAGCGTGTCGTGTATCGGGTCAAAGGAACACCGGAACTGCTCCTTGGTCCAGACGAACGCTTCAGAGGACTCGTCTTCAACATCCCAGTGACGGCGCCCGCTTTCGGACACGGCGAAACGCTGAACCAGATGCAGGAACGGCTCACCTTTCGCGCGTGCTTCACGCGCGGCCTTCACTGCGGGGTCGATATTCTCGTTCTGTCCGCACACCCAGTGCTCGACCAGGTATTCAAGGGCGACACCGGAGTTGCGGCCGACGATCAGTCCGGGCTTTCCAAAATACTGGGCCGGCATCGTGTCAAGACGCATCGGAATCCACGGGACCGAGTCGTGCCGCAGATGCATCGGCACGTTCAAACAGTCCATATCGACCTGGCCGATTTCCAACGCATTCAAATTTGCCCCGACCACCAGCTGGATCGGAACCTTGACATCCGACACCACCATTCCCATCACGGCCTGGTCCGTCAGGACTTTCTTCAATGCTTTCACTATCATGCGACACCTCCTTCCATGATGTACCTGGTCATCAGGGTCACGGCCTGCTCGAACTCCATCGTATTTCCCCGATGACGGCCACGCCGACGAATGATGTTGTACGACACCCGTGCAACCGGTTCCTGCAGTTGCGGTTCAAGACCCTCGACGGTCAGCTTGAACGACTCGTCCAGAAAATCGCCAACCTTGTCGGACTCAAGTTCCAGCGAATCTGCCAAGGCAACAATCACACGCTGTCGCGCCTCGATCGGCAGATGCCGCATCGCCTCGGGCGACAGGCCCAGAATCAGCAGGGCCGCACCTGCCTTGATCCTCTCTTCCGTCCTTCCGGCCCGATCCAGCGTCTGCAGGATCCTGGTCACCAGCATCGAAAGCTGGTCGCCGTCGCGCACGACCATGCCCCTGGCGACCATGTCGGCCGCCATCAGGAGATCCGACGGGGGAAGAGATCTGACGTTGCCGGCCATTGCCGCACCAGCGTATTGATGCGCGCTGTCCAGGATGACGCGTGGCAGATCGCGACCGACCGCATCGAACGGCAGAAGACCCTCGATGCCGACACGAAGCATCCGCGACAGGCTGCCGGGCGATGGAGTTCCTTCCATGAACAGGGACCTTGTCGCCACATACGCAATCAGGCCGCGACGAATCATGCCCTGGCGGCGGCCGTCCAGTTTCCAGTCCCGGCCGGCCAGATACCGGGAGAGTTCGGCCACATAAGTGGTGATGACACTGCCGTATTCCGTCTCGACGGCCGCCATCGCTTCCCGCGCGGCACGAACAATCCACCTGATGCGCGAAGACCGGTCGCCCGAATCGATTGGATTGCGATCGCCGGCCTCGATTACCGAACGCCTTTCGCCGTCGGACATCGCATTGATATCGGGCACCTGGATGTGGAACGTGAACCTTCCGGCAAGGGCTTCGTCAAGCGGCACGGTTCCGGCCAGGCCGGGCGGGTTCATGGCGCCGAAGACCATCTGCAGATCCGGCAGGTCGATTCCCATCACGCGCCGCGACCGGATGATTTCCAGCCACTTGTTCTGCAGCGCGGGGTGCGCGCGGCTGACTTCATCGACCAGCACGAACTGCTTGCCCATCAACGACAGGGGCGTCGGGACATATCGGACTTCACCGCGTCCCAGGCTGGCCGGGTCGGGAAAACCGACGATGTCTTCAAACATCGCCTTGGACGCGTCGTATGCCCAGAAGCGCAGGTGCATGTCGGATGCCAGGCGCTCGGTCATTGCGGTCTTTGCGCTGCCGGGGGCGCCGATCAGAAGAACCGGCTCGCCAAGCGCCATTCCAGCGATGACGTAGTCTTCGATGGCACGGCAGCCATGAATTCCAAGCAGGGAAAACACCGATCTGCCGCGGAAATACTTCAACGGCGAAAGGGGCCTGCCGGCGTGGTCACGCCAAGTGTCGGTCCCGGCGTCCCAGACGAAACGGATATCGGGCCTGATGTTGGTATTGCCTTCATCATGATCGTTGAACAGATCGCCCAGATCGGACTGTGGCACGTCGCGCGAATCCGGGGGAAGGTCGAACCGGCCATTGGAAGGTTGGGCGGCTTTGGCCGGTGCAGGCTGGGCCTTTTCCGGCTGGGCCGGGTGGGCCTTGTCCGGCTGGGATGAGTCGGCCTGCCGGGCGTCTTCGGGTGCGGACGGCGCATCCGGGGTGGCGGCTGGCTTGTTGATCACAGGACCGTCGAATTCTTTCGGGATCGGATCATCGACGTGCACCCTGGCCTTCTGCTTGCGCAGTTCTTCTTCAATCCACGTGGCGATTTCTTCGGGGACATCGACCGGTTCGGGGTAATCCGGATCCGGAAAGTCGTCCGGTTCCGACGCTGGGTCGGCTTCCAGCGGGGAGTTCGGGGCCGGGGTGTCGTCCAGACCAGTGGTCCCTTCCGGATCCGTGTCATCGACCAGTTCCGGAATGTCGTCCACGGTCAGGTTCCGTGTTGAAACGGCGAAAGAAACCCGTTGGACACAAGTGTCCTTGTTCATATAGGCACCTCCTGTATTTTTAATGCGTCGTCTAGAACCGGAAGCCCTGAATCGACCATCGCGGCCCTGGAAGCGAATAAGCCGACTGTCTCACACCCTGCGGCATGATTCGGGCCGTTTTCAAACAAATCCTGCAAAATCCTAATTTTCATCGACCCAGCCATCCGCCGCTTGATTCGTCTTTCGCGCCTCTCCTGCCTGGCCTTGGTCTCGGGTACTTTCATATGGGACCTCCGGAAAACAGAACAAACC
>JAKPTZ010000064.1 GCA_029555025.1 Deltaproteobacteria bacterium
GATAGCTCTTGAACATCGCCTTGACCGAGACGCCGTTTCTTAAGACGAACATCTTGAAGATATCGCCAACAAGACCGCCAAGAACTGCGCTGCACCGCGCCCTGGGGCCGAAAAACTTAACTACGTTCGCCGCGCCGTCGGACGTCTGGGCATCGAAACGACCTTCGCGTACCATCCCGACGCCGACAAACATGGTATCGCCGAAGGCCGCCGCGGGATGCAGGATTGAAACTTTCAGTTCGGGAACCTTGGTGATTGAAGATGCGGCATCGACAACCTCCTGCTCCTCGTCCGATGCCTCCGTACCCTCGACGGTCTTACCGGCGGCAATGTCTTCCTTTATTCGTGCCCGCCTGTATGTCTCCCACTGCCTTGCGAGATCGACCACGGCCCTTGAAACCGCGTCGATTTCACCTTGAAGCGGATTGATGAACCGGGCACTGCCCAGCCCGCGCAGTTGTTCGCCAAGCTTTTCATCGACGGCATCCGGCCTTTCGGCCTTGCCCATGACCCAGTCCGGCAATGACTTGAAACGAGCCCGCCACGCCGCCTTGTCATCCGAACCAAGCGCGGCCTTCAGCGGCTTGACCGTGGTCAGCAGCCCGGTCTTGACCTCGAATGCTTCCGAAAACCGTTTGAACTCATATCCATCGACCGTCACCATGTACATGCCGGGCGACAGTTCAAGCTTGTCCGCGGGCTTCCTGACCTTTGTAAGTCCGACGTAAGCGTCTCCATCCACATCCACAAATGTCATGGTTCCCGGCGCTGCCGCAGACTTTTCCTGAACCTGAACTTTCAAATCGTACGTTCCAGAGGTTCCGCGGCCCTGCCCATACTCCCTGCTCAACCGCTCCGCGGCCTTTTCAACCCCCGCCTTCAAATCGGCATCACCGCATTTCAACCCGGCCACCTCGACCGCATGCTCGGCGGTGGCCTTCCGCAAATCCAGCAACTCGACAATCACCGAGCACTGCGAATCCAGCTTCCATATCGTTGTGTTCACGTTCTTCGAGGCTGCCATCTCCTGGCCCAGCCTGATCCTGCACGCCTGATCATAACAGTCGGCCGCCGACTTCAGCTTCAGGTCGCTTATCACCTTGTGCATTTCTTCATATGGGGCGACCTCGAACACGCCGCCCATGGCAATCTTGATGCCCATGTACCTGGTCAGCATGCCGCGCGTCCCGTCCGAAATTTTCAGGCCCTGCGTCAAAACATCCATCACGGCCACGACCGGCCTGGGCTCCTGGTCGTCCTGCGCCAGTCCCGCAACCGGTGACATCAGCCCGATAACACAAGCGATCGTTGCCCCGGCCAACACTCTCTTCATAAAAAGACACCCGTTCAAGCGCTTCCCACCAGCGAAAGCATGCCAATCAAGAATCCGTCCCGGTGATTATCAACCCCGTCCACCCGCTTCGCAACACCGACTCGCCCGGATAATGCGAAATCCGATGAACACGATGCCGCGACGGTTCGGCTTCCGGATATAATCCGCCATGAATCGTGCCCGATTCGCCAAATCGGCGACGCCGACACGTCCAGGAGGTTAAGATGCCAGTGTCCGACAAGAAGGTCGCAATCGTAACCGGTGCCAGCGCCGGAATCGGCAAGTCAATCGTACGCACGTTCCTGGCTGACGGCTGGACCGTCTACGGCCTGGCCCGCCGCGTTCCCCAGATGCAGGACATCCTGTCCGAAGGTGCAAAGGTCATCGGAGTCGATTTGACCGACGACGCGGCCACAACCGCGGCTGTTCAGCAAATCCTGGATGCGGAGGGCCGCATCGACGCGCTGATCAATAACGCCGGCTACGGAAGCCACGGGCCGGTCGAACTGGTTCCGACCGACGAGGCGCGCCGCCAGTTCGAAGTCAACGTCTTCGCGGTCACCCGCCTGTCCCAACTTGTGATCCCGGCGATGCGTTCAACTGGCCGTGGCACGATCGTTAACATCGGCTCGATCGCGGGCCGCATGTGGATGCCTTTTGGCGGCTGGTACCACGCGACAAAGTACTCGCTTGAGTGCCTTTCGGATGCAATGCGGCTGGAACTCGCCCCCTTCGGGATCCGCGTCGTCCTGGTTCAGCCTGGCGCAATCGCCACTGAATGGGGCGGCATCGCGGTCAACAACCTGCTGGCAAATTCCCGGGGCACGCCTTACGAAAAGCCGGCATCCGCATTTTCCAGCGTCCTGTCCGGTGAAGGCATGGCGGTCGGTCCGCATCGCGTCGCCGCCGTCGTCCGGCGCGCGGTCAACTCACGTCACCCCTGCCGCCGCTACGCGACCCCGTTCCACGCAAAGGCGATCATATTCATGCACTGGCTGCTTCCCACCGCCGTCTGGGACTTCGCGCTGAGGTTGATGTTACGCCGCTGACCAGCCACCCAGGCTCGCGGCAGTCGCTGACGCGTGACAACCATCGCCCGACACCGTAAAATCACGGCTGCTTCTGAAAACATTGGGGGGGCAATATGAGGGCATTTCTTGCGACAGCTTTCCTGGCGGCGATCTTTCCCGCGGCCGCGGCCGCAATCCCGGCCGAGGCCACGTTCAACATCGTGGTCGAGGCACACTGCGTCAGCAATGCAACGGTTTGCGGGTACGGCACGGAACCCCTCTTCGAAAGGGCCACCCGGCAATCCATTTTCGACCTGAACAACTATTGGCGCCCCACCGGCTTCTCTTTTCGCCTGAAGGAAATCAATTACCACTATGGCGATGATTATTCCGAAATTACCGGTCCTGAGAATACCGCGACTGCACCGGATAACCTGACCAAACTGAACGAACTGCGGTCGAAGGCATCAAAAAATCCGTCGGACGTCTATTGGTTTGTACTGGACAGCATGAGCGGCGGCTGTTTTTCCGGCGTCCCGGGCACTCACATGGGGCGCACCCCGGATCCCAAGGCTCCGGATGAGTACTACGGAGTTTTCTGCACCGGCGTTGACGGCAACACAATGGCGCACGAAATCGGTCACCATTTCTGCCTGGCGCATCCGTTCAGTCACCAGGATCCGGCATCGCCGGCCGCCGGTGTCAACCACGACGGGGATGGGATTGCGGATACGCCGGAAGACCCGGGTGAATTCGAATACTGCGACGTCAATGGAACGCAGGACAAGAAAGCGGAGGTCGATGGGGTTTTCCCGGTCAATACAAACTGTGTCGCCGATGCCGAATCCTGCGCGACCCAGATTAACGACAACCGTGACTGGTGCGGATACTCGCAGGTCGCGGCCGATGCCGGCAGCTTCATGCCGTTCCACTGTACGTCGGCCTGTCTTCGCAAGTCCGGCGGTACGATTTCCTCGATCAGCTACTCGCCGACCATGTCGCTGACGATGTCTTATTACTTCCGCCCATGCGGGGGGCCATACGTATATCTCGGCCAGGCGCATGAAGGCTTCAGTCCCGGTGAAGTCGCGGTGATGCGCTCATGCTACTTCGACGGTAACGAACGCGGCCAGCTTGTCAACCGGTGCGCCGGCGACACGGATACAGACTGGGATGGAATCTGCGACAAGAAGGATCCATGCCCGGCAAACCGCGCTTCGGTATGGGACGCCGACTCAGATAACGACGGAATCCCCGACGTCTGCGATTCGTGCAAATTCGTTGACAACCTGGGTATCGATACGGACGGTGATGGCGTTGACAACGCATGCGACCCGAACGACGACAACGACGCATGCCCGGATGACATCGACGATAATCCGACCAGTGCAACGATGCAAATCGGAACGGTTCAGATGCCCGGATGCAACACCACGACCCACCCCGTCATCGTTTCCGAAAGCGGCAATTACGACAATGACGACGAATTGGATTGCCAGGACGACGACGACGACAATGACGGCATTCCAGACACCGAGGATCCGTGCCCGCACCTTGCCGACAGCGAGTTGTGCATAATTCCTGGACAAGGCTGCGCGCTTGAAACCCCCTGGGAAGAGTGCATGGGCGGGGGATGCCAGTTTGACCTGCTGGCGGAACTGGAGTCCCTGCGGAATCCAGACGATCCAAGGCAGAGATTCGGCGCCGTCATCATGGACGAACGCGTCTATCTGATGCCGAGGGTCGGGCACACCGCCGGCGAACTCCGTGGAGCCTTGACCGGTAAGAGCTTCGGACTTGTCGAGGGTGGCGAGAAATTGAAGTTGAGCCTGGTAAACAGGGAATCCGGGGATCTGGTTGCGGAAGTCGGAACATTCAGGATCGCGGACGTCTCACTGGTGGGCGGGCAGACTGGTTCGGTACTGGGAATCGCTTACAAGGGACTTGCCAACGTCGCCGTTGACATGACTGGGAAACGCGCGGCCAACCGTGAGGGCGAAACATTGATTAAGCTGGAGGTTGGCCTGACGCATGGACTTGGCGTCCCACCGGGAGACTCGCAGCCCGACTTCGATGAAGATGGTGTGCCCGACAGCGCCGACAACTGCCAGATGGTGGCCAACCCGGCGCAGCAGGACATCGATGGCGACCGGTTCGGCGACGCATGCGACCCCGACATCGACAACGACGGATTCGTGGGCCAGAACGACATCCAGGCCATTGGGGACTGCGTCGGGGTGAAGGTCAGGCCGGACGTTCACTTCCTGGAGCCCGGACAGTTCATTCCGGATGGCCACGACCCGGTGGCGGCACATGTGGGGGCTTTTTCCTGCCGAAAGGCCGACCTGGACGGCGATGGAATCGTAAGCCAGGCCGAAGGAACTTACGCCTTAAACAACGAGGGCCTTACCGCTGGACCGTCGGCCTTCAAGCAGACCGCACCGGTTGAACCACCGGTTGACCCCGCACCGGAATCTGTGGTCGCGGACTCGGGCTCGGACAGCGGCATGATGGCGGACGTATTGGATGACGTTGGCACGGCCGACGCGAACATAATGGACACTTTGGCCGGCGACATCGAATCGCAGGACAACGGTTCCACGGGCAAGTCCGGCGGATGCAGCGCCACGGACGGCCTGGCGGGAAGCGGTGGGGTGCCCGGGAAATCCGCGCTGCCCCTGGCCCTTCTGCTGATGATCCTTGTTTCCGCATTCGGAACCGCCAGGTTGACGTTCAGGAAGTCCCGCTGAAACGCCTTGTCCCCCTCACCCTCTCCGGCTATTCTTTGCCGTCGATTTTCTTCGGAGACAGACATGAAAAGGACTCTCTCAATCACGCTGGCGGTGATGGTCGTCACGCTCTGCACCGGGGCGCGTGCCGATGAAGGCATGTGGCTGTACAACGACTTTCCGTCAGCCGACGTCAAGGCGGCGCATGGATTCGCTCCGGACGCGAAATGGCTGGAAAAGGCGCGTCTGTCCTCCGTGAGGCTGGCCGGCGGATGCAGCGGTTCATTCGTGTCGAAGGATGGCCTGGTTCTGACGAATCATCACTGCGCAAGCCAGTGCATCCAGCAGCTTTCGACCGCCGAACGCGACCTGATTGAAAACGGTTTCCTGGCACAAAACCTAGCGGACGAAACCAGGTGCCCCGAGATCGAACTTAACCAGCTTGTCGAAATCAAGGACGTCACCGACCGCGTGAACTGTTCGACCGCTGGGAAGGCGGGCGAGGATTACAGCAAGGCGCAGAAGGCGGAGATGACGCGCATCGAGGCCGAATGTGCCCAGGGCGGCAAATGGCGTTGCGACGTGGTAACCCTTTTTCATGGCGGCGCGTACCATCTGTACAGGTACAAGCGGTTTCAGGACGTAAGACTGGTCTTCGCCCCGGAATTCCGGATTGCATTCTTCGGCGGGGATCCGGACAACTTCACGTTCCCCAGGTATGACCTGGACATGTCCCTGCTTCGTGCGTACGAGAATGGAAAGCCGGCAAGGACGCCCGAGTTCTTCAAGATCGACCCGAAGGGCGCGGCCGATGGCGAATTGACCTTCGTTTCGGGACACCCTGGACGCACCCAGCGGCTTCTTACCGTAGCTGAACTTGAATTCCTTCGCGACGTCGCTTTCCCGTCCCGCCTGATGCGCCTTTCCGAGGCGCGCGGCATGCTGGCCCAGTTCGGACGTCAGGGCCCCGAGGCAAAACGAATCAGCCAGGAAGGCCTGTTCGGAGTGGAAAATGCTTACAAGGCAATCGGAGGCGAGTGGCGGGCCCTTTTGGACAAGACCCGCTTTCAGCAGAAAATCGATGCGGAAAACGCCCTGCGACAGACCGTAACCGATCCCGAAAAGGCCGGCGCGTGGGACGAAATCGCCAGGGCACAGCGGAATTTCACCGAATTCTACGACGCCTACAACATGCTTGAACGCGGCCAGGCATTCCCGTCCGATCTGTTCCAGATTGCAAGGATGCTGGTCCGTGGCGTGATCGAGCGCGAAAAGCCGGACGCCGAGCGTCTGCGGGAGTTCACGGACGCCGCACTGCCAACGCTTCAGCAGTACCTTTTCAGCACGGCGCCGATCTATCCCGACATTGAAGAGGCCTGGATGACCTTCGGTCTTACGAAGTTTCGTGAAATCCTGACGACAGGTCACCCGGACGTAATCAAGGTGCTTGGCCGCGAGTCACCCGAAAGCCTGGCAAGGGCTCTCGTGCGCGAATCGAAACTGGCCGATGGCGAAGTCCGCAAGGCTTTATGGGATGGCGGCATCATGGCGGTACTGGATTCAAGTGATCCAATGATCAAGCTGGCCCTGGCCGTCGATGACTCGGCAAGGGCCCTGCGCGCCAGATACGAAACCGAGGTCGAGGCGGTTGTGCGCAGGAACAGCGAAATCATTGCGCGTGCCCATTTCCACAAGGCGGCCGGAAAGACATACCCGGACGCGACCTTCACCCTGCGCCTGTCGTACGGCACCGTGAAGGGCTACACCGACCATGGCCGACAGGTTGTCCCCATGACGACCATCGCCGGAGCCTTCGAGCGCCATACCGGCCAGGATCCGTTTGCCCTGCCGAAATCGTGGCTGGACACGCGCGAGAGCCTTAAGCCGGATACCCAGTTCAACATCGCCACCACGAACGACATCATTGGCGGCAACAGCGGCAGCCCGGTCTTCAACAAGAAACTGAACCTTGTCGGCCTGATCTTTGACGGCAATATTCAGTCTCTGGGCGGCGCATTCTGGTTCGACGAGTCCGTTAACCGCGCCGTGGCGGTATCGTCCGCCGCAATCATGGAATCCCTTAAGAAGGTTTATAAGGCAGATCGCCTGGTCAAGGAGCTTTCCCGCTGACGCCACAACGCCCCATTCCGGACTGATTTCCTGACCTTAGCCGGTTGAAAGGCATTTCGCCCATGCCAGGGTGCGTCACGAGCCAATCATTACGTTCTGACTGTTCATGTTGGTTTATCAGCAGTTCGTGCCAACAGCATCATCGTTGGTACATTCGCCCAGGTCGGACGCGCTGCCGCCGAAGTCGTGATAGATAATCGCCCTTTCACATTCAAGACCAAGATAACACTCATGGATTCCGGCATGGACATCGGCACAGGCCTGGCTGAATTCCTTGTTGCAGCCAGTTATGCATGCGTTGTGATAGTACTCGTCAGAAATGCCGTCACACATGGTCTTGCATGCTTCGACATCGACGTCGCGGCGACACACGTTGAAGCAGTCCTGATGTTCAGCCGAGCCGGCAGCGTACCGGTTGTCACACTCGACACAGCAGGTATTGGCTTCGGTACGGGGATCGCATTCCTTTTCACAATCCGCCAGCGAATTCCACTTCAGAGCGAAAAGCGCCGAGTTACATTCCTGGAACTTCAAACACATCTGCGGACAATAGTCCATCAGCTCCGAAATCTTGGCATTCTCACCGCCATCGCCTGAGCCGACCGGACAACCAGTGAACGCGGCAACCATGACAAAGGAAAGCGCAAGAATTCGACGCATTCGGAACCCCCATAAGCCTGACGGGGAAAAGACTGCACGGAACCACCATGATTCCGTCAATCCTCTGTCAGATTGCGCCAACACTGTGCCTGTAAATCGAATTTGTCAATAATTTGTAAAGACGCTTCCTGAATGAAGATTAAATCCGCCCGTACAAGGGCAGGAGGCCTGTGATCAGGGATGACCTTCGGGATAATCGTCGCAGGTGCCGTCGTTCCTGCATGTGCAGGCGTGGCCGCCCCCATGACGGCACATCACATCGCAGGCATGTTCCTTCAACGGGGTTCGGCTTCCCGCCAGGACTTTCAGGGACAGGGCCAGAACAGCGACGGCGAAGATAGCGACTCCAGCCAGAACTGTCAGAAGCAACGTCATTTCAAACCATTACAAAAATTGCCCCCGCGGGCGGATGCAATCGGGCCTCGCAGGTCGCGTGACTCGATCGGTGAAAACCCTAGCCGAAATCGTCGTACCGGATATTGTCCGGCTCGACCCCCAGAGAGTCCAGCATTCTTGTGCAGGCGGCCAGCATCTGTGGCGGACCGCACAGGTAATATTCGATCTCTTCCGGCGCCGGATGCTTCGACAGGTACTCATCCAGCAATACCTTGTGGATGAACCCTCGATACCCGGTCCAGTTGTCCTCCGGAAGCGGTTCGGACAAGGCCAGGTGCCACTTGAAATTTGGATTTTCGGCCTGGATCCGGTCGAAATCCTCGTTGTAAAACGACTCCCGAAGGCTGCGGGCGCCGTACCAGAACGTCACTTTCCGATCCGTGTGCAGCCGCAGGAACTGGTCAAAGATGTGCGACCGCATCGGGGCCATGCCGGCGCCGCCACCGATGAAGCACATCTCGGCCTTCGTGTCAGTCGCGAAGAATTCGCCGTAAGGGCCGGAAATGATGACCTCGTCGCCAGCCTTCAGGTTGAAGATATACGACGACATCATGCCGGGGGGTGCCTTCGGCTTGTCCGGCGGAGGTGTGGCGATTCGCACGTTCAGCATGATGATGCCGTGCTCGCCGGGATAGTTGGCCATTGAATAGCCACGCGTCACGGTCTCGGTAACCTTCGAAACGTAACGCCACATGTTGTACTTGTCCCAGTCGCCCCGGTACTCGGCACCAATGTCAAAATCACTGTACCTGACGACGTGCGGAGGGCACTCGATCTGGATGTATCCGCCGGCCCTGAAGGGAACGGCCTCTCCCTCAGGCAGTTCAAGGATCAGTTCCTTGATGAATGTCGCGACATTCCGGTTCGAACGAACCTTGCACTTCCACTGCTTGACCGCGAAAACCTCTGCTGGAAGTTCAATCGCGATATCGTCACGCACCTTCACCTGACAACCAAGCCGGACGCCCTCGCGAGCCTCCTTCCGAGTGATCAGGCTGGCCTCGGTCGGCAGCAGGCTTCCCCCGCCGGACACGACCTTGCACTTGCACGTCCCGCACGTCCCCTTTCCACCGCACGCTGACGGCAGGAATATCCCGTTCGAAATCAGTGTCCCAAGCAGGGTTCCGCCGGCCTCAACCTCGATCCGGTTTTCCGGGTCGTCGTTGATGTCGATATTGACCTTTCGCTGGCTTACCAGCCTGGATCTGATGGCCGAAAGGGCCGCGACAAGGGCCACGATGACCAGAACAAAGACCGCAACGCCGAGTGTGATTACCAACGCCATCAGTCAGCCCCAATCAGTTGGAACCAGCCGGCCAGGTCCCCGAAAAGCGTCCTAGAGCGACACGCCCGAGAACGACATGAAACCAATCGCCATCAGCCCGGTAATGATGAACGCGATTCCCAGGCCCCGTAATCCGACAGGAACGTCGCTGTACCGCATCTTTTCGCGAATGGCGGCCAGCGCCACGATAGCCAATGCCCAGCCCAAACCGGATCCGGCCCCGAAAACCGCGCTTTCCCCGACCGTCATATTCCGCTCGACCAGGAACAGGGAAGCCCCCAGAATCGCGCAGTTGACCGCGATCAGCGGCAGGAAGACGCCAAGCCTTGTGTAAAGCTTCGGCGAATACTTCTCGATTATCATTTCGACGATTTGAACCAGCGCCGCGATCGTCGCGATAAACGTCAGGAACGACAGGAAGTTGAGATCCACGGCCGCCAGGCTGGAGTGCGCCCACGAAAGCGCCCCGTCCCGCAGGACCCACAGGTACAGGAAGGCGTTCAACGGCGTCGCGATCGCCATAACCATGATGACCGCCGCGCCAAGGCCGATGGCCGTCTCGACCTTGCGGGAAACCGCCAGGAAACTGCACATGCCCAGGAAAAACGCCAGGGCCATGTTTTCAACAAAGACCGACTTGAACAGTATGCTGAGGTAATGTTCCATCATCAGTCCTTTTCCTGCAGTTCGGGCTTCCAGGTCCTGTGCGCCCAGACCAGCAGACCGATAATGAAGAATGCCGCGGGCGACAGCACCATCAAGCCGTTCGGGGTGTACCAGCCGCCCTCGCTCGCCAGGGGCAGAACCTGCAGGCCAAGTAACCTGCCGGCCCCCAGGAGTTCCCGGAAGAACGCGACAATAAGCAGCACCAGGCTGTATCCGACTCCGTTACCGATTCCGTCGATGAAACTGGCGACCGGGCCGTTCTGCATCGCGTAAGCCTCGGCGCGTCCCATGACGATGCAGTTCGTGATGATCAGGCCGACGAAAACCGAAAGCTGGCGACTTATGTCGAATACGAAAGCCTTCAGTATCTGGTCGGTCACGATAACCAGCGAGGCGATTACAACCAACTGGATGATGATTCGCACCTGCGGCGGAATCCACCTGCGAATCAGCGAAACCGAAAGGTTGGAAAACGCGGTGACCGCGATGACGGCCATCGACATGACCAGCGCCGTATCCATCTTCGTGGTGACGGCCAGGGCACTGCAGATGCCCAGAATCTGCACCGATATCGGGTTGTTCGCGAATACCGGCGACAACAGTGTCTTCATCGCATTGTCAGCCATGACTATTCCGCCCCCCCGGCGGCCGCCTTCAGCGCGGCCAGGTAAGGTCCGTACCCGTCCTTCCCCATCCAGAACTCAAGCATCCAGGTAACGCCCCTGGATGTGATTGTCGCCCCGGAAATCCCGTCAACCGCGTGAGGGTCGTCCCCGGCCAGGCCCTTCTTCACATAGAAGACCACTCTGCCGTCGTCCCCATAAACTTTTTTGCCATGGAAGTTGGCCTTCCACTTCGGGTTCTCGACCTCGCCACCCAGGCCTGGAGTCTCGCCGTGCTGATAGTAGGTGATGCCCCGTATCGTGTTCAGATCGGACTCAAGAGCAAGGTACCCGTAAAGAGTTGACCACAGGCCCTTTCCCTCGATCGGCAGAAGAAGGCCCGAAAACGGCCGCACGCCCTGACGATCCTTGATCAGATAGACAAGGCCCATCTTCGGCAGCCGTACCAGTCCCGCCCTGTTATCCGGGGCCTTCAGGCTGGTTGCCGCGTCAGCCGTGGCCTTGCGCTGGTCATATCCAGCCGGATCCGGGCCATCTGTTACGTACTGGCCTGTTTTCAGTTCGATCAACCGCGACTCGATGTTTTCGTCAAAAATCTTCTGGATTTCCGCGCGACCCAGCTTCTGACCCGGCTCCATCAGTCCCGCGACCGTCAGGACGTTCTTCATCCGATCCAGCCTGAAATTTTCTTCCTGTCGATCCTTCAGCAGAACCGCGGAGGACGTGACCAGAATCGCGAACACGCCGCATACCGCGGCCGCGAAAAGGATGGTGTATCGCTTACCGTACTGCATGCGAGTCACCTCCATTCGCTTCGCTGGCGGCCGCCTGGGCAAGCCTTCTGGCCCTGCGCCGGATATTCGCCCGCATGAACCCGAAATCAATCAACGGGGCGAACATGTTCATGAACAGTATCGACAGCATCATGCCTTCCGGATAGGCGGGATTAATCACCCGAATCAGAACGGCCATGACGCCGATGAAGAATCCATAAATAAACTGCCCCCGGGCCGTGAACGCGCTGCTGACCGGATCGGTCACCATGAAAACCGTTCCGAACGCCCAGCCGCCAAGAACCATGTGCCACCAGAAAGGCATCGCGAAAGCCGGGTTCGTTTGCGACCCGATCACGTTGAACATCGCCGAAAAGGCGACGGTTCCGAGCACGACCCCGAACATCGAGCGCCAGGACGCAACCCGGGTCACAAGAAGCACGGCAGCCCCGATCAGGCAGGCCAGGGCCGAGGTCTCGCCCATTGACCCGGGAACCAGCCCGATAAAGGCGTCCCACCAGTTGAACCCGGCGGCAGCCAACGCGTCCATTCCTTCCTGCTTCACCACAGCCAGCGCGGTCGCCCCGCTGACACCGTCGGCAGTAAGCCCCCTGGCCGCGATCCAGACGGAATCACCGGAAATCTGGGCCGGATATGCAAAAAACAGGAATGCGCGTCCGACAAGGGCCGGATTGAAAATGTTCTTCCCGACACCGCCGAACACTTCCTTGCCGATGACAATCCCGAAGCTGACACCCATCGCGACCTGCCACAACGGGATGGCTGGGGGAAGGATCATCGGGAACAGGAAGCCCGTGACAAGGAAACCCTCGTTGACTTCGTGCCCGCGAACGGCGGCGAACAGGACTTCCCAGACGCCCCCGACCAGGAATGTGACGATCAGAACGGGAAGGTAGTAAAGCAACCCATGGACCACACAGCCGACGATTGACGCCGAAGAAAACTGCAAACCCATCGCCAGATATAGCGACGTGCGCCAGTTATCCAGGGCGTAACTGCCGACATCGCCCCCAGATGCGGCCAGCCGCTCGATGGCCAGGTTAGCCTGGTATCCGGTGTTGAAGATGGCCCACAGGATTGCCGGCGTCAGCGCGACGACCACGGTGATCATCAGACGCTTCAGGTCGGCGCCGTCCCTGACATGTGTTCTTCCCGTGGTCACCTTGCCGGGAGTAAACGAGAAAGTGTCGATCGCCTCGTACAGCGGGTACAGGCGATGCAGCCGGCCGCCCTTGTGGAACGGTCCCGACATCATGTCCAGAATCCGCCTGACAGCCTTCATCAGCCTTCCTTCCGTATCATGGCAAGCACCTCTGTCAGCGCCTGGCCGTAATCATTCTTACCGGGACAGACCAGCGTGCACAGAGCCAGGTCTTCCGGATCCAGTTCAAGAGCGCCCAGTTCGGTCGCCCATTCAACATCCTTCATCATCAGTGCCCGGCAAAGCTGAACCGGCATGATGTCGAGCGGCATGACCCGTTCCATCATCCCGAATGGCATCACGGCGCGCACGCTTCCGTTTGTTGACGTATTGATCTCGTAATCGGCGCCAGGCAGAAAGCGGGAAAGGAAAATCGGAAGCACGCTGAACCTGTGGAGGCCGGCGCCAAGCCAGCCCAGGAATACGCGGTCACGATCCTCGGGAATGGCGGTGACCTGATTGTGGAACCTGCCAAGGTATGACTGGGGGATATCAAAAACGCCCCGACCAAAGACCGGGGAACCGGAAATCACGCGATTTTCCCCCCTTGCAAGCCGACCGACCAGAAGGGGCCCAATCGCCGCGCCAAGACGGGTTCGCCATATGACGGGATCGGTAACCGCAGGCCCGGCAACCCCGACTACACGATCCACCATCAACCGGCCGCTGGCCAGAAGCGCCCCCAGAGCGATGACGTCCTGATAGCCGATATGCCAACGCGGAGCGCCGACGGAAGCCGGGCTGATGAAATGGATATGTGTGCCGGGAAGGCCAGCAGGATGTGGACCGGTGAAGGTGTGAACTTCCACCCCGGGAACATCGACAATCCCCTCAACCCCGGGCCCGTCACCGACGCAGACAAAAACCGGGCGACCACCGGCCAGCCTTACGAGGCCGGCCAGACCATCAAGAAACTCGCCGCGTCGTTCGGAAATCGCGATCACCGGATCGGGGGCAAGCGGATAGGTATCGATTGCCGTTACGAAAATGGGCGCAGCGGGCGCATCGACCGGGGGAACCGTGGAAAACGGACGCTGCCGCAAAGCAGTCCACAAGCCGGACTCAACCATAAGGGCGCGAACTTCATCGCCGGAAAGATCCGCCAGGGCCCGCCCGGAATATGACGGGAAGTCAGCGTATTCACGACTTCCATCAATCGATATCACGATTGACGAGACCTGGCGCCGTTCCCCGCGGTTAACCGCTGAAACCGTTCCCGAACCGGGCGAAGTGAAACGAACCCCGGGATTGCGCCGGTCCTCGAAAAGCAGATCGCCAATCCTGACCCTGGCACCGACCTCGACGGCAAGCCTGGCGGACACGTCAACCCAGTCATCCGGAATGACAGCCACTTCCGAAATGGGCGGACCCTCATAAACGACCTGACCCACACTGCCGCGAAGCGGAAGGTCAAGCCCCTTTTTGATGCGGTGAAATCTGGTGCTGTTCATCGACACCCGCTTATCAAGCTGATCCGCGACCGGCACGCCGGAAGACGGACGAACAGATGACGAAAGACATCCGTCGATTGACGGTTTTCGAAAATGTTGCATGAATCGGTGGGGTAAACAAGAACAATGTTTGAAACCATGCGTCGCAAAAGACTAAATCGGGGGCGTCCTTAAATGGAACTGCTGAACAAGCGCCAGCGCGATATTGCACAGCGCGTGAAAGATGGCCGGCGCAGCGACAGATCCCGTGCGCTCCCGCAGATAGCCGAACAGCAGCCCGGGAAAGAACACCGCCAGCCTCGCCGGCGACGGGGTGACAACAAGATGGGAAACGGCGAACAAGGCTGCCGTGATCACGACATGAAGACCGACATCGGCGCCAAAAACGCGGAATCTGGTCTTGAAAACGATGCCCAGTCGCGACTGCATCCAGCCGCGATAAAACACCTCTTCCGGCAGAGCGACCGCGAAGACCTGAACGAAAACCAGGTTCACCAGCCATGCCGCGGAAATGACCGGGGCCTTCGAATACGCGGCCAGCAACCTGCCCGGGAGTTCACCGGAAAGCTTCAGCCACACATCATAGCCGACAACGAAAAGCGGAAAAACCACGATGGAAGCAATGCCGACTGCCGCCAGCGCCCTGCCCCAGTGCATGCGGCCAAGGCCCATCGCTTCAAGCGTCACGCCACGCCGGCCCGCCGCGACGACAGGAAAGATCAGGCAGAAGGCTGGCGGAAGCGAACCGCCGATATCGCCGGCAAAATTCCCGACGGCGACAAGGATTGAACCGATGTATAGCAGGATTGCCAGAACGATGAACCAGGCGCCGACTTCCAGGATGATACCCCTGGGCTCCGGAAGGTCAGAAGGCTTGCTCATTCAACCTTATCCCCGACCTTGTCCGCCGCATCCTTAACCTTGTCTCCGGCCTTGTCCGCGGCGTTCCTGACCTTGTCGCCGACCTTACCTGCGGCGTCCTCGACCTTTTCACCGGCATCCGAGGCCGCGCCTTCGACCTTGTCCGCCACGATGCCGGCAGCATCCTCGACCTTATCCGTCGCCTTCCCAACGCCTTCGCCAACGGTCTCTTTCAGTTTTCCGGCTTGATCCATCGCCTTTCCCGTCAGTTCCTGAACCTCGCGGGCAGCGTCGTCGGCCATCTGGCGGATATGAACCTTCATTTCCTCGACCTGCGCGGGGTCCCTGACCGTAAGCCCCTTGACCGGGTGATCCTGAACGAACTTCACGAACACCGACTTTTCAGCATCCATGACGACCATCTTCCGCCCGGAGCCGGCCTGCGCCGCAAGGGCCACCGCCACGATAAACCATGCCAGCAGCAGGCCGTTCGCCGCGCCAAGAATCCCGCCGATCAGGCGACTTGGCACGGAAATCCTGGCCGCCGCCGGAGATGCCGCGTTAAGGATGACCTTTATTATCAATATCATCAGCATGTACAGGACGGCGAAAAGCATGACTGGAAGGCCGTATTCCCTCAACATCATTGACTTCGCAAACACGGGCACCGAATCCGCGATGACCGGCGAATACTTCAGCGCGACGTAAATCGAAACCCCTGATGCGACAAGGCGCAACGACTGCAGCAGGGTTCCCGCGACCAGGCCAAGAATCCCGAAAAACAGAACCAGCCCGACAGCCATGTAGTCAATCATTTTCCGGCACCTTCAAGTTAACGCCCCAGCGGACGCGCCAAGGATATTTCCATCATTCCCCCAATGCAACTTCAGGACGGGTGCAATCGGAATTTCAAAACGGCCTGCGGGATGGTAAGATCCACGCGGCTGGAATGCATCCGGAAGGAGAACGATGAAAACCCTGCGACCGGCATCCCTTTCTTTCGGCGTAATTATTCTTGCGACGGCAACGTCCTTCACGGCCTGCCGGATCGACGACAACACGCCCCTGGAGCAGGATCACAACGCCACACATCGACGGATCATCGACATCAGGGCAACGGCGCTGCAGAAGGATTCCCTGGGCAAGACCACCAAGCCCAGGCCGTTCGGGATCATCAACGGCTCTCCCGTGGTGCCGGAAGGCAAGGAACTCGGTGCGTTCTACCAGACCTCCGGCGTCAGGGCTGCCAGGTATCCGCTTGGATGGGGCTGCGACATCACGCTTGATTACATATTCGACAACGAAAGCGCGGATCCCGACAGCAACGAATCCTACAGACGGGTCGGATTCGATTCGGTCACCAAGGATCTTATCAGGTACAAGATCCTGCCCATTTACCAGGCCGCATGGGATATCGGGACGGACGGGTGCCAGCCGACTGAAACCATCGGGGTTTCAACCCGACCGATTGCCGCTTACGACAACTGGGCCCGTGTTGTGGCCGAACAGGCCAGGTATCTTAATTCAACGATCAAGTCGTTCTACAACAAGCCTGAAATGATTGAAAAGCTCGCGGAGTCGGGTTGGAGACCGGGATACGTTGAAATATATCCGGATGCGACCGACGCGGGCGGTTACGGGGATCTGGACATCGGCTCCGTTGCTTCGGCATTCAAGGCATTCCAGGAAATCATTTCCGAAACGATACCCGACGACGGGCACAGGCTGTTCGGCGTCGTGACGCCGGGGCTTCGTATTTCATCACCTGCTGAACTGACCGCGGGATATTCGGCCATTGCCGACTTCATTGCGAACCTTCCGACCAACCCGGCCCACCTTCCCGACATGTTCACGATTAAGCCCGAAGTTGATTCGATTTCATCGCTGATCGCGGTTACCGACGCGGTTCGCGCCGCTCTTGACGACGCCGGCCATGCCGACGTTCCCCTTGCCGCGTTCGACCTTAACGTCACACCGGAAACCTGGGAAAAC
Source organism: Deltaproteobacteria bacterium (assembly GCA_029555025.1). Lineage (GTDB taxonomy): Bacteria > Myxococcota_A > UBA9042 > DTJE01 > DTJE01 > JAGOFO01. The sequence continues at coordinate 17,132 of JAKPTZ010000064.1, forward strand.
CTTTCCGTTTTCGCCGACACGATCGAATCGCGTAGCGCCTGGCTTGGCGCTTTGACCGCAACCGCATACATCCGGCTTCAATCCAAGCTTCTGACGATTGCGCCCGGCCGCTGGTCAACGCTGGATCAGGCCGAAATGGGACCGAAGTCAGGGGAGGATCTTTTCCAGTATCCATCCAGCGGCCTTCAGCTTCCGGCCATGCCCATGGTGAAGGCGATCCGACTTTTCGCCGAGGAGGGGACGGAACTGCTTGCCATCGAAAATGAGCCGGTCGATGACGCGCCGGGGGATGAAGATGATTCCGGCTTCAAGAACGATCTGTTTTCCGTGCTTGCATCGCGAAGGGCCGACGGCGGCTATCAATTCCTTGTGGCCGCGCTGAACCCGGCCGACCAGGAACGACGCGGGTTGAACATGCAGTACCAGTTGAACATCACCGACCTGGCGGCTGGCACCACCGGCTGGCAGGTCGCCGTCTATGAGACGGACGACACGACCCAGTACCTGCCAACGAGCCCTGCAAGACGTGGAATAGTCAAGGTCGATGAAGGAAAGGTCAGCGTTGCCGGCATTATCAAGGCGCCGGCCGTGCACCTGATTCAGTTGCTTCCACCGTCATCCGAGTAATTCCGCCGCCCGATGCCCCCGGCACGAATTCGACCAGCCCTTACCGATTACTGACCCAGGCGGGGTTGAATCGATAAGCACAACGGGCTTCTTCGAACCGTGTACGCGACTTTCAATTGCGGTCGATGATTGACTTGCGGAACCTGCGGCCGGCCAGCGCCAGCCCGACAAGTATGAACACGGCGACAAGCGGGGCCGGGTCGCGACCGCCGCCGGAACCGGCCGAGCATCCACCATCGGGAACTTCAGCCGCAGTCCTTATGCAGAATTTGCCGGCATCGCGAACCTGGGTGCACTCGAAGCCTTCCGGACACCAGTCATCGACGCACTGCTGGCTGCAGTAAAGATCATCCTTCGGTCCAAGGCAAAGACCCGAAACACATTCGCTTCCAACCTGGCACGAGTCCCCGACTTCACCGCGATCATCAACCGGCATGCAGACGCCCGAATCGACCGCGTCGAAACCGACGCAGGCAGTCCCCGGGGTCGGGCAGAACCAGTCGGCAAGGTCACACTCGACGCGGCAGCGCTTCGTATCCGCGGCCGTCGGCTGGAAACACAGTCCGCTGCGGCATTCGTCGTCGGAACTGCAGACGTCACCTTCTTCAAGAAGATCCACCGGCGGCTCGCCAGGCAGGCATGCCCCGGCCGAAAGCTCGGTTTCACAATACCAGCCGTCCGCACAATTGGCGGAGGTTCCACAAGCTTCCCGGCACCGCTTTCCGTCGCTTCCCTGCAAACACAGGCCAGTCCTGCAAAACGAAGGAAGCGAACATTCATCCCCGACCTCGAGAGTCGGCTCGACCGGCTCCTGACCAGGCAGACAGGTACTGGACTGTTCATCGCAAACGAACCCTTCGCCGCACTTGTCACTGTCCGTGCAGACCAGCCTGCAACGCATTCCATCGTCGCCAAACACGCACTTGCCGCTTTCGCACTGATCCCCGGCGGTGCAGTACTCGCCGGTTCCCTTCAGCACAACCTCAACTTCCGGAAAGCAGCCGCCGTAAGTTCCCTTAAACCAGCAGTACTCGCCATCGGGGCATTCCTTATCGCTGCGGCACATTATCCGACATGACCTCACGCCGTCCGGCCACGTGTCGCACTTGCCCTCGACGCAGTCATCAATGGTCGAACAACGACTTCCAATACCGCCGGCCTTGCTGCCGGTCACGCAGATATCCTGCCCGCCCATCGTCTCGCAGTGGTATCCCGAGGGACACAAATCGTTCGCCAGGCTGCACTCCTCGGTACATCGCGGCTTGCCGTCGCCGATGTCGGTGCAGATGCCGCCCTTGCAGGCAACATCGTTCTGACAAATCACACCCTGAAGAGTGGTTCCGGGCTGGCTTCCATACAACCCGATGCAGTATCCACCCGCACAGGAAAGCCGACCGTTGTTGAAATTTTCGTAATCATAGACTTCCTCACCCTTGGAATTGTGGGTCACAATCCGTGGGCAGTCGGACACTGAAGCGCACTTGTAAAGGCCCTTGTTACCGGCATAGTAGGACTGATCCGGATAAAGGAAGCAGGCGGCCAGTTCGTCGTCGGCGTTCAGCGTGTCGCCAAGGCCGTAATAATCGACGTAAGGGGCCATCGTGGCCGGATCGTTTTCGTTGTATTCCGACCAGTCGAGACACGAATGCTGGACTCCGAAGAAATGACCAATTTCGTGGATGGCGACGGACTTGAAACTGACCTCGCCCCAGCCGAGATCATTCTTGTTGACCGCCCACTTGCCGTTGTAGTCACAGTTGTTGAAAGCGATGTCCGATTCGTAAATTTCACCAGTGAAGTAGTCCTGCATGGGCAACGTGACGCCAAGTGTCGAAGACCCGAAATTCCACTTCCTGCATTCCGTGCTGCCCGTAACCCATACAAGTTCATTCTTTCCGTTTACGGTGCCGGTAATCGGCAGGATGTCCTGACTGCTCGAATTGCCGAGCATCTGGAAAGTCAGGGCACTGCAATCGATATCCTCCCAGTCCTGGAAGGAAGATGTCATCGCATTCTGGGACGCGGTGGCCGAAACACCGGTAACGCCACGGCTGTCAACGTAATAAGTCAGATCCCACATCGCCCATCGGGACATATTCTTGTGGCTGTCGTCCATATAGGCCGTCTGGACGGAAAACGCACGGGCCACGAGTGGAAGCAACAAAACGGCAATAGCGAGAACGGCTGGAATGCGCGCTTTCATCTGGCACCCCCTTCCGGAGTGGAAGCCGCGCTCGGCACTTTGGTCGTCCGGAGTCCCTGCTGAATCATTTCAACCAGGTCATCGAAGAGAAGGACGTCCGACTCGGCGGTCGCGTGGCGGGTAACAGAAGCGTTGACGGGAATCCGGTGAAGGGACGCTGTGTCCCGCCATGCAAGACGGCGCCCCCGATCATCGGTCACAACCTGGAACTTTCCGTTCGAAAGACCCGAGGGAATCCATCCGTAAGCGGCCCGCTCCAGGAACACGACAACTTCCTGCCCGACGTCGAACGACGGCATGCCTGGAATGCGCATGATGCGTCCGTCGCGCACCCCACCGGGAATCGAAATGGTGATCGTCGGCGCCGAGGCGAATCCCTTGAACACCTTATCGACGGCAATCGTGACCTTCGTGGAAGGCAACCCTGACGCGGACGGCTGATTCTGCCTTACCTGGGTTACGACTCCCGAAATGACCAGTTCGCTGACCCCCGTCATTTCCGGGATGGATCTGTGAATGACGGTTGTGGCGTTCGCCGGGATACAGAACGCAACGACCACCACAAAAAGGGCTGAAGCGGGCACGATCAACAAATGCCTGATAAGCGAACGAGTTACGGAAAGGATGCTCAAGGGAAGCCTCCAGAGGGCGCAGCGGCCAGCAGAAAAAACCCGTCCAATAATAATGAAAGGCAGTTCAAATTCAACTGAATTGCTGTAAGAATTCATCGTTCGCGGGGGTTTGGTTGATGACAGGCATCGAAATCATCGGCAAGGACAGATGCAAGCGACTGGAAGCCGCCGTTGCAAGGGCCGGCTGTGCCCTGAAGGCACGGGCGGCTTCAATTGCCACGGTCGCCGGCACAAGTCCGCACGACGAGAATCCCCACACAAATCTTGACCGTGAAATCGACGACCTTCTTCTGCAGGTTCTGCCTGAAGCATGGGGCCAGGATCCGGCGCCGGCGTGGCTTTCCGAGGAGAAGGAGCCGCCACCCGACCGACAGGACTCGGAGTTCGTTTTCATTATCGATCCCATCGACGGAACCAGGAACGTCCTGAAGGGACGAACCGATGCATGCGTGAGCGCGGCAATGTGGATGCGCGGCCAGGGCGTGATCTGGGGATCCGTCTTCAACCCGTTCACCAACGAGATGTTTTCAGCCTGCAGGGGCGGCGGCGCCAGGCTTAACGGCAACCTGCTCCAGGTATCCGATGTCCACGACGTGCGGCACGCAATGTTCCTGGTTTCCGTTCACGAAAGTGTCAGGGGCATGCTGGATCGGGTTAAACAGGATTTCAAGGTGCGTCCGGTCGGGTCGATTGCCTACAAAATGTGCCTGGTGGCATGCGGACGCGGCGACGCGACTTTCACGGTCAACCCAAGGAACGACTGGGACGTGGCCGCCGCATCATTAATTGTTACAGAGGCGGGCGGACGCGTTACGGACTCCCGGGGGCGATCAATCGACATCAACGGCGACAGCCTGTCCATCGACGGACTTGCCGTGACCAACAGCACCATCCATGACGGTGTCCTGGCCATCTGCGACATGGCTCGCAGGGCACTGGGTCTTCACTGAAAAAATGCGGGCGGGCGAATTTTCATTCGCACCTACGCCTTGTATGGGCGGATTGCATCCGCCCGCTGCGATTCAGTATCGTGCCAGACGCCATCGCTGAAGCTTCGGCTTGAATATCTGATTCTACGGTTTGAACCGGATGACGGCCTCGTTCGGCCTGACGTATCCGAAATCCTGGCGAAGTGTCTTTTCCAGGAACTCCCTGTCGGATGATTCCAGCGCGCGGCACTCGGCCCGCAGCCTGTCCCTTGCAACCCTGGCTTCACGCGTCTTGTCCTGAACCTGGGCGTACTCGCTGGTCAATCGACGGTACTCTGCGGCGTCCCCGTTCAACTCGTCGGCGAACAACATTCCGCCGACAAGAGTTAACGCCGAAACGGCCGCGACAATCTGTAGTGTCGTCTTCAACCACATGATGCACGGATTCTAGAACAGCGGATCACGCCCATACAAAAAGACGACGGCATTTTTTTTAACAAATTTCGAACACTTAACACACCCGGACAGTCAAAATCGACAGATTGGCCATTTTCACCCCAATCTGTCGATTTTCGACGATACAAAATGCTGGATCCCCGCCATGGCCCGGCCCCATTACCGATCCCGCAATTCGATCGGCGAACAGTTTCATGCTTCCGACGGATTCGCGATGGACACCCGAGGGCTGTCGCTTTTCTGCTTGACACCCACTACCCTTCCGGGCATAATTTTCGCCGGTTCTTTTGATAACCTTCGTTACCGATTTCGGCATAGCTCAGTCGGTAGAGCAAGTGGCTGTTAACCACTGGGTCGGGGGTTCGAGTCCCTCTGCCGAAGCAAATTCTCCGTGCCAAGGGCCCACTCCGGTGGGCTTTTTTTTTATCCGATCGACGGTACGCTCCGGGCTCTTGCAACCACCCCAAATCAATTTCGAAACCAATACGGGCAACTCGTTGCCGACCCTTTGACTACGTTAACTGCAATACATATTATTGTTTCGTACTCTTTGACCACGAACGAGGTAGCAAAATGTTTCACATAAATGGATTCCTGAATCGAGCACCGACAACCCGAAACCGGTTCCGCCTTTCCCTGTCTGCCACGGCCTTGGTTCTTCTTGCAATGCTCGCGGCGTCCGGTTGCGGCAACAGTGGCGTTGACGTCACTCCCGGCCAGGTCATGAGCATGGACTGGAGCAAGTCGGCCGGATTGACCGCGGCATCGGGATGCGAACAGGCGGAAACATGGATCGAGGACGCCGTCATCACCCAGATGACACTTGGCGTCGAAGCGAACCGCCGTTGTGTTCTGACTCCTGACGACTGCGGATGGTACCGTGGCGGCGTCGGCGCGGAGGAGGATTGGGCAAACGAAGGCGGCAACCCGCCCCAGGCCAACAATCCCGACGATGAGACACCCGACGAGTACAGCCAGACGAACACCCAGGTTGAGGGTGTGGATGAAGCCGACCGCGTGAAGACCGACGGCGAGTACATCTACGTGTTGAGCGATCGCGACCTGGTGGTCGTAAAGTCCTGGCCGGCAGCCCAGACCGGGGAAGTTGGCCGTCTGACGCTTGGTTCATGGGCGTACAACTTCTTCCTGGACGGGGATCGCGCCATCGTTCTTGGAAGCGCCAACCTTCATGAAGTCGTCAAGGACGTTCCTTACCGTACCAACGAGGGTGGCGACGACGAAAGGCCCGGCACCGGCGGCGGTGATCAGGTTGATGGCGGGGCGCCAGCTGCCGAAGCCGAAGGCATCGCCATCGATGATGTATCGCCGGACTATTACTACGATTACCGCCCGGTGACCACCGTCACAATCGTCAGCCTGGCGGACAAGGCAAACCCGACAATCCTCAAGCAGTTCTTCTTCGAGGGATATACGGCCGACAGCCGACGCATCACCGATAAAATTTACCTTGTCCTTAACAACTACCATTCGGTCTATGACCTGGAGTACTGGCCTTCCGATCTGGTCATGTACGGTTCTGAGGGCGAGGACATCCGCCCCTCGGACGAGGAAATCAACGCCCTGTTCGATGCGATGATTGCCCGCAATATCGAAAAGATTCGCGCGCGCACCCTGGCCGAATGGATGCCGGAGTACTGGACATCCACCGATGGCGGGCAGCCGGCCTATGCCGATGGCCAGATGATCGGCGAATGCTCGGACGTGCACGCGCCGACTGTCTTTTCCGGCCAGGGACTGCTGAACCTGGTATCGCTTGACACCGATTCGGGCGACATCGTCGGTTCCACCATCCAAGGCTCCTGGGGAACCGTCTATGCCAGCCTCGAGGCTGTCTATGTCGGATCGACCAACTGGGACTTCTACTGGTGGTGGATGGGTGGCGAGGACATTCCCCCGGTCAAGACCCACATCCACAAGTTCGCCTTCGATAATGACGGCAACGCTCGCTACCAGGCTTCCGGCGAGGTCCTGGGATATGCGATCAACCAGTTCGCCTATGACGAGTATGACGGTTATCTGCGCGTGGCCACGACCGATGGCTTCGGCTGGTGGAACAACGAAGAAACCGAAAGCCGTGTCACGGTGCTGCGACAGGATGATGAAAAACTGGAACAGGTCGGCGTGGTGACGGGACTCGGACTGGGCGAGCAGATTTACGCAGTCCGCTTCATCGGGGATCAGGGTTACGTCGTGACGTTCAGGCAGGTCGACCCGCTGTACGTCCTCGACCTTGTGAACCCCGCCGATCCGAAGGTCGCCGGCGAACTGAAGATTCCGGGATTCTCCAGCTACATCCACCCGCTTGAGCCTGGATTCCTGCTGACGGCGGGGCGTGACGCCAACGAAGAGGGACAGGTTGGCGGAATCAAGGTCGAGATTTTCGATGTTACCGATCCGACCGCGCCGAAAAGCGTCAAGACCGCGGTTATCGGCGACGGCTGGAACACCTGGAGCGACGTGCTGTGGGATCACAAAGCCTTCACGTACTTCGGCGCCCGCAACCTCCTGGCCATCCCCGTCAGCGGCTGGGTGGAAACGCAGGGCGAGGGCGGCTGGTGGGGCGAATACAAGTCCGAACTTGCCCTGTTCCGCGTGACCCGTGAGGACATCGAAGTCCTGCCTTCCATCAGCCATATGGACTTCTTTGACGACTTCGGCGGAAACGATCACTGCTACGGCTATGGCGGATACTGGCAGGCCCAGATCTGGCGCGGCCTGTTTGTGGAAGACTATGTTTACAGCCTCAGCCAGCTCGGCATGAAGGTTCATGACACCCGCGATCTGCTGGCCGGCCAGGTGGCGGAAGTGACGCTTCTGGATCCCGAATACTTCCCGGGTTACGACTGGGGCTGGTGTGGCGAGAGGGTGCCGGTTGACGAAGAGGAACCCGAAGAAATCCCGCCGGAAGAAGGCGAAGGCGACACCCCCCGCCCCGAATGACGGCGCTTGATTAATCAGTCTTCCACATTCCAACTGAATCCAGTGGCCCCTGAATTCAGGATTCGTATTCAAAGACTCACGATTGCCCTATCATTTCCAGACAACACGGGAGGACCGAAGACATGCACACGATCCTTCAGAAACACTGGCACCACATTTCAACGGAAAATGTCCTTGAGGCTCTTGGTGTAAACCAGGACAAGGGACTGGATCTGTTCGAGATTGGCCACAGGCGCGAGCGGTTCGGCCCCAACAAGTTGACCGAGCGACGTGGCCAGGGCCCACTGATTCGCTTCCTGATGCAATTCAACCAGCCCCTGGTCTATATCTTGCTTGCGGCTTCCACCGTGACCCTGTTCCTTTCCGAGTATGTGGACTCGGCAGTAATTTTTGCAGTCGTGCTTGTCAATTCATTCGTGGGCTTCGTCCAGGAATCCAAGGCGCTCAAGGCCATCAGCGCCCTTGCGCAAAGCCTGATGAGTGAGGCGACCGTTCTTCGATCCGGCAGGCGCGAAAGGATTCCTTCTTCGGAACTCGTACCCGGGGACATCGTGTTCCTTCAGTCCGGCGACAAGGTGCCCGCAGACCTGCGCCTGATAACGGTCAGGGATCTTCAGATAAATGAATCGGCGCTGACCGGGGAGTCCGTTCCATCGGCAAAGGCCGAAGGGGTGCTCGCCGCCGATCTTCCACTCGGAGACCGGCTGAACATGGCCTACTCCTCGACGCTGGTGACCTATGGCACCGGGTCCGGCATTGTCGTTGCCACTGGCGACCTGACCGAAATCGGTCGGATTTCGGAACTGATCGCCTCGACGAACGTCCTCGCGACTCCCCTGACGAAAAAGATACATGCATTCTCGAACATGCTGCTGTGGGTCATCCTCGGACTTGCCGGTCTTGCCTTCCTGGCCGGCATGCTTCATGGCCAGAACGCGGTGGACATGTTCATGGCGTCAGTGGCGCTGGCGGTGAGTGCGATACCGGAGGGACTGCCGGCGGCGGTGACGATCATCATGGCTGCCGGGGTGGCGCGAATGGCCGCCAGACGGGCGATCATCCGGAAGCTTCCCGCGGTGGAAACGCTTGGAAGCACCACTGTTATCTGTTCAGACAAGACCGGAACGCTGACCCAGAACCAGATGACCGTTCAGTTCATCAACGCCGGGGGCCGGCAGTTCTCCGTCACCGGTACGGGATGGGAACCGGCCGGACAGATTCTGTTCGAAGGTGCTCCGGTTGACCTTCAGAATCAGACGGTTCTGCGCGAATGCCTTTTGGCGGGCCTGCTTGCAAGCGACGCGGAAATTGTAAAGGATGACGGGCAGTTCAAGGCCGTAGGCGACCCGACGGAGGCAGCCCTGGTTGCGGCCGCACAGAAGACCGGACTCGACCCGCAGAAAGTTCGCCTGGACATGCCGAGGCTGGACACGATTCCCTTCGAATCGCAGCACCAGTATATGGCGACCCTGCATGACCGGGGGCCGGACCGGCCGGGAATCGTGTACATAAAAGGATCGCTGGAAAAGATACTCGAACGCTGCCGGGTCGCGATGAGTCCGGACGGGTCTGCCGAACTCGACACCGATGCAATCCGCCGCGCTGCGGACGATATGGCTGCCCAGGGACTGCGCGTACTGGCTTTCGGGGTCAAGGAACTTCCCGCAGGGACTCGCCGCATCGACCACCACGATGTCGAGCAGGATGCCGTCTTCCTGGGAATTCAGGCCATGATGGATCCGCCCCGTCCGGAAGCGGCCGCGGCGATTGCCGCCTGCAGGAAGGCCGGTGTACTGGTGAAGATGATAACAGGAGACCACGCGGTCACGGCGGCGGCGATCGCCGGCCAACTCGGGCTCGGCAGGGGCAACTCCGCCGCACCGAAGGCTCTGACGGGACGCGAACTGGACGCCCTGTCCGACAGCGAGTTCATTGATGCCGCCGAAGATGTGGACGTCTTTGCGAGGGTTTCTCCCGAACACAAGCTAAGGCTTGTTGAAGCTCTGCAGGCCCGCGGAAATATCGTCGCGATGACCGGGGACGGTGTCAACGACGCGCCGGCGCTGAAGCAGGCCAATATCGGGATCGCGATGGCCCTTAACGGTACGGAAGTGGCGCGGGAGGCGGCGGACATGGTGCTTACCGACGACAATTTCGCGACCATCGAGGCCGCGGTGGAGGAGGGTCGCGCCGTCTTCGACAACCTGCGCAAGTTCATCGTCTGGACCCTGCCCACGAACGGGGGCGAATGTCTCGTGCTGCTGATAGCGATTCTGTTCGGCATTACCCTGCCGATACAGCCGCTTCATGTACTGTGGATTAACATGACGACGGCCGCCGTACTGGGCCTTTCCCTGGCCTTCGAACCGAAAGAGCCGGGGCTGATGAACCGTCCGCCGCAGGATCCGAAGAATCCCATTCTGGACTCCATCCTGATTGGAAGAATCCTTGTTGTTTCGGCTGTCCTTTGCGCCAGCGCCTTCGCCATGTTCGAATGGCAGATCGCCCGAGGCTTCAGTCTTGCCGAAGCCAGAACCGCCGCCGTCGCCATGATCGTCTGCGGGGAAATCGCGTACCTTTTCAACTGCCGGTCACTTACAAGGCCCATATTTTCGATCGGACTGCTGTCGAATCCCTGGACGCTGGCCGGAGCCGGCCTGATGATTGTGCTGCAACTCGCCTTCACTTATGTCCCGGTGATGAACCGCGTGTTCGAGTCGGCCCCGATCGACATTATCGCCTGGGGCGGAATCGCAGGATTCAGCCTGCTTCTGGCTGCAATCGTGGCCATTGAAAAAATGGTGCGGGGCAAATCCAGGAAGTGACAATCACGCGCCCTTGTCGCTCGTGCCCAGAAGCAGTTCGGCAGGCACACGACCTTTACGATTCCGATCCTTGTCAATTCCTGACCTCTAACCTAAAGTAAAAGGCTGCTGATGCTGATGGACGCACGATGAACCGCAGAAAGTTCACCGGACGCCTGGCGCCGGCCACAAAAGGGGCCACCAGATGAAGTTTCGCTGGTCCAGGGCCTTGCTGGCCCTTTCAATCCTTGTCGGCGCGCTGGGCGGCGTGGGCCTGTTCACGTTCAGCTACGCCAACGGCCCGGCGTATCTTGGGAATGATCCCGCCACATGCGCCCAGTGCCACATCATGAACGACCAGTTCGACTCGTGGCGCAAGGGACCGCACCACGCGTCGGCGACATGTAACGACTGCCACCTGCCGCCCCAGTTCCCTGGAAAATACGTGGCAAAGGGGCTGAACGGTTACCACCACTCGATGGGCTTCACTTTCCAGTCCCCGACACCGGACGAGCCGGGCGCCAGGACGGTCTTTCACGAACCAATCCGTATCAAGGATTTCAACAGCCAGATTCTTCAGGATAACTGCCTGCGCTGCCATGGCGACATGGTTCACGACATCGTTCGCGGCAGCACTTGGGCGGACGACGCGATCCGGTGCGTGCATTGCCACAGCGCCGTCGGCCACGGAGCACGGAGGTAACGGTTAAAATATGGAAAAGAAGCTCAAACTCCAGATCGCCGCGTACGCCGTAGTCGCGGTTGTCACCGCCGTCGCCACGGTGATTATCGCCGCGTTGCTGGTCAACATATTTGACCGCAAGCAGGAGGCGAAAAACCCCTTCCTTAAGGTGGTCGAGGTCACCGAGGACGACGTTGATCCCGCGAAATGGGGAATGAACTGGCCGCGCCAGTACGACGGCTATCTTCGGACAAGCGAGCCGACCGCCACGAAGTATGGCGGTGGCGGCGTGGGGCCGGAAGGTGGACTGCCTCCCCAGAAGGCCGAACGCGACCCATGGCTGACCCGCGTTTTTGCCGGATACCTTTTCGCGGTCGATTACCGGGACCGGCGCGGCCACGCCTTCATGCTTGAAGACCAGGAAATCACGAAGCGCAACGTGCCCGGCGAAGACAAGCAGTCAGGAAACTGCCTGCACTGCCATTCATCGATCATGCCGCTGTACCGCGACCTGGGTGAAAAGGAACTGCCGGAAGCCGACAAGTACGACCAGGAACACAAGGGACTGGAACTGGTCAGCCAGATGGGATACTGGGACGCACACGCAATGCTTGAAAAGACGACCGGTGGAAAGGCTCACCCGGTGTCCTGCGTGGATTGTCACGACCCGGAAAGCATGGAACTGCGGGTTACAAGGCCGGGATTCATCGGCGGCATAAGGAAACTTGCCGAGTCCGACTCGCCGGTGCCGCACCTGTCAAGTATCGATGCGTGGCGGCGCGGCAATCGCGACAAACCTTACGATCCCAACACGGACGGCACCCGCCAGGAGATGCGGTCGTTCGTGTGCGGCCAGTGCCACGTTGAATACTTCTGCGGCAAGGGAATGACCTTGTTCTTCCCGTGGGACAAAGGCCTGAAGGTTGAAGAAATCGAATCGATGTACAACGGCATGCAGGTTCAGGGCAAGGGATTCAAGGACTGGGTTCACGCCGAGACCGGAATGCCGGTCCTGAAGGCCCAGCATCCCGAATTCGAGATCTGGAGCCAGGGCATCCACGCCCGCAGCGGCGTCGGTTGTGCGGACTGCCACATGCCTTACAAGCGGGAAGGCGCGCTCAAGGTCTCGGAACACTGGGTTCGCAGCCCTTTGCTTGGGCTGAACCGTTCGTGCGCGACCTGCCATCCATACGGGGATCAGGAACTTAAGGATCGCGTCGAAGCGATTCAGGATCGTCATTTCGCGTTGATGACCAGGGCCGGCGAATCGGCAGTGGCGATGCTGGACGCGATCGTGGCACTGAAGAAAACTTACACGGACCAGGCCTGGGCGGACGCGATTCTTGCCGACCCGCAGGTCAGAAAGATCGCCGAACTTCAGCGCGCAGCGCAGTGGCGCCTGGACTTCGTGGCAGCCGAAAACTCGATGGGCTTCCACGCGCCCCAGGAAACCGCCCGCATCCTGGCCGAATCGATCGACATGTCGCGCCAGGCCCAGGTGCTTGCGGCCAGCCTGCTTCCGCCACCCCCGCCCGTCGAGACGGCCGCCGTCGAACCTGCCGCCGCCCCGCAGCCGGAAGACCGGGCCAACTGATTCTTTAAGAGTTTGAATAACAGAACGGACAGATTATCTGGCGCAGAGTTCGCGGATCAGTTCCAGGCCCTTCTGCTGTTCGGCTTCAGTCATCTTGCCGGCCTTGATGTAATGAACCTTCTTGTCCTTGCCGATGATAATCACGATGTCCTTGCCATTGGCATCGCCCAGGTTCCATGCGTTCTTAAGCAGGTGCGACGGGTCGGTCAGGATCAGGGAATTGAACTTCTTCTCCTTGCCGCGAACGACCGATCGGATGATCGCGTTTGCAAGCAGCGTGTCCTTCATGTTCACGACACCAAGACCGCGGAACTTCGCCAGATCCAGGCCGGACTTGTTCAGCAGCTCGCGGAAAGGTTCGTTCTGGTTCTGGACGTCCGGGTCGGTGTAGAAGATCGCCAGAACCTTGCTGCCGATGTCCGGAATCTGGGCATCCTTGTCCTTGCTGTCCTTGACCGTGACCGTGCTGACTGTATCGCCCTTGTTCAGCGCGACCGCCACGGTCGAGGTCATTACGAACGATGCTGCAACGACCAACGCTGCCGCGACGATGAAGCCGCGAATCGAAAGAATCTTGGGTACCGAGTTCATGAAAAGCCCTCCTGGGTCATGTTTACAGGGGGATTCTTGCGCCCGCAGCAAACGGCGTCAAGGGGCAGGAACGCGCGATTCCTGCAGCTTGCGGTAACATTCACTGCGAAGCCACCCGTTTGAATACACTTTGGGGTCAAAGCACTTCACGGCCTCGGGGTCGGCCTTCCAAGCCTTGTAGCAGTCGATTTCATCTTTCTTCGAGCACGGCTCGGCCAGCACACAGCCACAATCCTCCGGTGTGGGTCCGCATCGCCCGTCAAGGAACTCGGACAAGTTTTCATCGCCCTTCGGACAGACAAAACGGGGCCCAACCATGCAAGGCCCGACGGTAACCCCGGCAAACGACAGGTTCTTGTCCTTGTAACAATCGGCTGCCGCACGACGCAGACGGCACGCCTCGGACTCGGTCGCCCCGCCAAGGCCAAACTGCGGCTGGCCGAACGGCTTGCAATCAACCAGCTTCGAATCGCCGACGCGCCATTCGCACTCGGTCGTGGAACCGTTACGGCAACAGATGCTGGACTTCATGAACAGCCGGCACCCGCAGTTCTGGACGGCCGTCAGGTCGAAATCCCAGCAAGTCCCGACGTCGGTCAGGTACTGCTGGCCGTTCAGTTCCCTGGTTGGACGATCACCGCCGACGTACTTGCACGCCAGAACCTTTTCGCCGGGAACCGCCGGCGTAAAGAACTTTTCACAAAGTTCGGTGGAGGGCTTCGCGAAGGCAAACCCGACCCAAAGAATCGTTACCAGCGCACCCAGCACTGCAACAAACCGGAAAAACATGGTCCTGCTCCTGCCGGCCACCCTGCCGGACGGTTTCGGGATGGCCTGATTCTAACCCATGCCGGTACGAATTCGTGTCAACTAAGTCTTCTCGAGCGCCGGATTCGTGAATCACTTTGCACAAATCATTGAATCAGACGTAGCGCTGGACATTGGATGACGCGTTGCGCGATGATTTGCCAGGCACACCCGGAGCGGGACGATGGAAAGAATCCTGATAAAGAACGCAAGAATCGTGGACGTCCAGGCCGGGAAACACCTGCCCGAAGGCACCGGAATTCTGATCGAAGGCGACCGCATCCAGGCAATGCCGATGCTCGAAGGCCCGGGCGAAAAGCCCGCACTGCCGGGCGACCTGCCGGACTGCCGCGTCATCGACGCCGGCGGCCGAACCCTGATCCCCGGCATGTTCAACACACACTGCCATCTGCACATGGGCCCACGTGGCATCGTGGGGGCCAGGCAGACGGTCAAGTCCCTGGCCGACTGCATCGACCGCGGCGTCACGAACATCCGGGACGCGCTGTGCTATGACCTGCGGGACAGCCGGGAGTGGTCAGGGCGGATCGCCAAGGGATCCGTCGCCGGCCCGCGCATCCAGCAGGCGGTGCACATCAGCATCGAAGGCGGGACGTACGCACCGGTCAGGCACCCGAAAACACTTCTGCAGCTTGCGGCGATCGGTCTGCGGCCCCTGGACTACGAACGTGTCGAATCCGGGGTGATAACGCTGCGTCCGGACGCGCCGCCCCAGGATTTCCGGGACGCCGTGAACCGGGCCATCGACCTGCGCGGCGCCGGGGCAATCAAGCTTTGCGACCAGCCGGAACACTTCCTCTCATACCAGCCGGGCGCGCCCCTGCTGTCACAGGCCCAGCTTGACGCGGCCGTGGACCAGGCAAGGGTGCGTGGCGTCCCGGCAACCATGCACAACGTTACTGCCGCCGGATTCCGCCGGGCCGTCCGCTCGGGCATGACTTCAACGGCGCACATCCCGCTGGACGCGCTCCTGGACCAGGCCGATATCGACGCGTTCATGACCGGACAAACCATGTTCGAGCCGACCCTTTCACTGACGTACTTCCTTTGTTACCACCTTCGCGGCAGCCGCCTTTGCGGCGACCCCGAAATCGACCGGCTGGACGCAATGCGGTCGCCCACTTACGAACGCGTCATCGACGAATCGTGGATTCCCGAACTGCGCCCATTCAGGATGGGCATCCACAGGATGCTGGCCGCCGGAAACCCCAAGGTTCTGGGCCTGATCGACGTGGGAACACCATTTAACTACTACCAGCCGATAGTCACCACGGGCGCCGAAAACGTGCGCCGCCTGATTGACGCCGGGGCGGCCGCCAGGCTTTCCTGCGGAACGGACGCCGGCGCCTCGAACTGCGGCCCCGCCGCCATCGACCTTGAAATGACGATGCTGGACTTCGCGCTGAACCGTCCCGGCCGCAATCCCCTGGCTGGCGCCGATTTCCTGCGGACCGCGACAATCAACAGCGCCCGCAGCCTGGGTCTTGAAGCGGACTTCGGAACGCTGGAGCCCGGCAAGGTGGCCGACATCGCGGTCCTGGACGGCAACCCGCTTGCCGACTGGAAACTCATCGGACGCCCGGTCGCCGCATTGTTCAAGGCCGGCCGCCTTGTCGTCAACCGCTGTGGACTGCATTTCGATTGCAGAAGTTAGCGCCAAACGCCACTTATTGAGACTCAAGTGCAAAGCGTCAGGAAATAAACAGGTCCTTGCTGGCGAAGGCGGGGTCGGTGGTCAGGTTGATGCCCAGGCGGCGCAGGCCGGCCTCGTCGCCGGGTGACGGGATGTGCGTCATGTGCATCTCGCAGCCATTAAGTTCCTTCAACTTGTCCATGGCGATGCCGGCCGTCGGGTTCGTGGTCGCGCAGATACCCAGCGTGATCATCGTTTCCTTCAAATCCAGGCTGATGTTCTTTTCACGCAGCACGGACTTCTTCAGGGTGCCGATCGACTCGATGATATTGGGAGAAAGCAGGTGCAGGTGCTGCGGCAGTCCGGCCAGTTTCTTTATCGCGTTCAGGACCACGGCCGATGCTGCGTGCATCGTCGGCGAGTTATGACCGGTCACGATACTTCCATCTGGCAGTTCCAGGGCTGCCCCGCAGCAAACATCGCCACCTGCCATGCCCTCGGTCTCGGCATTCTCTGCGGCGTTGCGGGCCGGCTGCACCATCGGGCGATCCAGCGGCACGATGTCCATTTCGTTCATCAGCATTTCACAACGCTGAACCGATTCCTTGTCGGCAAGGCCCATCATGTATTCGCACGAGTACCTGAAGTAGCGGCGGATGATTTCCTGCTTCGATGCCTGCTGGCAGACCAGGTCGTTGACAATCCCGAAGCCGGCGCGGTTGACGCCCATGTCGGTCGGGCTGCGATAGACGGCGTCGTCACCCATGATCCGGGCAAGAATCCTGCGGACGATCGGGAACGCCTCGACGTCGCGGTTGTAATTGACGGCCTGCTTGCCGTACGCCTCGAGGTGGAACGGATCGATCAGGTTGATGTCGCGCAGGTCGGCAGTGGCGGCCTCGTACGCCACGTTGACCGGATGCTTCAGCGGCAGGTTCCAGATCGGGAACGTCTCGAACTTTGCGTACCCGGCCCGCACGCCGCGGGCGTGCTCGTGATAGACCTGGGACAGGCACGTCGCCAGCTTGCCGCTGCCTGGACCGGGGCCGGTCACGATTACCAGCGGACGCGTGGTCTCGATGTACGGGTTCGCGCCGTAACCGCTTGAGCTGACGATCAGATCGACGTCAGTCGGATATCCCTTGGTGTGGCGGTGCATGAACACCGGCACGCCGCGGCGTTCCAACTTGTCGCGGAAGGCGCAGGCGGCGGGCTGCTCGTCGAACCTGGTGATAACGACGCCGCGAACCAGGATGCCACGGTCACGCAGGTCATCGATCAGCTTCAACGCATCGAATTCGTACGTAATGCCAAAATCGGCACGAACCTTGCGCCGCTCGATGTCGCCGGCATAGATGCAGACGATCAGTTCGGCCTGGTCCTTCAGCTTCTGCAGCAGGTGCATCTTCACGTTCGGGTTGAACCCGGGCAGGATGCGGGCCGCGTGGAAGTCGAATATCAGCTTGCCGCCGAACTCCAGGTAAAGCTTGTTCCCGAACATCTCCGCGCGCTCGAGGATGGCGGCGGTCTGCTCGTTAAGGTACTTCTCGTTGTCAAATCCAGGGGTTGTGTACATGTTTGCTCTTGTCCCGGGGAAGCCCGGGCGTTCTCAGGCTGGAATTGTTTTGTACGCCGATTCCCGTTTGGACGCAACGGACGATTCGACCCAACGCCAACCTTTGAACAGTTTGTATCGACTGACCGTTTTAAGAAACGAAGACGCCTTCCAATCGATAGATGCTTGTGCCCCGTTCTTCATTTCACACACTTAATTGTGTAGAATAGTGTGTGGAGGTGGCGATCATGGCGACAAACCTTGCACTGGATGACGAATTGATTGAAGCGGTGAAATCAGCGGGCGGACACAAGACCAAAAAGGCTGCGGTTACGGCAGCGCTTCTGGAGTACCTGAAAGTCCGCGAACGCATGAAAATTATTGAACTCGCTGGAACCGTGGACTTCGACCCCAACTACGACTACAAGACTGCTCGCCGGAGCAAACAAGCATGAGGGTGCTGATTGACACATCGGTGTGGTCCCAATTCCTTCGCCGCCCCGCTTCGCCGGCCACGCCGGATCAGGACAGACTGCGCATGGTGGTTGCTGACTTGATTGCGGACGGACGTGTCGTGCTCCCCGGGGTTGTGCGCCAGGAGATTCTTTCCGGAATAAGGGACGACGCCAGGTTCCACAAGGTGAAGACCGTCCTGCGCACCATTGACGATGAACCAATGACGACCGAAGACTTTGAAAGCGCCGCAGCGGCTTTCACAACATGCCGACGGGCCGGCATTGCCCCGACTTTTGTGGACATGACGCTTTGTGCGCTTGCGATTCGCCTTCAAGCCCCGATATTGACACTGGACAAGGACTTCGCCAGGTACGCCACGGTGCTGCCGATTCAAATTCACGACTGCATGACCAGGATGCCGTAAGGCGCTAGGCCACGACCAGGCCGGAATCATCGAATCGCGTGTAAATGGGCGTGTATATAAGGCGGCCTTCCTGGCGCTTTGCAGAAGCGAGGGGCGAAAAGACCAGCGCCGCCGGCGAATTTGGATGCGAATCAAGGAACAGGTTCGCGCTGCGCATCCGACCGGCGGCGCCGCTCTTGACTTCGACAGGATAGACTTTTCCGCCGCGCGACATTATGAAATCAACCTCGGCATTTCCGCGCTGCCCAGCCCTGGACCAGTAATACATCGACCCATTTTCAGACCCGCCAGACGCAAGCAGTTCCTGACCCACAAACTGCTCGACGACGGCGCCGCGGTGGACGGCGGAAAGATCATTTCCCGAAAACAGGACGCTGGCTGAAACCCCAAGCAGGTACTGAAGAAGTCCCACGTCCAGGAACAGTGGCTTGAAACGTTTGTCACTGGCGCCGGCGCCAAGTGGAAGTGCGTCCCCGGCGGTATCGCGAACGGGCGTAACCAGCAGCGCCCGCGCCAGAATCTGTACCGACGCCTTTGTAACCTCGGTCCTTCTGGCTGGATCGATGTGTGAATAGATCACCTGGCCGCCAACGGCGCCCGGCAGACTCGAAAAAACTGTCTCAAGACTCTCCCTGTCTGCGCGCCGCTGGTAACGCGCCAGGGATCCCGCAAGCGATGACGCAAGATCGGAGTGAACCCGCGCCGCGGCCGCAAGCGAATTTTCAGCAATGAACCCCGACACCGCCTCGGGCATGCCACCAACAAGCAGGTATGTCCGAAGTTCGCCCAGCAGCTTCATGTGAACAGCATCCGAAGCCGTGTGTGGCGATCCAAGTGTCGGAAGGGCCGCTGAAAGCATGTCGAGCCCGCGCGCGACAAGGAATTCGTGAAAGGTCATTGGGTGCATGCGCAGGAAACTGACGCGCCCCACCGGGAAGGAAACTTCCCCCAACGCGAACTCAAGGGCCGACCCGGCGGCGATGACCGGAATGTCGGGGCGCTCTTCATACAGATACCTGAGTGCAGTCAATGCGCGTGGCTGGGCCTGTATCTCGTCGATGAAAAGGAGTGTTCGGCCCCCGGACAAGGGATTACCGCAAAATGCCTCAAGCTGCGGGATCAGGGCAGAGGCACCCAGGTCACCATCAAATATCGCCCGGGCCGAAGCATCGCGTTCAAGGTCGATCACTGAGGTATTGTCATAGTATGCGCGACCAAACGCCTTGATGGTCCACGTTTTTCCGACCTGCCTGGCTCCGCGGACGATCAGTGGTTTTCGAGTCGGCGATTCCTTCCATCTTGTAAGCTCGATTTCTGCAGATCTCCACACGGCGGGCCTCGATGTAAAATAACAATCCAATTTTCACAACAAGAACGTAAAATATCAATCCATATTTTACATTGGAGACGTAAATTTTCGAGGTTGTCTGCCGCCCCCGCCCTGCTATCATGGGTCATCCGCCATCGTCGGAGGCCACATGGAAACCGTTATTGCCATGACCATTTCGTCGTTCCCCGACCGCGAGCGCGCCCTTGAATGCGCCCGCGCCCTGATCGAGCGCAAGGTAGCGGCCTGCGTCCAGGTGACGTCCCCGATTACCAGCGTCTATACATGGGATTCAAAGACCTGCGAGGACGACGAAGTCCTGTTGTTTGTCAAGACGACGCTGGACAGAACCGAAGAAGCCATCCGGCAGATCAAGACGATGCACCCCTATGACGTCCCCGAAATCATCACGCTGCCCGTGATCGACGGCTTCGGCGGTTATTTCGACTGGGTCCGCGACAGCGTGAAATAGATACTCCCCGCGATGAACGATTTGTCTGGCAGGCTTCCGTATGCTAGCTTCGCCTTTGCCTGGCAACCTGGAGTATCCCAGATGGTTCATCGTTCGCTTGCAAACATTTTCATCATCGCGGCATTGTTCGCTTTCGGATGTGGCGGCGGCCCGACTCCGCAGTCCGACGTTGTTCAGGACACGACCGAGGCGGATACCGTTTCGGACACGGCGCTGCCGGACATTGACCAGGCTGACGTCCCTTCGGACGATTCAAATTCGGACATTCCCTCGGACATTGCACTGCCCGACGGCCTGGAAAGGCCGGTTGCCGACCCGGTCGCGGCCGCCCGGGCGTTCAGGCTGTACTACGCCGAACGCGTCGATCGCGCGGTGGTGGCTTTCAACCGGTTCATGCTGTTTGGCGACACCATGTTCGGCATCAACATCCGGAAGGTGGGCGTGGCGCGCAGCGGCGACACGTTCGAAGTCGTCCCGGGACCAAAGGACAACAACCAGATCGGCACGTCGGTCCGGGCCGCGTGGAATGCGTACAGGCTGTACAGGACACGCACCCTTGAGCTGGCATTGATTCGCATGTTTAACGGCATGGAATTCATCGGCACGGTCAGCGGCCACGACGGAGTGACCGGACGCAACGCCTATCCGAACTGGACCATGACCATCAACGGGCCTGCCGGAACTGTCGGCCGCACGCGGGACGGCACCACGGTCGAATCACCGTACGTTTCTGACGCCGGACTGGAATCCGAAATGATTTCGACGTTCTTTGGCGACATGGACGTGACCTACAGGCTGGAACCGGCCGACATCCTCTTCAACTACATGCCGGCCGTTGAAACCGGTTCCTATGCCGTGACATATTCCTTCAGCATGCTGCCTGACTTCCTGCGCATCAGCGACTGCTGCACTTCGATGATGAAAGTGCCGGATGACTATCCGTGGGCGGGCGCGTTCTGGTCGAACCACAATTCGCGAGACAACTTCCCGGACCTGGTATTCGGATACCTGGCCGCGGGTGAGGCGATGGACGATCCGGACGCCGGTCCCGAACTGAAGGCCGCCGCCACCGCCGCCTGGGAAGCCGGCCGGAAGGTTGGCGACCTGGTCCAGCAGAACGACAGCCGGATAATGACGGTTTCCGAACACACCACGTACGACCAGTTGACTGTCAGCGGCGAGATGCGGCCCGACGGCACGGTCGAGGCCGAAACCCTGGGCGCGATGTCGGACTGCCAGATGAACTACGCCGCCCGCGCGCTTTCGACGGATGGACTTGACGCCCAACTGCCGGAGCTGCCCCTGCCCGGAGCGCTGGAAAACCTGATTGCGCCGTTCGTCGATGTCGAATCCGGGTGCGAATGGATGGAAGGCGGCCACACATGCACGCGGCTGGCCGAATCGTTCTGCGGCAAGACCTGGGGCCAGCTTAACGAACTGACGATGGGCGGCAAGGGCCTGATCGACCTGGCGATGGAACTGGACGAAGAGGATCCCGGCGCGGCCGGCGCGATCCTGGGCCAGTTCTATGGAAACTACGACCAGCCGATGAACGCCGCCCTGGCCGTCGTTGAATACGCCCGGTTAACAGGCAAGCAGGATCTGCTGGAACTGGCGCAGGCGACGCTTGCGGAAATGACCGACCTGTCACGCACGTTCGCAGACGTCATATTCGGAAGGGCGGACCCCGCCGAGCAGGCCCAGATGCGATACGAAACGGCGCTGATCGACGGCCTGGGGGGACTGACCCCGCCGGCGACGGACTTCCTGGACTTCGCGGTGGCCGAACAGCAGATGGCGGCCATGGAAGGCCTGCTGGAAATGCCGGACTCGACCGTCGCGGCACTGCTGACCGAGCAGGAAATCGCCGACCAGATCGACGACGAACAGTCCGACGCCAGCGCTCCCGTGAAAAAGCGATACAGGGACAACTGGGGGGACATTCCCCCGGTTCGTGTCGAGGGTGAAGGCTATCAGGCGAAGGTGTTCGAGCGCGACACGGCATCGGACTGGCGCCCGGTTGAACGCCCCCATCACAGGAGGATGGGCGGAATCGACCTGCTTGAAGCCCTGCCCCTTTGCGTGACCAATCCGCAGGTGCTTGACTGCACCTGGGCAAAGGCCGGCTGCGCGCGCCCCGACCTGAACCATGATGGGAAAGTTGACGATGCGGATCGCACCATCTTTCAAACGACCGCACAAGGGACCACCGGCTGCCTGCCCGCGAACAACTACTGCGACGGCGCGGACCTGGACCACACCGGCACCGTCGATGCACTCGACACCGCCTTCATGGACGCCGCCCAGGGCTGCCATTATTTTCTTTCGTCGCAACCTTCTGACAACGCAAGATAATCTCAGCACCCTCATCAAAGATAAAAACTTTTGCACAAAGTGAGCGAAGTAGATGGCCTGGACATGAAGATTCCACGGACGGCAGTCGGAACTGGAACAGAATCAGTGATTCCCGTACAGCTCGCCGGGGCGGACCTTGCCCTTGAAAACGCGGTAAATGAAGATGGTGTAGCCGATGACTATCGGGACGCCGACCAGGGCAATCATCAGCATGGTGGTCAGGGTGCGCTGGGTCGATGACGCGTTGTATATCGTCAGGCTGAGCTTCGGGTCGTTCAGGGCCGGGACCAGGCGCGGGAACAGGCCCAGGGCCGCCAGGCCGATCTGCGTCGCGATCGCCGCGGACGAAGCGATGAACGCCAGCATGTGGCGGCCGGACTTCAGCAGGACCGGGATAAGCACAACGCACGCCATCATCAAGGGGAAAAGAATCCAGAACACCGGATTCTTCAGGATGCCGTCGAACAGGAACGGCGACACGAACAGCGACGCGACCGTGGCGGCGAAGTACAGAACCACCCAGCCAATCCACAGGCCGGGTGCCCATCTCTGCATGCGCGCCTGCAGGTCGCCGTCGGTCTTCAGGACCAGGTAGATGGCGCCATGGGCCAGGAACATCACCAGCGCCAGCACGCCGACCAGGACGGCATAAGGGTTCAGCAGGCCCAGGAAGGTGCCGGCGAACTCGGTCTTTTCGGTCAACGGGATGCCGCGAAGGATGTTGCCGACCGCCACGCCGAAAAGGACGGGCGGAAGAAGACTGCCAAGGCCGAAAGCCCAGTCCCAGGCGCGAATCCAGCCGGGCGAATGCACCTTGTTGCGGAACTCGAACGAAACGGCGCGCCAGATCAAGGCGACCAGCAGCAGCATCAGCGCCAGGTAGAACCCCGAAAACACCGTTGCATAGACGAACGGAAACGCCGCGAACAGAGCGCCGCCGGCGGTCAGCAGCCAGACCTCGTTGCCGTCCCAGACCGGGGCGATCGAGTCCATGTGGATGCCGCGCTCGCGCTGATCTTTCGCGAAAAGCGACAGCGCCCCTACGCCAAGGTCAAAGCCGTCAAGAATGGCGTACCCGGCGATGAGCACGAAGTACAGGATGAACCAGATAACCTGAAGTGCCTGCAAATCCATCATGCCACCTCCGGGGCCTTCTCGGGCCCGTGCTTGACCTCGCGCACCAGCATGAAGATGTAAAGGCCGCCAAGCAGCACGTACATCAGCCCGATCAGGGCGATGCTGAACCACAGTTCGGGCACGCCGACCGTGATTGAAACGCTGTCGGCAGTCTTCAGCAACCGATAGACCGACCAGGGCTGACGGCCGACTTCGGCGGTGATCCAGCCGACCTGGCTGGCCACCAGCGTCAATGGCGCGACCAGAAGGACAAGCCGGTGGTACCAGCGGCTGATGTCCAGCTTCTGGCGCCAGATCAGCAGCAGCCCCAGGGCCATCGTGCCGATGAAAAGCAGGCCAAGCATTACCATGGTGTGGAAAGAGAAGAACGTCAGGCCGACAGGCGGCAGTTCATCCTTCGGAAATGCATCCATGCCCTTGACTTCGGCCTCCGGGTCACCGAACGCCAGCAGGCTGGCCAGCTTCGGAATCTCGATGGCGTAGTCCAGGCGCTGCTCGGCGGCGTTCGGAATCCCGAAAGCGACCAGCGGCGCGCCCTTCTGGGTCTTGTAGATGCCCTCGAAGGCCGCGAACTTTTCGGGCTGGGTCTGTGCGACCTGTTTCGCGTGGCTGTCGCCGGTCGGGAAGGCCGACATCGCGGCAAAGATGAATCCGGCAATGACCGCGATCTTCAGGGCACGGCGGGAAACTTCCTCCTGGTTGTCACGCAGCAGACGCGCCGCCGCCACGCCGCCAACGAAGAACGCGCCGGTGATCAGGCAAGCGACCAGGGTGTGGAAGAACCGGTACCACATCGAAGGATTGAAAACCGCGTCGGAAAAGCTGGTCAGGACGGCCCGACCATCGACAACCAGGAAACCTGCCGGGGTCTGCTGCCACGAGTTGGCGACCAGGATCCAGAACGCCGATATCGTCGCGCCGACCGCTACCATCAGGATCGAGAACCAGTGAACGCCCTTGCCGACTTTGTTGCGACCGAACAGATAAAGTCCAAGGAAGCTGGATTCCAGGAAGAACGCGAACACGCCCTCGGCCGCCAGCGGCGCGCCGAAGATGTCACCGACGAAGCGGGAATAGCTGGCCCAGTTGGTGCCGAACTGGAATTCCATGACGATGCCGGTCGCGACGCCGACCGCGAATGTCAGCGCGAACAGCTTGCCGAAGAATTTGCCCATCCTGACCCAAACCTGATCCCCGGTGCGCCACCCGCGCCACTCCATGAAGACAAGCAGCCAGGCAAGACCGATCGAAATTGGCGGAAAGAGGAAATGAAACCCGATCGTCATCGCGAACTGCAGACGCGCAAGAATCAGGGCATCCATTGGTTGCCTCCGTTAAAACCTGTTCCGGGACTTCCGGTCTGGGTCAAGCTTGTCCGAATGTCTTTACAAAAGTCAACGCAGAACGAAGACCGTCATTTGGTGTTCTGCTGTTCCGGCGTTGTCTGCGTTGGAATGGCCCGTGCGGCACGCCTCTTGTTCCATGCGCGCCGAATCGCCCAGGCCGCAATCGGGAAAAGTACGGCCCCGATTACAAGCCCCCATACCTGGGTCTTGATAAGCAGCCTTGCCGTGTTATCGACCAGTTCGACGCACTGGCACATCGCATCCTTCGCACCGGTACTGGCAAGCAGCGTGCGCAAAACGACCGGCGCAAATGCCGTCGCCACGGCAACGCCGGCCAGGGCCCCGAAAACGATCCAGTTGAACACCCGACGCATGATCAAACCTCCCGGGAATAGAATCCCGAATCAATCCGGCAGTCCGGCACCGGAAATCCCACCGACTGCGACCATCCCGCCATCAGCGTTGCCGACTGATTCCAGGGAAACATTGGCGCTCCGGTGAAGAATGGCCGGCGGCATTATCCTGTTTCGCGCAAACGCATCCATTACGCGAAGATGAACATCCGTCTCAAAAGCCTTCTCGTGCCTGCTGTCATAGACATATGGACGCGCCCGAACCCTGACCGCCACCATGTTGTCCAGCAACACCTGCTTCACACGCATCGGCACCGGCCTGTCCAGGAACACGTATGGACTTGTCAGGCATGCCTCCTGGACAAGCGCCACGGCCTTTCCGACATCCTGATCCGCCCCGATGAAGAAGTCCATCGGAACCTGCATTTCCAGGCTGCCGTAGTTCCCGCTTGATGTAACGTCGGTAAGTATCTTGTTGTTCGGGATGGTGACGATGTTGTGATCCAGCGTATTCATCTGGACGCTGCGAAGTCCGATCTTGATGATGTCGCCGTACTCGCCGGCATAAGAGACGCGGTCACCAACCTGGAACGGCCGATCAACCATGATTGTGATACCGGCCAGAAAGGCCGCAACCAGATCCCGCATCGCGAAGCCGACGGCGAAAGCAAGGGCGCCGCCGATGACGGTGACTGCTGTCGAGTCCAGCCTGAAGCTCAACGCCACACAGATGATTGCCGCCGCGATGTACAAAACGAACCGGGCAACCGACTCCAGTTTCTGGATGGCCGGACGTCTGTTCGCAAACCGGATTCCAAGCCGGTTGGCGATATTCTGAACCAAACGCAGCACGACCATCGTGCCGACAATCACCAGAACCGACAAGGCGACACCGCCCCACCGAACAAAATCGGCCAGACGGGAAAGATCAGGCGCCTCCTGGGCCATGGCCGGTACAGAAGCCAGCATGACGCCAATCAAAACCAGTGCACCGCGGGGAATCCGTAATCGACCGAAGATCATTTCAACCCCCGAAACGATGGAAAGATGCAAGCAGATGACGACGCTGCAGGAATCTTGTCACCGGCCGGTACCAGTTCCATGACACCCGATAACGATCCCCGACAGGTTCAAACCATCCCCTGGCGGTGCCATATCGAAGAAGATCAAGAACACGGCCTTGCGACCTTGTCGATGCCTTCACAACATCATCGACCGCTGCTGGCTCAAGCTGGATAATGGCACGAACAACGAACACATCCTCGTCGGACAATCGTTCCAGTTCACGAACATCAGGAACCTGGAATGGCCGAACAAACACCTTTCCGTCAAGCCCCGCCCCAAGCTGGCGGCGCCAGACGTCAAGAGCCACGCCGGGGTTCCCGTCCGCATAGTCCCAAAGCATCCTGAAATAACCCCTGGCAACCCTGGACACGGCTTCCTCACGATCGATACTGTCGCCATCACGTATCGGGCGATCGATTACGGCCTCGAATGATGGTTCCATGTGAACCTGGGCGCTTCTTGCCCTCAAAAGCGCGATGATTTCCTCTTCCCGCCACGGTTCGATCCGGACGACTTCGTCAAACACAGGGTACGCGCCCCTCGACCTTTCAAAGAACTGCCAGATCACCTCGTTGAAGACCAGAATCCACGTTGTTCGCTCACTGTGACGACGCGCAATCCCAGCGAATTTGTCAAAGCCATCCAATCCACCCATGACCGGAAGCACCAGACGATTAGCGTGGTCGATAAGGATTGCGGAATCATCGCCCCTTGACTCGGCCGCAACCGCGCAGTCCTGGATTGATGCCGCCGGATCCAGGCCCAATGCGACGGCAAGAGTCGCCCGAAGCCCTTCGATTCCATCGACGGGGCATTCAACCAGCGTTGATAAAGGATGGCCATCCCTGATGCGCTGCAGAAGCCGGGACTTCCCCGCGCCTCGCTCTCCGACAATGGCAAGCAAACCGCCGCCCCTTAACTCGATTTTTTTTTACGATTTCCATGACCCTGGCATAGGATGCCCCGGAAATCAGAGTCCCGGAAGACCGATCAGGTCCAAGTCGATCAAACACGTCTGGATCAATCGGCATCAACACAGTACCGGATTCCTGGTCGCCGGCCATCCGATCCATGCCACGCCTGAAAAACCATGCGTGGGCCCGACGTGCCAGGTCAAATCCTGTGATCCAGCCGCGAATTATCCAGTAAGCACCCGAAATAAAAAGATAAATACCACCAGAAACCGCGGCAGGGAAACTCTTCCATCCCTTTCGCCGTTGCGCGACCCAATCCTGGAATGAAGTCCGTCGCCTTGATGCCTGAATCCGGTCGAAAATGACGTCGCGCCACCATCGAATGATCACCAGGATCACGGGGATGACCGAGAACCAGCAAACCCAGATTACCCAGCGATAAATGGTGCCCTTGCCCACAAGTTGCGAGCCGATGGTCAGAATCAGTCCAAGGATAACAGTCGTGTAACCGGCCAGTTTCAAGGATCTCAGACGTATTGCATCGGTCGCGGCGGTGCCACCCGATCCGGATCTCGAAACGGTCGGCCATGCGACAAGTGCGTCGATTGCCCCGATAACGAAGGCGCCGCACAGCGTCCAGACGAACACGGTCTTCAGGATGACCACTTCCAGGCGGGTCCTGACGACCGGGGGAAGCACCCACACAAGAACCAGAATGAATGCGAGCCACTCGATCGGTCTTCGGGCACGCGCCACGAACACAACCAGTCGATGGATCGCGCTGACCTGCGGAATCCTTGCGGCCCTGTCCCGCTGAACAATCCGTTCAATCCACGCATCGAAAAGTTCTGGACTGCGGCGGCGCCACCACCAGAACAGCAGAATCAGTCCCAGCAACTTAACGGCCGAAGTGCCGGTTGCAAGCAGGGAATCGGAACGATCAACGCTTCCGTCAGCCAGAGTGATGAACCATGCCGCGGTCGCTGCCAGGTGATACCGAAGAACCAGGGTTACCTGGCGCAACTCTGCCACCGCCTGATCGAGGCCGGCCCTGGTGAAACCGGTTATCTCGGCGCGACGCTTTTCGGAAAGGATCGACAAAAGCGCCAGGCGGTCGGCATTCAGCGCCCTGACTTCCTCGTAAAGCTGGGCGGCCCTCTTCTGCCGGTATTCCTGCTCGTCCGATGCAAGCTCGACGGCTGTCTGGACAACCTTCCTGCGGGCTTGCTCGAGCGTGCTGGTATCGACGCCCGGCGGAACATCCTGAATGATGGAAGAGCCAATTGACGGGACGGCGCTGTCTGCGGTCAGTTCGCGCAACGCGTCGGCCAGTTCGTCCCGGGATGAGCGCAGAAAGGAACGAAGATCATCATAAAGCGCGTCGGCCGACTTCGCGTCCGGGGCCTTCAGTTCCCGCAGTTCGCGAACAAGACGCCTGAAACCCGGCACCTGTTCCAGGCGCAGATCCAGAATTTCCAGCCGACCGGCGAGTTCCTTTCGAAATTTCGCCTGGCGTGCCGAAATGATCTCAAGTTCATCGAATTCAGCCGATACGGCCCTCTGTGCTTCCACGCGGGCCAGTGCGGCCGCCTCGGCGGCCTTCTGCCGCAGGACCTCGACCGCCTGGGCTTCCGGGTCGGGGCGTACCTGGATCATTTCATCAACGGCGGCCGACGCGCGATCGATGACATCCCGCATATCCCTGCCGGTTACGCCGGCGGAATCGGACTCGACCGCCACACCTGGGTCGCCGCCCGGAAGCGCATCGCCCGCTGCTTCATTCGCGGCGTCGGGAGCCCGGACATCCCTGGATGAAGCGTCATCATCGGACGAATCCAGATCCGATCGGGTTTGAATCACATCGGCCGACCGACCCGAAGCATCATCCGCGAGCACAGGCGGGGCAGTTAAAACGATGCCAATGCAAACCAGGCACGCAACCAGGCGCTGTCCCGCAATGAAGCCGTGGATGGATGCGCCGTGCCTGCCCGTCATCAGTAGCTCGGTAAGCATTATCGGCCCCATGTACACCCTGATTATCACGGATGCCCAAGTCTGACCCACCTCGCGCGCGTAGTAAACAGAATTTACATACTTCGCGGATTTGACGCATGAACGTGCTGCGGTCTCAACCTTTGAACACACCGGAATCCCGCAGTTATGATTGGACGTCCGATCCGGCGACCTGGACGGCGCTATAATCCGACGAATATGGGGCGGTTCGACGACGCGTTGTCGTCGTATTCCGAATCCAATGACCTGGAGACAACGGTGACAAAGACCGAAACCGAATCCGAACGACGCGAACGACGACTTGCCGCCGAGCACGCCGTCTGGCGAATCCTGGCTTCGGCCGACCGTCTCGAAGGCGTTGTACCATCGATTCTGAAGGAAGTATGCCGCGCCGGGGCCTGGGCGCTTGGTGAACTGTGGACCCCAGGGGACGACGGACAGATCCTGCACCTTACCGACGTCTGGAACGATACGCTTTTCGACCTGGATAGATTTGTCGAAGTGTCGTGGGTCACGACATTTCAGTCGGGGATCGGCTTGCCGGGACGCGTGCTCGAAACCGGCGCCCCGACCTGGATTCCGGACGTGGCCGCCGACCCCAACTTCCCCCGACTGAAACTCGCAGATGAAGCCGGCCTTCACGCGGCCTTTGGGTTCCCGATCAGGATACACGGCCAGGTCATCGGCGTAATGACGTTTTACAGCCCCGACTTTCGACAGCCTGATCCCGAACTCCTTGAAAGCCTTGATGTGATCGGGGGCCAAATCGGCCATTTCATTGAAAGGGCCAGAACCTTCCAGGCGCTTGCCGAAAGCGAGG
Source organism: Deltaproteobacteria bacterium (assembly GCA_029555025.1). Lineage (GTDB taxonomy): Bacteria > Myxococcota_A > UBA9042 > DTJE01 > DTJE01 > JAGOFO01. The sequence goes on from JAKPTZ010000064.1 coordinate 47,309, forward strand.
CCAGGTGGCAGCGCATCCTTTCAGGCGCTCCGTTCGGGATTTTCCACTCGACGCTTGACGGCAAGCTGCTGGACGTGAACCCGGCCTTCGCCACGATGCTTGGCTTTGAATCGCCGGAGGAAGCAATATCCGCCGTGAACCGAACCTCGATTCCCCAGGCTCTGTACGTGGTTCAGGCAGAGCGGGACGATTTCCTGCGCCGGCTGCGTGAACAGCCGGGAAGCTGGGTCTCTGCCGAGGTCCAGGGCCGCCGCACCGATGGAACGACCGTAATCGGTGAACTCCATGTCAAATGGCTCTATGAATACTTCGGCCACAGCCCGGCAATGGAAGGCTTCGTCACCGACATCACGGAACGCAAGCGGATGGAGCGGGAACTGCGATCAGCACTGGATCGCGTGCGGGAACTGACCTTGCGGGATCACCTGACCGGCCTTCACAACAGGCGCCATCTGGAAGACCGCCTGGCAATCGAAATCGCGGCGGCCCGCAGAACGGGCGACGACATCTCGGTCATCATGTTCGATATCGATTTCTTCAAGAAAATCAACGATACGCACGGCCACCAGATCGGGGACGTCGCGCTTCAGGCCCTGGCCGTCACGCTTGCCGCCGACGTCAGGCCGGAGGATGTTCTTGCAAGGTATGGCGGCGAGGAATTCGTGCTCCTTCTGCGGCAGACAGGCCCCCGGGAAGCCTGGGAGGCCGCGGAACGATTGCGACGGATGGTCATGACACGACCGATCGCCGTGCCTTTCGGTGAAATCAGGATGACCATAAGCTGCGGCGTGGCATCCATGTCGGAATGCGGTGCCCGGGATCAGGACAGCCTCATGCATGCGGCCGATCAGCGCCTTTACCAGGCCAAGGCTCAGGGACGGAACAGAACCAGCGGCGCCGGGGTGCTTGAAGACATTCCGGACTTCGTTCTGTAGTCCGTTCCATGCGTGGTTTGTGCCATGAGCCGTCCACGCCACTCTTCTGCGTGCGGATCCCCGCGAATCAGGACTTCCACTCAAGCAGTCGGCGCTCGCCCTGCAAGGCACGGATACCGGTAACGTCCTGGCTGACCTCCAGGCATCCGCGGTAGGTGCCGGCCTTGTCACGAAGCGCGAAATAACGGATGTGGATGAATCTGGGCCCAAGCTGCAGCCAGAACTCGGCCACGCTCTGCCGGCCCGCGCGGAACGAATCGAGAATGTCCTGAACCACGTTCAGGCTCTTCGGCGGATGGCAAAACTGAACCTTGCGGCCGATAACGGCCGGACTACGCGGGAAGATCCGGTCGGGGCCCTCGCTGTAAAACCTGACGGTGTCGGCTTCGTCCACGAAGGACACGTCCACCGGGAGGTTGCACAGGATCAGGTTAAGCTGTTCCATGTCGATGTCGCCGGTCATCAGGCCCGCAAGCCCTGACAATCGAACCTGGGCGGGAGCCGCAACGTGTCGCTTCGCGGGGAAAGGCGCGGCGGGAGTCGCAAGGACGTAACCGAGTTCGTCCTCGCCGTGCCGGACTTCCGCCCATTCATCGTCGGTGAACGTCTGCATGGCCATCGGGAAAAGAATCTTTTCTTCCTTGTAGATCATCTCGACGATGTCGCGGGCCAGGGCCGGTGCGTCGGCCGCGAATGTAGCGGCATCCCCGGCGACGGCGGCCGCGCGAACCTTTTTCATGGCGGCCCGAATCTGGTCATGGACGCCCCACATGACCTGTGACGGCCCCATCACCTTGTATCGTTCAAGCAGTGGGAAAAGCTGATTTTCCTTGCGCTGGTAGTGGTTTTCCAGTCCGGCCAGCCCGTCCAGGATCCCGATTGCCGAAGAAAGCGCGGCTGCGGCATTCCCTGATCCCGAAACCTGACGGGCAATCTCGCCAAGCCGATTCGCAAGGGTCGAAATTACCTTGTTGGCGGCCATGTATGTATCCACGGGATGGCCGGGAGGGGCCTGCAGTTCGGCATGACCGTCCAGTGCCTCTCGGAAGGCGCCCACGTGCACATCGCACAGACGCTGCACCTCGGAAACGGGAAGTCCACCACGAATCAGTTCTTCCTCCATGGCGGCGATCTCGGTCGCCTCCACGTCCTCGACAGCGGCGGCGAACTTCTGGCGCGCGGCTTCCAGATCGCCACCCGCGTGGAGGTCGGAAATAACCTCCTTCAGCGCGGCCAGCCTGGATTCGCGTGTCTGGGCGGGGGCCGTCGACTCGCCTATTTCAGGGAACGCGCCGGTGTGGCGGGCTATCTCGGCGGCGATGGCGGCGACCAGGGCGTCAAGATCGATATTTGCAATCCCGGCGGCGGTGCGCACGGTCGCAATGCGACCGATGGTGGCACGGGTCATCTTGTTGCGCAGCATTTCAAACTTCGACTCGTAGGATGCCAGGAAATCCTCAAGGAACGGATAGGCGTTCAACAGGTCGTTAATCTTCGTGTCGGCTGAAAACTTCATCTGCATACTCCGCATAAGCCGCGTCCATTATCAGACAACTTTTGTCCGAGTTCAAGAGGGCGCAGCGATTAAACTGCCGAATCGGGATGTTTGCGGGCAATTGATGACATAATGTGTCCGAATATGCAACACTCCGTGGTGACGTCATTTTGCGACGTGTGAGCAACTGTTTTGGAGAGTTTATATGAAAAAGGCCCTCGAACCCGGCATGCCGGCAGCAAGCGCGATCGAAATCGGTGCCCTGGTTGAATATCAGCAGGATTCCATCGTCAGCAGGACTCTGGTCAAGCACAACGGCGGCACACTGACCCTGTTCGCCTTCGATGAAGGGCAGGCACTTTCGGAACACACCGCACCGTTCAACGCCATCGTCCAGGTGCTTGATGGAACGGTTGAACTGGTGATCGGCGGCAAGCCGGTTTCAGCGGTGGCGGGCCAGACCGTCCTGATGCCGGCGAACATCCCGCACGCTGTCAATGCCATCAAGCCGTTCAAGATGCTTTTGACCATGATCCGGGATGTGCAGACGACTGCCTGAAACCAGACGGGGCGACTACCTTAATGCAGGCGACCAGGGGATTGCGGGAATCCAGAACGGTTCTTGCCATGATTCGAATCTTCTGCCGCGGTTGCCACGGAACCGACGGTCGCAACCTGTGCGGGAATTGCGACGAGCTTTTCCGTTATGTCCAGGCTCGCATCGAAAAGTGCAGGTATGACGTCGACAAACCGACGTGCCTGAACTGCAGGGTCCACTGCTTCAAACCGGCAATGCGTGAACAGATACGGCTGGTCATGAGATACGCCGGCCCCCGGATGCCGTTGCGTCACCCGTATCTTACGCTGATGCACATCCTGGACTGTCGCCGGAAGCCGCCGCCTTGAACGAATCGACATTTCGGGTATAATCCCCGGCCGCAAGCCGGGTAACTTCCCCGACCCGGTCGAGGTTCCTGATGAACAAGACTTTCCTGAGGGACAATCTCAAACGCATCCTGCTTGTCCTGCTGGGTTCCTTCCTGGCGGCCCTTGGCGTTCAGCTTTTCCTGGTTCCGATACACCTGCTTACAGCCGGCATCGCCGGCTTCGCGCTGCTTCTTTCTTACGTAACTCCGATTCCGGCCGGCCTTGGACTGTTCATCCTTAACGTCCCGATCTTCCTTTTCTGCATGAAATACCTGGAGAAGGAGTTTCTTGTCTGGAGCATCGTCGGCATGATCACGCTTTCCGCGTCATTCGCGCTGACGGCGCCGCTTGCGGATCTTCATCCGGTCAAGGACATGTACCTGAACCTGATTGCCGGCGCCGTGGTGTCCGGGTTCGGCTGCGGGCTGGTATTCAGGGCCCGGGCGTCCCAGGGCGGCACCGACGTCATCGCGGCCGCGGTTCGCAAGATCAGCTCGGTCAGGATTGGATACCTTCTGTTCGTTCTGAACGCGTCGGTGGTCGTGATCCTGGCGATCATGTACGGGCTTGAACCTGCGCTGGCAACCATCGTCGTAATCGCCATCGAGTCCGTCGTCATCGAACGGACGATTATCGGCGTGGACGGGAACAAAGCGCTGATGATCATCACCAGGAAACCTGACGAAATCGCGGCCGAACTGATGAAGCGAGTCGACCGTGGCGTTACAATCATTGAGGCCAGCGGGGCATACACCCACGAAAGGCGGCCGATCGTGCTTTGCATTCTTCGTACCCGCCAGCTTGCCCTTGCCACCAAGATAGTCCGCGACATCGACCCGGAATCATTCACGTATGTCCACGACGTCACCGAGGTTATCGGCCACGGCTTCAAGGCGTCGCCGATTTAGTGACGAACGCGACTAGAGAATCCTGAAGAGATAGACAAGACAGTAGTACCCACCGATCAGAAGGAACACGGACGCAGTCAGTCGGCGCATCCATATTTCGATGATGGTCATTGCGTTGAATGCCTTTGAAAGGCGGTTAGCTGCGAAGGCCAGGATCACGGAAAAGACGATTACGGGCAGCGCCGTACCGATTCCATAGACGGCCGGCATCATCACGGACGACTCATGCTTGACGGCCAGGGGCACCAGACTGCCAAAAAAGATTGCTGCCGAAAGCGGACAGAACGTCAACGCGAACACCAGCCCGAGAAGGCCGGCGCCCCAGATTCCAAGCTTATCAACCTTTGCTTGAAGTCTGTTGAAGAAGTTTGACCCGCCGCCGGCCCACGGCCACGGTATGAAATCAAGCAGCAGGATGCCGACCAGCAGCAGGACTGGCCCAAGTACCTGGTTCATGTTGCGCTGAAGGAACATCGATACCGCAGGCGTTGAAAACAGGCTTTTCACGACAACCAGCGCCACGACGAAATAGGAAAGCATCCGCCCGAGCATGTACAGCAGACCCGACAGCATCACCAGGCCGGGACGATCCACCCGCTTGCCGACGTAGGATATCGCGGCGATATTGGTCGCCAGGGGACACGGGCTGATCGATGTCATGATGCCCAGCCACAGCGCACTGCCGACCGCAAATAGCATCGAATCCATTATTCCGCCTTCAGCTTCGAGAGATATGCGTTGATGCGCTCGGCCACATAGTCCACAAGGAGGGGCGGCTCATGGCCGAAATCCCAGACCTTGCCGCAGTTTTCCCACTCAAGGATCTTGTCGTCATCGACCTTCGCGACAATCATCGTCCCGAACGAAAGCTGGAATTCCTGGACGAAGTGCTTGTTCTGTTCCTGCTCGAAATTCACTTCGCGGTATTCAAGCCTGCCGGAAGCGGTTTCGGCAGGAAACCTTTCAGCAATCGTCCGTTCGATGGTTTCCTGGATTCCAAGGCATGTCCGACAGCGGCGGTCACCGTGGAAATAATAGGCGACAATCCTTTCACGCTGCAGGACGGGTGCCGGCGCCGAGGCGGGTACCGTGGAGACCTGACCGGAAGATGCCGCGACCGCCGCGTTCCTGTCGGTCGGGCCGGAACTGCCGCACGAAGCAGCGGAAACCAGGATCAAAGAAAGGAGAGTTGGAACAAAAAACCTGCAAGTCGGATTCTGCATGGTGTTCATCCTTCGCGTAACTGCGTCACGCCGTCTTCGCGGCTTCAACGATCCAGGCAACGATTTCAGCCGTCGCCGGAATGCGGCCGGTCGATTTGACCTGATCGCCAACCACCAGGGCTGGTGTCATCATCACGCCGTAATCCATGATTTCGTTGATCTTTTCAACCTTCTCGATTCCAACTGAAAGCCCGGATTCAGCAATGGCCTTCTCGGCTTCGGCATACAATTTCTTGCACTTCGGACAACCGGTTCCAAGTACTTTTACTGTCATGATCCAACTCCATTGAAAAGCTGACCAACAAAACGTCATGCCGCTGCATGAACGATTAAACCATATGTCCAGCCCGCGACTGTCGAAAGAACAACAACAAGCCCGACGTAAACAAGCGTCTTCTTCGTTCCAAGGACACTGCGGATGACCAGCATGCTGGGCAGGGAAAGGGACGGGCCGGCCAGCAGCAACGCCAGCGCCGGCCCCTGCCCCATCCCGGACTTAATAAGCCCCTCGAGAATCGGCACTTCGGTCAGCGTGGCAAAGTACATGAAGGCGCCCACCATGGAAGCAAAAAGGTTCGCCAGCAGGGAATTTCCACCGACAAGCCCCTGGATCCAGGCGTTGGGAATCAGGCCCTTGTCCGAGCCCCCGGGCCCGCCCAGGAGGAAGCCGGCGACCAGGACGCCGCCAAACAACAGGGGCAGTATCTGCTTGGCGAAGGTCCAACTGGAATCAACCCACGTCGCCAGTTCGTCCTTCCTGAACCAGGCGACGATTGACGCAATCAACCCGACCAGGAATACGCCGGTGACAATCCACTTTACGGAGTGAACGGCCGCCCAGACGCCACCGTCACCGTCCGCTGGCTTGCCCCAGTTTGCAAAGACCAGGATGCCGACCATCGCCGCGAAATACAGACCGTCCTTCCAAAGCGGACGCGTCTTTTCCTGGTCGTCGATTATCACGACACCGGACGACTGGCGTTCGGCCTCTTCCTTCCGGAATATCAGATGCATCAGGAAACCGATGACGACGGCGAAGACAACCGCGCCGACTGCCCTGGCAATGCCGAGTTCCGGCCCCAGGATTCGGGCCGTCATGATGATGGCCAGAACATTGATTGCCGGGCCGGAATACAGGAAGGCGATTGCCGGCCCAAGCCCTGCTCCGCGCTTGTGGATACTGGAAAACAGCGGCAGGACGGTGCACGAACACACGGCCAGAATCGTGCCCGAAACAGCCGCGACACCGTAGGCCAGCGCCTTGTTGGCCTTCGGCCCCAGATACTTCATGACTGCGCCCTGGCTGACGAAAACGCTGATGGCGCCGGCGATGAAAAACGCCGGTATCAGACAAAGGATGACGTGTTCACGCGCATACCACTTGGCCAGCGCCAGACTCTCCCTGATTGCCCCCATGAAGACAACGTTCTCGACCGGCAGAAACCAGAGTGCCGCGAAAGCTGCCACAATAAGAATCAGCTTGGTACGTTCCTTCAAATCGTTCACTTCACCCCCCCCTGCCCAATAAATTCTGCCAGTCTTGATATCAGTTCATCGCGCGTCCTTCGGAAGGCGTTCAGCCGACCTTCTTCGCTGCCCTGGACGGCGGCCGGATCTTCCAGTCCCCAGTGCAGGCGGGTAGCACGACCCAGGAACAGCGGACATTCCTGCTCGCCGCAAAGGGTGATGACGGTATCGACAAGATCCGGGGGAATTTCCGTAACCGACTTCGAACGCTGGCCGGAAATGTCGATTCCGATTTCCTTCAGCACGGCGATTGCTTCAGGGCGCACGAAGGTCGGACTTGATCCCGCCGACAGGACATTCACGCCGGGTGGAACCATCGAACGCGCAAGGCCTTCCGCGATCTGACTGCGCGCGGAATTGGCAACGCACAGGAAAAGCATGCCTTTCATTGGGCCCCCTTTCGGTCAGACGACCGGCTTCATGCCGACGAAACGCAGGCTGGCGATTGTGCCGACAAGCTCGGACACGGCCCTTTCAAGCTGGGCCGGAGTCAGAGCCGAACTGCCGCCGCAGCAACCACCGGATTCGACCGAACCAAGAAGCCCGGAAAGCTGCTGGGCATCATAAACCAGACGGTCGGTAACCTTTACATCTTCCAGGCCCGCCTCGACCAGGCCCTGAATGTAGGCGGCTTCCGGAATAGCTCCCGAAATGCAGGCCGAATAAAGGTGCCCGGCCTGGATCGCCCAGTCCGGCATCATTTCGGCGCAAATGTCCGAAATCGAGATCCGGCCGCCCGGCTTCAGGACACGCGCCAGTTCGGCGAAGACCCGATTTTTTTCGGGGGAAAGATTGATGACGCAGTTCGATATCACCAGATCGACGGTTCCCGATTCGACCGGCAAATCTTCAATGATGCCCTGGCGCACCTCGACGTTTTTCAATCCGGCCTTTTCCGCGTTGGCCCGGGCCCGCTCGATCATCGCTGGCGTCATATCAACGCCGATGACGCGGCCCGACGGACCGGCCAGGCGGGCGGCCAGCAGCAGGTCGATTCCCGCGCCGGATCCCAGATCCAGAACCGTATCGCCTTCGCGAATCGCAGCCAGCGCGACCGGATTCCCGCAGCCGAAGGAACTGGTCACGGCATCCGGCGGCAGGCCGGCGAGTGCCTCGCGGCTGTATCCGGCAAGTTCGGCCAGGGACTGTTCACTGATCTTCGGGGCGCCGCCGCAGCAACATGACTTCGAGGGGGCGGATTTCGCCTGTTTCGCCTTGCGACGGGCAAGCGCCGCCTTCACCGCCGCGGAATAGGACTCCGAAACCATCTTCCTGACATCGTCTGCCTTACTCATCACCACCACCTGAAAGGGAACAGCAGGACTGCCGACCAGCCTTCACGTCAAGCCAGCGCCCCAGTGCGACAAGAAGCGACCCGGCATCCGGAAGCAGCGCCAGCCTGGACTTCAGAATTCCAATCACCTCAGCCTCAAGGACGTCCCCCGGCTGTCTGAGCGAGTAGTACGACCAGGCCCCGTCGCGCCGGTCGGTCACCAGACCGGCATGCCGAAGGGTCGCCAGGTGCCGGGACGCCTTGGACTGGGTAATTCGGAGGGTTCCCATGATGTCGCAGACGCAAAGTTCAGGATTGTTGAACAGCAGCCACAGGATCTGAACCCTGGCCGGGTCGGACAGCACCTTGAAGAAAGCAGCCACATCCTTCATGCGGACACCTCGGGACAACCGCATATTCGTTTATCCGGTTGTCCGAATTTTTGCAAGCTATTTGTTGACAGCAGACCCATCCCAACGCATCTTCTGCCTGATGCAAAGGCAAGCCCAGGCCGCTGCCGGTCTGTCAGCCGGAACGACCTCACATGCCTGGCGCAAAGGCGGTGCCGTGAAACTCAAAAAGGCGTTACTGATTATCGCCGGGGTCGCGTGCCTGGTACTTGCCGGGATTGGCGTGCTGCTGCCGCTTCTGCCGACCACGCCCTTCCTGCTGCTGGCCGCGGCGGCATTCCTGCGCAGCAGCGACAGACTGTACCGATGGATGCATGAAAACCGGGTGTTCGGGGAATACCTGCGGCGTTACCGTGACGGCCTGGGCATACCGCTGGCATCAAAAATCGTCAGCATTTCTCTGATATGGATTACGTTGATTACTTCCGTGGTCTTCGTTATGCCGCACAGGCTGCTGTGGGTCGGCGCCGTGCTTTTCGCCATCGGAACGGGGGTTACCGTCAAGCTGTTGCGGATCCCGACATACCGCAATCAGCCGCCTTCTCCCAGTCGGCCCTCGGGCCGGCCACCAGCCTGAAGAACGGCGACGCCGCCGGATTCCTTGCGAACTGAAGCACCAGTCGCACCGGGTCGCGAACCGCAAGCTTGCGGTTAAGATGAATCCACTCGCACAAAAGCTGGCCCGCCGTTACGTCCATGATCGGGCTTGGCGCCCGTCCGAAGACAATCTTGCTGCGGTCGAAATCGTAGCCGCGCGATTCAGCCTCGACCACGATCTCCGAAAGATAGGCGTCAAGGGCGGAAATCGGATTCGGCTGATCGCGAAAGCGCCGAAGCTGGGGGTGATTCAGATAGCCTCTAGTCTTGCCGGACAGAACCGCGCGCGCCAGAAGACCCTCGCGCCACACTGCAACGATGGCCCTGGTGTCAAGAAACCTTGGATGAATCGACCAGAGTCTCATCTGGACACCCCCAGGATCGCTACATATCGCCTGGCTGCAAGGTCTTCTGCAGCCGATCCAGTTCATATCCCTGGGCCTTCAGCCGTTCGACGATGCCGCGATAGACTTCGCCGTCCATCTGGGGTGTTCGGGAAAGAATCCACAGATAATCCCTGCTGGGATCGCCAACAACCGAATACTCATAGTTTTCACCAAGATCAAGGATCCAGTAGTTACCCCAGAACGGCCCGAAAAAGCTGACTTCAAGTTTCGAGTTGGTGTCTTTGTCAACAACCCTTGCCCGTCCGACCGAAACCTTCTGCTTGCCGTCAAGGCTGCCCTTGCGGCAACTGTTGACCACCTTGATTTCCCCGTTGTCCTTCAGGCTGTACTCGGCCGTGGTGGCCGTACAGCCCTTCTGGAACCACTGCGGGAAGCTGGCGATGTCGTACCACTTGCCCAGGTACCTGTTCAGATCGACCTTTGCAACCGTGGTTGGTGGCTGCAGATTCAACCTTTCGGTCGTCGTGGCACACCCGGCCGACCCGATTCCGGCAACGGCGGCGCCAAAGACGACCACCGCCGAAAGAACCTTTCCGATCAACCCCTTGTCATTATTAACCGTCATGATTTCCCCCGGATTATCAAAGCGAACCGGAACGCGGATGCCAAGCCGGGCGTCCACATCCAATGAAGCTAAACACTGTAATCGGGCTGGTCAATAGGATGGAAATTATCCGGGATGATTCAATTATGGCCGAATAGCGACATAAGGCGGTAAATACCCCACCCGAAAAGGCCGGAAGCCGGAATCGTGAACAGCCAGGCCCACAGGATCTTCCTGGCGAGGATCCATCTTACGCTGCGCAGGCCGCCCACCATCCCGACCCCGATGATGGCGCCGGTTATCGTGTGGGTGGTTGAGACCGGAATTCCCAGGAAGCTGACGCCAAGGATTGTCACGCCGCCGCCGGTTTCGGCTGAGAATCCGTGCATCGGATCCAGTTTTGTCAGCCTGGTTCCCATCGTCTTGACGATTCGAAGTCCGCCGGAAAGCGTCCCGGCCGCGATCGCCGCGTAGCAGAGAACCTCGATCCACAGGGGAATGGAGTCGGGGTGAACCGGGTCGTGTCCCCAGACATTGCCCGGAATGCCGGATGCCAGAAGAAGAGCGAAGATGATTCCCATCGTCTTCTGGGCGTCGTTCGACCCATGGCTGAAGGAATACACGGCCGAGGAAAGAAGCTGAAGCTTTCGAAACAGCGGGTACAACTTGCCTGGCGGCATCTTGCGCACAATCCACGTCACGATGATCTGGTTTGCCATGCCAAGGATCATTCCGATAATCGGGGCGATGACGATGAAGGCAGCAATCTTCCCGATACCGGCCAGCTTCAATGCTTCAATGCCGCTTCGGGCAAGCGCCGCGCCGGCATAACCGCCGACAAGTGCATGCGATGATGACGAAGGGAGGCCGAACCACCATGTGATCAAGTTCCACACGATCGCGCCCGTCAACCCCGAAAAGATGACTGCGGTCGTGACGTACGAAAGATCGACGACATCCTTGCCCACCATCTTGGCAACTGCGGTTCCGACCACAAAAAGCGCCGCGAAATTGAAGAAGGCCGCCCAGGCGACTGCGAATCGCGGACTCAGTACCCGGGTGGCCACAACCGTGGCGATCGAATTCGCGGCGTCGTGGAAACCGTTGACGTAGTCAAACGCAATGGCAGCAATAAGCGTAATAATTACAAGAGGATCAACATGCTGGAATATGCTGGCGAAATCCACTGGCGACCTCGGACATTCCGGGCGGGAGTATAAGGCCGGACGCCCTGACAGTCACCAGCGATGTGACGGAAGTGAACAGAAAATTTGTAACCCGAAGTTGACGGCTAGCCCTGACCCAGCATCGCCATCAGCCTGAACGTCAGCCAACCGAAAAGGCCGGCCATCGGCACCGTGAAGATCCAGGCCCAGACAATCTTTTTCGCCATTATCCAGCGAACGCTGCGCAAGCCACTTACAGTCCCGACGCCGATGATCGCGCCGGTTATCGTGTGGGTGGTTGAAACCGGAATGCCCAGGGCGCTGACGGCCAGAATCGTGACACCGCCGCCTGTCTCGGCGCAGAAGCCGTGCATCGGGTCGAGCTTCGTCAATTTGCTTCCCATGGTCTTGACGATCCTGAATCCGCCGAACAGCGTGCCGAAGGCGATGAAGGCATGGCAGATAAGGATTATCCAGACAGGGATATGCTCTGGATTCGTCGGATCCTGGTACCACATGGCCGGCGGCAGACCGGAAGCAACCAGCAGCGCGAAAATTATGCCCATGGTCTTCTGTGCGTCATTCGAGCCGTGGCTGAACGAGTAAATCGCGGCCGACAGGAGCTGCAGCTTGCGGAAAATCGGGAACAGCTTTCCCGGTGGCTGCCGCCGGACAATCCACATCACGATTATCTGGTTCAGCATCCCCAGCATCATCCCAACCATCGGGGCAATCACGATGAACGCGGCAATCTTGGCAAGCCCGGCGAACTTCAGCGCCGCAATCCCGCTTTTTGCAAGGGCCGCGCCGGCATACCCGCCGACCAGCGCGTGCGACGACGACGATGGCAGCCCGAGCCACCACGTGATCAGATTCCAGATAATCGCGCCCATCAGACCGGCGAAGACGACCGGGACTGTAACAAAGGAAAGATCGACGACGTCCTTTCCAACCATCTTTGCAACGGCGGTTCCGAAGGTGAACGCCGCGACGAAATTAAAGAATGCAGCCCATGCGACCGCAAACTTAGGACTCAGGACACGGGTTGCTACAACGGTTGCAATCGAGTTGGCCGCATCGTGAAATCCGTTGACGAAATCGAACGCCAACGCCGCGACAAGCGTTATCACAATCAATGGTTCAACGTTGGTCAACGCTTCCAGAAACTGCATCCGCAACCTCCGCCGCGGTCATCCAGACGACCGCGGAAAACCGGACACACCAGCCCGTTCACGTTATCACGCTCAAATTAACGCCACGGGACAGGGATATTTGCCGTATCAGCCCACGTGCTGGATCAGCAGGCCTTCAACGATGTTGGCCGCGTCCTCGCACTTGTCGATCGCATTTTCCAGGGATTCGTAAAGTTCCTTGATCTTCATCAGTTCCAGCGGATCCATCCGGCTGCGGAAAAGTTCGCCGACCCCCGTGCGCTTTACACGATCACCTTCGTTTTCAAGGCGGTTGATTTCCATGCAGATGACCGGAATCTGGGCCGCGTGCTTCTTCATCTCGCGCAGGAATCCGACGGCCTGAACCAGTTGTTCCACGGCCTTCATCAGAACGCCGTTAAGCTGCCTGACACCGTCCGGGCATGAATTGATGTCGTAAAATTCAACCCTATGGGCCGCCGCCTGAATCAAGTCGGCGATGTCGTCAAGGGCGCTTATCAACGTGCTGGTTTCCTCGCGGTCAAGCGGGGTAATGAAAGTCCTGCGAAGCAGGTCAACGGTCATGTGCGTGTAGTTATCGCACTCGTGCTCGAGTTCCTCGATCCGCCTGACATGAGAAATCGCGTTCGGCGTCCCGAGTTCCTTCAGCAATTCGTCCATCACGAGGGCCGCCTTCAGAACCGCGGCGGCATGATTTTCAAAAAGGTCAAAGAATCCATAGTTTTTTGGAAGGATCTTCTGAAGCATTCAATTCTCCTTGGCGTTCAGGCCCAGGTATTCCGGTTATGCCGGGCGGAATGTATCACCCGATCCCGGAAGCCTTCAAGTTAGGAATAAGTTAGCAATCCCATCATCTGTCTATAAGTCAGATATCCTCTGGAACATTAAAGGTTTCCGTGCGAATCACTGACGCGGGAACCCCAAGTTCCGCAAGGTATCCACACACACCGGTCATCATTTCCGGAGTCCCGCAGACAAGATATTCATCGACCGCCGGAAGCCCGTTAAGGATGTCCCGCAGGATGTCCACGTTAAGCCGTCCCGCACATGCGGACCACCCTTCCGCGTTTTCCTTCAGGACATGGAAGACCCTGAAACGATCGTGATTCGAATCGACCAGTTCGTTCAATTCCTGCAGAAACATGACGTCGTCCAGACACCTGTTGCAATAAATCAACGAAATCGAAGTGTCCGGCTCGGAAGCGAGAAGGGTGCGTGCCATCGATATCATCGGTGTCACACCACTTCCGCCGGCAATCAAAACCAGATGCCTTGGCCCGCGCCCTTCCGTCGGCACGAGCTTGCCACCGGGGCCCTTCACCACGACTTCATCACCGACCTTCAGGCGATCATTCATGTACCCGCTGACCAGCCCGCCAGGACGCCGCTTCACGCCAAGCCGCAGCGCGCCGTCAAATTCACCCGGAGCGTTCGTGGCGGAATAAGTGCGTCGAACCATCTGCCCGTCGATTTCCACATTCACCATGAAGAACTGACCCGGCTTGAAAACGAACGGTTCACCGGACTCGTCCTTCAAAAGGATTTCAACCGAATCCGCAGTGTTCTTCTTTATGCATACAACCTTGCAGCGCCGCCCGGACACCGGAACGGAAGTACCGATTTTTTCCATGATTTGCCTCCCTGCGTGCATTCTATCGCCTTACGGCGCGGAAGCAATCACGATGGCTGCCGTTGGTGCAATTTCCGTTTCTTGCTGATATACAATCGCTGATTCATTTCGGGGAAGCCCATATGCAGGACAAAGCGGGAAAGACCGTTTCGACAGGATTCGGCAACCAGGCGGCATCGCCCGTCATTGACCCAGGCAAGTGCACGAACTGCGGAATGTGCGTGAAGATATGCCCGTCGGTAACAATCATCAATGTTTCCGGGCAGGCCACCGTTGTGCCCGACAACGGGATGGGGTGCTTCGCCTGCGGTCAGTGCACGGCCATCTGCGCCTTTGACGCCGTTCGCGTCACCGGCAGACGCATGACGCCGGACGACGTGCTGCCGTGGCCGGCCAGCGACAGGACGGCCGACGACGTGAGCCTTCACAACCTGATGCTGACGCGGCGTTCGGTAAGAACCTTCAAGGATGCCCCGGTTGAACGGGAACTTATTGATCGCATTCTTGAGATGACGGCGTCAGCCCCGATGGGAATAGCGCCATCGGACGTGGAATGCACCGTTTTCCTTGGACGCGATCGGGTTCAGGCATTCGCCGGCGACCTGGATGGAGTCTTCCGGAAATGGAACAGTTTCTTCAACCCTGTCACCATGTTCTTCATGCGGGTGTTCGGGTCGAAGGCCGCCTACCAGTCGTTTGACGGATTCCTTCTGCCGATTATCAGGGAAATGATTCACGCCAGGGAACACGGCAGCGACATGCTCTTTTACGATGCTCCCTGCGTGCTGCTGTTTACGACGCACCCGATGGCCGACCCGATCGACGGAACAATTGCATGTACTTACGCCATGCTTGCAGCGCAGTCCCTGGGACTTGGAACCTGCATGATCGGAACCGTGGCGCACGCGGTCAACATGGACAAGAAGGTTAAGGCCAGATGGGGCATACCCGCGGATCACAAGGCATGCCTGGCGATGGTCGTCGGTCACCCGGCACACCGCTACCACCGCGTCGTCAAACGTACGCTGGCCGCGATTCACATCAAGGATTGAGCCGGGCGGCAAGGCCCGTTGCCCGACCTGGAATTGATTCCAACATGCCCAAGTCGTAAACTGACGAAGTTAAACGGACATCTTTCCAAACTTCCGCAGGGGATTTAGTCATGCGAACAGAAATTGCCCTTATGGTCGCTTTGCTGTCGATTACAGCCGGCCTGCAGGTCGGTTGCGGCGGCGAGTGTGGCTGCGCCGACATCATCGGTATTGATATCAACACACCGGACGAAGGCGTGGACACGATTCCCACCGACGACGGGGCCGACACCGGGCGGGACTCGGTTGAACCGCTTGACCAGGGGCTGGACAACGGTTTCTGCGACATTCTGCATGATCATATTCCAACCGATCAGGTGCCGGTGGACTCGGTGAACGAAGTGACGTCCGACATCGGGCCTGCCCACGAATGCGACACCGAATACGACTGCGACGGCTGCGACATCTGCACCGAGTTGCAGGGCGTGCGCAAGTGCCTGGCCACGCCGGAGGCCGGCATGAAGGAATGTTACGACCTGGTGCCGTGCGAGGAAGGCAATTCCTGCCACTACGACAACGTCTTCAGACCTGAATGTGGCGGATACTGCGCGGCGAACGCGGAGTATCGCCTGGCCGAATGGGGCGTCAACGTCGTGACCCCGGAAGGCGGCGCGACGATGTCGGCGGCGCCAAAACAGTATTACGGCGCGGTGGCGGCCAAGCCGGTCATCTACATCTACTCGGAGCAGCAGTTCACGCTTGACGTCGGCGTCCGTTACGATGAAGGCATCGCTTACGAGACGTGGCCGGAAATCCCCCTTTCGGCCAACGTTGTCTGGGAAAACGTCCAGGTTGGCACGACGGAATGCACGCCGACCGCAACGCCGGTTCCGGATCCATTTGGAATGATTGAGCCGCCGTCACTGGAAATATACGAACTGCCCGAATGGGTCATCCCGGAAGCGAACTGCCTGACGCACGGCGAAACGATTTCGAAACTGCTGTTTTACACAGGGCCGTTCGTGGGGTATCAACCGCCGGTCGCCGCAAGCCTTTCCATCGACCAGGGCGCCGGCATGGCGACGCTGTCCATCACCAACGGCCTTGACGCCGCGATTCCAAAGGTGATGGTGATTTACCGCGACACGCTTTCAAACTGCATGGATCCAAGCTACTGCCCGGTCCATACCGCAAGGATTGCCTGGGGAATCACCGGTCAGGTCAACGCCGGGGAAACGATGAATCAGGACTTCACATACGCCGAATACACTGTCGAAGCGACCGAACAGGAACCTTATCCAACGGTCGAGGGACTTCTGCCTGAAGGCTGGCTCGAGATGCCGGCAAACCTGAAGGCCGAACTTCAGACGGCCGGCTTGACTGAAGATGAAGCCGGCGTTTTCATGAACGCGTGGACCCAGTCGATGTTCGGACTTCTCGGGCAGGATGCGGACTGGTACTTCCCGTCGTATGAAAACGGCGCTTTTGTCATCTACATCTGGCCGGAATCACGCGTTGAGCAGAAGCTGCCGATGGCGGCCATTCCAGCCCCGACCACGAAAAACCGCGTTATCGTTGAATACCAGAGAATCGCGCACGAATTCGCGCAGTAACGACCAGATTCATTCCGGCTGGCCTTTTTCGACGAAAAGAACCGCGCTTGCGGCGGCGCCCATGCACCATTCTGTCGATGACTGGCCATTTTCCACCACAACGTTCAAGACCCTGTCGATCCAGTCCGGGAGCATGATGGTCGCCATCCCGTTGTTATCGGGCGGCAGGCACTGTGCCTTGCCGGCAACCCATCCTGCCGGGTCGCAGTTTTCAGGACTCATGAACGTCAAATCATCAACGTACGGAAAAAGAGCCCCTATCAAGGGGGAGTAATTTTCGCCGGAGATCTGGGCGACCGTCGCCGCGATTTCAGGAATCTGCGCGGTCAGATCGGGATCCAGTCCCGGCTGAACAAGCGGCTCGTGGACAACCGGATAGAACCAATCACCCGGCATAACTGTTGTCGTGTATTCGACCTGGAAGTCGTCGGTTCCGATGGCGACCATAAGGTCGTTTTCACTTATCACGGCACCTTCCAGATCCAGATCCGAAGCGATCGCATGTCCACCGATCAGGAACAGCCGGCCACCGGCCGCCCTGGTCGTGCGCAGCTTGATCGTCACTTCAAGGCCTTCGGCCGGAATCGGAATCTGATCGCCCTGCATAAAGGTTTCTTCACCGGCTTCGACCGTCATCTCGATGGTCGCCGCTATCGGAGTGCGGTTCACGAACGTATGACGGGCCCTGATTGCATCAAGGATTCCAGAGACATCACGCGAGGTCGATTTGATCCAGGTTGCCGGGAAACCAATACCGAAGACCGTATGACGATCGCTTCCCCCGACGACGGCGATGTGGTGCCCGCGTGACAGCAGAACCTCGTAAAACTTCAAGGCCTGGGCGTTCCCACCGATTCCCTGATACTCGGCGGCCTTCCTGAACTGCACCGACGCGGTCGCGCCCTTCTCGGCTTCCCACTGGTCAATGGTGGCCTGGCTGGCTCCCGGCTGACTGACGGCCCACTTCACGTTCCAGATTTCCATCGACTCGTAATTGTGCAGATCCCAGGGAAAGTAAATCCCGGTCGTGAACGGATGGTTAATCGACCGGACCGCCCCCATGGCACCCGCGACTTCAAGGCCATCAAAATAATCCTCGGTTGTCGTTGGGCCGCCGTTCGCATTGTGATTGACTGTATCGGTAACCCCGAACAGACATGCGTGACCGGGACCTCCGAACTCCTCGCCCGGGATCAGGACGACCTTTTCGCTGAAGAAGTCCGGGTCGCTGTTCTGGATCGCCGTCCGGTGGTCGGTCAGGGCGATGTAGTCCAGTGCGAATCCGTCATACTCCGGATTGAACGCCAGGAAATCGGGATCCGTGAAGTACTCGGCAAGTCCGACCGTGACCGCGACAGAATCCTCGCCGTCGGAATAAGTCGAGTGCATGTGCAGATCCCCAATCAGCCACCCCTGTTCGCGCAGACGCAGGGCCGGATCGGGAACAACGGGGACATCGGGCTCAACATCCGCCGCGTCAACCGCATCGAGATCGACGTCAGGCATGACATCGCCGGGGGCATCGGCCACAGGAATATCGGCAACGGTGTCACTTCCAGAATCGTCCCCGATTACGTCATCGGTCATGTCCGGAACGACAACCGAGTCAGGAGGGAGCTCGCCGGCCGCATCGAGACCGACGTCAGTGCCCTGATCGTTTTCAGGCTCCGTCCCGGATCCGCACGCGACAAACACCATCAGCGCCGCAACGACAGCCACGGACATGAACACAGAACGCAAATTCATCGAATCCCCCTTTGACTTCGATACGGTTTCATCTGGTTCCAAACAGAAGCACTTGCGGGAATATAACCCCAGATTGTGAGCAGTTCCATAGGATCCGGTGCGAAATGAATTTGAAACTTTACAAATCGCTTGCACAAGATGCGATCCGTCTTTACAATCCGCGCCCAATTGCGGGCCCGTCCGGGTTCGTCGTGACCAATCATCACCTGAAATGCGACAGTGATCATGGAACGGGCGAACCCTTGTATCGGGTGTGGTGCATGTTGTGCTTATTATCGTGTTTCCTTTTACTGGGGCGAAATCGATGAGGTCGTTCCCGGTGGCTTTCCGTCCGAATACGTTGAAAAGCTTAACGATTTCCGCGCGGTCATCAAGGGTACGAACCAGCCCGAGCCCAGATGCGCGGCACTTGCGGGCGAAATCGGCAAGACGGCCCATTGCAGCATTCACTGCGTCCGGTCATCGGCATGCCGGGAATTCGAGGCCAGTTACGTCAACGGGCTGCCGAACGAACGCTGCGACCAGGCCCGCGCAAAGTACGGACTTGAACCGCTGACGCCCGAATCCTGGCGACCGCACGGTGTGCCGACCGCCGCATGACCATGCCTGCACCGTGCCCCGGGCGAATTTTCATTCGCCCGCTGCGGTCGAGCAATGTGCCCCCTGCCCTTGTACGGGCGGATTACATCCGCCCGTACAAGGAGCCGGACGATCCACCTTGGCCACAGGCACGACTGCGTCACTCGTCGAGAGCACGGTTGCTGCTGGGAAGGGCGAATTTTCATTCGCCCGTACGGAGCATCAGATTACGCAGGCGGGCGAATTTTCATTCGCCCTTACGGGGAACAGGGAAAATTCGCCCTGATGGGGAAAAGGGAAAATTCGCCCTGATGGGAAAAAGGGAATTCGCCGGCATGGGGAAAAGGGAAGTTTCAGTTGGGAGTGGCGCAGGGGATCCAGTCGGTGCCGTCCAGGCACATGCACCTGGCGGATTTCATGACGTTGGCAACAACATAGTCCACATAATCCGGATCGCTTGAAACGGGAACATTGCCCATCACGCGCAACGTATCTCCAACCTCGGGCATGCCATCCCGATTTCCCTCGCAAAGGAATGCGTGACCGTCAATCTGGACATTCGAAAACCCGGTATAACAGAATTTGTTGACGGTTTTCGTTCCCGGCGCCCAGTAAAGTTCGGTCAACGCGCCGAACATTTCTTCGGCGTTGCCCTGGCCGATCACCTTTGTTCCCTGGGCATCAAGCCCGGAAAAGAGGTTTTCGGAAAGCTCCAGCGTCAGCATCGTCAGGTTGGCGTCGCCTTCAACCGGCGCGCCGTAGGCCGTCAGTCGCAGGATTGGCTTGCCGGCACGCTCGGTTCTGACGACCTGGGGATACATGCCGACGACGGGCTCGATGGAACCATCGTGTTCAACCCTGAAAAAGCCGTTGCCATCGATACGTTCCGACGGAAGATCGGCGGTGACCGGCCCCTTGAAGGCCCACTTGAACCAGGTGTTCGTCGAGGGCACGTCAAAGAACCCGTCCGGCGCGCCGCAGGCCTTGAAATCGGGATATCCGCCTGCCTTGACGGCTGCCACAAGGTCGTTCTGCAACTTGTCGTACCAGTTCAGAAGGAAGTTGTGAATGTGCGATATCGTGATGTCATGTTCCGGCAGGTACCATGTCTGCGTCTGGTATCCGAAATTCAGCCCGCCATGGCCCCAGGTTTCTCCTTCGGGGCTTGGTATGTTCTGCAGGCCCAGCCCGTACTCGGTCAGCCCGCCAAGCAGCGCCGCGGGATGCGTGTCCGACATCTGCTCCATCGTTGCCGGCTTCAGAAGACGCCCGGTCATCAATGCGTGGACGAACCTGCCCATGTCGTATGACGTCGACACCAGGGCACCCGACGTCCATGTGACCGACGCATGCATCAGATGGGTTCCAATCACAAGCCCATCGATGTACTGCACGTTGGGAATCATCGCCGCCTGTGACGGACTGACCCCGACCACGACGCCGCCCGCGACGATGTCCAGATACCCGTCCACCAGTTCGGAATCGTCACCGGTGCCGTCATCCAGGTACGTTCTTGTCATCCCAAGTGGATCAAGAATCCTTTCCTGGATCTCCTGCTCGGCGGTCTTGTCCGAGACGGCCTCGATGATCATGCCAAGCAGCACATAATTGGTGTTCGAATAATAGCCGTCGGTATCCGGCTCGAAAAGGCGACCGTTGTTTTCGGAATCCATCACGAACCCGACGATTTCAGCCGGCGTGAATGCCCGTGTCGGTTCAAGAAGCACTGAAAGCAGGCAAAGTTCGACATTCAGGAACTCGTTCAGGCCACTGCGCATGTTCAGAAGCATGCGAACCGTTATGTCGGACCACTCCGGATACTCGGGTAGATAGGTGGTCAAAGGCTGATCCAGGTCAATCTTTCCTTCCTCGACCAGTTGCAGAATCACGACCGCGACAATCGGCTTTGTGTTGCTGCCGACGCGGAACTGGCTGTCAGGCTGCAGCGCGACTTCATCGACAAGATCGGCCATTCCGACGGCGCCGGACCACCAGGCGCCTTCCGGCGTTCGGACGGCCAGAACCATGCCGGGATCGCTGCTGAAATTGATGTGTTCCTGCATGATCTGTGCAAGCGTGTTTGCAAGAACCGGATCGACCTCGGGTTCCACTCCCGAATCCGGGGCGACCGCATCACCTTGCGGCAGTTCGCCTTCATCGCTTCGCGCGTCGGGCAGTTCATCGATGGAATCGTCAAGGGACGTGATGTCCGCGGCATCGGGATCGCCAAGCCCTTCGTCCAGGCCGGAATCCGACTCCGAGACCTGGCCGCCGCAGCCGGTCGCCAGCATGAACGCCACCGCCAGGCACAAAACTGGAAATCGCTTTTTCATTAATCAGTCCTTAAGAAAGGTAATCATGTATTCATCCCGAACCCGTGCCAGGTCAGCCGGAATCGACACGCCACGGGCATCCGCGCCCTGATACCACGGAATCATTGAATTTGTAAACGAATCGGGCCAAGCGTTCCGGCAAAATGTTAAGATTCCAAAGTTCAGAGAACGGCGTTCGATGAAACATTTCCCAGTCTTGCGCGGGCCGGCCCGCGGGCGGTGACAAATGAGAGCCGGATCAGCCCATGACCGTAAGACGATTATCCCGGTGGCGGCCGCCTGCCTTGCTGCCATGATGGCGGCCGGGTGCGGCGCCGACGACAAGGGGCAGGCAGACTTTCTTGAATACGAACTTTGGCCATCGACCCACATCTTCGACAACGATACGGCGGGTCAAATCATCTCCATTGACGAAGACTGGACATTCCTGTTCAGGTCAGACAGCGAAATCGCGGCCCGGCTTGCACCAAAGCACGTCCTGATGGCCGGCGAGACGCCTTTGACCCCGCGCGGAACGATGCGGCGGGTGACCGAAATAACCCCGCTGGCGGACGGCATCGAGGTTCGAACGGAACGGGCCCTTCTGCAGCACGCCTTCAAAAGCTTCCACACGAAATTCACGCGGGAAGTGGCAATGGAACAGGGATCCCTTCTGTGGGACACCGAGCCGGGCGCAAAGCTGCTGGACTCAACCGAGCACGTCACTAACACGACCAGGAAATCGGGCGGCGACAGCGTCGGCCCGGTATCGATTGACTATTATCCTTTCAACGGCGACAACGACATCTCCACAGACGAGGATCAGATCCACGTCACGGCCACGTTCTCCGGATCGGTCTATTACAACTTCGGGATCGACTTCGACTGGCCGGACGTGTCAAGTGTAATCGGCGGGGATCCGCTTCCCGAAATCACCGTCGGTTACTCGGTCGATGCTCGCGCGGAGTCATCGATTACGGCCGACGGCGTTGCAATGTATTCATACGACCGGCGCGACACGCTGGCCCACGCGCCGGTTACCGGCTTCTGGATCTGGATTCTGTACTTCACCGTCAGCATCGACCTGATGGCCGACATTGAAGGTGGGGCTTCCAGCCTGTTCCACCTTGAAACGGGGGCCGGAGCATCGTTCGTGGCGGCGGCCGAATACTCGACGGACGATGGTGGACGACTGATCCCGCCAACCGCCGACTTCTGGACGCTCCCAAGCAACGTGTCATCAACCGAATCCGCTTACCTGAAGGTATCCGTGGGCCCAAGGCTGCGCCTGGCCCTGTACGACTTCTTCGGCCCCCACCTGACGGTCTGGGGCTTCGGCGAACTGTCGGCCGACATGGACAGGGATCCCTGCTGGGATTTGCGTGCCGGCGTCTATGGCGACATCGGCATCGGTGTCGCGCTTTGGGGCGAAACGCTTGCGGAATGGAGCAAGGAATTCGATATCGCGGATACGTCCATCATGTCCGGCGAATGCATCCCCGATCCCAACGCGCCGGAAGTCCCCGACATTATTGACCCGCTGTTCGACCCGTGGTCAAAAATCCTGGTGGATACGGCGGGCGGCGTGGATCTCGACCGCGACTTCATGGCGTTGCAGCACACCATCGATGGCCACTGGCTGGTCGCCGGAAGCGGCATGAAAACGCTTTCAAAGGTCACAAACGATGGAGCCGTGCTGTGGTCGCGCAGATATCTGCGACCGGATGCGACGTTGCCCATTCCGCTGAACATGAACCGCGCGATCAACACCAGGGATCTGGGCATCTTCGCGACGGCCTACAGTCCCGTGATGCTTATGAAGCTGGACGCGGACGGCGGCGTGGTTCGCGCCTGGCGTCCCGATATCGAATTCCAGCCTGTCGTCGGCTTGCAGGTTCTTCAGGAGGACAGCGCCGGCAACGTGTTCGTGGGCGGGCCATTCGTCAAGGAGGACATGGGGTCAAGCGACGCATGGATATTCAAGCTGGCGCCTGACGGAACCGTGCTCTGGTCAAAGATCTGGGGCGATCCCGCGATCAGCGAATGGGTGACGGGGTTCGTGAGGCTGGATCAGGATCTGGTGGTTGTCGGGGAATCCTTCGGACTGGCGCAGGATCCGGCCCACCAGTCATGGGCGATGCGAATCGGCCCGGATGGCCAGGCACGCTGGATTAAGCGGATCGGCGGCGCACTCGGAACGGAATCGCTGGCGCTGAAGAAGGCCATGATTTCAAGCAACGGCGACATCATTGCCGGTGGTTCCTATGGCCTTGGCGGCCCGGATCAGGTGCTGATGAAGATTAAGCCCGACGACGGAACTCTGGGATGGGTCAACGGGAACAAGGCCGGGGACACAAGCGGGGCGCTGGGGATCGACCTGACCGACGTCTTCCAGCTTTCCGACAAGGGTTATCTGATGACGGGGCTCTGGTGGACCGGCGGCACCGACCACCTGTGGGTCGCGCGCGCGGACTCGGTCGGGCGGATGACCTGGCTTAAGAAACTGGAAACTGGCATCGAGGCCGGCGCACCCGGCATAGTAATGACGGGCGACGGAGGGGCGCTTGTGGCGGCCTATACCGAAATCGGCGACCAGGATCACAGCGTCTGGCTGACCAGGCTGCCCATCAAGACCGGGGCCATCGACCTGGATCCGGCCCTTGCATCGATTTCGGATGAAACATTCAAGCACGACCAGAACCCCGACCTGGTTTTCACGACCGCGGCGACCGGACTTATCGATTTGCCCCTGACACTGCTGCCGGATCTGGTTCGATCCACAAGAATTTCACCGGTTGAAACCGTCATGACAAAATGACGTCGGCCCGCGATGGTGGCCTGCCCGGGCTGGAAATGCCGCGTGGTTTGACGTAACCTGCGCCATCGACTTCACGGAATCGAAGTCATTCCATCGACTTTTACGACGGGTATATGGAGATGAAACGAGCATCCCTGATACTTCCAATTTTCATTCTGGCGGGTATCGCCGGCAGTTACGGCTGCGGACAGACGGCGGGCCCCGGGCTCGATGCGATCCAGGACGTACCGGATGAAGCGCCGCAGGATGCCGTGACTGGCGACGGCGGCGACGCCTTTACCGAAGAAGTGCTGCACGACTCTGGCGTGGATGGCAACGATATCGACCTGGATCTCGGCGGGAACGAATTGCAGCAGGATCAGTTCGTGTTCGTGCCGGTCGATGACGCGTTCGCGCCCGACGGGCTGCACATGGACGCCAATGATGAAACGGATGCCTTTGACATGCCCGACGGCGTCAAGGTGCGTGCCGCCTCGTACAACCTTTACGGATACCACTGGTCGGACGCGGCCCACTTCGGCGCCCTGATAAAGGAAATGAATCCCGACCTGATGGCGCTGGTCGAAAGCAACGAAGACCAGGTTCAGGCCGTCGCGGAGGCCGCAGGATATGAGTACTGGTGCACGAACGGTGACGGCCGCAGCCTTCTGTCAAAAACCCCGCTGGCGACTTGCGAGACAATCACGCTTGTCGGTGGGCGGACGCTGCTTCGAACCGAAACCGAAATCGACGGGGTTACGTTTGCCGTCTGGGTGATGCACATCGACTGGGACATCATCGGTAACAGGCAGACCCGTGATTTCATGGACAACCATTTCGTCAACGAGACCCGCAGCCACGTGATAATGATGGGCGACTTCAATGACGAACACCTGAGTCGGCAGATCAACATTCTGGAGGAACAGCTTGCCGACGCGTTCACCGCGTACGGCTGGTACCCGGGGGAACGCGTCACCTGGCCGGCGCAGTACTTCGACGACACCGAAGGCTCACAGACGATTGATATCATCTTCTTCAGGAAGTCGTTGCGCCCCATCGTCCTGGACGCCGACGCCGTCAATATGTCGCCCGTGCTTTCCGACCACAAGCCTGTATGGGCCGACATGCTTTTCCCGCGTGACGACCAGCCCTTCCCCGACTATATGACGATGAACCGGCTGGATCCGTACAGGGTGATCTGGAAGGTTCCGGGGACTTCCGACAACCTGGTCACGAACCCCGGCGCCGAGGATGGACTGGCCGGCTGGACAGTCACCGGCGGGGGCGAGGCCGCGACGGAGCGCTTCGCCTGCCGCCCCGCCGAAGGCGAAAAATTCTTCTGCGGTTTCCCGAAAGGATACAAACCAGACGACGGGTACACACGATTCACGCAGGAAATCGATCTTTCCGACTACATCGAGATGATTGATGCCAACAGGGCGTGGCTGAACGTTTCGGCAGAAATAATCACATGTCCCTTCCTGCTGACCGAAGACGACATCACGACCAATCACGTACAACGTTACGACGACGCGGAAGTCACGGTCACGCTTGTTTCGGCGGATGGCAAGGCAACGGACCGCCGCATTTCGAAACGCCGGGACACGCTGATGTGGTATCCGTACGCGGACGCCTTCCCGATTCCATCCGGCACGCGGAAGATCGAACTGGCACTGACCGCGCACAAACGAATCGATTACGTCGGCGGCATCGATGCAGGTTTTGACAAGGTATATGTGTCGGTACGGGAATGGCCGATACACGGCGTGCTTGATGGAAACATGCTCATGGGGGGGATTGACGGCGATTCCGCAATCGATGGCGGCAACGCGACGGTTTCCAACAGCGGATGGGTCACCAGGACGACGGGGTATCCGTTAAGCCTGAATCCATTTCCACCGGCCGGCGTGTCCGGGTTGAAATACCTGTTCGCCGGAGATGAAGTCGGACTGAACCCGCTGGACGAACCGGCCGTACTGTCCCAGACGCTCGACCTGTCAAAGTTCGGCACCGAAATCGACAAGGGCAGGATGACACTGCGCTGGGGCGGTTTTACCAGGACGAATACCGCTGAGGGTGCATCCGTCGCGATGTCGCTGCAGCTTCTTGATGGACGCGGGGACGTATGGGGAGAAGTCCACGGCCGCACCGTCTGGGAGTCCGAATGGACCCGCCAGGAAAACCGGACCAGGCTGCCACGCGGCATCAGGGGCGCCCGACTGGTTCTTCGTGCCGAAGTGCCGTTGTTTGACGGATTCCTTGGAATTGAAGGCATGGAAACCCAGGACGATGCAGTGTTCGCCGACGAATTGTTCATCCGCCCCGAAACGTTTTGATTTCCAGGATACTGCTGGCGGGCGAATTTTCATTCGCCCTTACGGAGAGGCCGGGGCAACAGGCGGTGGGTTATTCGCCGGGGCCGACGACAACCATGTTTTCCATCTTGAACTTCAACTGGTTGGTCATGAACCAGAACCAGTAGATCCCAAACGTCAGGCCAGAAAGGATGGTTCCAATCAAGTTGATTACGAACAGCTTCACGCCCGTGCCTTCGAAACGGAACCGATTCACGACGCCGTTGAATTCCACCGTTGTTTCCTGGGCGAAGTACTTCGCCATATCCACGATAAACCAGGAGAAGTAAATGCCGAACGTGATAACGGAAAGGATGACGCCGACAAAAACCTTGCCGAACAGGGTTCCACCAGCGCCATCAAACTTGAACGTGCCAACGGCCGAGCCGTTGTGCATGATGACCATGTTCCCTGCGAAGTACCGGGCCAGGTTGATGCAGAACCACGGGCAGTAGATGCCCAGGGTGATTATGGTAAGAAGGGTGCCGACAAACATCGTTCCGAACAGTGCCCCGCCAGTGCCGTTGAAGGTGCCGGTGTACTCGCGGCCATCCGCGTCGCGAGCGACGACGTTCGCCGCGAAGAACTTCGACACGCTCACGACGAACCACGAATAGTAGATGCCAAGCGTTATGATGCTCAGGATAACTCCGATTGTACCGCAACCGGTTCCCCGGACACAAGTTTGTAGTCACGCGGCCTCCTGATTCGACCAGGCTCTTCGTGCCTCTGCCGGTGTAAGGAAGCCAATCTTTTCGACACGCCAGTGCTCGTTATACAATTCAACGAAGGCT
>JAKPTZ010000069.1 GCA_029555025.1 Deltaproteobacteria bacterium
ATCAAGGTCAACGTCCGGGTCATCGCATCCACCAACAAGAATCTTCGCGACATGGTCAGGGCCGGAACGTTCCGCGATGACCTCTACTATCGCCTGAACGTGATTTCGATGGTGCTGCCGCCGCTGCGCGAGCGCGTCGAGGACGTACCGCTGCTTGCGCAGCATTTCCTTTCAAGGTTTGCCGAGCGCAATCGCAAGGACGTGCGTCTTATCAGCCGCGAGGCAACCGAGCTGATGATGGCATACGACTGGCCCGGCAACGTGCGTGAACTGGAAAACACTATTGAGCACGCCGTGGTGCTGACGCGCGGCGACACGATTCGGGTGGAGGACCTTCCCGACCTGATCGCCAGCGATTCCAGCGTAAAACAATACCTGACCATCCAGCTTGGGACGCCGCTGGAAGAAATCGAGCAGCAGGTTATCCAGCAGACTTTGCGCATCACCCAGAACAACAAGCGCCTTGCCGCCCAGTTGCTTGGAATCGCCACCAGGACCGTTTACCGCAAGATCGACAACTGACGCCGGGCCCGAACCGGTGGTCTTCTTACGGAGGTGTCCAATGATACTCAAGGCTTACAAGGGAAGGGAACCGAAGATCGATCCGACCGCGGTGGTCATGGAAAACTCGGTGATTGCCGGCGACGTTACGCTGGGCCCCGACGTCAACATCTGGTTCGGCGCGACAATTCGCGGCGACGTCGGTGGCGTCACCATCGGCGCCAGAACGAACGTGCAGGAAAACGCGATCATCCACGAAAGCGAAAATCGCACGCCGACACTGATCGAGGAAGACTGCACGATCGGCCACGGCGCCATTATCCACGGATGCATCATCCGCAGTGGCAGCCTGATTGGGATGGGGGCCATCGTGCTTGACGACACGGAGATCGGATCGGAATCGCTGATTGGCGCCGGATGCCTGGTTCCCGAACGCCAGAAGATCCCGGAAGGCTCGCTGGTCATCGGCGTGCCCGGCAAGGTCGTCCGCCAGCTTACCACCGAGGAACGCGCGGCCGTCCGCGCAAGCGCCCACCACTACGTCGCCTATGCCGCCGAATTCAAGTAATAATCCGTGGCGGGAGCTGACGAAGTCCGCAGAAACTGAATTCAGGCACGGAAAATCCTGAATGTCCTGAAAATCGATTCGGCCCACTCCTGCGGCACGCCGGCAGTGGCCGCGTATTCAGGCCAGTTCCCCACGACTTTGCAGATATCCCTGACGATCTCTTCGCCCCGCCCTCTTACAAGTCCGGCGGTCCTGGCACACGCCTTGAAATCCTCCGGTACGAATCCGTCCCGCTTACCATTCATCGACATCTGGTGGGTGCCGGTCCAGACGCCGTCAGGCTGGTACGCCCAGGTGACGTCGAACGCCGGGGCCAGCAGCCATGTGCCGGATCGATCCATCAGGAAGGCGACGTTCTTGACGTGGTCGTCCTGGTTCCTGGCGACGATATTGAACACCATGCGGCGGAAGAATTGCTCGATCGCATCCATCCCGAGACCAAGGGCGCGGATCACGCCAAAGGCCTGTTCGTATGAGCAGGATCCCGGCGCGTTGTAGTCATGGTGCCCTATGGCGCCCAGACTCTGCATGTGCAGTTTGCCACCGGTCCCGGTTCGGTCGAACCGCCGCGTCATGAAATGATTCCGGCCGTTCTCGGAATAGATTCGCGCCTCGCTCATAACGATCCCGGCGGCACGCGCCATCATCCAGTACGCGTACTCGACAAGACCGTAACCGGCAGGATCGGCGAGTTCGCGGTCGGCGTTGCCCGACACCCCGTCAAACTTCATCAGCCACTGCTGGAAGCCGGCAGCGGTATCGGCCTGTCCGGATCTGACTTCGCCCGTTTCCGGATTCCACGCGATGACAGCCTTCGCCCTGGCCCCCCCGGCCGACGTGCCGACACGAAGTATCTGGGCCATTGATTCGGCGCTGACGGTGTCCCCATCGGGCCCGCCAAGACGTCCAACGAACCCCTGGCGGCTTGACAGGATCCCGGCAGCCAGGCGAACCAGCGCGTCCACCTGCAATGCAGAATCACCCGACGTGCCCAGATCGACCAGGGGATGGTACTCAAGCGCGCCCATTCCGCGCGTCCCGGTGTAGCAAAGACGCTCGACGGCGTTGAAGGAATCCGGGCTTCGACCGTTCCTGGTCAGCCAGGCGTCGATCACCGCGTTTCCGAACCTGTCTGGAAGCGAGTCCGCCAGCATGCCCGGCAGCCCGTGAAATGTTGCGGTCGAAAGCCCGGGAAACCGATAGACCGCGGCCGAGAGCGGCATCCTCAGCGGCGCCGGCTGGATTCCGCTGGACAGGAAAGCCGGCATGTACTGGAAGGACGCGAAAGGACTGCTGTCGTCAAGCGAAACTGCGCCTATCGGCGTGCCCCAGAGCCGCACCTCGGCGATGGTCATCATTTTTCATCACCCCACTTCCAGGAAGACGGCGTTCCGGTCGAACCTCCGCCAGAGGCCTTCCGCGGGGCGCGTCTTCGCTGACGCGTTCCTTCCTGAAGAAGGCGAACCGGCTGAATCTGAATCTCGGGCACAACGAGATCGAGCATATCGAGCAGCCCAAGAACGCGCAGCACTCGGACAAGCGTGGTCAGTTGGACCTGATCCCCCGACTCGAGGCGCTCGAGCGTCCGCTTTGCGATGCCGGCCCCGGAAGCCAGTGCGTGCTGCGAAAGACCGCGATCAATGCGATGGCGGGCAATTCTGGAACCCAGTTCGCGAAGCACCGCTTCGTCAGTGACAGCCATCGAGATCTTCATGCCAGGCTCCCAAACATTTCTCGTCAAATAATACGACTTAACAAAAAATTACGCAATATATCGCAATATCTGACGAATTATTGTGGCAGCTGGCTACAGTTTCAGCAGTTCTTCAATCGTGCGCTGGATGCCGGTCCACAACTCGCCGATGGACTTCGCGGTCATATAGGCCGGGGTGGTGACTACCTTGTGGCGACGGTCCACCACGCAATCGGTGGCCGGGCAGTCCACGTGATTCTGGCCCAGTTCGCGAATCTTCGCGGCGGTGCCCGGGTCATTGCCGATGGTGATGTCGGCGCCGGTCACACCGCACTGCTTAAGGGTCCATGCGGCCAGGGGCGGAGCGATGCAGATGGCGCCAATCGGCTTGCCGGCCTTGTGCATGCCGATCAGGAACTCCGCGACGCCGGGATCGACCTTCATCGCCGCACCTTCGCGCGCGAACGACGACAGGTTGTTGGCGGCGCCGAATCCGCCCGGGACGACGACCGCGTCGTAATCGGCAACACGCAGTTCCCTTACATCCACGATATTTCCGCGGGCTATCCTGGCCGCCTCGACCATGACATTGCGAGTCTCGGCCACCCGCTGGGCCGTCACATGATCCACCACCTGGAACTGTGGAATCGACGGCGCCGCGCACTGGTACTGTGCCCCAGCCAGGTTCAGGGCCAGCAGGGTCAGCGTGTTCTCGTGAATCTCGCCGCCATCCTTGAAGCCGCAACCGGCCATTATCACCGCAACCTTCTTCATTACTGGTGACTCCTTGCAAAGACGGGTGCAGGATATCGACAAACGGGGCGTATGACCATATCTTGATCGGTAACGGCCCGCCGGGCGGGAAATTCGCCCGTGTTCCGTAAGGGCGAATGAAAATTCGCCCGCGCTCCGTAAGGGCGAATGAAAATTCGCCCGTGTTCCGTAAGGGCGAATGAAAATTCGCCCGTTAATGTAATGGTGAATAACATGTCAAAAATCACCAGTGAATTCATCGCGGAAATTCCGAAGACCGACCTGCACGTCCACCTGGACGGGTCTCTGCGGATACCGACCTTGATTGATCTTGCGCAGAGTGCCGGCGTCGCCCTGCCCTCATATACCGACGAAGGCCTTCGCGAGCTGGTTTTCAAGGACAAGTACGCGAATCTTGTCGAATACCTGCAGGGGTTTGGCCTTACAACGTCCGTCATGACCAACGCCGAGCAGGTCGAGCGGGTCGCTTACGAGCTGGCCGAAGACAACTTCAACGAGGGCGTGCGCTACTTCGAGGTTCGCTTCGCGCCACAACTTCATGTGACAGCCGATTTCAACCTGGATCAGGTACTGCTCGCGGTCAACAACGGGCTGGCGAAGGCCACCTCCGACTTCAACGCCAGGAATGCCCTGATTCCGGCGGACGAACGCGGTCCGGACGGACATTACGGCATCATCGTGTGCGCCATGCGCAACGCGATGCCCGTACTGTCGCCCTATTTTCAGGACGTCTTCCGGGTTCACGCCTACAGCACCGACCGTGCCGTCGGCTCGATGACATCCCTGGAAATGGCCCGGGCGGCCGTCGATATCCGCGACAGGCTGGGAATCCCGATCACCGGGTTCGATCTTGCCGGGGCCGAAGCCGGCTATCCCGCAGTCGAACACCGCGACGCATTTGACTACTGCCACAAGAACTTCCTGAAGAAGACGGTGCACGCGGGCGAGGCGTACGGCCCGGAATCGATCTTCCAGGCAATCACCGAACTGCACGCGGATCGCCTTGGACACGGCTATTATCTTCTGAGTCCCGACAAAATCGTGTCGCGCGCCATCGCGGATCCGCAGGACTACGTCCGTCGTCTGTCGGAGTACATCGCGGATCGCCGCATCACCATCGAGGTCTGCCTGACGTCCAACATGCAGACGAATCCGTCAATTACGGACTTGAAGCACCACGCGTTCGGAAAGATGCTGAAGGCAAGGCTTTCGACGACCCTGTGCACCGATAACCGCCTGGTGTCCAATACCACCGTGACCCGCGAAATCCAGCTTGCGGTCGATACATTCGGTATCGGCCCGTCCGAACTGAAGGACATCATCGTGTATGGATTCAAGCGCAGTTTCTATCACGGCAGCTACAACGAAAAACGGCAGTACGTGCGATCGGTGATCGATTACTACGAGGCGCTGGAACGCAAGCACGGCATCCGGCACGCCCCCAACACCTAGGCGCGCAGATGTTCAAGCTGGTTTCCGATTACAAACCTGCCGGCGATCAGCCGCAGGCGATTTCACGACTTGTCAGCCTGCTTCAGGACGGCGGCCGCGATCAGGTGCTGCTTGGCGTGACCGGTTCCGGCAAGACGTTCGCAATGGCGTCCGTGATTGCCGAAATCGGCCGACCGGCCCTGATAATGGCGCCGAACAAGACCCTGGCGGCCCAGCTCTTCGGTGAATTCAAGGCATTCTTCCCGGAGAACGCCATCGAGTACTTCGTTTCCTATTACGACTACTACCAGCCGGAAGCCTACGTTCCCGCATCCGACACCTACATCGAGAAGGACAGCAAGATAAACGAGGAAATCGACCGGATGCGCCACTCCGCCACGCGCAGCCTGTTCGAGCGCGACGACGTCATCATCGTGGCCTCCGTTTCCTGCATCTTCGGTCTGGGCTCCGCGGAAGCATATTACGGGCTGGTGGAATTCCTGTCTGTCGGCCAGCATTGTGACCGGGACGCCCTTCTTCGACGCCTGGTCGAACTTCAGTATGACCGCAACGACATCGCTTTCGAACGCGGCACCTTCCGCGTTCGGGGCGACGTTGTCGAAATTTTCCAGCCGTTCGAGGAGCAGACCTCGCTGCGCATCGTGCTGGACTGCGACGAAATCGAGTCGATTACCGAAATCGATCCGGTCTCCGGCCACAGGCTGCGAAACCTGCCAAAAGTCGCCATTTACCCGAACAGCCACTACGTAACCACGCCGGAACGCATGCGGCGGGCAATCGTCGGCATCCAGGACGAGCTCCAGGAACGGCTTGTCGAGTTCAAGGAAAGCGGCCGCGTACTGGAGGCGGCAAGGCTCGAGCAGCGCACCCTTTCCGATATCGAGGCGCTTGAGCAGTTCGGGCGCGTCGCCGGAATTGAGAACTACTCCCGGCACTTGACCGGCCGCGTCGCGGGCGAGGCTCCCCCGACTTTGCTTGATTATTTTCCAAAGGACTTCCTGTGCTTCCTGGACGAGTCCCACATGACCGTGCCTCAGCTTCACGGCATGTACCGCGGCGATCGCGCCCGAAAGGACGTTCTCGTGAACTACGGATTCCGCCTTCCGTCGGCGGTCGATAACCGTCCCTTGAGATTCGACGAGTTCGATGAACGCCGGGGACGGACGATTTACGTGTCGGCAACACCGGGCGACTTCGAAATGAAAAGATCCGGTGCTGTCGGCCCTGACGGCTCCCCGGATCCAAATTCCGAGTCCGGGCGGATCGCGCGGATGATCGTCCGCCC
>JAKPTZ010000081.1 GCA_029555025.1 Deltaproteobacteria bacterium
GCTAGCCTAATGCCGCTATGAAGCTGACTTCAACAGTTAAGGGCAATTCATTCACGTTTCCGGACGTAAAGGCCGTGATGGCGCGGGCCAACGAGCTGAAGTCCGGCGACGAACTGGCCGGCGTGGCGGCGACTTCCGACATGGAACGCATCGCGGCCAAGCGCGTCCTGGCCGACCTGACGCTGAACGACATCCGGGAAAACCCCGCGGCGCCGTACGACAAGGACGAAGTCACCCGTCTTATTGAAGCCGACCTGGACAAGGAAATCTTTGCCAAGGTCAAGGATTGGACGGTGGCCCAGCTTCGCGAGCACGTCCTGTCGGCCAACACGACCGGCGAGGATCTGCTGACGCTTGGACAGGGCTTGACCAGCGAATGCATCGCGGCCGTCGCCAAGCTGATGACCAACATGGATCTGGCGCTCGGCGCCGCGAAAATCCGGGTCATCACGCACGCCAACACCACGCTGGGCCTGCGCGGGCGCTTCTCGGTCCGCCTGCAGCCCAACCACACCACCGACAACCCGGACGGCATCCTGGCATCGACCATGGAAGGTCTGTCCTGGGGCATGGGCGACGCTCTTATCGGCGTGAACCCGGTCACGGACACATGGGAAGCGACGTCGGCGATCCTGAACCGCCTTTACGACTTCACGCGGGCGTTCGGCGTCCCGACCCAGATATGCTGCCTGGCCCACATCACGACCCAGATGGAAGCGCTGCGCCGCGGCACACCGATGGACGTGATGTTCCAGAGCCTGGCGGGCAGCGAAATCAGTTGCAACGCCTTTGGAATCAACAACGCGATGCTTGCGGAAGGCACCGCGATGATCGCGGAAAAGGGGACGGCGCCGGGGCCGAACCTGATGTACTTCGAGACCGGCCAGGGCAGCGAACTCAGCAGCGGCGGGCATCACGGCGCCGACCAGGTGACGATGGAGGCCCGCTGT
Source organism: Deltaproteobacteria bacterium (assembly GCA_029555025.1). Taxonomy (GTDB): domain Bacteria; phylum Myxococcota_A; class UBA9042; order DTJE01; family DTJE01; genus JAGOFO01. The sequence continues at coordinate 951 of JAKPTZ010000081.1, forward strand.
TACGGGCTGGCCCGCCACTACAAACCGTTCATGGTCAACACGGTCGTCGGCTTCATCGGTCCCGAATACCTGTACAACGGACGCCAGGTCGCGCGCGCCGGCCTTGAAGACCACTTCATGGGCAAGTTCCACGGCCTGCCGATGGGCTGCGACGTGTGCTACACGAACCACATGGACGCGGACCAGAACGACAACGAGAACCTGGCGATAATCCTGGGCGCGGCCGGCTGCAACTTCTTCATGGGCCTGCCGATGGGCGACGACATCATGTTGAACTACCAGTCCACCAGCTTCCACGACAACGCGTCGGTGCGCGAACTGCTTGGACTGCGCCCGACCCCGGAATTCGAGCAGTGGATGGAACGGATGGGCCTGATGAAGGCGGGACGCCTGACGTCTTCGGCCGGAAACATGGGCTTGTTCTTGTGACGTTGTGCGTGTCTGACGGGCGCGGGCTTGCGCCCGCTTCAGGCGCAGGCAACATGGGTTTGTTCTTATGACGTTGTGCGTGTCTGACGCGCGGGCTTGCGCCCGCTTCAGGCGCCGGAAACATGGGTTTGTTCCTGTAGGGCGGTGACCGATGGACGAAAAACAGATTCAGGATCTGGTCACCGCCGCAGTCGTCGAGGCGCTTGCAAAGCAGAACGCCCCGACGAAGTTCCAGCCCGGTGGAAACCGTCCTGCCGAAGAATTGAAGCTTGCCAAGCGCGTTGCCGACTGGGCCGGAATGCCGATGCCACTGCCGCCGGCCCTGCAGAACTGGCTGCCCGATGGCAACCGCGCCACTTACCTTGGCGCGACCCCTGCCCGCCTGGGCGTCGGCCGCACCGGTGTCCGCCCACGCACCGACACGTGCCTGACGTTCCGCGAGGATCACGCCGCAGCCAAGGACGCCGTTTCGTCGTGCCTGGACGAAAACATTCTGAAGCAGTTCAACATCGTCCACCTGCATTCGGCCGCGAAGGACCGCGCCGAATTCCTGCGCCGACCCGACCTTGGCCGCAAGCTGGACGCTGAATCAGTTGAAAAGATAAAGAAAACCGCCGTCAAGGGCGCCCAGATCCAGATTGTCCTGGTTGACGGTCTTTCGGCGACGGCCCTGAACGCGAACGTCCCGACAATCCTGCCGCTGATCCTGGACGGACTTAACCGTGCCGGCATCAGGTCTGGAACCGTGTATGCCGTTTCGCTTGGCCGCGTCGTCGTCTCGGACGAAGTTGCCAGGCTGACCGGCGCCGAATGCAGCCTGCTGCTTGTCGGCGAGCGCCCCGGACTGAAAACCGCGGAATCCATGGGCGGTTACGTGACTTACATGAAGGCCAGGAACTTCAACGAGGCCATGCGCGACGTCACATCCAACATCCACCGCGGCGGCCTTCGCTGCGAGGAAGCGGCCGCAAAACTGGTCGAGGGCTGCGCAAAGGCCCTGCGGGAACGCAAGACGGGCGTTGACGCCAACGGGTGACAAACCGCCGTAACGGTTGACAAATCATGATTCTGGAACCGATTAAGCCGCGCGTCCTTGGCCTGCGGGTCATCCCGAATGTCGATCCACAGCTTGCACGCGACCTGAAGTTGCAGCCGAACCACCGCGCGATCGGCCTGCTGACCTGCACCAGCGACGACGCCCTGTACACCGCGCTGGACGAAGGCACCAAGGCCGCCGACGTCGATGTCGTCTATGGCCGCAGTTTCTATGCAGGTTCGGCGCACGCAAGCGGCCCGCTTTCGGGCGAGGTCATCGGCATCTTCGCCGCCGCCGATGAAGAAAGCGTCGCATCCGCCCTGACCGCAACCACCCGTTATCTTGACACAAAGGCCTGGTTCTATTCGGCAAACGACGAATGCAGCCTGGCGTTTTTCCCGCACGTCATACCGTCGGTCGGGCGGTATCTGGCCGGACTGGCCGGCGTCGAGCCCGGCACCCCGATGGCGTACCTGATCGCCCCGCCGATCGAGGCGATGGTCGCCCTGGACGCGGCCTTGAAGGTCGCCGACGTTGAAATGAAGATTTTCATTCCGCCGCCGTCTGAAACGAACTTCGCCGGGGGCTTCCTGGTCGGCGACATATATGCAGTCCAGGCCGCGGCGGCGGCGTTCCAGGAAAAAGTCCTGGAAATGGCGGCACTTCCCCGCGTGATGACGCCAAAACAGGAACTTGAATGCCTGACCGAGCGCTTCGGCCGCGAACGGGCGAAACTGGCGAGAAAGGGAAAGAAGCCCTTCCGCATCCTGGAAAGCGGCCTTGAACTGGATTCCAAGCCGAGCGGGTTCACGCACCTGTTCGACAACCGCAGCCTGGTGCCGAAGAACCATCCGGCCATCCGGTTCCGCGGCAAACTGGATCTGCTGCAGGCGTACGTCCTGGACGCCCAGCAGGCGTGTATCGCGGAAGGTCTGGGCGATATCGCGAAGGACCTTGGGGACATCCTGGACTACCTGCGCCGGCTGCTTGCCGCCGAGGTTGTCGGCACCCCGGTTCCCGAGCTTGTGGTGGGCGGCCTGAAGGCCGACGAGCTTCAGAAGTTATCACATAACACAAAGAAATTCTTGAATGTCGGATGGGTAATGCCAGACGCGACGATGGGCGCCGCCGTCGTCAAGCTGAACCTTCTGCGCGCCTATTCCAGGGACGTGGAGATCGCCGCAATCGACGCCCACGGCGGCGACACCCACATGAACCCGGCGGACCGCGACGCGATGATTCACGGCCTGAACCGCATCAGTTCCGCCATCCACGCCCTGGTCTGCAAGCGCCTGAACCGCACCTGAACCGCATCAGTTCGGCCATCCACGCCCTGGTCTGCAAGCGCCTGAACCGCACCTGAACCACACATGAACCGCGCCTGAACCTGTCGCTTTCTTGACCATAATAATGATCCGGGCTGACAATTCATCGCAGGGATTGGTTTGTCAACAGGTTGCCCGGAAAAATGGCCGCAGAAAGTCCAGAAATGCCCGCCCTGACCATCAGGCTTGACGGAGCGGTTGACCGGAACACCGTCGCAAGCACGTGGCGCGACGTGCCGGCGGCCGTCCGGACGGCAAGGGCATCCGAAATAATTCTGGATCTTCAAGATGTTACCGCGATGGACAGCGCCGGCGCGGCACTGTGCCGGGTGATTGCCGAGACTGCGACCAGGCGGGGCACCAGGTTGCATGTCAGTGGCGTCAGCACGCATGCCCGCGACGCCCTGAAGCTGTTCCGCGTCTCGATCCTTGACGACATCGGGCCCAGACGGCGCCCCAACATGTTCGAGCAGACCGGCGACGGCATCGACAGGCTCATCGAGGGCACCATCGACATGCTGGTTCTGGTCGTCGATACCTTCTACCTGACCGTCACCGGCATCTGGAACCGCATGAACCGGGCCCGTGGCGAATATGTCCTGGATCAGATGGTCCGTATCGGCCTGGAATCCTTCGGAATCGTTGCCCTGATTTCACTGCTTGTCGGGCTTACGGTCGCCCTTCAATCGGCATCGGTACTGCACGACTTCGGCGCTGACGTCTATCTTGCCGATTTTGTCGGCATTTCGATGGCTCGCGAGATGGGCCCCCTTATGACGGCCATCCTCGTGGCGGGCCGGTGCGGCAGTTCCATCGCGGCCGAAATCTCGACGATGGTCATTACCGAGGAAGTGGATGCGCTGAAGACGATGGGCATCAATCCGATACGTCACCTGGTGGTGCCCCGCTTTGCCGCGATTACGCTGACCCAGCCGCTTCTGTCGATTATGTCCGTCTTCATGGGCATTCTTGGCGGCCTGGTGGTCGCGATGGTTTATCTTGACCAGAGTTTCGTGACCTTCAACGCAGAGTTATGGTCCGCGCTGACGGTAAAGGATATCGTCACCGGCATAATCAAGAGCGTTTCGTTTGCCTGGATTATCGTCTTCATCGGGGCCCACCGCGGATTCAAGGTTCACGGCGGCGCCGAAGGGGTCGGCATCGCGACGACATCGTCCGTGGTTCAGGCAATCTTCAGCGTTATCGCGGCTGATGCGATGTTCAGCCTGATTTTCTGGTTTGACTGGTAGGTGCCGTGAGCAAGGAAGACCCAATAATCAGGGTTGAAAACCTGACCGTCGGATACACGCCGGGAAATCCGATCATCACGGATCTGTCGGTGGAGTTCTCGCGGGGCAAGATCTCAACAATCGTCGGAACTTCCGGATGCGGCAAAAGCACCCTGCTGAAGTCGATCATCGGGCTGCTGCGCCCCTGGGAAGGCCGGACATCCGTCGCCGGGAACGACCTGAATTACCTGGAAGGAAACGAATTGACACTGGCGCTGTCGAGAATCGGCCTGCTCTTCCAGCAGGGCGCCATGCTGAATTCGATTACGGTGGCCCAGAACGTCGCAATGCCGCTGCGCGAACACACGAAACTGCCGCAGTCCGTAATCCGCGAGATCGTGCGGCTGAAGCTTGACCTGGTCGGCCTTGGACACGCAATCGACATGCTGCCGTCCGAACTGTCGGGTGGCATGCGCAAGCGTGCTGCCCTTGCCCGCGCGATGGTGCTGGATCCGGAAGTGCTGCTGTGCGACGAGCCAAGCGCCGGGCTTGACCCGCAGACCGCGGCCAGCCTGGATGAATTAATCCTGAACCTGAAGGCCACCTTCGACATGTCGGTGGTGGTCGTTACCCATGAGCTGCCCAGCATCGATATGATTGCAGACGACGTTGTGATGCTGGGCCGGGGTGGACAGCTTCTGTTCGACGGTTCGCTTCGCCAGGCGAAGCAGTGCCAGGTGCCCGAAGTCGTGGCCTTTTTCGCCAGAAGCGTTCCATCCCAATCCGGCCGCAGCAAGCCGCTGCTGTCATACCTGGAGGAAAGGGAATGATTACCCGCGCCCAGAAAGTCAGACTCGGGATATTCCTGATCTTTTCACTGGTCGTGCTGTTCGGCACGCTGGGCACCCTTGCGGGCCTGAAGCTGGTTGAAAAGAACGACGAATATACTGTTCGTTTCAGCATCTCGCTGTCCGGACTCGAAAGGGGCGCTTCGGTCAAGTACAACGGCATCTGGGTCGGGCGTGTCGAAGATCTGAACATCAACCGGAAAAACGTCAGCGAGACCATCGTCACGATAAGCCTGAAGCAGGGGACGCCAATCAAGAAGGACACGAGGGCTGTGGTTTCGATGTCGGGCATCACCGGCAGCAAGTTCATCGAACTGACCGGCGGTACGTCGGACAGCGAGTTCCTGCCGCCCGGCAGCGAAATCCTGCCTGGTGAATCCTTCATGGATCGCCTGACCGGGAAGGCGGAAAACATCGCCGAGAAGATTGAAATCCTGGCCAACCGCTTGAACGCGCTGGTATCCGCCGAGAATCGCGAAAAGATCATGACCACGGTCGATAACATCGACAAGCTGGCGATATCGACAAGGGAGACAATTGACGAGAATCGCGGAAACATAAAGGAAACCATAGCCAACCTGAAGGGCTCGACGGACAAGTTGGACCGGACCATCGCGACGCTGGAGGTCGAGGCGACCGATGCCCTGCGCGAGGTGAAGACGCTTGCGGCAAACCTGAACCAGGCAGTCGAAAAGCAGAAGATCCGGAATATCGTCAGTAACGTCGAGGTCATCACGGCGGAAGGCAAGGCGGCCGTCGATGAGGCGAAGCTGCGCGAAATCGTCGTGAAGGTGGCAAGCCTGATCGACACGACCGAAGGAACCGTGCACAACATCGACACGACCGTCCTTCGTGCAAAGGACGACATCTTCTCCAGCCTGACGTATCTGGACGAAGCACTTGAAAACCTTTCGGAATTCGCCAGGATGATACACGAGAACCCGGGTTTGATTCTTGGTGGATCCCAGGAAAAGGAGCGCAAGCTGCCATGATGAAGAACAAAGCTTTCACGATTACGCTGGGCATTATTGTGCTTCTGCTGATGCTTCCGCTTGCGGGCGGATGCGGAACCGGTCCCCAGCGCAAGTACTACACGCTCGCATACGCAATCGATGACAACCCGGCCAATTTCGAGAGGGCCCCGCTTTATCCGGTAAGCATCAGGGTCAAGCGGTTCACGATCGGTGAACCTTACAACAGGCCGCAGCTTGTTTACCGGCAATCGCCCTTTGAATTCATGTACTACGGGTTCCGTTACTGGGCCGCCAAGCCGCAGAAGCTGCTGCGCGACATCATCAAGGAACACATCCAGTCGCTGAACATTGTCAATTCCATTTACCTGGAATACACCGACAAGGTGCCCGACTACGAACTGGGCGGAAACATCGAATCCATCGAGGAATTCGATTCAGGGGGTGACTGGTACGCACACCTGGCGCTGCGGCTGGAACTGACCCGCTTTTCCGACAAGACCGTGATCTGGCGCTATTCATTCGACCGCAAGAAGAAGGTCGAGCAGAAGAATCCGGTGTTTGTCGTTAAGGCAATGTCCGAGTTGCTGAAGGAAGAGATGGCTGTTATCGCGGCGCAGATCGACGCGGCCCTTGCCGGGGAACGCGGTTCGAAACCGACCCTGACCTGCCCTGCCACGCCAGTGGATGAGATACCCGTCCTGGAGACTTTCCCGAGTCAGCCGGACAAGCTGCTGAAGGAAGAGCGGCCGGACGCGAAGTAGGCTGCCACCGAGTATTCGTTTACCCCCGTGGACGCCCAAAATTGTGACAACAACTGTCATTTTTCAGAATTTTGTTGAAATATCAGAGCGAATCGTCATAATTGGGGCACCACACCGGCTTTCTGACGGTGGCACAAAGGGACACGATGAAGCCAGGATCCACAAAGTCTGATGTCAAATCGGGCGAAAGCTGGCCCGCCGACATCACCCGCCCAGGGACGCATCCCGTATGTCGAATGCGCGGCGGTGCGGCCGCCGTCCGTTGACCGGTCGCACCAGTTCCCCTGAAACACATGAAGGATTGCTGCCTGCCGCATGGCAGGACGAATATGTCGTGCGAAGCGATGCACGGCTTACGGGAGCGTGAAATGCAACGGATACTGAACAAACTGGTCGTGGATGATTGCTGCGACGACGCCGGGCCGGGCATCGAGACTATCCTGGTTCATGCCGGCCAGGCGCCGGATCCGGCGACCGGGGCGCGTGCCGTCCCGCTTTACCAGACGGCCAGCTACGTGTTTGAAAGCGCCGATCATGCCGCGGACCTGTTCGCGTTGAAGCGTGAAGGAAACATCTACACCAGGCTAGGCAACCCGACCTCCGATGTATTTGAGCAGAGGGTTGCGGCCATGGAGGGCGGCTCGGGCGCCCTGGCGACCTCCAGCGGGATGGCGGCCATCTTCCTTGCCGTGCACACGGTGGCGCGCGCCGGCGACCACATTGTTGCCGCGGCATCCCTTTATGGCGGCACGGACACCCTTTTCCGCCACACCTTCGAACGGCTGGGCATCGACGTAACCTTCATCGACGACCCGACACCTGAAAGCGTCCTTGGCGCAATGCGGCCGGAAACGCGCCTGGTTTTCATCGAGACCATCAGCAATCCTGGCGGCGACGTCCCGGATATCGCCGGAATCGCGGCGGCGGCCCATTCGGCCGGCGTTCCGCTGTTCGTTGACAACACGTTCGCTCCGGTTCTTTGCCGCCCGCTGCGGCACGGGGCTGACGTTGTGATTCACTCGGCCACCAAATGGATCTGCGGCCACGGAACCTCGATTGGCGGCGTCATCGTGGATGGCGGCCGATTCGACTGGACTTGCGGCCGATTCCCGGACTTCACCACGCCCGACGAAAGCTACCACGGGGTCGTTTATGCCCGCGACTTCGGCAATATGGCGTTCATTCGCAAGGCTCGCCTTCAGGGCCTTCGCAACATCGGCATGTGCGCGTCGCCTTTCAACAGCTTCATGTTCCTTCAGGGACTTGAAACGCTTCACCTGCGCATCCGGGAACAGTGTGCCGGCGCGCTGAAGCTGGCCCGCTGGCTGGCCCGCCGCCCCGAAGTGCTGTGGGTCAACTACCCCGGGCTGCCAGGGCATCCGTCGCACGAAAACGCCCGGCGCTTCCTCGCCGGCGGCTTCGGATCTGTCCTGGGTTTCGGTATCCGCGGAGGGGCGACTGCCGGCGCAAGGTTCATCGATTCAGTCAAGCTGGCGTCGCACCTGGCAAACATCGGCGACGCAAAGACCCTGGTCTTGCATCCGGCTTCAACCACCCACCAGCAGATGCCCCCCGAAGGTCTTGCCGCCTGCGGCATAACACCAGAATTCATCAGGGTTTCCGTTGGCCTGGAAAACGTCGCCGACATCATCGCCGACTTCCGCCAGGCCTTTGCGACGGCATGCGGGACTGACGGGGCCTGCGGCCGGGACGAAGCCATTGACGTTCGGGAAACCGACACCGCGGCACCGGTCTCGGACTTGACGAAATTCGCGGACATCCCCGGCGGGCTTACCCTGGAGAGCGGGGTGCGCCTGCCGGAACTACGACTTGCGTACCGCACGTGGGGCCGACTGAACCAGGCCGGCGACAACGCGGTCGTCCTTTGTCACGCGCTGACGGGCTCGGCGGACGCGGATGACTGGTGGAAAGGGCTAATCGGTTCCGGATGCGCGGCCGACCCTGCCGACGACTTCATCGTGTGCGCCAACCTTCCGGGAAGCTGTTATGGCTCGACCGGGCCTCTTGCCAGAAACCCCGCCACGGGACGTCCATGGGGTCCCGACTTCCCCGCGCTGACCGTCCGCGACATGGTCGCGGCACAGGCGGCCCTGTGCAGGCAGCTTGGCGTACGATCGATTCGCACGGTCATTGGCGGCTCCCTTGGCGGCATGATGGCCCTGGAGTTCGCGGCGATGTACCCGGAGATGGTGCGGTCGGCCGTGTCGATCGCGGCCTGCGCACGCCATTCGGCATGGTGCACGGGGCTTTCCGAAGCCCAGCGCGCCACGATAATGGCGGACCCCGACTGGTGCGGCGGCCGATATGATCGAACCTGCCCGCCGGCCGCGGGCCTGGCGGCCGCGCGCATGACCGCGATGTGTACCTATCGAAGCCACGAAAGCTTCCAGGCGAGGTTCGGCCGGACGATCCAGGACGATGGCCGATTCGCGGTCGAATCATACCTGCACCACCAGGGTGACAAGCTGGTCGGCCGGTTCGACGCAAACACATACATGATCCTGACAAGGGCGATGGACACGCACGACCTGGGCCGCGGGCGCGGCGGACTGCAGGCGGCGCTTGCGGCGATTCGCATCCCGGTCCTGGTCGTTTCATACGACAGCGACGTGCTGTACCCGACTGCCGACCAGGCGGAGATCGCCGCAGGCATTCCCGGGGCGCGTCTGGAAACGCTTCATTCGCCCCACGGACACGATGCATTCCTGATTGATATCGCGCAACTGGCACGTCTTATCGCCAACTTTCGGGCAGAGGTGAAATCATGAGCGACTGGAAAGTCCTGAAATTCGGCGGATCGTCCATGGGCGCTCCGGACCGCATCGCCCAGGTCATTGAAATCATCACCGCGACATCGGCCGGGTGCCCGACCGCCGTCGTCGTTTCCGCGATGCAACATACGACGGATCGCCTGATCGAGGCCAGCGAGCTGGCCGCTGGTGGCGATCTTGAGGCCGCGGGCCGCATCGTCGATACGGTCATGGATCTGACGACCTCCAACGGACTGTTCGTCCTGCAAAACCTGCCCGGCGGCAAAAACGGCGGATCCGGGATCATCCCGCTGATCCGGGCCATGACGGACGAACTGCGCCAGCTTCTGTACGCCATGAGCCTGCTGCACGAACAGACGCCGCAAACGTTGGATTTGATCCTGTCCTTCGGCGAACGCCTGTCGGCCTCTGTGCTGACCGAACTGCTGAAGGCGGCCGGCCTTCCGGCGGTATTCGTGGACTCACGTCAATGGACCGTGACAGACGCCGGTTTTGGCGCCGCGGTCGTGGATCAGGACGCCACCAGGGCCAGTCTGCGCGAGCTGGCGGCGGACTGGGACGGCCGCGTGCCCGTGACCACCGGGTTCCTGGGGCGCACCCCCGACGGCCGCACGACCACGCTCGGACGCAACGGGTCGGACTACACCGCCTCGCTGCTTGCGCGGGGACTTAAGGCCAGCGAAGTCGTCGTGTGGACGGACGTTTCCGGCGTCATGACGGCCGACCCGGGAATCGTGGCCGACGCGTATCCCCTGGCGCGCATGAGCTACATGGAAGCCCTGGAAATGGTTGACTTCGGCGCGACGCTGTTTCATCCGCGCACGATGATTCCGTTGATCGAGGACAACATCCCGATGCGCATCCGCAACACGATGCGCCCGGACGACCCCGGCACGCTGATTGACGCCACCGGCAGCCAGGACGAATCGGCGGCAACGTCGGTTACCTCGATGGAAAACCTTGCCCTGCTGAGCATCCAGGTCCGCCGCATTGCAATGCGCGCACAGGCTTCCGTACGTGTCCTTGGTGCCCTGGAACAGGCGGGCGTCACCGTCTGGATGTCCACGCTGTCGGCCCACGGCCACTCGGCCGCCGCGGTGGTCAGGCGCGCCGATGCCGCACGCGCCAGTGACGCCATCAGCCGGGAATTCATCCTTGAACTGCAACGCGGCGAAATCGAGCCGGTCAGCCTGCGCGAGCCGGTCACCCTGCTGACCCTGGTCGCCGAGGCCATGGGCCGCACGACCAACGTGGCCGGGCGCTTCTTCAATTCCCTTGGCATGATGGGCATTCCCATCCGCGCCAGTGCCCAGGGCGCCAGCGAACGCTCGATTTCATGCGTCATCGACGCTGCGGACACACAGGTTGCTGTCCGGACGGTTCACTCGGCCTTCAACTTCAGCCACCAGGACGTGTCGCTGTTCATCCTTGGCAAGGGAAGCGTCGGCGGCAACCTGCTGACCCAGATTCGCGACGAACGCGACCGGCTTGAACGCGAATGTGACGTCCTGCTGCGCGTCGTCGGCATACGCGACAGTCGCGCCCTGATTTTTGACGACCGCGGGATCGACCTTGACCGGTGGGGCGAACTACTCCAGGCGGCCGGCCCCGGGGACGTCCTGGATCGCCTTGACGACCTGCGTCGCCTGCCCGTGCCCATACTGGTCGATACGACCGGCCTGGACGGCATGGAAGAAATCTATCGCCAGGCGCTGTCCCGCGGCATCCACGTGGTGGCCGCGAACAAGAAGCCCCTGACCATCCCGGGCGCCGAACGGGCCGAACTGTTCGCGACCGCGCGTCGCAACCACCGCGTCTATCTGTACTCGACCACCGTCGGCGCAAGCCTGCCGGTCATCGAGACCTTGAAGAACCTGGTCAGGACGGGAGACCACGTCAGGCGCATCGAAGGCAGCTTTTCCGGCACGATCGGCTACATCACGAACGAACTGATGGCTGGCGTCCCTCTTTCGCAGGCAACAAGGATCGCCCGGGAACTGGGCTACACCGAACCGAATCCGCAGGACGACCTGGGCGGGATGGACGTGGCCCGCAAGGCGCTGATCCTGACGCGCGAAATGGGCCTGGAACTGGAGATGTCCGACCTGGTTGTCGAGCCCCTTCTTCCGCCCGAACTGATGACGCCGATGAGTCCCGATGCGTTCTTCGAAAGCCTGAAGGCTTACGACCGGACGATGGCGGAAAGGATTGCGGCGATCAAGGAAAGCGGGAAGATCATGCGTTACCTGGCGATCGTCGATACACACGCCACCGGCACGCCGCAGGACCCGGTCGTTAAGGTTGGCCCGGTGCTGATCGAACGCGACCATCCGGCCGCGCTTCTGCGCGGAACCGAAGCTTTCGTCGCGTTCACAACCGACCGCTTCCTGGATTACCCGATTATCGTGCAGGGCTCCGGCGCTGGCGGGGTCGTCACCGCGGCCGGCGTCCTGTCCGACATCCTGAAGGTATCTATGACACTGCGCGGCCGGTGAATCCAGTCCCCCTGCCCTGGCCTTGTACGGGCGGATTACATTCCCCTGCCCTGGCCTTGTACGGGCGGATTACATCCGCCCGCCGCGACAGGCAATGATCCCATTGTACGGGCGGATTACACGCGCCCGCCCTGCAACCGAATCATCCTCCCCCTTTCCCCGTTCCGTCCTTCGATCTAGAATCCGCTTCAAGTCACACTGAAACATCCACGGAGGTTCACATGAACTCTGCCCATACCCGCATTCCCCGTCTTCTGTCGGTGTTCGCCCTGCTGGCGGCCCTGCCGCTTGCGGCGTGCTTTGAAAGCGACGATGACCCGCAGGAAGAGGAATGGTGCGATTCGGCGACACTCCTGTGCTGGCAGGACCCGCACTCGGTCACTGGCATGACGTTCCAGGAAGCCAACCAGTACTGCATCGACCTGGTCTGGAACGGCCACACGAACTGGGAACTGCCGACGATCTTCCAGCTTCGCACCCTGATCGAACGCTGCGACTCGACGGACGTGAACGGCCCCTGCCAGCCCGGCGCGCCTTCGGTTGACTGTCTGGATTCCGACTGCACCACCAATTGTTTCGGCTGCGCCCAGGGTGGCGGGCCGGACACCGCCAGCGGTGGCTGCTACTGGCCGCAGGAACTTGACGGCACATGCGGCGCCCACTGGTCCGCGACCGAACTCGGCGACGTCGGCGGGGCCGCCTGGTACGTCAACTTCATAACGGCACAGGTCGGCGACTCGGCACTTGAATCGACCATGACCGTCCGATGCGTCCGTCCGATGCCGTGGGAAGAAGACACTGGCAAGGACGCGGTCGATGACGTTCAGGACGTCGTGGAACTGGACGTGCCGGATACCCCTGACATCGTCCTGACCGACACGACGAACATCAAGGATACGGCCGTGCCGGATATGACCCTTGTTGAAACGATCGACCCGTACGACTGCAAGGATGGCGACACGAAATGCATCGGGGACGAATTCTGGCTCTGCAACGAGTCCGGCGAGTGGGCCCTTGAATACGACTGCTTCGTTTCATGGCAGTTGTGCGGCGAAACGACCTACGGCGGATTCGGATGCACGGAATACCCGGACTGCACGGTGGAACAGGAAGGGGAACGGCGCTGCTGGCGCGACCGCGCGCTGAAATGCGTGACGGGCGGCATCGACTGGCAACTCAAGGACGATTGCTCGGACTTTCAGGGTATGTACTGTGAACCGGATCAGGCCCCCTTCGTCGGCAAATGCCTTCACAACGCTGGCCTGACATGGGTGGATCCGGCCACATCCCTGGAATGGCAGCGCCCCGTGTTCCCGGACCACGACGAATACCTGGACACCTGGCTGGTCGCCAACACGTACTGCAACGACCTGGTCTGGGCCGACCACGACGACTGGCGCCTGCCGACGATTTCAGAACTTCGCACGCTGGTTGCCGGCTGCCCGGGAACGATGACGGGCGGCAGTTGCGCATACACCGACGCGTGCATGGAAGACTGCTGGGAAGGCGACTGCTGGGGATGCACCGAGTGGGAAGGACCCACGATCAACGTTTACGACGAGGATCGTGGCGGCTACATCATCAACGAATTCGAATACGAATTCAGCAATATGTCCTGGAGCATGTACGTGTGGTCGGGAACCCACTGCGTGTACTACACGGATCGACCCGAGGCGCAGTACTGCCAGATCGATTTCCGCAGCGGCGCCATCGATGTCAAATACAACGACACGAAGGCCGACCCCGGGTACCCCATCTGCGTCCGCACCGGCAATTGATTTGTTCCACGATCGTAATTCCACGCTCGACGACGGACGCATTCGTGCCTGTGGCCGGCCATGAAGTGTCCGGTTCGAGAGGCCCCACGCTCCGTACGGGCGAATGAAAATTCGCCCGCACAAGGACACGGTACTCGACCGCAGCGGGCGGATGTAATCCGCCCGTACAAGCAAGGAACCGGAAATCAATCCGCCGTACGGGCGAATGAAAATTCGCCCGCCCCAGGGAGCAACCGTCCGCCCCACGCTCCGTACGGGCGAATGAAAATTCGCCCGCCTGCGTGAAAATTCGGCCGCTTCTGTCACATGGTGGCTGCGATTTCGCCCAGATCGTCGAAGATGATGTCCGGCTTCAGATCCGATACGGCCACGTCCGCCATCGTCGTTTCGCCGGAAAGGACCAGCGTCGCCACCATGCCCGAATCGACGGCCATGCGGATGTCGGTGTAAAGCCGGTCGCCGCAGTACGCGATATCGGCGGCATCCAGCCCCAGCTTTTCACACAGGGCCCTTATCATCAGCCTGCTCGGCTTGCCGACAATGAAGTCGGGATCACGACCCGTCGATGTCTTCACCAGAGCAAGCATCGCGCCCACGTCGGGAATGTACCCGCCCTCGACCGGACAATTGTTGTCGGGATGCGTAGCGATGAACGGCTTGCCGTCGCGAACGATGTCACACAGATCCACCAGCCGCTGGAACGTCAAGGTCATGTCGAACGCCAGCACCGCCAGGTCGGCGTCCGCCCTGCCCCGCGCCAGTTCGATGCCGGCTTCCCGGACTTCCTGCTCGAATGACGGCGTCGCGCAAAGATAAACGCGCCTTCCCGGATACTCGGAATGCAGGTAACGAATCGTGGCGTCACCGGACGTCATGACGTTCGACAGATCTGCATCAATCCCCATGCCGTTAAGCTTCTTCACGTAATCGGCACATGATTTCGAGCTGTTGTTGGTCAGGAACACGTACGGAATGCCCCGATCGCGGCACATCTGCAGAAACGGCGGGGTTCCCGGCAGAAGCCGCTTCCCCAGGTAAACCGTTCCATCCATGTCCAGCGCGAACGCCTTGATGTTCTTTATTCTTTCCGCCGCACCCTTCGTGATTTCAATCATATTCGTCCCCGCATCAGCAAGCCCCCGGAAACGCCGCGATTGTACACGAACCGTCACGGCAGGGTCGCATTAAAGTCCACCCATGGCGTTTCACCCTTCCGGCCCTTCCCCCGTAAGGGCGAATGAAAATTCGCCCATGTCACTTTGCCCTCTTATGCCCAGATGACCCGCCCACTCTGAAGCTTCGACGTGATCATTCGCCCGAACAATTGGCATTGACACACGCGCGTCGCTCCGGCGTAATTGTCTGGCCTTGCGCTGGATATAAGCACATGACGACAACACTGATTCCGAAATGGCTCGAACCGTTTTCCCAGCCGGTTCAGGACGCGATAATGCTGCTGATGGCCGAGCCCGGCCGCAAGTTGGCCTGTTTCGACGCGGACGGGACCCTGTGGAACGAAGACATCGGCGAGGCCTTCTTCAGGTGGCTGATCGCCGGCAACCTTCTGCCCCATCGCGACTGCACGCGCGACATCTGGCAGGAATACGAGGACCGGGTCGCCGAAAACCGCGCCCAGGGTTACGCCTGGGCCGTCCAGTCCATGGTCGGCATCCCCGAATCCGACATCGTCCGCTGGTCAATCCAGATGGCGGCCGCCTGGCCCAACTACCGCCCAGCCATGGCCGACCTGGCCCGCGGGCTGGCCGAATCCGGCTTCGACGTCTGGATCGTATCCGCCACCAACCAGTGGACCGTCCGCGCCGCGGCACCGAAGATGAACTTTGACCCCGACAATGTCATCGCGATGGCAAGCGCCCCGGAGGGCGGCATCATGACCGAAACGATGGTCGAACCGCTTATCTGCAACGCCGGCAAGGTTACGGCAATACAGCAGAAATTCGGCCGCCTGCCCGACGTTTCCTTCGGTGACAGCATGGGCGACTTCGAAATGCTGTGCGCCAGCCGCGTGCCGGTCGTCATCGGTCGCAACGACAAGCCCAACCGCGCCATCCTGGCCGAGGCCGTGACCCGCGGCTGGCCCGTCCATATGTTCTGATCGCCGCGCGGAACCGCCCTGTCGGAAGGACTTCCCTTTCAAACCGTCACGTTTTTGGTTCAAATTCACGGTCTTTGCGACGCGGCGAAGACCGGGATGCCGGTCGTCAGCAGGCTGCCGAGTTGTTCACGGCGAACTTCCAGATCGTAACGGGCCTGGAGGTTCATCCAGAATTCGGGGGAAGTGCCGAAGTAACGCCCCAGTCTCAGGGCCGTGTCCGCTGTGATTCCGCGGATTCCATGAACGATTTCATTGATGCGCCGCGCTGGCACGCCGATTGCCTTCGCAAGCCTGTACTGCGAAACGCCCAGCGGATTCAGAAATTCCTCGACCAGTATCTCTCCCGGATGCACCGGCGGCATTTTTCCAGTCATTTAAGCACCTCAGTCGTGATAGTCCACAAGCTCAACGTGTTCCGCTGTTCCTCCGGACCATTCGAAACAGATCCGCCATCTGTCATTCACCCTGATGCTGAACTGCCCCGCCCTGTCCGCTTTCAGCGCCTCAAGCCGGTTTCCCGGCGGAGCCCTGAGATCGTCAAGACGTACCGCGGCATCAAGCATCAGCAGCTTCCGCAGCGCCGACCGGGCGATTTCAGCGGGAAAAGCCCTGGTGTGTTCCCGACGAAACAACCTTTCCGTATCCCGAGACTTGAACGAACCGATCATCCGCAATAATAACGGTACACGTTAATAACGTCAAACGTTACCAACAGGCAGGCCGCTCTCCCGTAGGGTTAGGTAAACAATCCAGGCCAGGTACTATTCGGGCGGCGGGGCGGTTTGTTCCACTTTGCCCCTCGCGGGGCGCGGCTGGCGGCGGTATAGTGACGCAATCATCGCAACCCCCGGAGGCCGGGCATGAACAGGTATTTAATCGTTGTCGCGGCGGTTCTTCTGACGGCCTGTTCGGGCGGGGCCGATCCCGGGGACACCGGCGATGCGCTGGTCGGTGACACGGCCGCCGACGTCGAACAGCCCGACGACGCTCTGCCTGAGACAATGGCCGACATCGCCGCGGATACCATGACCGACACCGCCGCGGATACCATGACCGACACGCACCCGGACATGACCACAGACGAATCGCCGCTGGACGTGCCAGCCGACTTGCCGCCACCCGAACCGGTGTCTTACGCCGGGATCACGGCCGGCCAGGACGGCCGCATACTGAAGCTGGCGAACGGACTGGTCGAAGTCGCTTTCGACCTGGACAATGGCGTGTACGACGTCGTTTCGAAGGCCGGTCCGATCAGAATCACCGGCGCCGAGGCCCGACTGGTCGCGGACAACGGCGACACCGGAACGATTCTGGGCACCATGGGCCGCAAGGCCACCTGGGCCGCAGTCCCGGTCGATGACAGGCTCGGTTCGGGCGTCGATGTCACGCTGTCGATCCTGCGCCAGGCGGACGACCAGCCTGAAATCGACCTGACGCTTGGTCTTCGGGGCTCGGGCACGTTCGTGACCGCGAAAATGGCCGTCCGCTGGGATGCCGACGAGAACTGCCACGCTAAATTCATGTCGCCGCTGGTCGCTGACGAACGCACCGGCGGCGCGATGTTCATCGGCGCCAACCCGGCCATGCACACGGTCCTGGACAACGGTTCAGACGTGTATTTCGATTACCAGTCCCGCATCTTCCGCATGGGATACGGCGATTCGTTCCTTTTCCAGCCGGGCACCGTTTCCAACTGGAACATCGCCGTCAAAGATCCGGAAGGCCCGGATTCGCTGGTCGCGGGCTGGCTTTCCAACGAAAAGTCCATCGGCATGGTACGCGTCAACTACTCGCCAAAATTCTCGATCGAGCAGGACGGCCGCAAAAGCTTCACGACCGTCGAGGGTTTCGGCTTTTACGACCCGCCAAAACCCCTGACGACGACGGATCCGGCCGCCCGCGGCCCTGCCCCCGGCCTGACTGGCGAAACGTTCTATATCGACGTTGCGCCAGCGACACCACAGGAAGGCC
The DNA here is from genome assembly GCA_029555025.1 of Deltaproteobacteria bacterium. GTDB lineage: Bacteria > Myxococcota_A > UBA9042 > DTJE01 > DTJE01 > JAGOFO01. Next base: position 18,705 of record JAKPTZ010000081.1, read on the forward strand.
TGGAAGACTGGGCAACCCGCCTGGCCGCGTTCGCGAACAAGGCGGTCTGGCAGAACGTGCCGTCCGGCTGGAATTCATGGGGTGGCGGCGGCAGCAGCGGCGGGTATTCCCAGGACATTTACGCCAGCCGCATCATCGACAACTTCAACGCGATGGTGTCGGACTTCGCCCCATACGGCCAGGAATACTTCCTGATCGATGACGGCTGGCAGCAGGACCACGGCGACTGGATCACAAACAAGACCAAATTTCCCGACCAGGCCGGCCAGGACTTCATGCCATGGCTGGCGCAGCAGGCTCGTGAGAACGGACTGATTCCCGGCCTGTGGATCGCGCCCTTCTGGGTGAAGAAGTCGTCGGACCTTTACGCGGCCCACCCGGACTGGTTCGCGGACATCAACGATTACGGCAACCTGCTGGTACGTCCCGCCGACAACGCCGTCCTGGATCTGACACATCCGGAGGTCCTGGCGTTCCTGCACGACCTGTTTGCGCGCATCACGCAGGAATGGGGCTACAAGTGGCTGAAGATGGACTTCACCTATTACGCCCTGTTCACGAAGAACCTGCATGACCCGACAGTGACGGCATCAGAGGCGTACCGTAACGCCATGCGCGTCATCCGCGACGCCGCCGGCCAGGACACGTTCATGCTGGGCGTGGCCGCGGTCGGCCTGGCCCTTGGCCTGCTGGACGGGTGCCGCACCACCCTGGATAACTTCCCCCAGTGGGGCGACGACAAACAGCAAAGCATCAAGGTCACGCTGATGACGGCCGCCCACCGCTGGTACCTGTCGCGCGCCTGGGTAAACCATCCCGACCTGCTTTTCTTCCGGTCCGAACCGCTTGGGCTGACGTTCCAGGAGGCCCGCGCCTGGGCTTCGTTCGTCGCGATTTACGGCGGCATCGTAAAGATCGCCGAACCGTATATCGATATGCACGACCACCAGGACTGGCTGTACACGGTTCGCGCGATGCTGCCGGTTTACCCCCGTACCGCCCGCCCGATCGACCTTTTCGAACTGAAATTCCCCGAATACTGGGTCCTGCCGGTCGAACGGGGTTCTCAAACATGGAACGTCGTCGGCCTGTTCAACTGGGGCCTGAACGAAGACGTCGTGGCGTCGGCCCCGATTGCCGAGGCGCCACGCGAAAAAACCCTTCGCTGGTCCGACCTGGGCCTGGAACCAGATGCCGAAGTGCTGCTGTTTAACGGATGGGATCGCACCTGCGAATGGGCGACCGGGCCCGAATGGAGCATGACGGCACAGCCACGCACCGCAGCCATCCTGGTTGTTAGGGAACACGCTGACGTACCGCATGTGGTTTTCACGACCAGGCACCTTCTGGGCGGCGCAGTCGAAATATCAAACGAACAAGTCAACTACGACGACGCCAGCCTGGATTTCGATATCGAAAGCCCATCCGGCCAGGAAGTCACCGCGTACATCTTCAGCCCTGTCGCCCCGACCACGATCACCGCCCCTGCCGAAGCCACCATCGCCCCCGGCCCGTGCGAAAACGTCTGGGCAGTGACATTCACCCCCGCTGCCGACACCACGAACGTGCAGATCGAATTCATCTGAAACGCCCCCGGTCAACTGAAACAACTTCCGGCCCATATCGAAACAGACTGACGCGCCGCAAAACGACGCGCTTGCCGCCAAACACTTATTGGTGTAAAATTTCAATGAAACGCGTTGAACTTGAAAAGGTTCTTCGTTGCCTGGGCTGGATCTTCGTGCGACATGGAGGAAATCACGACGTGTGGAAGCGCGACAGGAAATCGTTGGCGGTGCCCAGACAATGCAATATCAACGAAATTACCGCCAGATCCATCCTGAAGGCTGCGCAGGAAACCGAAGATGAGGAGGTTCTGCCATGCTGAGGTTCACGGGCAGGCTGATTAGATCCGGCGGATGGTGGGCGGTCGAAGTTCCGCTGCTGGGGATATACACGCAGGGCCGCACGAAAAAGGACGCTTATGCGATGGTCGCCGACGCCGTGGAGTGTCTTGTAAACCGCAAGGGTTTTAAGGTACAGGTTTTTCCCGGGGACTCGAACTACTTCGAAGTGGGCTCGGACACTGTCGCGCCCCTTGTCGCAAGGTTTCTTCAGCATCAACGCCACCAGGCGGGACTAACCCTGGTTGAGGTGGCGCGGCGGCTCGGTTCTGCTTCGCCAAATGCCTATGCCCGCTATGAACAGGGACGGTGCGTCCCCTCCATGTCCAAGTTGTCGAAACTGATAAGCGTCCTGAACGACGGCAAGGGCGTCGTCATCGAAATGCCGCGATCGTAGGATGCCGGCGATCGTTGGACACAGACGGTCGGCATGCATCCACATCAGTGGGGCGCCTGCCGCTGTGGCACCCTTTCAACGCTGCTTCCGATGGGATACAATTTCCGGACTTTCCGGACTTTTCAGAAGGAATCGAGATGAAGAGATTCAATCCCTCAATTCATTGTCTTGTGATTCTTCTTGTTGTCATGGGTGCTACCGCCTGTGGTGACGGCAGCGGCCCGACCATGGACAACGGAGCCACTGACACTGTCGAAATGGATGGAAACGACACTCCCGACGGACAACAGCCGGACCTGGTCGTCAATCCCGACGCGGCCCGCGACCTGGCCGGACATGACCTGGCCGGAATAGATCTGGTCGGCGCGGATCTGAACAATCCCGACCTGCCCTTCAATCAGGATAACGGCCCCACAGACAACGGCGACGGCGACACCGCCATCCTGCCGCCTTGCACGGACTCGGCTCAATGCCAGTTGGGCAACGTCTGCATCGACCGCCAGTGCGTCCCCGGTTGCAACGGCGACCGTGACTGCCCCGGCAACCAGCACTGCAAGTCAGATGCGCTTCCCTACGGCGCCTGCCTTGATTGCGTTACTGACGACCACTGCGATGACGACATGAAGTGCAATGCCGGAAAATGCATGGTCACGTGTGAAGTCAACGAGGAGTGCAGCGCCACGCCAATCACCCCATTCTGCGACTATGACTCCGGTCTTTGCGTCAAGTGCCTGTCCGACAGCAACTGCCCCGAGGGGCGCCTGTGCATCGGCCGCGACTGCATCGTGGGATGCAAGGGCGACCGGGACTGCCCGGACGGCCTTCGCTGCGATCCAAAATTCGGGACATACGGGGACTGCTTCACCTGCGTCGAGGACGCCGATTGCAACGGCAAGGTCTGCCGCGACCACCAGTGCGTGATCGATTGCGATGCAATCAACTGCCCGGTCGAACGCCCAATCTGTGATCCAGCAACAGGCAACTGCCTGGAATGCATTAAAAAAGCTGACTGCGGAACCGGCAAGATCTGCATCGGAAACCTTTGCATCACGGGGTGCGAATCCGATCTGGATTGCGGAACCCGCCACTGCAACAACGGATCCTGCGTGGAATGCACCATCGACGACCACTGCACCGGCGGACAGAAGTGCCGCGCAAACACGTGCTCCGCCGGTGAATGCTTCAAGGACAGCGACTGTTCACCCGGCGACTACTGCCACCCGCTGCTGTATTCTTGCGAGGATCTTCCCAGCAACCACTGTGACAGCAACTCCGACTGCACTTCATGGATCCCCGGACTGCTGGATCAGCACTGCGACCCGCTGACCCGCGAATGCATCACGGCCTGCCTGTCCGGATTCTGCCTGGATCTGCTGGGGAGCGGGCGCGATACGTGCGTCAATGGCGGCTGCTATGGCTGCGGCACCGACTTCGACTGTGCCGGCGTCAGGTGCAGCCCGTACGACCGCTTCTGTTACGCGTGCCAGGACAACGACGACTGTTCGGTGCCCGGCTGGAAGTGCGCCCAGGACGGCGCCTGCTATGAATGCCTGAGCAGCTTCGACTGCCCCTCGCCCAAGGTCTGCGATACCGCCAACGGCCGGCGCTGCGTCGAGTGCCTGACCAGCGGCGACTGCAAGAATCCATCCAAACCGGTGTGCGGCAAATCAAAGACATGCATCCCGGCCTGCCAGAACGAATGCGAATCCGGCGACATGATCTGCAACCCGGACGATACCACCTTCCCGATAACGGCGTTGACCTGCGGCGACACCGACGACGACCCCTGCCTGGAATACGGCGGTTACTACAACTGCGGAAACGGGGCGTCGTGCGTCACCCAGGGCTCAGGGCTCGGCGAATGCGTCTGCAACAATGAATGCAGTTCAGGCCAGAAGTGGTGCGCATCCGGCAAGACGGACGTCGTTGAAACATGCAAGCAGGATTCCACCAGCGGCTGCTGGTACATAAGCACAAGCTACTGTTCGTCAAGCTACGGCGAAATCTGCAGCAACGGAACATGCGTCTGCGATAACAAATGCACCGAAAACCAGACGGTCTGCACCAGCACGACCGCCTACAAAAAGTGCGTGTCCGACTACTACACAGGCTGCCTGTACTGGACCAGCTACACTTGCAGCAGCGGCTATTACTGCAGCAACGGCAAATGCCAGTAACCGCGACGGCTCAGTCGTCGTACTCGAAGCTGTAGTCACCACTGACGGGCGGGGTTTCCAGGTAGTCGGCGAAAGGTTCATCCAGGCCGAAGGCACGCTGGATCAGAGGAACCGCGAACATCTGGACGATGACGTGCTGACGGTGACGGCTGATGGTCGGCTCCTTGTCGCCCATGCCGCCCATCACGCCATATCCGTAAACCTTGTGGTCACAGAAGGATCCGTGGTTGCCGCCGTTGATATCGACCAGCCATTTGATGCCCGCCTGGGTGTTATAGGTGTTCTTGTAAGTCGCGGGCGTGGACTGCATATCCTTTGTCGCCCCGATGATCATTGTCAGCCCCGGCGCCTGGATTCCATCATCGACCGGCCCCAGGAAAAGCTCGCCGACCGTTGCATCCCACTCGCCGTAATCATTGACGTGACACAATTCCTCGATGCGCCCGGTTCCGCGCGAATGACCAATCCAGAAGACTTCCGACGTTGTCGTCACCTTTTGAAGCACCGCATTCTTGCTGCCAAGATTGACGCCCCTGAAGGACTGAACCAGCGGACCGGTGTTGAAGATAAGCTGGGAATAATCCTCGCCGGCGAGGTTCTGGATGGTTTCCGGGACAATCGTGACGAATCCCCAGGTTGCAAGAAGCTCGGCCAGGTATTCGTACTGCAGGTGCAGCGCCCCGTTTCCATGCAGAATGACTACCAGCGGCCACGTACCTTCGGCAGCCGGACGTCTTACGGAACCGCATTCCGCGGGGTAATAAACCCTGGTTTTGGAGGAATCGCCGGTAATATCGACATATCCCGCCGCATACGGACCGGCAGCCCACGGATTGTCGGGAACCTTTCCACTTGCAGCCGGCGTCGATCCGTCACACGCGACAACGCCCTTTTCGGTCTGCCGGAATGGACCGGCGATCGTCGCCACCTTGTTGTCCTTGTCATAAACGGTAATCGGGCCTTTAACACCGGCCGTCGCGCTTACATAAAGCCTGTTTTCATCCTTGGCCACGGTGTTGCCGGAATACATCACGGTGCCGATCTTGACCTTCACATCGACCAGGAAACCACCGGTATGGAAACGCTCGCCATCGATGATGATTCGATCCCCGACGGTTCCGTCCAGCGAATGGATATTGAAAAGCCCAAGAGCAGCCGAAGTCCACGTCGCACGCTGCTGACAGACGCCCATGCTGAAAAGGCAGACTTCGTCATCCGCGCAGTCGTCATAGCTGGTACAGGCTGTCGGTGGCTCGACTGTATCCTCGACCGTTTCGGGTTCGACATCGGGCGGCACATCCTGAACCACATCGGGCATTACATCCTCGACAACGTCAGACTGAACGTCCGGCGATCCCTGATCATGGCCACCGGGATCCGGCGCCACTTCCCACACGTTGTCCGGGCCGGAATCGCGCCCCGCATCGGGGACGACATCTCCTTCCGTCGTCTCGCCCAGGACGTCGTAGTCTTCGCCGTCCTGCTGGCCGAAGGTGTCCATCCTGACCGGTTCGGGATCGTCGCCGCATCCGGTGACACCAAGCAGCGAAGCGACCGTAACTGCCGCGACCACGAGCAACTTTCTGGAAAGCATGGAACCCCCGTACCTGTATGCTTCGGGAAATTATAACTTCTTTGAAGGAAAAGGACGAACCGGAATTACTTCGCGCCCTTCGGCTTGGCGTTCCAGATGCTGACCATCAGCATCGCGGACAGGATGGCCAGGAAGGCCAGCAGGATGAAAATCAGGGTCCATTCGGAGAAGACTGCGGCCACGCCGGCCGGCAGCGACGACCGCAGGTCGGCCGTCAGCGTGGGGGTGACGTCCTTCAGCCAGCCAATCCCCGCGCCCGAAATCATCGCGCCGAAGTTGCCCATCGCCATCGTGAAGCCGGTCGCGGCGGCGGCGGCCTTCGGGTGCACATCCGCCGTGGCGGCGCCGGACATCAGCATGTCGGGACCGTAAATCAGGAATCCGGCCAGGCCAAGCATCGCCGTGGCGATACCGACCGCACCCTTCGGCACAAGGATGAACCCGATGCAGACGACGGCCAGCGAAAACAACATGATCGCGCACAGCGGCGCGCGGCGCTTGTGAAACAGCTTGTCCGACATCCACCCGGCCGAAACCGCTCCGATTGCGCCGATCAAAGGCAGGGCTACCGCCTTGAACGCGCTGTCCTTGATCGCCTGGCCCTGGAAGTCGGCCATATAGGTGACCGCCCAGTTCATGAAAGAATACCGGACACTGTTCATGCAGAAATAGCCGATGGCCAATACCCACAGGATCTTGTTGGACAGGACAAGCCGCATGGTTTCGGCGAACGGCAGTTTTTCCGTCTCGATCGCGGCGGCGGTGTTCGCGTGGGCGCTGTCGTCATCCCCAAGGTCGTCGCGAACGCGCCCGAACCCGACCAGCCGGGGGTCGTCACGCAACGCAACGGCAAGAACCACCGTCATGGCGGCAAGAATGATCGACGGAACCATGAAGGCCATCCGCCATCCATATGTGCCGGCCACATAACCGGCAAGCAGCCAGGACGCCACGTTCCCGACCTGGTAACACGTCGATATCAGCCCGACCAGCAGACCTCGATGCCTGGTTGTCGTCCAGTTCGTAAGGGTCTTGATGACCAGCGACCACCCGGCGGACTGTGCATAACCGTTGACCGCCCACAGAAGCAGCATCAACGGCAGGCTGCTTACCTGGGAAAACAGCAGGTTGGTGATGACCGCCATCGACATCGCAAGCGTCATCATCTTCCGGGCGCCGAATTTTTCGCCGAGTTGCCCGTTGACGAACTGACCAATTGCGTAAGCAAAGGCATAAACTGTCGGAATCAAACCAATTTCGGCCGACGACCAATCCGGAAAATCCTTCAGGATCATCGGCTGGGCAACCGAAAAGTTCATGCGACAAAGGTAATACGAAGCGTATCCGCCCCAAAGGGTCGCGAACGTCTGTACCTGCCACCTGGTAAGTCTCTTGCTGTTGATCGCCCCGCTGTCGCCCATCTGATTTCCCCCGAATCCGCATGGTCAAAAATCGCCGTGACTAGTCTGCCATTGGCACACTTCCGGCGCAAGAATTGTTGTTTCGCCCGGGCCGGGACAGGTTTCGATTGTTTCTGGCCATTTATTGATTCACGCCCGCGTGTTCCGGACAACCCGCCGCGGGAGGACGACGATGCAGGCGATGCGAAGCCCCGCTGACACAATGCCGATAATGCCCTACACTCGCGCCATGAATGATGCCGCATCACAGGTTTCAGTCGAACGCAGGGCAAAGAAACACGTCAAGGCTCCGGTGCACCGCTGGTTCGCGGTCTGCTCGCCTGGCACCGAGGCGATTGTGCGCGCTGAACTGGCCACGCTTGGCCTTGAGCCGGCTGCCGTCGATATACATGGTGGCGTTGAGTTTCCGGGCCGCCTGGATGACGGCATGCGCGCCAACCTTCACCTTCGGACTGCCGCGCGCATCCTGCTGCGCGTCGCGTCGTTCCGTGCCCGCGCGGTCGAGGATGTCTTCCGTGAAACGGTGGCACAGCCCTGGGAGGCGTTCCTGCCACAGGGGTGTCGGCTTCAAATTGCCAGCACCATTCACGGCTCCAGGCTGAACAGCCGCAGTCTGCTGGAATCGACCATCCGCGAAGCGGTCTGTCGCCGCTTTGCCGATCAGGGACTTGCCGTCCCGCTGCCGGAATCCGCGGTGGCTGCCGACACAACCAGGAACACAAAGACAGATGCTGCGGCACTCACGGCCGCGGGCGCGCAGGCAATACAGGCCCGCCTGGACTCCGACCATATCGAACTTTCACTGGATTCGTCCGGGGAACTGCTTCACCGCCGAGGCTGGCGCCGCGAAGCCGTTGCCGCGCCGATCCGCGAAAACCTGGCCGCCGCAATCCTGCTGGCCGCCGGCTTCGCGCCAGGGATGAACCTGGTGGACGCCATGTGCGGATCCGGCACATTTGCCATCGAGGCCGCCCATATCGCGACCGGTACGCCACCCGGCATCTCGGCGACCCCGCCCCGCACCTTTGCCTTCATGGAATGGCCGGCCTTTTCACGCCCGGCCTGGGATCACCTGTGCAAGCTTGCCGGGCCGGTCCCGACGGACTCCGAGATTGTCGCCCGCGACATCGACCCGGCGGTCCTGCAGGCCGCCTCGACCAACGCCGACCTTGCCGGCGCCACGACGCTGATAATATTCGAGCCGGCCGACTTCTTTGACTCCGCCCCGCCCTGCCCGTCCGGACTTCTGGTTCTGAACCCGCCTTACGGCCTGCGCCTTGACGCCACCCGCGATGCCGCCGCACTGTACCGCCGAATCGCGACCACCATCAGTTCCCGCTGGGCAGGCTGGCGCTACGCCGTCGTCATGCCCGACCAGTCACTCGCCCGCACCTGGCCCCTTCAGACCGATTCATCCCTGCGATTCTTGCACGGCGGCCTGAAAGCCCTTGCTTTGATTGGAAAAGGGCCTGCCTGACAGAGGCACGTCCTGAATCATCACCCAATATCAGGAACCATGACGACTCATGAATTCGTGCATCTGAGAAACCGGAAGTATTCTCTCAATTATTGATTCCAACTGATTGTAATCAGGGATGGATCTTGTTTTTGCACCAAGATTGCGAATGAACTTCTCGATATCCCTGTCCTGGGAGGTTCCACTGGAAACTGACGCTCTAATCTGACCATCGACGAAGCGCGACAAATTCTCCGCGATACACTTATCAACGCGGTTTGGAAACTGGTTGACCAGGGTATCAAAGTTTGCCTTCAGAACAGCATCGTGTGCAGGTTCATCCAACTGATCCGAGGGAAGCCCGACCTCCGACCTTCCGTTAAAGGTCAGATCGCGCAATTCCGATCGGTTACCATCCTGAACCGTGCAAATAACCTCACCAGCCTGATTCACAATATCGATGGCGACGGCCGTTTGGTACTCCCAGAAATACCAGGTTCCGCTATATCGATACTCCTTGTTTTCATTGACATCGACATACGCCGGGAGCGCATTACACATATACTCAAGCTTGTCCCTGCGCTCTCGCGCCTGATTGTAAAGAAGCTCCTGAGCTGCAACTGAACATCCGGCATTAACAAGGCCGCCGACCAATCCTCCAAGAAATCCAGTTCCAACGTTCTGCTGTGTTGCCCGCGCAAGTCGACGGCATTGATGCTCGGCCTGCTGCATAACGGATTGTGCCGCCGCCTCCGCACTTCTTGCCCTTGGAACTGCCTCACATGCCTCCCTCTTTTCACTGTTTGGAACACTCCGGGTTGCAACGTACTTGTGAACCCTGGATTCATCACGCTTTGACGCAGACCACTTACTATCTACCCGCCGCACATTAAGTATTACAGGAAGGCCTCCACCGGGAAGGCCATTTGAAATGCGGGCGGATAGATAATCACCAAGAAGCGGGGCCAACCTGGCACCCATCTGACCTGATGTGAAAGCCGTGTTCAAGTTCATATACTTCCTGACCGACACTATGGAAGCAAGGGAGCCGCCAACATCCGGGTAGGCTTGCATAAGTCGCTGTCCATCTTCCGGAAACAGCCTGTCAAGAATAACCTGATATAACCAGCCAAGCCCGATCAGACCACCACTGTAAGCACCTTCAGCCCGTGAATACAGACTCGGTGCAATCAGGCCCTTTGCCTTTGCCGCGAATTCCACAAGACCGGGGCGCCTGTACTCCGCCTCTGATTCCATCGCAAACCGGAATGCAGTTGGGACGTCCATCGCGGACAAGGCCGCGTTCGCCGACAACAACTTCTCGTCGGCCAGCTTGCACTTGAATACGTCCGTTCCGCCTTCGACGAGCGCCTGCGAACACTCCTGCCCCAGTTGGCTGGTTAATGCATTCTGGAAACCCTCAATTCCTGAAGCGGTAAACCCAAGGATCTTCTGAACATTTTTTGCAGCAACCGCCCCCCTGGTCAACTTGACATGACCTAAAAGGACAGATTCGCCATTCTTGCACAATGATTCAAGTTTTTCGCGGATATCGGCAAGGATGCCCCGATCGCATTCCAGAAGACACTCCTGACGAGCTGCCGCAACATCGGGTTCAAGGACGCCATACCCCTTTACCACCTTCAGCATATCAAGACCTTTGCGACTGCCCGAAGAGCAAACGTTGGCGGCTTCGGCCATTAGAGTTCTTGATTTTGCCAGATCCGATTCGATAGTTTGACGAGCTTTGATCGCCCAATCTGAACCGGCGAGTTCCCCGCTCGAAAGGTGCGTTCCAAGGATTTGAAGCGCATCCCCGTACATCTTGCGCCTCATCACTGAGTCCAATTTCGATTTGACCCAAGTCGAATACTGCTTTTCACACGTTGTAAACAGATTTGAAACCTGACTCGCTTCCAGTTCCCTGGACACGTCCAGTTTGCGGAGGGAGGCATCGCACACACCCCTTCTGATTCCATCTGAAAGCCCCCCAACCGATCCAGCAAGAACTGCGTCTAAAAAGTCTGCCTGATAGTCGGGATTCCGCTTCGAAAGAGACTTCAGGAACTTACTGAAATCCTTGAGCGATGGTTCAACCCGGAGATAGCCAAGCAGCGAGAAGAACTCTCCAGCCCCTTCGATTCCGGGTTCATAAAGCTGCTTGGAAAGGAACCCCCATACCGCAGATCGATTTATCGCCCCAATATCACCAATCTCTGATACCGGACACTTGCCGATTTGACGATGCAATGACTGATTCCATTGCATCTCGAGGTCCGAAGAATTCGACCAGCCGATCAGGCGCCCGCCAAGGCTTGTGCAGAAACATTCTCGATAACGTGAAAAGGCATCTTCATGTTCCTGCCTGCGATTATTCGGCATCAGAGATACAAGACATACATCGGTCTGAGACCTGCTCAGGAGTTGATCATCGACACACTGCTCGTCAATTCCCCTGTCATATTTCTTCGCCAGAATATTCGCCAGTTCGAGGACACATTTGGAATACACCGATCTGACGCACTCCGACGCACCGACAACGCTGCAAATTCGGTTTGCCGAGCAATCGACGGCACCGCCCGAAGTACTTCGAAAGACCTCGAACGCCTCCTGAGCAGCCTGCCTGACAGTCTCTGGCGTAGTGCCATACACCTTGGCAATCTTGTCGGCTGAATTGACTATTCCATCGTAGGATTGACAGGCACCTTCAACACTGAGAGATGAATTGGAGATGCTACTCTGAACCTTTACACGCATTTCCTCGCTGCGATCACTGACTTGAACCGGGACAACTTCAGACGAGCGCCTAGGTTTTACCGTTGGTCCCGCACAACCTACCGACACAAAGGCAACAAGAAGCACAATCCGCAACAATCCAAATGAATTCAAGCGCCATCCGAGCATCCGACACCTCTCAAAAAGCTGAAAAGCTGCCCTGAAAATTGAGTTTCGTTCGGAACTATATATCAGATTCGGACATCCATTCAATAATCCCGGCCGGGTTATAAGAGTGAAGCGCAAAAAATTCTGTGGTAAAAATCACGGATAGCGGAGCGGGATCTAAAGAATCGCCTTGAAGCATACCGGTGCTTCAGGCAAGGAGCAGGAATGTTAAGAATTCAATCACTGGCGGCGTTCATCTTGCTTCCGGCGATCCTGGCAAGCTTATGGACTTGTGAGGCTGCTGCTCAGGATTCCCGTGAAGGCCGCAAGACAATAATCCTGATTTTCCCATTCCAGATCTCCGGGCTCTCTTTGTCACAAGAAGAGAAAAGGGAACTCAGGAATTACCTTGACACCCGGCTGACCATGGAAGGCAGATACAAGGTCATGCCGGAATCCCAGATGAAAAAGGACTTGAGTACGGCAAAGATTCAGTCCTATGAAGAGTGTTACGACGAAGCCTGCAGAATCGACCTCACCAAGACTGTTTATGCCGACAGAAGTCTTTCAGTTGAAATTGTGCGCGAGAAGGGCAACTGCCGAGTAACTTCAAAAATCTACGACATCGCCCAGGAGGCCACGGAGGCTGCATCGGATGTTGAGACCGATTGTGATTTCGATCAGGTTAAAAGGTCGATGGTTGAGACGGCAAGACAATTGAGCAGGAGCCGAAGGTTTCACAGGAAACCGTTATTTACGACATCACCTTTGCAGACAGTTCCTTCCGTGGCTTCCATGGACGCGGCGGAAGCGGTTCAAAATCAACTTCTTGACGACTCCGATATCAAGACCTATGAGGCCTGGGACAAGGCAGTTGCCATCGAGACGGACCTGGAAATTCGTCCAGAGGAGAAGTTGGCGGTCTGGGAACAGTTATCCAGGGACTTCCCATCTCTCGATTCGCGGGTTTCAAAACGAATTTCACGATGGCGCAGATACCTGGCGCAGTTGGAAGACCTCAGACTTGCTGAAGCCAAACGCAAGCAGACAATGGATCAGGACTGGGAACGGCTTTCACGGATGTTGAACCTGAAAAGCTTCTCGGATGATGAACGCGCATCGTGGGCAAAGACATTTGTTGAAGCCTATGGCGAATACAGTCTGATAAACCCATATTTTTCACAACTTGCCAAATTTTTGAAACCGGATGGAATCCCCAGGGTTGAATGGGTTAACCTGGAAGGCGGTTCATTTCACATGGGCTCGGATGATGGCGATGAGGACGAAAAGCCCGTGTTAAAAAGGGAAGTCAAGCCGTTCCGCATGACGAAGACCGAGGTGACCGTCTGGCAATACCGACAATGCGTTCACGCATCTGCCTGCACTGAACCACTCAAGGCCGCCGGATGCAACTGGGATGTTCCCGGGCGTGAAGACCATCCAGTTAACTGCATTACATTTCAACAAGCATCGGCTTACGCCAAATGGATTGGAGGTCGCCTTCCAACCGAGTCCGAATGGGAATTCGCTGCTCGAAGTGGTGGAATGAACGTCAAATACCCTTGGGGCAATCGTGAGCCATCCTGTGATCTCAGCATTGTCTCAAAGGGCAGAGATGGATGTGGAAAGGGTGGAACGTGGCCTGTCTGCTCACGGCCACAGGGCAACTCCAGGCATGGCATCTGCGATCTTGCTGGAAATGTCTGGGAGTGGGGTTCTGATATCTATCGACCATTCCACACTCCTGAACCAGCCAAAGCCAACGCCGGAATGGACACAAACAAAGCATCCCGGGTTGGACGAGGGGGATCCTGGTTCTTTCGGCCAATCGAGGTGCGAAGCACCAACCGTGCCGAATTCCAGCCAAACGAAGCTCGAACGGATCTCGGCCTTCGATGTGTAACAGACTGATATCGGGTTCAGGCTGTCATCAATTGATCAGGCGCGGCTTTCCAGGTTGATGCCGAGGGCGCTGCGCAGGATGTAGTGATCGTCGCTGATGGCGAACCGCAGAACTTCCTCGATGCGCTCGCGCTGGGTCATGTTCGAGAACCCGCTCTGCTCGGTGCGCAGGAAGTTCATGACCGACGGGACGTTGCAGGCAACAAGAGTACCGGCGTGAAGCTGGGTGACTTCGATGCTGCGGAAGAAGTCCCTGAACATGTCGTCCAGCGACATCGGGTACTTCTTCATCAGGTCATCGACCAGCTTCGTCATCTGGTTCTTCTGCTGCTGACCCATCTTGCGGTCAATCGTGCGCGACAATTCCATGACAACGTCCGCGCCGGTACCCAGTTCCATTTCCGGCTTGCAGTACTTGAACACGGCAGCCATCAGGATCTTCAGTTCGGTCAGGTTCTTCACCGAGGCCAGGAAATGCATCGGGTGCAGGAACGTCAACTGACGACCGATCTGGAACGCCAGTTCGTATTCATCGTGGCCGGTCATCATGTCCGCGCCGACAACCAGTGCCGGCGGCACCAGGAAGTCAACCTTCATGCCGGTCGGGTTGTCATCGCGATAAACCTTGTGCGGCAGCGGGCCCAGGGCCTTGTTGACGGCCTTGTAGATGTTCACGAACATCAGCTTCTGGTCCATGTCCATGTCCGGCTTGCGGCGCAGGCCAAGGTCCTTCAGTTCCTTCACGTCCAGGTACGACCCGACGCCCTGGAAAAGCACCTGCAGAGTCCGGCCAAGCAGGACGTTTTCGTCCTTGGCCATCAGGTGGGTTTCCCAGCGCAGCGGATCGATGGTTCCCTTGAACCACGGCACGCCGGGTTCCAGGTTGTCTTCGTACAGCTTCTTTTCCTTTTCATCCGCGATTCCCATCGCCGTCATGATCGACGAAACCACGAACGCCCGATCAAAATCACCACGCTGCATGTAAAGACGCTGCATCGCCTTGTACGAACCCGCGGCATCCTTCGAAATCGGGCCAAGCATCACGATCTGCCTGTGGGCATCGATCGCCTTGTCGGTGGCGTCCTCGGTAACCTCGAACAACTGCGCCAGGATCTCGTACGTCCGCTTTTCGGACGGTTTGATCTGCGATGCGCGCTGGTATTCGAAGATCGCCATGTCCATGTTCTTAAGGCGCGACCGGTAGATTTCACCCAGGTTTGCGTGAAGCCTGTATTCCAGCTCGATGTTGCCACGACCGGCCAGCCTTTCCAGCATCCTGCTGTAAGCCTTGGCCTGTCCGTCCCAGTCCTTCTTCTGGGTCAGGACCTCGTCGATGGCCCGGAACGCTTCAAGACGGTCGGGATCCGCATCCAGGGCAAGGTTCAGGTACTCGATGGCGCTGACGTCATCACCCAGTTTTTCCTGGTAAAGGGCGGCCATCTGGACATAGACGCGCGAACGCTGCTCCATGTTTTCTTCGGCCAGCGCCATGCTGTTGAGCATGTAAAGCGCGTCCTCGAAAGCGCCGCTTTCCAGGTGCAGGTTGTACAGGCGCATCAGGGCCACCTTGGCGCCCGGATCAATGGACAGCGCTTCCTTGTACGCCGCCATCGCGCCATGCACGTTCTGCATCTTTTCCTTGTAGATGTCGCCGATTTCCAGCATCACGCTGAAACGCTCGTAAGCGTCGCCGCGCGCATCCACCCTTGCCTGCTTGTAACGGATGACCGCCGGCCAGTCCTTGCGCCGCTCGGCAATCGCGATCTGCAGATCGACGGCCTTCTCGTTGTTCGGGGCAAGCGCCAGGACCTTGTCCAACTGGATTCCGGCCTCGCGCTCGTCGTTCAGGGCAAGGTTGATTTCGCCCAGGGCGAAGCCGATTTCGATCTTCTCGTCATCGGTCAGTTCTTCACGGCCGTTGATGACGGCCTTCATGAAGTTGTCCTTGGCAAGCTGCCACAGTTCCTTGCGCTGGTAGTAACGACCAAGTCCCAGAACCGTCCGGAAATGACCGGGCCGAGTCTTGACTGCCATCGTGTACTCACGGAAGGCACGCTCGTAATCGAACAGTTTTTCCGCGCACAGACCCATGTTGTAATGGATGTCGGCGGCACGGACCGCATCGGCCATCACCGCGGAATCGGAAACCAGCAGATCCAGCAGCGGCTCCGCCTTTTCCCAGCGTGCCGACGCGACATAAGTCGAGGCCAGCGCAAGCGCCACGTCCGACAGCTTCGGATTGATTTCCAGCGCCCTTTCGAAATGCTCGATGGCGTGTGAACGATCCTTCAGCTTGTTCAGGTAGATGTCGCCGGCCTGAGCCCTTGCGCGCGCCTTTTCGTCATCCGTCTTCAGGTAGGGTTCCATGCCAAGATGGACACCGGCAACCTTCTCCCAGTCTTCCAGTTCGCCATAAATGTCGATCAGGCACTTCGAAGCGACCTGATTGGTCGGATCGACAACCATGATGCCCTTCAGCATCTCGATCGCGCGATCCGGGTTTTCCAGCTTATGGCGGACAATATCGACGGCCTTCATCATCAGATCGACCATGTGGTGATCCGAATCGACCTGTTCCTTCCACTTCAGGTACGTATCAACAACGTCTTCCCATGCCTCCATCTGCTCGAACAGGCGGATCAGGTTCTCAAATCCCGGCACGTAATCCGGCCGGTAATTCAACATCCGCTGGAAGCAGGTGATCGCGGAATTGACGTCCTCCTGCTTCTTTTCATAGACATCGGCCTCGCGGGTCAGCGTGGCGATCCGCACATCGACGTCTTCGACGCGGCTGATCCTGCTTTCGTACAGGTTGACCAGTTCGGACCAGTCTTCCATCTTTGTCAGCAGTCCGACCGCTGTCTCGAAGACTTCGTCGTCCTCGGGGTCAAGATCCAGTACCTGCAGGTAGTAATCCAGGGCCTTCCGGTCGTCGCCCAGCGCGTCGTGATAAAGGACGCCAAGGCGGTTGCAGTAAAGGATCCTGTCCGGAACCTCGTTCGACATGTCCAGGAGCCTCTGGAAAACGTCGGCCAGGCCGGCCCAGTCTTCCAGTCCGCCATAAAGGGACTGCAACCTGTCGATCGCGGCCGAATGCGCCGGATTCTGCTCGAGAACCGCCTCGAAAGCCTTGATCGCCCTCTTGGCGTCCCCGACCTTTTCCTCGAGGACGGTACCGGCCCGGAACCTGATGTCGATCTCGTCCGGCGGCATCGTGCCGGCCTTGCGATCCAGGGCGCCAACCAGCTTCTCCCAGTCCTTCAACTGCTCGTAAAGACGAATCAGTGCGTCCAGGGTCTGAACGTGGCTGTCGTCGAAATCAAGGATCTTCGCGTAAGCCACCACCGCGCGCTTCGGGTCGTGGACTTCATTTTCAAGAACCTGGCCAGCCCTGAACTGAAGTTCGACCTTTTCGATGTAGTCGGCACTCAGATCGACCCTCTTCTCAAGGACATCGACCAGCTTGCCGTGGTTCCCGGCCTCGGCGTACAGATCCGTCAGGGCAACCAGGGCGGACTCGTTTTCCGGCCAGTCCTTCAGCACCTTTTCGTACCAGCCGATCGCATCGGCCTTCCGTTCGGTGTGCTTCGACAGGACCTCACCGAACCTGACCAGGTGCTCAAGGCGAAGGTCGTCCCCCATCCTTTCGACAACGCTGCCGACCATATCGACATAGTCGCCCCAGTTCTGAAGGTCGCGGGCCAGCCGCCACAGTTCGATGAACGTATTTTCGTCGGTCGGCGCCACGTCGGCGGACTTCACATACACCAGGAAGGCGTTTTCCTTTTCACCCTTGCGGTTTTCATAAACCCGGGCGATTTCGGAAAGGTTGTTAACGCGATCATCGATATCCTTGATGATCTCGTCACGCGCCAGCATGGTTTCCGCAAGGGCATCCCAGTTTTCCAGCCTGACGTAAAGGTCGCCAAGCCGCTCGCTGACGTCCATGCTGTTGCCGACAATGCCGACGACCGTCTGCAGCGTCTCGGCCGCGGCAGCCAGATCCTTCATCTGATCCGACTGCATCGAAGCCGCCCTGGACAGCATCTCGGCCTTTTCCTGGTTGTCCGAAGACAGATCAACCAGCCGCTTGATTACCCCGACGCACTCGCCGAACCGGCCCATTTCCTCGTACAGCCGGTCGAGCGACTTCAGCGCCGCAACGTCGTTGCCGTCGATTTCGACAACCTTGTTCCACCACTTGATGGCGACTTCGAAACGCGGCAGTTCCTCGGTCAGCAACTGCGCAAGCTCTTCCAGCAGCTTCTTCAGTTCCGCGCCCTGGAATGTGCCGGTGTCATAAATGGCTTCCAGTGTCTTCGCCAGTGAATCGACATCACCCGACTCACGATAAAGCCTGCGAAGCGCCTGCAGGGCATCCATCTGGCCCGGTGCCGCGTCGAGGATTCGCCTCCAGGCATTCTGGGCCTGGAACGTGTCACCAAGTTCCTTTTCGGCGGCAACCGCAATCCCGCGAAGCAGTTCGCCAGTCCTTGACTGATCGTCGGTCGCAAGCGGCAGTTCGCGTTCGCACGAATCGACATAGGCCGCCCAGTCGCCCTTGGCGGCGTACAGGCGCTGAAGATTCCGCAACGCCTCAACGTCGCTCATATCGGCGCGGGATACTTCATCCCACAGACCAAGCGCGGTCTCGCTCTGTTCAAGCTTTTCCTCGGCAAGGACTGCCATGCGCCTCTGCAGGCCGGATCTGACGTGCGATTCCGGGGCCACGTCCGAAAGCCTTGAAAGGACGTTGAACAGTTCTTCCCATTCGCCCCTCTGATCATGCAGTTCGGACAGCGCGGTAAGCGCCGGGCGATGCATCTCGTCGGCCTGTGCAATCTGCTTGTACGCGGCGACCGCGCCATCCAGGTTGCCCAGCCGTTCGCGCTGCAACGCGCCGACCCGCATCAGGAAGCCAATCTTTTCGTCGTCGTATTCGGAAGCGGCAACCTCGCTGTTCAGGATGCCAAGCAGGTCGGCCCAGCGCTGCTGGGACTCGTACATGGCGTCCAGGGCCGCGAGAGCCGTCCTGTCGGTGGCGGAAACTTCCAGAACCCACTTGCCGATCTGCTCGGCCTTCTCAAGATCCGAAAGCTTGTCACGCGCGGTTTCCAGGGCCTTGTGCCACAGGTAAATCTTGCGCTCCTCATCCTCGCACGGCTTGGCGGCCGCAAGCAGGATGTCCAGCAGCAGCTTCCAGTCCGCCGACTGGCCAGCAAGCATCTCGATCTGGATCAGCAGGGACTCATCGGTCGCATCCAGCTCAAACGCCTTGCCATACCAGGTCATCGCCGGGCGCAGTTCCTGGCGCTTCTTTTCCCACACCTCGGCCAGCTTAACCATGATGCCGCGGCGGCTTGACGCCTCGGAGACGTCCGCAAGGGCCGCCTCATAGACGGTGGTCAGGTCTTCCCAGGCCGAAGTATCGACATAAATCGGTTCAAGGATATCCAGAACCTGGGCCCTGTGCTTGCCCGCATTAAACATCATCCGCAGCGCGGCGACCGCATCGGACTGGTTCGGAACCAGGAACAGGACTTCCTGCCGCGCATCCAGCGCCGCGGCGGAATCATTCAGCCTGTCCTCGCACACCGTGGCGAAGCGCAGCATGAACCGAACCTTGTCCGCGACTTCACGCGACGCATCGAACTCGGCGCGAAGGATCCTGGCCAGTTCCTTCCAGTCCTCGAGCGTGCTGTAAAGCTCGTCAAGGGCCTCGAGCGCCTCGTGGTTGTCGGGAATATCCTCGATGATCTTTTCAAACGCCGCGGCCGAAGCCTTCAGGTCCGACAGGCGATCGCGCAGGATGCGCGCCGCATGCAGCCGAAGCCCAAGCGCCTCGGGCGAACCGTCAATGACCAGGGCACCTTCAAGCATCAGGCCGGGCACGTTTTCCCACATATCGTGGGAAGCGGCCAGCGACTCGATGCGCTCGCGGGCGTCGCGGTTCAGGGGATCCGCCACGAACGCCTTTCCGAAGCACTCGAAGCCGCGCAGGGGTTCTTCCATGCGCATTTCCGCGATTTCGCCCATCGTCAGCAGGTTTGCAACCTTGCGGGCAACGTCTTCCTCGCGGTCGGTGATGACCTCGTAAACAACGTACAGGCGCATCCATTCCTGGCGTTCGGAAAGTGTCGGTGCCAGGATCCGGAACGCATCCTCGGCGGCCAGGTCGGCACGAACCATACCTTCCAGGGCCTCGACGGCATCCTTGTTATCGGGGAATTCGGACAGCAGGGCTTCATAGACCTGGACGGCCCTGGTCGCATCGCCGATTTCGCGCTCAAGCAACTTGCCCATCCTGAAGTGGATGGTCAGGCGCTCTTCGCCGGACACCAGTTCGTGCAGGCTTTCCAGGGAGGAATAAAGGTTCCACCAGTCCTCGGCGGCACCGTACATGCGATCCAGCGTGCGAAGCCCTTCCACGTCGCCCGGGCTGAACGCCATGACCTGAAGATAGGTCTCGATCGCCTCGACCGTGTTTTCCATCCGGTCGTGCTGGACAAGGCCCTTCTTCTTCAGGGCGGCGACCTTTTCGTGGCTTTCGGTGAAGTCCGCCTTGCGGCCAAGGACGTCCACCAGTTCCATCCACATCTCGTTCTTTTCGTAAAGGGCTTCCAGGGCGACGATTGCTTCCATGTCGCGCGGATCAAGGTCAAGGACGCCATTGAACGCACTGATGGCTTCCTCGTCCTTGCTCAGGCTGCCGGCATAGAGGTCGCCGGCCCAAAGAAGCAGCTTCGCCTTTTCCGCGGTTCCGTGAACCAGATCCGCCTTGACCATGATCAGGGCGACCAGCTTTTCGGTCTCGGAATCCTCGACGTACATCTCGATCAGGTTGTCGATCGCGTCCATGTCCGTCGGGTCGATGCCGAGCACCGCCGAGTAGTGACGCTTCGAAAGTTCCCTGTCAACGCGGGCCTCGCGACAAACCTTCGCGATAATCCTGTGGGTCTCGCGACGCGGCTCCTCGTCACCGATATCAAAAACCTTACCGGCAAGGACGTGCACAGCCTCGTCAATCTTCTGCCGGGCAGCGCCAAGGCGCAGAACCTCGTCAACCAGTTCACGACGCTCGGGGGCCGTGCTGAATGCCTTCGACCGGTATTCAAACGCGCGGTCCAGATCCTTCAGGTTGATTTCGTAAATCTCGGCAATCGTCGCGTAATGCATCAACCTGGTATCGACGTAATCGGCGGCTTCGGCCAGGACGTCATAGACCGCGACCAGTTTCAGGTCGTCGCCGCTTGCGCGGTATGCCGGCAGCAGTATCGGGGCGACAAGAACCTTGACGTCCGGGTTGTCAAACAACCTTTCAAGCTGCACCAGGGTGTCCGCATTCGCCGGATCCCCATCCAGGATGGTCTGATAGACGTTGACCGCGCCACCCAGGTCTTCCAGCTTGGTTTCCAGCGTCTCGGCCAGCCTCAGGCGCAGCCATGTGCGGTCGGCATCGCCCTCGGCAAGGGAAATGCGGCGACCCAGGACGTCGGCCAGATCCAGCCAGCGCTCGGCCCTTACGTACAGGTTATCGAGCTGTCTCCAGGCGGCAGAGTATTCCGGATCGATTTCCAGAACCTTGCGAATCGCCTCGATGGCACCCTCGATATCTTCCAGGTGATCCGAAAGCTCGGCCGCCATCTTGAATGCGTAGGCAATCTTTTCACCGGAGTACGGCGAAACCTCGAAGCGCCGACGATAGACCTTCAGCAGTTCCGGATGGTTTTCAAGACCTTCATAAATGGTTTCCAGGGCGTCCAGCGCCGTTTCGTTGCTGTCGTCCAGCGCCAGGACGGCGTGGAACGCCTTGCGCGCCTCGTCAACGCTCTTCAGTTCTTCCCAGAGGATGCGCGCAAGGCGCAGGTTAAGGGAGACGCGGGCGTCCGGCATCTCGATCATCTCGACGCAGATGGAGTACAGATCGACCAGGCTGCGCCATGAACCAAGGGAAGCGGTAACCGACTCAAGATTGTCCCAGGCACGGGTGACGTCCGGCGTCACCATCATTATTCTTGAAAGCACGCGGAAACGCTTCGGCTCGTTCGACGCGCCGCCGGCATACAGTTCTTCCAGTTTCCAGAGCAAATCGATCGTGTCGATGCTGTCGCCCTTGATCTGAAGTTCCATCTCGATCAGATCGGCAAGGTCCGCATCGCGCCCGGCGGCCTCGAACGGGCCCTTCAGGAGATCGATCAGCCTGGGGCGAAGCTCCTCGACGCCGATCAGATCTTCCAGCATCTCGATCGTCGCCGCGTGGCCGGGGACGTAGTTCAGGGCCGTCTCGTATGCATCGACCGCTGCGCTGCCGTTGCCGTCGATACCACTCGTCAGAAGACCGACACGACTGTAAAGGTCGGCCATCATGACCGGGTCGATCTGGTCAAGCGTGAACATCGCGTCGATCTGCCTGTTCAGCAGGCCGCGAAGTTCCTCGTATCGCTTTTCCTTCAGAAGGAGTTCCCCGAGCTGGCTGTATGCGGTGAATTCAAGAGGATCGGCCGCCAGGATGTCGTTCCAGGTGGCGACGGCTTCATCGACCGCACCCATGCAATCGTACAGAGCCGTGGCTATCTCGAAACGGACGGCCTTGCGCTCCTCGATGTCGGTGACCAGGGACAGCCGCATCTGCAGGATCCGGATCAGATCCTCGTGACGATTCAGCTTGCGGTAAATGGCCTCGAGCGCGGTGATTGCCTCGCGGTTGCCGGTGTCCATGTCCAGCGCGCGCTTGAAGGCGGCCTGACCGGCCTCGATATCGCCCAGGTTTTCGCTGTAAATTTCACCGATGCGCAACCACGTCCTGATGCGGATCGAGGTCTCGGTCATCACGTTGACGGCCTGCTCCAGCGCGGCCACATAGACGTCCCAGTTGTCGGACGGTCCGGCAAGCAGTTCAAGCTGTTCCTGGAGCTCGCCGTTGAGCATGTCCTCCTGGAAAGCCGCCAGATAAAGGAAGAAGGCTTCCTTCGTGTTGTTGAGCTGAACCTTCTGAACCTCGGCCGCCTCGACGCGCAGGCTTTGCCGCTGATAGAAGTCCGCCGCGCCCGCGATTGCCACCTCATAGACCTTTGGAAGCTTTCTCCAGTCGCTCAATCCGCGGTAAAGGTCGATCAGATCCCCGGCGGCCCGGGCATCGTTCGGCGCAACCGCCAGGACGCCTTCCAGGTTCTTGACCGCGCGGGTCGCCTGGCCCAGTTCATCGCGCCAGATGGCGGCCAGCTTGAACAGGACGCCCTTCTTTTCTTCCAGATCCGGAATGCTGTTGACCTGGCCTTCGAGTGTTCGCGCCAGTTCTTCCGGATTGCCGTAGCGGCGCAGGAA
The DNA here is from genome assembly GCA_029555025.1 of Deltaproteobacteria bacterium. Classification (GTDB taxonomy): domain Bacteria; phylum Myxococcota_A; class UBA9042; order DTJE01; family DTJE01; genus JAGOFO01. The sequence continues at coordinate 41,763 of JAKPTZ010000081.1, forward strand.
CCATTCCAGTTCGTCCCACTTGCGCTGCCCGAGGTAACGAGTCCTCAATTCGCGCTTGGCGCGTTCGTGATTCGGATCGACATCCAGGATCTTCCGCCAGGTCTCCATGGCGCCGTTGGCATCTTCCAGCTTGGTTCCGAACAACTGGGCCAGCTTCTCGAGGATCGCGATGCTCTCGGCCGGGTTGGAAGTCATGGCCTGGCGCCGCTGCAGGACGACCGCCAGCTTGTCCAGTTCCTTCGTCCTTTCGTAAAGCCCCTCAAGGGCACGCAGGGCATCGTCGTTCGACTCGTCAAGAATCAGGACCAGTTCCCACAGTTCGATTGCCACCGGGAACTTGCGCAGTCTCTCGGTTGCCATGACCGCCAGGTCGGCATACTGGGCCGCCTTTTCTGCACCATCGGGCATCGAATCGGCCTCGGCCCTGCGAATGCGGATCAGGTTTTCATAGTCATGACGCTTCTCGTAAAGATCCTTCAACTTGTTAAGGATATCGCGCCGTTCGGGGTCGATTTCCAGGATGGCCTCGTAAGCCTTCATCGCCTCCATCGCGTTGGCGAACCTGGTCTCCATCAGTTCGGCCTTCTTTTCCATCAGGCCGACCTTCTGGCGAATGTCAGAAGCCGATTCAATCTTGCGATCAAGAACCTTGGCGTAGTCGGGCCACCTGCCGGCCGCCTCGTACTTGGCAAGCAGGGAGTCCATCGCTTCGATGTTGGCCGGATCCACGTCCAGGATCATCTGATACGTGGAAAGAACCTTCGGTTCCGCCCGCATCTTCTGGTCATAGATTTCCAGCATCTGCTTCAGGGCAAAGACCTTTTCCGTGACGGCATCATCGGGGAGTGCGGTGAAACGGGCCTTGTAAAGCTCGGCAAGCGACGGCCAGCGCTGAAGCTGGGCGTAAAGCTTTTCAAGGCTGTTGCTGGCTTCTTCGTCGCCCGGATCAAGCTTGGCGACTTCCTGCCAGTAAGAGAGCTCCTTTGTCGAATTGTTGGCCTCGGCCGCGGTTCTGGCCAGGGTGCGCTTCATCTCGATTTCGGGCTTGCCGAACTTCTGAACCGCTTCGCCCATGAACTGCCCGAGACGAAGCCAGTTGCCACGGCTGGCGTAAAACACGCGATAAAATTCCAGCCACGTATCGACATCGGGCAGTTTGTCTTCACCGACTCCCCTCATGAAGAACTCGGCCCGGACCAGGTCATTCAGGATCTTCCAGGCCACCACGGCGGCAGCCCATGCCACGATCCGACCCTTGTCGCTGGTGCGTTCGCGGCGGAAAAAGGCATCCGCCTTCTTGACGAAAGTTTCGGCCACGGCCGGATCGCCAAGAAATTCCATCACCTGGGCAAGGAATGACTCAAGACCCTCGACACCGCCTTCGGCCAGAGCTTCTTCAACAGCCCTGTCGAACATGACCGCGTCATCCGGGTTACCCTCAAGTTCCACCAAGAAATCGGTTACTTCCATCACACACCCCTAATCAACGTGGAGCAGGAAAAATGCCGTCCGCATATCTTTATCAGAGCCGCACGTTTACATCAAGGGAAACAGGCGCGCCAAAGGTATGTATGTTTATATTTTCTTTACGCGTGAACGTGCGCGAAAGTCGGGTTCCCGAGCAACGGTTCTGCCAACCAGACGGGAATCACACCTTGGTGGGTCAATCCATGACGGAGAATGACAGTGTCGATTCGTGGCTGAAGTAGGCCTGACCGCTGTCCGGCTCGACCGAGAAAACCACCAGACGGAACTCGTAGTCGCCACCGACGTCGGGAACGACCGTGAGCTGGCCCTGGGCCGCTGCTGAATTCAGGAAGACCCGGCTGGCCGGGGGCTTTTTGGAAACGAACCAGATATAGCCGGAGTTAGCCGGAATCGGATAGGAACCGGGCACGCTTGCCGTACCGTCGAGAACCACCGAATCGCCGGCCTTGATCGGGCCGGAAACCTGGCCAGCGTCGGCCACGGGCAGCGTCACCCCGTCAAAGGAATTGAAGCCGGCGACGTTGATCTTCTGGTTGATGACCTGACCGCCTTCACCTGCCAGCGGATCGACGTAATCGATATTCACGAACCCGTTGACCGTGGTGCCGCCGTCATGGGTGCCGTTGAAGGAAACGGTGAAACGCCTGACTTCACCTTCAGACAGCGTGAACGGACCGGTCGCGGATTCAAGGATGCTGAACGCCTGGGGATCCTCCAGATTCGCGGGCTCGACGCTGACGCCCGCAATCTCGAGGCCCAGATTGCCCTTGTTCATGACGACGAAAGACTTCTCGGCCGTCGTTCCAGGTGCGGCATACAATGTCATCCTGACCTTTTCAGGGGCCGGGGCGATGGCCAGTTCGCCCTTCTTGTCACCACCGCACAGGCTGACGATCTGCTCGCCATCGTACGGATTCGCGAACAGAACCTTCATTTCTCCGTTGAACCCGCTGTCCGCCGGCGCCACGTATGTGATCGCGACGGTAATCGGACTGTTTTCCGGCGTCAGCGTGTACTTGTTCTCGGTGATTTCCTCGCCGGTCACATTACCGCACTCGCCGTCCTTCTGCGCGCCCAGCTTGAACCACTGAACTGTATAGGGACTGGTTTCGGGTGAACCGGAAACCTGAACCGTCGGCTTCGTGACCAGAACGGATCCCGGACCGGGATTGGCAAGGCTCAAAGCCTTCGTGCATGAGGTTCCCGGAACGGTGACGCTCTGGAAATTGACACAACCGTCGGCCTGGTCGCCGTGCGTGATTTCAAGCGAACCCGCCTGGGCCTCGCCGCGCAGCGGGACGCTGGTCAGTTCGGGGACGCGGCACACGCCTGTCAGACAACGCCACTTGCAATCGGGCGACTGCGGATCATCGCAGAAGTATGCGCGGCATTGCTCCGAGAACGTGCAGTTGCAACGACCGTTGAAGCATGTGTAGGGACACGACTTGCTCTTGTCCGGGCAGAGCTTGTCGCTGTTCTGGCAGGTCGGCGTTCCAGAGCACTCGACGCCGGTATCGATCAGCGAACCCCACTGGATTTCGAGGCTGGCCAGATCCGGGGGGGTCACCGGCCGGTACTGGACGACGACCTCGATCGGACCCTCGGCGGAACCTTCGACCGTCGGATCGATAATCATATTTTCGTGAATCGGACGCGAAGTATAGGTAATCGAGTAAGCCGAGGCCGGTTCGACACGAATCGACGCAAGCGCAAGATCGGCATCGCCGACATTCTCGACCGTGAACGACGCGGTGGCCGGGTTCATGGAAGTGGCACCCATGAAGATGTAGTTGTTCGGGGTTACCTTGATTTCCGCCGTCTTTTCATTCGGGGAAACCGTGAACTCGAAAATGCCGCCGGCGTACATCGGGTCGTTCGTCGTCAGGCGGATCCTGGTCGGCGTCAGATCGCGGTCAGCGTCCGGGACGTAGGTGATGTTCAGCTTGACCACGGTCTCATGGACTTCCCGATAATCCCCGTTTTCCACGAAAATCGGGTACTGAAACGCGGTGACATCCTGGCTTATCAGCATGTCTTCGTTCTTCTCGACAATCTCGATATTGGAAATCTGAAGGATATCGTCGCCCATGTTTCCGAAGACCAGCACCATGGTGCCGCCGCCTTCACGGAAATCACGATTCTCGCCGTTGTTCACGCGCTCCATCGAGCTGTCAACGGCACCGGTCGCCGTCACGTACAACTCGGGAGAGACCCCGGCTCCGCCACCCTTGCACCCGGAAAAGCCGCCGACCGCCAATGCAGCCAGAGCAACCGCGACAAACATGAATCGACCCGGGAACCGTCCGATACTCATAAACAAACTCCTTTATTTGTCGGGGCGGAACGCCGTCCACCCGTCACATCAATCATGAATCCCCGACTACGGCTCGAAACAGAGCGTCTCGTAGTGAACCTCAATCTCGTCGCCTTCCTGCGGCATGTTCGGGCTTTCAACGTCGAAGATGATCGAATTCGACGCCGCGTCGTATTCCCATCCATCGTTGTCGGCAAGCTGGACGCCCTTTACCTTTACCGTAATCGAGTTCGGGTCGGCGATTCGCGAAAGGAAGAACTGCTGCTTCAAGCCGAACGCGACGCTGCCGATTTCGGTAAGAACCTCCTTGTAATTCGGGTCGCAGATGGAGCCGACCTTTCCGTTGGTCGCGTTCGCGACTTCGATGTAACGCTTTGCCTCGTATGCGCCGGAGCCGGTCGGGCCGATACAGCCCGGCTGCTTCGTGCCGTCCTGGAACACCAGCGTGCCGTCATCGACGCCGACGATCGCATTGAAGTGCATCATGTTCTGGTTATAGAAGCCCTTGATCGACCTGAAGAAATCGATATAGAAGCCAAGGTCGCCGCTGCTCTGGTCTTCCTCGTCCGACAGGGCGATGATCTCAAGCTGGGCATCCTCCCGCAGGAAGCCCTTGTTCCAGCCGCCGCAGGTCGATTCCAGGCACTTGAACGGACAACTGGCCGCGTCGGTGCACAGGTTCGGATCGGAAGAACAATCCTCGTCACGGGTGCACGAGACGCCGGTATCGGTAACCAACGGTGCCGACAAGCCGGCCTGGGCGTTCGCAAGCGCGCCTTCGCTGTTGTCGCCGTCACTGCCAAGGTTGGCGAGGTTCGCGAACTGGGATTTCGCGTTCGGGCCCGGCGTGATGTACCTGGGCAGCGTCCTGGGATTGCCAAGGTTCAACTTGCCAAGGATGTGTTCATAGCTCAGGCCGGTCGAAACGACGCCGATGTGGTAATCGTTCTGCCAGACTTCCGCCTGGTTGATGAAGTATTCAAAGTTTTCGATCAGCGTCTGCTGGTCGTCACCCATGGAACCGGAGTCGTCGATTACGAAAAGGATGTCAACTTCCTGTCCCGAAAGCTGCGTGAACACATCGGTCTGATCACTGTAGATCGTGCCCTGCCCGCTCAGGCCGACAAACAGCTCCGGAATGCTCTGCTCATTCGAAAGGACTTTCAGGATGCACGAATCCTCGGTGGTATCCTGCGGAACGAAATTCACGCCGAAACAAAGCGGCGAGCCTGTCGTGATGGGACGCGGCAGCGGCGGCATTCCCTTCAGCTTGAACTCGGGCGTGCAGCCATCGAGCTTGACTCCGGTAACCTGCAGCGGTGCCGATCCGGTGTTGTAGGCACAGATCTGATAGGTCTTGGATGCGCAACCGAGCGTTACCAGGCCGAACTTGACTTCGGAAGGAAGCACCGCCAGGTTCGCGACGCCGCTCGTACCCTTCAGGTTGGCGGAATACGTTCCGGTTCCTGAAGGCTTGGGAACGATCAGATCCTTCTTGAGCTGTGAGTCATAAATCATCACGCCCATAATCGCGTTGTATTCGGTGAGTTCCCCGAACATCGTGCCGGTCTGGGGCGGCTGGAACCTGACGAAAATGGTGGCTGACCCACCCGGGCCGATGCCGTTCTGAATGACCCCCGGCTGCTGGGAAACGACGAATTTCGTGGACTTGGACGTCGTGAAAGGCTCGGCGCATGCACCGCCGAAGCCGATGCCGAATCCGGATGAGCAGTCCTGGATATAAGTCTGCTTGTAGCTGCAGTAACCAAGACCGGTGTTGACGACGCGAATCGGAAGCTCCTTCTTGAAGCCCATCGGGACAAGGCCGAAGTCGTACGCCGACGGGACAAGCTGCGGAATGCAGTTGGCAGTGCCGCCGCGGCTGATCTTCACCGGTATCAGCGTTTCGGTGTTCGGAACGGACTTATCGTTGCTCACAATGCGAAGTTTCGCGCGAATGTCGCCGGTTTCAGGCCCTTTGTTGGTGAAGCCAATCTTGACCTCAAGCCCTTCGCCCGGGGCCAGCGTGTATTTGCCGCCGCTCGGAACCTTGTCCGGGGTCGATACGCTCCACTCCTGGCCGTACTTTTCGTCGGTCTTCTCGATCAGGTTCGGTATCCCGTCGATGACAAGGTTGGCCGAACCGTCGTTACGAATCGCGACCGACTTGAACACCGTGATACCCTGGGCGCCGTATCCCATGTCCAGGTTGTCCGGGGTAACCGTCATCAGCGGGGACTTCACGAAACCGTAAATCGAGACCATCGCGGGGGACGCGGGATCCGTGCTTGCCACCTGAAGCCAGCCGATAGCCTGGCCGGTCGCCCGTTCCGCCTTCGTGACGGTCCACGCGACATACACGTCCCGTTCATCCTCGGGCTCAAGGTTGAAGCTGCTGTCGCCTTCGACGGCCAGCCCCTCGTGACTTCCCGGCGACAAAGCGACATTGGTCACGCGAAGCGAGTCGTTTCCGACATTCTTAAGCACCACCAGTCCGCGACCGGTCGAGCCGATGTCAACGCCGCCGATTTCAATCTGCTTCGGATTGATGAACAGTCTCGGTCCAAGGCCTGTGCCGAACACGTCGAACGACCAGACGTTCTCCTCGCCCTTCACAACAAGTTGGGAGTACTCGTTCGCGCCTTCCTGAGGGGTGTATTCGATGGTGACGCCGATGACCTCGTCCGGATCAAGATCGACCGGAAGGATGTCGCCTTCGGGCGGGACGATGCTGATCAGCTTGAAGGCACCTGAGCCTTCCGCGCTCATCATGACCTGCTCGATCTTGAAGGACGCCGTTCCGACGTTGCGGATCGAGACATCCATAGTCGTCGAATTGCCGATATTGATTTCGCCGAAATCGATCGGGCTCGGCTCGGTAATCAGGGTCGCGGTCTGACCGGCGGAAGTCACCGATATCCGTGTCTTGTAGTTCTGGGTTGCCACGTTGTGCGCGACGACTATGACGCCGGAGTCGGTCGATGCATCGGTTGGCCTGTAAATCACGTCAAAAGTCGCAGTCTCGCCAACAGCAAGCTCCGTCTTCGAAAGCTGGCCGGTCGTGAACTCGCCGGAAAGCCCTTCCATCGAAATGGCCCCGAGCACGACGACACCTGATTCGCCGGAATGCCGAAGGGTGACCGACAAAGTCTTCTGCTGTCCGATGACGACCGATCCGAAGTCAACCGAACGTGGCAAATAGTCGATCGCCAACGCATCGGCGACGCCGGAACCGTCATCGCAGGCGATCTGGCCGGAACACGCGGCCAGAATCATCCACGTGGCGGAAACCAACCGGGCAACTTTTCGGAATGACATCATGATCGACCCCCGAACGAATTGTTTGAAAACCATGCGAATTACCCGAACGGCCACCGGGTTACGGTGTCCGGACAGAACGCTGCGCGACTATTTTAGTAATCTGGAAGCAAATTGAAACAATAAGTTGCGTGGGAACCGACAATCCAGTTCAAACTGGGCAGCAAACAGGGGAAATGAACCGGCCGTCAGGACTATTCGCAACCGCCGCCGCCGATGGCGGAGAAGGACGGCTCCTCGTAACCCTTTGTGATCTTGAACGAGTTGTCGGGATTGCGCAGAAGGGTAACGGTCTGCTGCGGCCACTCGATCTCGGCCGCGTACCACATGTCGCACTTGTACATTGCCGTGCCGGACACCGACATATCGACGCTGAACACTTCCTCGCCGTAAATGAAGCACTTAAGGCGCGGATAACTGGCGCCGAAGCCATGGTCGTCCCAATAGTGAACGCCGATTCGATAGACGCGGCCCGCGACCGGCGAATCAAGATTCAGGTTTTCAGGGCCGGCACCGTCCGTGTCGTCGCGGTCAAGGGACGGATTGTCCTTGCCGTCCGGATTCGGGGTTTCCCATTCCGGGTTCGGCTGGAACCAGAAAACGTCGTAGGGCACGTGGAACCAGGGGTCGCGGATTCCGTCCTTGTCGATATCGGTCATGGCCGCGAACGGATGGGCGAAATGGAGATCCATGTCCGCGCCCATGTCCTCGCCCTCGTCGAACTCGTCCGTGTCGGCCGGAGTGTGCCAGGTAAGCTCGCAGTGAATCGCCTTGTCCGGGATGACCTTGACGGTCTTGCAGACGGAACCGCCGCACTTGGGATCGCTGCTGCAGTACTGGTTGTCGCAAACGTCCAGGCAATAGGTGTACTCGCCACCGATGTTGACTTCGTGCGTGACGGTCGGGCTGGACGCCGACGGCAGCAGGATGAACTTGTTTTCGTCCGGCTGATCCACCGTCCACGAATACTTGATTATCGAGCCGCCGGCAGAACCGCTCTGGCTCTGTTCGCCGTGAATGTGAAGCAGCGTCTGGGGCTTCACAAGTTCACCTTCCTCGATCACGATCACCGGCTTCGGACAGTCAACCGTAACGCCGTAACCGGATATCGGAATCTCGGCGTTCGGCTCAATACCGTTGTTGCCGACCAGCAGCGTTCCCGTATCGGGAATCGGCTTTCCATCGTTGTCACGCGGATTCTCATCGTTCGGCGTGAAGGTCATCATGACATCGATGGCCTGGCCGTTTTCGAGGGTGACCGGGTTTTCCGGTGTCGGAGCCGCGGCCAATCCCTGAATCTCCATTTTGAAGTCGGCACTGGTGTCCTCCTTCAGCGCAAGCTGCGAGATCACCAGGGGTTCGTCGCCAGTGGAACGGACACTGACCATCATGCCAGCCGTCTTCTGGATCAGCTTGCCGCCAAAATCGATTGGGTTCGGATCGACAACCAGCTTGGGACCGGACGCGTTGGCAACCAGATCCACGAAGTAAAGGCCGTCCTGAACCTCGGTGTTGTTCGTATGGATAACCAGCGTCGCACCCGCGGCGTTGGTATCGACAGGAGCAAACAGGGCGCCCCACATCACGCCGCTTCCGGGGGCGATGGTGACGACCTCGGGCAGCATGCGCTGCTCGAAGTCGGACTTTCCGACATAATCATTGCCCTTGACGGTGACGGTGAACGCTTCCGGATGACCGACCGACTCGCCTTCAACGCGAATGTAATCGATGACCAGATCGCACGTTCCCGTGTTGACCAGGCCGATGTCCTGGTATGAATCGTTTCCGAGACTGACGAAACCAAACTCAACCCGCGATTCGACGTCCAGGACGGGACGACACTTCTTTCCATCGAAACTGATTACAAGTTCCTGATCCTGGAAGTTGGTCGTATTGTTGTTGCGAACGGTAACGGTCGCGGAACGCCCCTTCCCATCCTTGGGAGCCTGGTACCGCAAGGTGAACGACGTCTTTGAAGACGGACTTGAAGACACCGGCTCGAGGGTCGCGGGAAGCGTTCCCTTGAACAGGATGAAAGCCGGCCCCTGCTCGCTTTCATCGGCCGATTCCGGCGTGTAGTTCAATACGACGTCGGTGATTTCCAGGTTCCGGCCTTCGCCGGTGTTCGTGATGTTCACGACATAGTCGGAATCGACCAGGATGTTGACAGCCCTGTCGCCGGGGCTGATTGAAATCGATGAGAACTGGTTGGCGGATCCACCCTCGCACGCGACCATGGCAAGTGAAAGACCGACGATCGCCAGAATGACCGAGCGCCAACCGCGACAGGACTTCGTGTTCATAAACAGCCTCTGCGTGTTAAACCGGCTGGGAAACCGACTGCCGGTCCATTTCCGAAGATAATTCCAGAGGATTATCCGAAGCGCCCGGTGCGGTGTCAAGAAAGGAATGACCGCATTGGAATTGTTTTTTCCTTTGACTGTCCCGGCTTTCGGCAACATCGTCTCGCTGCTGTGCAATTTTATCTCTCTTCCTGCGATAATCACGCCATGAATCGGGCAACCACGGGTAACTCCACGGCAGCATCCCAGACGCATCGACCGCGCATCGCGGCAGTGATGCTGGCCGTGTGCGCCGCGGCCGTCATTCCATGGGTTGGAACCGTGACGTACCCGCTGCTGCACGACGACAACATGGCCGTGGTCAACAACCCGCTGGTGGACGGCCGGAAGGTGGATCTGGGAAGGATCTTTTCGTCAACAGGCTGGGGCGACGTGCCGGAATACACGCATGTCGCGAATTACCGGCCACTTTCCACAACGACGCTTGCCGTTACCAGGTACTTCGCGGGCTCCGGGCCGCTGGCCTTCAGGATTTCAAACATCGTTCTATATTCAATGGCGTGCATGGTGCTTGCCGCCGTAATGATTTCACTTGGTTTCGGCATGCTGCCGTCCGCTCTCGCGTCAATCTGGTTCGCATTGCACGGAACCCACGTTGAGACGGTGATGTTCGCGGTCAACCGGGAAATCATCCTGGTCTTGCTGTTCTATCTTTCCGGCCTGCTGGTCGTGATCCGACGATCAACGATGGTGCCGGAACCGCGACAGTGGACGCTGGCATCGGTCGCCGGACTTTTCGCATTGACCCTGGCCGGGCTCTTTTCAAAGGAGTCGGCCATCACCATGCCGTTTGTCGCCGCGCTGATCATCCTTATCGAACGCCCAGCCTGCCGGCCGGCAAGGGAATCCGTGGCGCCGATCGCGGCAATGACGACGGCCGTTGCCTTGTACTTCACTGTCCGGCTGATCGCCGTCGGCCGAATCGATGCGTCCGCGATCCCGTGGCAGGACAACCCGCTTGTCCTGTCGGCCTGGCCCGCGCGGCTGGCAGGCGCGCTTCAGGTTCTTCTCGAGGCCGCGCGGCTGCTGATTCTGCCTGCGGGGATGACGGTGGATTACGGATTCGATGTTCTTGGCCTGCCCGGCCCGCCGCCCGGCGCGAGTCCGGCCGCGATCGCGGGCGGGGCGGGGTTGCTCGTCGCCGGACTGGTTCTGGCGGCGTGGCTTGTCCGCAGGCGTGCGGCCGCATGGCCTGGAATTGTCATGATGGCCCTTTCCTGGGGACTCGTGTCTTCAATCGTGTTCCCAAACTGGATTATCCTGGGCGAACGTCTTATGACCGAGCCATCGGCCGGAATGGCCATCGGCCTGGCCGGTGGACTTGCGGCCATCCGGGCGCATTCCAGACGGTCACCGCGATTCAGTCCGGTCTTCGCCGGTGCCGCCGCCGTCGTCATCGCGTGGGCTGCGATGCTCGGGGCGCTGGCAATCGACCGCGTCGGGGATTACCGCGACGCCGAGACGCTTTTCAAGTCGTCCCTGGCCAACCGTCCCGGCAGCACGCGCCTGCACAACAATGTCGGCAAGGCACTGATGGACTCGGGTCGCTGGGCGGAAGCCGAACCGTGGCTTCGCAAGGCCATCGACATTGACCCGGCCAACGCCGAGGCGCACAACAACCTGGCGCTGGTTCTTGGAAACGCCGGAATGCCCGGATCGGCCGTGGCCGAACTCCAGGCCGCACTGCTGCATCGTCCTGGCATGCCCGCGGCACTAGCGAACCTCTGCATCATCCTTGCGGCGCACGACCGCTGCCGGGATGCCCTGCCAGTGTGCATGCAGGCCCGCGAAAGGGGCGCTGGCGTCGAGTCGCAGATTGCCAGATGCGAACGCCCGTCCGACCCCTGAATTTCGGAAAATGACTAGACCATGTGGGGAATCTTCAGTGCGGTTCTGCGGGCCGCATCGACGGCAAGATCGTAGCCGGCATCGACGTGCCGGAAGACACCGGTTGCCGGATCGCCGCGAAGCACCCTTTCCAGCTTGCGGGCCTGCGCGTCCGTTCCGTCCGCCACGATGACGACACCGGCATGAATGGAATATCCGATGCCGACCCCGCCACCATGATGAATCGAAACCCATGTGGCGCCGTTGGACGCGTTCAACATCGCATTCAGCAGCGGCCAGTCCGCGACGATGTCCGACCCGTCCTTCATTGCCTCGGTCTCGCGATGCGGCGAAGCCACCGATCCCGAATCAAGGTGATCGCGTCCGATAACGATCGGCGCCTTGACCTTTCCACGTCGAACCAGATCGTTAAAGGCCAGGCCCGCAACGTCGCGTTCGCCATACCCGAGCCAGCAGATTCGGGCGGGCAGCCCCTGCCAGGCAACCTTGCGCCTTGCCATGTCAATCCACCTGGCAAGACCTTCGTCCTTCGGGAACAGTTCAAGCACGAGGTCGTCCGTGGCCGCGATATCGGCGGGGTCGCCGGAAAGCGCCGCCCACCTGAACGGTCCGCGGCCCGAACAGAACTGCGGCCTGATATAGGCAGGCACGAATCCGGGAAATGCATAGGCATCGGCAAGCCCCATGCGGAAAGCCTGCGTCCTGATGTTATTGCCGTAATCAAACACGTGCGACCCGAGGCGCTGCAGATCAAGCATCGCCTGAACGTGCCTGACGACCGCGTCGAAGGACAACTTCTGGTACTTGTCGGGATCGCTCTTCCGAAGTGCCAGCGCCTCTGCGTAATCAACCTGATCCGGAACGTACCCGGTCAGCATGTCATGAGCCGAGGTCTGATCGGTCACCAGGTCTGGCACGATTCCCCGCCGAACCAGTTCCGGGAAAACTGTCGCACAATTGCCGTGAAGCCCGATGGACAAGGGCTCCCTGGCCATCATAGCCCGCCGGGCCATCTGAAGTGCCTCGTCCAGGCTGTCGGTGGACACGTCAAGATACCTGGTGTCGAGCCTTCTCTGAATGCGGTGACGATCGACTTCCACGCACAAAGCCACGCCGCCCGCCATCGTGATGGCCAGGGGCTGGGCGCCGCCCATGCCGCCGAGCCCGCCAGTAAGGACAAGCCGGCCCCCGAGATCCCCGTCGAAATGAGTCCTTGCCGCAGCGGCGAAGGTCTCATACGTCCCCTGCAGAATCCCCTGGGTTCCAATGTAAATCCATGACCCGGCGGTCATCTGGCCGTACATCATCAGACCCAGCCGATCCAACTCGCGGAACTTCTCCCAGGTCGCATAAGCAGGAACCAGATTCGAATTGGCAATCAGTACCCTGGGCGCATCGGCGTGGGTGCGGATTACGCCCACAGCCTTGCCGGACTGCACCAGAAGCGTTTCGTCATCCTCAAGTTCAACCAGCGCCCGGTCAATCTTTTCAAAACAGTCCCAGTTCCGGGCGGCCTTCCCTATTCCACCGTAAACGACCAGTTCTTCTGGATTTTCGGCAACATCGGGGTGAAGGTTGTTGTGCAGCATCCGCCTGGCGGCTTCCTGCTGCCATCCCTTGCACGAAAGCCTCGTCCCGGTCAGGTATTCGACAGTCCTCATCTACAGTCTCCACAAGAACCAGCCACAACTCCGGCGCCGCTTCCCCGATCCAGTCTCCGAAACTCGTCGGCGGGGCACCGATCCCGAAGCATGACGGCACCGTATCCGACGACCGAGGACGCGTCCCCGGTGCAATCCATGCTCGTCTGGTAGCCTACCAGCTCGCCGTATCCGGCGCCAGCTTCCCGGGCCGCCAGCATCATTACCACGACGGGAACGACCCCGCACATCGTGATGTGGTGCTCGACGACGGCCTGGTAAAGTCCGGGAGCATCAAGTCCGACCATCCGATCCAGCACCATCCTGTCCTTCCGCGCACCGATGCGCAATGGCTCGTTGTGGTTCAAGTCGGAACTGGCCACCAGAAGGACTTCTTCGCCGCGATCCCTGAAACAGGCGACAACCCCGGCGATGGATGTGGCAATCCGCGCGCAGTCGGAATACGACATCGAACGCAGACAAAGCGCGGTCAGACGGACGGACGGGTTGGCGGCCTGGATGTATGGAAGCACCGCTTCAATCGAATGCTCTTCGTGATGGGCCAGGTCGTCAAAGGCAAGAAGCGGACAGGCGTCGACGATTGCCGCGGCCATGTCGCGATCCATTTCAAAAGTCCCTGAAGGTGTCGAATACGAAAACCGGTCGGCCACGGCCGCGACCGCGCCAAGACCGGTATGGTTCGGCCCGATGACCAGGACATGATCGGGAACCCTGACCCTGGACCAGAGTGCCGCGGCCACCTTGCCGCAATACTCGATTGAAGCGTGCGGAACGACAACACCCCGGACGCCGTCCACCCTGGAAGCGCCGCCGGCCGAACTGCCCTGCCCCAGTCCAGCCAGAACCTGGGACAGATGGCCGGCCGACTCGGGAAAATACAGACCGGAAACAACCGAACGCCTGGTCATTGGAATACTCCGGGAGAGCCCGCAGGCGAATATACGTTACCGCCGGGCGGTATTCCACTGGACGAAGATACTGTTAAGCGGAGAGAGAGGGAGTCGAACCCCCGGTAAGCTGACGCCTACGCCTGATTTCGAGTCAGGTGCCATCGACCACTCGGCCATCTCTCCAATGAACAAGGTCACTAACGGAACTGCGGAGAGAGGGGGATTCGAACCCTCGGAGGCTTTTGACCTCACACGATTTCCAGTCGTGCACCTTCGACCACTCGGTCATCTCTCCAGCATGGCATGCCCCGGCCAACAATTCTTAACGCCTGTCGGCCGCCGCACGCCTCAAATCCTTAAAGAACCGCTTCAACAGTTCGGACGCCTCTTCGGCGCGAACCCCGTGAACCACCTTGCACCTGTGGTTCAGCCTGGAATCGGTCACCGCCGTGTAAAGGCTTCGAACCGCCCCGGCTTTCGGGTCATCGGCACCGTAAACCAGCGTGCCGATCCGCGAAAGGACTATCGCGCCGGCGCACATTATGCACGGCTCGAGAGTCACATACAGGGTGGCCGCCCCCAGGTCGAGGCCGGCCCTGGCCGCGCGGCTCAGAACCAGCGCCTCGGCATGGGCCGATGGATCGCCGAACTCGATCGTCCGGTTGTGATCCGATTCGACGACGTGCCCGTTAATCACAAGTGCCGCCCCGACCGGCACTTCACCGCGATCACCGGCCGCCCGGGCGGCATCGAGGGCAAACGCCATGAAGTAATCATGGTTTTCAGCCAAGCCGCCACCATCCCCGCGCATGCAAAGAACGCGCCCCAAAAAGCCGGAAGAATTTATCAGAGGCGACTTGAAACGTCAACAGAACCTTGCACGGGTCTTGATGAGTGTTTCGAACCAGCGAAGCGAATCGAATGGGCATTCGTCGAGCGTGGGATAACAGGTCGACGGCGGTACGTGGTATAAGACGGCCATGGCCTGCATTCCACAGATAATACGGTCGGTCGCGAAGCAGCTCGGCCCGAAGCCCTTGCACATGGATATCATGTCCGGCGCCGAGACTACCTTTGTCGATTTCCGAAACCAGGCATGGTTCATGGCGGCCAGACTGGTTCGCCTTCCGCCGGTTGACGACGACGGGGTCGCCCTGATCGGATTTTCCGGCGTCCAGGCGCTTGTGCTGGAGGCTGCGTGCCAGACCGCCAGCCTGGTTCCGTTCTCAATCGCGCCGTCAATTCCCGCCGACGAAATCCTTGCGGCGGTTCTGATCTGCCGGTGCAGATGGTTCATCTTATGCGACGACCCGACGTTCGACGCCGGCCTTGTCAGGACAACACTTGAACCCCTGTCGCATGTCGCCACCGAAATCCCGATCGAACGGCTTCGCCCGCCCCCCGATATCGGCGAAGACGAGCTTGTGGCGATTCTTGAAGATCCTGAAGTTGAAAGACGGATTTCCGTTATTGGCCCAAGACACGCGGCGTGCGGACTCGCCCACGTGACGCCCGACGGCAGAACCCAGGTTGTTGCGATTTCCCACGAAGGCCTGGGCAGCCTTTGCGAATCGCTTCGCACGGAGCTCATGGCTGACGAAAGCGATGTCTGGACTTCGATTTCCGGACTCGAGTCGCCTTTTGCCAGGATCGTCTGCTGGTACTGCTGCCTTCTTTCCGGTGGAACATACACGGTTGCCCCATTGGGGCGATCCCCTGTCGAGGCACTCTTCCTGACACAACCGACAATCGCCGTCTGCGATTCCGTCGGCGCCGCCGACATTGAATCAGGACTGATCTCCGAACTCCAACTTCTTGAAGGTGCCAGGGGCAGACTGACCAGATGGGGTTTTCACAGGGCAAGGGCCAGAACCGCCGCCGGGACGGAATCGCACGGAATGCTGGACGCTCTTGCCGATCTGGCCGTCGACCGGCTGGTTCGCGATATCCCGGGCGGCTCCCTTCGGACAATCCTTTGCGACGGAATGAATGATCCGGCAGCTTCCAGGACGACCTTCCAGACGGCGGGCATCGACCTGTGGGAAATCTCGGCACCGGCGTCCGCCTGCTGCTTCCTGGCTGCGCGCCGTCCCGGCTGTTTTCGTGAAGGCTCGGTCGGCAAGCCACTTCCGGTCACCTCGCTCTTCGTTTCCCCAAGGGGGGAACTGATGGCTTCGGGGCCTGCAATAATGGTTTCCGAAATGTGCCTTCCCCCCGCCGAATGCCAGGATCTTGACCACGGCAATCTTAAGACCGGACTTCGCGGAAGGGTCGATGACGAAGGATTCGTTTTCATCGACGGAAGATTGTAGCCTGGATCGCAGGCCGGACTCCCCGACATGCATCGACATCAAGACGTTCAATATGCAACGGGTCTGGCAAAGGTAAGCCGAAACTGAATCAATCGGCCGGTGCGCAGTAGTCGCCAACCGTGCTGGTAACGCACTTCATGGTACCGGGACAGTCCGGGGTCGCCATGCATCGCTTCATGCACAGCCTTGATCCGCCAACCGTTTCACAGATTGTGGGGAAGGGACACAAATCATCGGCCAGGCACGGCATCGTGCAGAACCCGTCGGTACTGCCGGTGAATCCGATGCAGTTCGAGGAATAGCACTCGTCGTCCTGACGACAGTTCGTTCCCGGATCACCAGGATCAATCCTGACACAGGACCGGACCCCGGGCTGGAACTTCGTGTCTCCGTACATGCACCTCAGACCCGCCTCCTCCCAGCAGTCGCTTTCGCTGAAAGGATCCTCCGGATTCGACGGAACGCACCTGGGAAGACACAATCCCTTCAGACTGTCCTCGTCTGCAAGGGTCATTACGCAAATTGACTGATCCACCGTGCATGTCGTCGTGCCGCAATTCGCCGTGCAGAATCCAAAAGTCTGCAAACTGCTCTGGCGGCAGATGGCCTTGGTGATCGCGCAATCGGCGTCTGTCGTGCAACGCCGTCCGGTGAAATCGAAGTCGGTACAGGTTCCAGTGTAGGACACGTTGCACTTCCCGGACTTGCATTCGGTTTCGTTAAGACACTGTTCACCAATCGACTTGCCAACTGTTCCGGAACCGCAGACCTTCATTGTCTGCCCGGTCAGCGCGCTCTTCATATCGATACACGCGCGGGAAAGCTGACGACTTCCGCCGACACAACCCTCATCGCCGTCCTGACAGGCGACCGAATGACCACAATCCTGGCTGTCAACACACGACTTCAGGCAAACTCCGCGGCCCTGAAGCCTGGTACAAGCCGTGCCCTCCGGACATGGATTCGAAGCGTCGCAACTCAGAACCGCGCAATAACCGCCATCGAAGTTCGGAAGACACCCCATGGCGCCCTGGCAGTGCTCGTGGGCCTGGCAGGGACCCCCAACTTCGCTGGCCTCGCCGACTTCCATGTAACAGATTGATTTGAAAATGTTTGACGGATCCGGAACAAGCTTGCAGGCATATTTGTTGCCAAGCAAATCCACGGTGTCGCGGCAATCGGAAGCCTGCTGGCACGTCACCGTGCAATACGCGCCGTTGGCGCCGGCAGCCAGGTTCATGCAGGTCGTCCCTTCAGGACATGCCACCCCGTCCTGGCAGCCCGGCATGGCGCAGAAACCACGCGGCCAGGACAGGCACGAACCGTCCGGCCAGCCATCGTTCCTGCAGACGGCGGCCGTGTTGCAGGCCATGCCGATGTAACCGGCCGGATACTTGTCGGGGTTACCGGTATCTTCTGGCTCGACAAGATCCATGCCGCCAGGATCCAGCACGACATCGGTCGGTTCTTCACGATCGTTGCCAGGATCCGAAACGACATCCTGGCTGTCGGAATCGTTGCCGGCGTCGATGACGATAACCACATCCTTCTCGATCGGGACGTCGTCCTTGACCCTGCGACAGAAGTCGCCTTCGCGTACCGTTCCCGGGGGACAGACCTTTCCGCCACAACCCGGAAGACCGACGAACAGGGCCATCGCAATGATCACGGCCGCGCCGCACCAACTCTTCCGATTGGTCTCAATTCTTTCCATCGACAAACCACCAGCACTCAAGCAGCGCGGTTATGATATTCAAAATTCTTACTTATTGCGACGTGAAAATTTCTTGTCACAAGCCACTTAACAATCATATAAACCCCTTGAACGAAAGAATTTTCAGCAACCCGCCCTTCAACTTGGAACGGGCGTCCAGCTGGTGCTAGAATCCGTGCCTGCGGAGGCTTTTTTGCCGAAATGAGATTCAACTGTACAAACTGCAACAAGATTTACGAAATCGATCCAGGCCTGATCCAGGGCAACGCGGTCATGTTCACCTGCCGCAAGTGCGGACAGCAACTGGTAATCAGGAAAAGCGACAGGCCTGAGGATGCCGTCATCCCCGCCGGAAAGCCTGGCGACCGGATCAAAAGCTTCACCCAGGAAATTTCAAAGGTAACGAAAGGCAAGATATCCGCGCTGACGACGCCGCACGCCCTGCGTCGCGAAAACCCGCCTGCATGGTACGTTACCGCGATGGGCCGGCGGCAGGGTCCCCTTGGTGACCTTGCGCTGATTGATCTGCTGTCGTCGGGCAAGATTCTTCCGGCCACGTACGCCTGGCGAAAGTCCATGACCGAATGGGTTCGAATCAAGGATATACCGGAACTTGCCGATGTCCTGGCCGAGGCAATCCGCAAGAATCCGGAAGTCGGTGCCCGGATCAACGACAAGTCAAGCTTAAGTGCGGCCCGAGTACGCTCGAGAAGCGACGTCGCCGATCTTGATTCGTCGGTTCACAGACAGGAAGTCCCTTCAGGCTCGCTCGCCGACGACCTTTATGAGGGGCTTGGATCCGGCCCGATCGATCCGAGAAATTCAACAATCCTTCAGCACGAGGAATCTCCGCTGGAGGACGACGAACAGCCTTCAAGGGATCCTGCGCGTGCCGCAACGGTGCCTCACATGCGTTCGATTGACTGGGGCGAGGAAATCCAGGACACGCTGCGTCACCAGACTGTCAAGACGCGGCCCTTCAAGCGTCACGACACAGCACCAATCAATCTGGCTCTTCTTCGCCGTGAACGGTTGAACACCCGAATCGCGCTGATCGTAATGATCAGCTTGATTTCGCTGGCCGCAATCGCTGCCGGCGTGGTTGTGGCGATACATTTCATCGACAGCGGGACATCCATTTCGCACCAGGCGGCTATTCCGGCCAGGCCGGCCGCGGCCCGCAGGAACTTCGACTCCGTCCCGGCAGACGGCCCGGCTGCGGTTCCGGTTCGTGAACCCGAGGCCAGTCCCCCCGTCCCGGCGCCGACGCCAGTTCCCACCCAGGAGCCGCCGGCCCAGCAGCAGCCGCCGACACAACAGGAACCAACGGCTCAGCAGCAACCGCCGGCCCAGCAGCAACCGCCGGCTCAGCAGCAACCGCCGGCTCAGCAGCAACCGCCGACGGTTCGGCTGCCACTTCCTTCGGTTGGTTCAACTGTGGTTGTTGACAGCGGCGACATCGGGCTCGACGAGTTGAAATCGTTCGTCGCATCTCAGATTCCCGCTATATCGGGATGCCGTTCGAAGCTGATTCACCAGACCGACGCATCGATTGCGCTGGAGCTTTCATTCACCCTCGCGACCTCCGGCAGGACTGAAAAGGTTCTTGCGCGTGCGGTGGGGATGGACGAGCCACGATTGACCGGATGCGTCGAACAGGTCGTCTCGAGTTGGGAATTCGACCAGCGTTCCTACCCTGTCAGCTTTTCAGGCACGCTGGCGCTTTGATTCGAGGTTTGTCCCGGACAGCGGAAGTCCGGTGCAGGCCACTGGAATTGTTGCCAGTGCATGCCTTTTGAGCCTGTCTTTATTCGCATTTATTTTGTAGAATCCGCTGGAAGTTTTTCCGGAGCCCGAGGTCAGACATGACGAGATTCAAGACGCTTGCGATTATTCTGGTGCTTGCATCCACTTTCGGCCCCGGTTGTTCCGGGTCCAAGGTTCAGGTAACCCCGCAGATTACAATCAGTCCCACGGTAACGAACATCCAGATGGGCGCAACCTACAACATCAGGATTGCGAACTCCGGCGATGGCGACCTTATCGTCTCGGGATTTGAGATCGGCGGCGACACATGCACCGGCGGCGGTTTTGCATTTTCGGTCGATCTTGGGGAAGCCGAGCTTCCGGTAACGATTGCACCGCCCGGATCGGAAGGCGACGTGAACCCGATGTGGTTCGACATCGTCGTTCGGCATGACGATCCTTCGCAGAGTTGCCCCGCGACCGCAACACTTACAATCAGTTCAAACGATCCGACGCAGCCCAGGATGGTTCTCCAGCTTACGCGGACTTCGACGGAACCGAACATCATCGCCGAGCCGAATCCGCTGGATCTGGGATTCGTACCGGTCGGAACCATTCCGGCGTCCGATTACATCCTCGTTCAGAACACCGGGCTTGATGATCTGGAAATCACGAAGCTTGAAGTAATTCCTCTTTCGGAAGGTTTCTCATTCACATGGCCATGCGTCCGCAACCCGGACACTTCGGTCACGGCCCCCTGGGGACTTGACCCGGATTCCCGCATAACGGTTTCCATGGTCGCGAATCCGGCCGATCGCCTGGTTCTGGACGGGGACGTCTGCCTGGAGCCTCTGATCGTCAAACCCGCCGAGTCGCTCTCGATTCCGGTGTTCTACACGGCAATCGCTCCGAACCCCGCAAAGGCGGAATTCCGTTTCCACAGCAATGATCCGGACTATGACAGCACGAAGGGTGACGCATACACGGTCACGGTTCAGGCCAACATGAGCGGCCCGTGCATCCAGGTTCTGCCGAATCCGATCGAATTCGGGTCGAACATTGCGACGACCGCCGTCAAGGGAGTTCCGGTCGTGATCACGAACTGCGGCGATGAACCCCTTGAAATCACATCCATCCGGAAGGAAGGCGACAACTGCGCGGAATTCAGCTTCGACCTTACTGGAACGGGCGAATTCGACAGCACGCACCCGCTGGTCATCCAGCCCGGTGTTTCCATCAGCATCATCGCGAAATATACCCCGGTCGATATCAGCCCCAAGGACTCGGAAAACATGTTCATTCCGGACGAATGCCTGATGGTGGTTGACAACAATTCCGCCAGGCAGTCGGTCGAGATACCGATGTCCGGCGTCGGCACGGAAGCGGAATGTGCCGTATGTCAGTTTGTCATGATGGAAGGCGGGATCCAGCTTGGCGAAAACGCCCAGGTGCTGCCCCAGGTCGTCATTGAGATGGTGAACCACAGCTACGACCCGACCATTGGCGGCGGCATCAAGTCTTACAACTGGACTGTCAAGCAGCCCGGCGAATCGGCCCAGGTGTTCAATCCAACTTCGACCTGGGACAATCCGACATTCCAGCCCAACGTTGTCGGGGACTACGAATTCTGCCTGGAAGTTTTCAACAACGACGGCTGTTCCGACAGTTGCTGCAAGTCGATTGAAGTCGTTCCGCCGGAAGGCCTTCACATCGAACTGACCTGGAATACTCCGTCGGATCCGGATCAGACGGATCAGTGCGGGCCCGGTGTCGTTTTCAACAATTGCGGCGCCGACCTTGACCTGCACATCGTCCACCCGCTTGCCGGCCAGGGCGGCATGACGCTCGATCCCGAAACCGGCTCGCCTTACGGATTCTTTGACCCGACGTGGGACTGCGTCGGCTGGTCCAATCCGCACCCCGTGTGGGACAAGGAAAACCAGGGCGATCCGTTGTACCAGCCCAACTTCGACCTGGACGACACCGACGGGGCCGGGCCTGAAAACTTCACTTACACAAGGCCGGATCCCAAGTACTCGACTACAAACCCGAACTGCTACAAGGTTGGCGTCCATTATTATGACGACCACACTTTCGGGAAGTCGTACCCGACGGTGAAGATATTCATCAACGGCGAGGAGCCCATTTCGGTTACGCTCGGCTCCGGCATGTCGATGCTGGACATGTGGGACGTGGGACGCGTCTGCTACTACGGCAGCCCCGTCTTCGTTGAGCGCAAGAACACAAACGGCAGCCCGCACATCATCCCGAACTACGCGGTTCCGTGGTTCTGATTCCATCCAGTGCCCATGTCTGCTATCCTCTCGTGCAGTCCCTGATTGACGGTGCCTTATCGTGAAGAATTCAAACTTCGCCGGCCTGTTCCTGCTGGCCTGCTGCCTGGGGTTTGCCGGTTGCCCCGCGCCGACGCCGGATCCGGTTTTCGACCTGCCGTCGTTTGATTACGGGGTGCAACACGACACCATTGCCGCCGACACGGCGACGCCCGACGTTGAAAAGCCGGAAGACACACAACGGGATCAGGGGACGGCAGACGATAATGGCACACCCGACATCGGGGGAATCGACACCGGCCCGTGCAATATGATGTGCCCGGCATCCCAGCGATGCGGTCCGGATCCTTGCGGAACCGGCGAATGCAAGCCGGGATGCAGCCCGGACAAACCGATCTGCAACCTTGAAACCCGCCAGTGCGAACCAGAAGACTGCAAAGGGTCTTGCGGTACGAAGGTGTGTGGTTACGACGAGTGCGGCGGCCCGTGTGGCGAACTGAACGGGAAGTGCCCCAGCCCGCTCAACTGCAACTACACCGATGGCACCTGCGGCGAGTACTGTTATCCCAACTGCACCGGCAAGGCCTGCGGCGACGACGGCTGCGGAAAGACCTGCCCGCCGGGCTGCCCTGACGGAATCGAATGCCACCCGGACGGCTACTGTGTGACCGAAGGCCAGTGCCAGAAGTCAAGCACCGAGCTTAAGTGCGAGGCCGATGAAAACAGCGGATCGGGCAGCACGGCCTGGAATATCGGCACCACCAGCATGGCCCTTTTCAACTATTCGGCCGCATGTGGATCGACATACAACCCGGGCCCGGAAAAGGC
>JAKPTZ010000096.1 GCA_029555025.1 Deltaproteobacteria bacterium
TGCTGAACCGGTGCCGCGAGAAGGAAGAGGAGGCCCAGCGCCTTGTCCGCCTGCTGCACCTGCTGAAGGCGGGTGCTGTCGTGCGTCTGGCTCCCGGTCGTGAAGTGCCGGCAGCCGCGTTTGATGCCCCGATGCTTAACGTAATCGAGGAAGCCGTCATGAACGAGTCGTTTTCGTTCTTTGTCGGATATTCCTTCGCGCCTGGCGACGAGGTCGTGCGCGGAAGGGTTTTCCTGGATCGCACCGCCGAAATTCTGGGCGGCATGATAGATCTTTGGAAGTTCTGCATGTGGAAGCCCACCTCGAACTTCCTGGTTTCGCCAAAGGCCGCCGACGGCCAGCCACAGGAAACCGTCATCGATAACGGTACCGTAGTCAACTTTCACAAGGGCAGCACCGTCCGCCTGTCCGGCGGCATCTTCGCGGGCCGAACCGGCGTCGTCCAGGACATGGATGCCAAGGGCAACGTCAAGGTCCTGGTTGGCCGAGTCACCGTCCGCACCGAATCCCACATGGTCCGCGCCGTCTGATTTCGGCTTTTGGATGACGACCGAATCCGCCCGTGTAATCAAGGTTTCCAGGCCGTCGGGACAAGATGTGTCTGCCGGTTTATAATGCCCGTCATGATGGAGACGACACCACGGCAGGCGGCGGACGAGTTCCTGGCGCACATAGGCATCGCGAAAAGCGCGTCGCCGAACACCATCAAGGGATACGGCATCGACATTGTCGAATTCTTCCAGATTTGTGACGATGCGGGTCTGGATCCGTTCAAGTCCGGTCGCGACCTGGTCGCGGCATGGTTCCAGGCGGTTCACGACCGGCACGCGCCGTCGTCGATTACCCGCAAGCTGGCCGCGATTCGCGGGATGTACAAGTACTGGAAGCTGCGCGGGTGGGTGCCGTCAAACCCGTTTTCCGGCGTGCGCGGGCCGAAGCTGCCCCAGACGCTGCCGGATTTTCTGCCGGTTGACCAGGCGTTCACGCTTATCGACGGCATCCAGGGTGACGATCCGGCGGCGTGTCGCGACCGCGCCATCCTCGAGCTTCTTTACGGCGGCGGGCTGCGCGTGTCGGAACTTTCCGGCCTTGACATACGCGACGTCAACCTTCGATCCGGCGAGGCAAGGGTCCTGGGGAAGGGCCGCAAGGAAAGGATTGTCCCGCTTGGTTCAAAGGCCGTTTCCGCCGTTGACTCGTATCTTGCAGTCCGCGCCCGCGTCCCGTCGGAAAAGTCCGGGGTCGTGGATGCTGCGGCGCTGCTGTTAAACCGGTTCGGCACGCGGTTGACGGTCCGCGGCATCGCCAGGGTCATCGACAAGGCTGTCGAACGTGTCGCGCTGGCCAGGAACGTGCATCCCCACACGCTGCGCCATACGTTCGCGACCCATCTCCTGGAAGGTGGCGCCGACCTGCGTGACATCCAGGAACTGCTTGGTCATTCGCGCCTTTCAACGACGCAGAAGTACACGCACGTCACGCTGGCCCGCCTGCAGGACGTGTACGACCGAGCCCACCCCCGCGCCAGGTCAGAGGATTGAGATCCCGCCGCCCTATTCAGCCCGCCATCGAAGTGCCGTGTCGGGCCAACTTGATGTCAGTGGTATGGTTATGGATAATGACGAAATCATAGTCCAGGGGCATCGGGGATGCGCCTTCAAGGGGATTCCATGACCAGAACCGGGCTTTTCCGCATGGTCGCACTTTCACTAATCGTGATGTCTTCCTGTCCGGGATGCGGATCCGATGACGACAGGGGACTGGATACCGGGTTGTCGGATACGGATTCTCCGGATATCGATGGTTCGTCCGGACTCGATTGCAGGATCGAAGGGCTGCCGATCGATTGCAGCACGGCCCTGTTCCTTACGCACCAGGGGATCGCCGGCGACAGCGCCCGCGCAAAGTGCCATTTCGTCTGCGAAAACGGCCTGGAGGCCGGCGAGAACGGCCTTGCCGGAAGCTGGTGCGATGTCGCCTGCGATTCATGCATTTCGATTCATGGACTTACCTGCGATAACTGCAATTTGCTTTCCGAGGATGAAGGGACTCCACAGTGCCCCTGAACAGGACGGCATTTCCGGCGTCGCATCAGATCCGGCTGCAATAATTCCGAATAAATCGTAACCGGGGCTTGCCCAATGGGCAGTTCGGCACAAGATTAACTGGCAGTGATTCTTCCGGGCCAGATCGACCAGGTCAGTTTTTGGGGGTTACGATGCAGGAACAGCAGGGAAGTCCCATCAGGGGAACCACCGTCATATGCGTCAGGAAGGGCGGCCGCGTCGTCATCGCCGGCGACGGGCAGGTCACGTACGGCAACACCGTGCTGAAGGGTTCCGCGGTTAAGGTTCGCCGTGCCGCGGACGGCCGTGTCCTGGTCGGCTTCGCCGGATCGACCGCCGATGCGTTCACGCTGTTTGAAAAGTTCGAAGGCAAGCTGAAGGACTTCAACAACAACCTGGCCAGGGCCGCGCTGGAACTGGCCAAGGAATGGCGCATGGACAAGGCGCTTCGTCGGCTTGACGCGCTTCTGATCGTGGCCGACCGTGAAAAGACCCTGCTGTTGACCGGCAACGGTGACGTGGTCGAGCCGGAAGACGGGATCGTCGCGATCGGATCGGGCGGTCCATATGCCCAGGCGGCCGCGCGGGCCCTGACCATGAAGACGTCGCTGGACGCCGCGGAAATCGCGGCGACGGCAATGCAGGTGGCGGCCGGGATGTGCATTTACACGAACGACCGCATAACAGTCGAGGAATTGTGATGTCGAAGGAAATCCAGGCGCCGTCATCGCGGGAATTCACGCCGCGCGAAGTGGTGGCCATGCTTGATCGCTATATCATCGGCCAGTCGGAAGCCAAGAAGATGGTTGCCATCGCACTGCGCAACCGGTGGCGCCGGATGCAGGTGCCCGAGCCGCTTCGTGACGACATAACGCCGAAAAACATCCTGATGATCGGTCCCACCGGCGTCGGCAAGACCGAGATCGCCCGACGGCTGGCCAAGCTGTCCGGCGCGCCCTTCATCAAGGTCGAGGCGTCCAAATATACCGAGGTCGGCTATGTGGGACGCGATGTCGAAAGCATGGTTCGCGACCTTGTCGAGGTCGCGGTGAAGATCGTGCGCCAGGCCGAGGGCGAACGCGTCGCGGCAAAGGCTGAAGTCAGGGCACGCGAGAAGGTTGCCGATACCCTGGTTCGGCAGGCGCCGGTCAACGCGCCGCTTGACCGCCAGACACTGCTTCAGGCCATCGCGGACAAGGATCCGGCGACGATGAAGATGACGCTGCGGATCGAGATTCCGAAGCCGCAGTTTCCCGGCGTCTCGATCTTTGCCGGCGGCGGCATGGACGATATCGGCGCGCAGGTTCAGGAAATGCTTGGCAACTTCATGCCGGGCAAACCGAAGGACCGAGCGGTCACCGTATCCGACGCGCTTCGGATCTTTGACGAATCCGAGCGCGAGCAACTGATGGACGCCGAAAAGATAAAGGAGCTGGCGTGCGCGCTTGCGGAGCATTCCGGGATCATCTTCATCGACGAGATGGACAAGATTGCCGGGCGCAACAGCGGCGGACACGGCCCGGACGTTTCCCGCGAGGGCGTCCAGCGCGACATCCTGCCGATCGTCGAGGGGACACAGGTCAGCACGAAGTACGGGCTGGTCAAGACGGATCACATCCTTTTCATCGGCGCCGGGGCGTTCCACATCAGCAAGGTGTCCGACCTGATTCCCGAACTGCAGGGACGCTTCCCGATACGCGTTGAACTGGACAGCCTGACCGGCGAGGACTTCCGGCGCATCCTGGTCGAGCCGGACAACAGCCTGGTCAAGCAGTACGTTGCCTTGCTGGCCGCCGAGGGCGTTACCCTTGAGTTCCGCGATGACGGTATCCGCCGCATCGCCGAGATCGCGGCCGACCTGAACGGGCGGCTGGAAAACATCGGCGCGCGCCGGCTGCACACGGTTCTGGAAAAGGTACTCGAGGAAGTCTCGTTCATGGCGCCCGAGATCCAGGGCGGGGTTGTCCCGATAACGGCCGATTATGTCTCGCAGCGGCTTGAAAAATTCGCCGAATCGGAGGATCTTGCCCGGTACATACTTTGAATTGATTGCGGCCTTGGGGCCGACTGGAGATTGAAATGCCACCAGAGCGCAAGAAATCGATACCGGTAAAGATGAAGGACGAGGTCATCGGCGGAGTCTATACGAACAACATGATGGTCGCGCACACGCGGGAGGAGTTCGTGATGGACTTCCTGTACGTAACGCCGGTCCAGGGCGTGGTCAACGCCAGGGTAATCACCAATCCGGCCCACATGAAGCGAATCATCCGCGCGCTGCAGGACAACGTGGCAAAGTACGAGGCGCAGTTCGGGCACATACCGGAAGTCGTCCCGGCCGAGCCGATGCCTGACATGGAACCGAACTGAAGGTTGCAGATGGATTTGATCGATAACCGGCCCTTGAACCGGGTGGCGCCTGTCTGCCCCGAGCTTCCGCAGTTTCTGGTTAAAACGGATGCCGCCCGCCACTGGGCGGCTGCGACCGGTGGCCGCAGGATCAAAGGTGTCTGTGTCCCGTTGTTTTCCCTTCGAAGCGATCGTGGGTGCGGGATCGGCGATGTCGGCGACCTGCCCGGGGCAATCGACTACTGTGCGCGTTCCGGCATGGAGTTGCTTCAACTGCTGCCGATCAACGACTCCGGCCTGGATGGCGTCCCATATTCGGCGATGTCGGCGTTCGCGATTGATCCCGCCTTCATTGCAATCGATGATATTCCGGGACTGGATGAAACCTTTCTTCTGCACGTATCCAGCGTCACGGCGCCGTTTCGCGAAGCCGGCCGAATCGACAATCCCCGGGTTCGCCGGTTGAAGATTGAGCTGCTTCGGCAGGCCTGGGCTCTTGTTCGAACCGACACGTTGCTTGCCGCCCTGGATGCGTTCTGCGCCGACAACCCGTGGGTCGTCGGATATGCGGCTTTCAAGGTGGTCAAGGATATCGAGGGGCTTCGGCCATGGGAGGAATGGGCGTCCGTGGCGGGCCTTTCGACGGATCAGGTGATTAAGCTGGCCAGGGCCACGCCTGATTTCAATTTTCACGTATTCTGCCAGTACACAGCCGACCGGCAGTTCACACAAGCCCATCGGTATGCCAGGTCACGCGGCGTCCTTCTGGAAGGCGACATCCCGATACTTGTGGCCCGCGACAGCGCGGACGTGTGGGCCGAGCGCTGGATGTTCCACCTGGATTTCGCCGCCGGCGCGCCCCCGGACATGTACGCCGAGGACGGCCAGCATTGGGGCTTCCCCACATACAACTGGGACGCCATCGAACGTGATGACTATCGCTGGTGGCGTCAACGGCTGCGTACTGCCCAGCGTTACTTCGACTGTTACCGCATCGACCACATCGTCGGGTTCTTCCGAATCTGGACCATCGACGTGCACGCGCCGAACGGACGTCAGGGCTGGTTCGACCCGTCGGATGAGGCTGTCTGGGGTGATCATGGCCGGAAGATCCTGGGAATGATGCTGGATTCAACCGATATGCTGCCGCTTGGCGAAGACCTTGGCACCATTCCGCATATCTGTCGAAGCACGATGCTTGACATGGGCATCTGCGGCCTGAAGGTCCAGCGCTGGGAAAAACGCTGGGAAGGCGACCGGAAGTTCATCGCCCCGGCGGACTATCTGCCCGTTTCCGTGGCGACCCTTTCGACCCACGACTGCGAACTGGCCCCGGAATGGTGGCGTAACGCGGACGCGGCCGATCGGCAGGAGCTCTGGGAACTGCTGGGCGGGCAGGGCCCGGCTCCCACAGAGATGTCGCCCGAACTTGCCACCACCTACCTGCGCTGGTTTGACGGCTGCGGATCGCTGTTTACAGTGCACGCCCTTGGCGACCTGCTGTACGCGGCCGGCCGTCTTCCAGGCGACCCCGCGGACCATCGGATCAATGTCCCGGGACAGGTCGGTCCCCGCAACTGGTCCTGGCGCTGTCCCGTATCACTTGAGTAACAACGAAAATTGACAATCTTTGTTAAAGCCTTAAACTTTCGAAGATCGGTTCGGAGGTTCCGGTGGAAAAGCGGGTTGTTGAAATTACCGTTCAGGGCCAGAAATTCGTTCTGAAGACGGATCTGGACGACAACGCGCTCGAGTTCATCAGCCAGACCGCGAACAACCGCATCGATTCGATTTCTTCGGCGGCTCCATCCTTTTCCCCGCACAAGACGGCGCTTCTGGCGGTTTTGGATCTGGCCGAGGAACTGTTCCATGAGAAGAAGAATTTGACGGATTTGAAGGAAAATATACGTACGCAATCGACGAAGCTGCTTTATGCCTTAAATGAAAGCCGGAATCTTCAGTCGAAGCGTACTCTGGTCGGGGACAACCCTCCGGGCGAGGGATGAGCATATATTTTTTGATCTGACTGGTTATTGTATTGCGCGGATTTTTTGAATAAATTCCGCGAGTAAGGTATTCGACAAGACGTTCGGGCGGCCAGATTCGGCCGATCCCGGCGGACAGCGCGCGGTACGACGCCAGCAGTCCTCATCCCTCTACGGGGCCACATTTCCCGGGCCCCCGGATCCCAGCCTGGAGTTATTAACTGATATGCCGCACCTTGTGCGGCGGGGACGCGGGTTGCGCCGCCGTTCCGGGAGGTTCGTTATGGTTGGGATACTTCTGGCTGCCATTGGAGGCATTGTCGGCGGCGGCGCGATCGCTTTCCTTGCGACACGCGCTACCGTCAAGTCGAGGCTTGAAAAGGAGAAGGAAAACCTGGATGCCGCCATCCAGGAGAGTTCGGTCAAGTGGGAGGCAAAGGTTCAGCAGGCTCTGTCGCAGGCAAGAAATGCAGATATCCGTGTCAAGGCGCTTGAAAAGGAACTGAACAAGGTCAAGAGCGATGCCGACCGCAAGGAAGAGCGGCTGGCCAAGCGCGAGGAAACCGTTGATCGTAAGATGGACACGCTGGTTCAGCGGGAAAGCGAAATCGTTTCCCGCGAAAAGGAAACCGTTCAGCGGGAATCCGATGTGAAGGCCCGGATGGCCGAGGCCGAAAAGATGACCGCCGAGGCAAGGACCGTCCTGGAATCGGTCGCCGGCCTGAGCCAGGAAGAGGCCAGGGCGATGCTGACGGAACGCCTGATGGAAGACGTCAAGCTCTCGGCCGCGAAAAGCATCAAGATAATCGAGGAAGAGGCCAAGGAAGAGGCCGAGAAGCGCGCAAAGAAGATTGTCGGCGTGGCCATGATGCGGTACGCCGCCGAGTTCGCCAATGAAAGGACCGTTTCCGTCGTCCAACTCCCGAGCGAGGAGATGAAGGGGCGCATCATCGGGCGCGAAGGTCGGAACATACGTGCTTTCGAACAGGCGACCGGCATCGACGTGATTATCGACGATTCACCGGATACCGTTATCGTTTCCGGTTTCAATCCCGTTCGCCGCGAGATCGCAAGGCTCGCGCTGGAAAAACTGGTTCAGGACGGCCGGATTCATCCCGCAAGGATCGAGGAACTGGTCGAGAAGACGGCCCGCGAGGTCGATCAGAACATCAAGGAAACCGGTGAGGACGCGCTGTACCAACTCAGCCTGGGCACGATGCACCCGGAGCTTGTCAAGCTGATCGGTCGCATGAAGTACCGCACCAGTTATGGCCAGAACGTCCTTCAGCACAGCCTTGAAGTTGGCGGGCTTTCCGGACTGATGGCTGCCGAGATGGGCGTTCCGGTCAAGATGGCCCGCCGCGCCGGGTTGCTGCATGACATCGGGAAGGCGATTGACCATGAGGTCGAGGGACCGCACGCGCTGGTCGGCGCCAATTTTGCCCGCAAGTTCGGTGAAAACGCCGAGATCGTTCATGCCATAGCGTCGCACCACAACGAGGAAAAGCCCCTTACGTTGCTGGCCCACATCACGGCCGCCGCCGACGCGGTGTCGGGTTCACGCCCCGGTGCCCGCCGCGAAAGTCTGGAAAATTACCTGAAGCGCCTTGGCGACCTGGAAGAAATTTCGAACTCGTTCGCCGGCGTGAACAGGTCTTATGCCATCCAGGCCGGCCGCGAGGTTCGCGTCATCGTTGAAAACGAAAGGATCGACGATGACGGCGCCACCATCCTTGCCCGCGACATCGCCCGCAAGATCGAGGAGCAGCTTTCCTACCCGGGCCAGGTCAAAGTCTGCGTGATCCGGGAAACCCGCGCCGTCGATTTCGCGAAGTAATCTGTTGCGCAGGGCGGAGGTAATCCCCGCGTACGGGCGAATGAAAATTCGCCCGCCGGAACGATGCAAGAACATCATGCTGAACCGCAGCGGGCGGATGTAATCCCCGCGTACGGGCGAATGAAAATCCGCCCGTACGAGGACGGCACAGGAAATTTCGCCCGGGCAATCCTCGAATCTATGAAATCTCTGCCATGACCGCGGCGAAGACCTGTTCCTGTCTTTCGAACATGATTCGCTCGTCTTCCGGTCCGGTCTCGTGGTCGAACCCGATCAGGTGAAGCAGGCTGTGAATGAAAAGGAAGACGACCTCGGAAAAGAAGGGATCCGTCCCGGCCGCCGCGTCCTTGACGTGAATCGGTCCCTGAGCAGCCGCCTGTTCCAGGGAAATGACGATTTCACCAAGCGGCGCCCTGACTTCGGGCGGCATCGGCACGTCAGGCGCGAATGGGAACGAGAGGCAGTCGGTCGGGCCGGACTTGCCGCGCCATTGTGCGTTCAGTTCGGCAATCACGGCATTCGACACGAACGTGACTTCGACGTCATCGTCCGCATGGCCGGCAATGCGCAAGGCCGTTTCAAACGCGACGTCGAAGCAGCCACGGACGATTTTGACTTTCCTCTGGTTGTTATAGACGTGAACCGCCATCGGCTCCCCCTTTGTCGAGTCCATCCCACGCCCGGATGATTCGGCGGACAAGCGGATGGCGCATCACATCGGCGTCGGTAAACCTGGAAATTGCAATCCCCGGCACGTCGGCAAGGACATTGACCGCGTACTCCAGGCCGGACGGGACGCCGGCCGGCAGATCCGTCTGCGTGAGGTCGCCGGTTACAACGGCGCGCGACCCGCAGCCCAGGCGGGTCAGGAACATCTTCATCTGGTCGGCGGTACAGTTCTGGGCCTCGTCCAGGATGATGAAAGCGTTTGAAAGAGTGCGGCCCCTCATGAATGCCAGGGGCGCGATTTCGATGACGCCCTTGTCGATAAGGCGCTGGCCGCGGTCATTGTCCATTATGTCGTAAAGTGCGTCGTACAGCGGCCGCAGGTACGGATTCACCTTTTCCGCCAGGTCGCCGGGAAGGAAGCCAAGGCGTTCCCCGGCCTCGACCGCGGGACGCGTCAGGACGATTGATTTGACCTTGTGGGATTGAAGGAAGCCAAGCGCCGTCGCCATTGCCAGGTAAGTCTTCCCGGTACCGGCCGGCCCGACCGAAATCACCAGATCGTTGTCCCGCATCGCCCGGATGTAGCCTTTCTGGGCTGGCGTGCGTGGGCGAACCGGCGACGGGACGCCGCCGATTGATACGCCGGACGCGAAGACGTCGGCAAGGTCGGCGGCCGGGTCGGCCTCGAGCACGGCCACCGCACGGTCGATATCGACAGGGGTAACGTCATGCGAAGCCTGGCAAAGCGTGTAAAGCTGCTTGAGGATGCCCTGGGCGACCTTGACGACGTCCGGCTGGCCGTAAAGGCTGACCTGGTTTCCCCGGATGCGGACGACCACGCCAAGCAGGGCTTCCAGGCGGCGGACATTTTCGTCACCCTGGCCGCAAAGCGACATGAAGGCGTTGATATCGGAAAATTCGATATCGACCTGGATCGATTGATTACTTTGTATCATCGGACGGTTCCGCTCCCATCCCGGCATCGGCCGGCTCCGGGGCCTTTGCCGTTTCCGGGGCGCTGTTTTGTGCCGGGGCTTCCCGGTCCTGCAACTCACGAATGATCAGAAGTTTCCGAACCCGTTCCTTTTCTGCCTGCTCTTCAGCGGCGGCCTGAAGGATCTGTTCGGCGACAACCGCGTCGTTATCGTCGATCAGTCCATCGTTAAGCAACTTATCAACCGTGATGTCGTTCTTTGATGTCAGCAGATGGTAAGACAGGATGGCGCCGGACACCCGATCCCGAATCGAATCCATGATGGTCGAGCCGTAGGCGGCGGTTCTCAACCCGTAACGGGTGCTGACGTGCGGAAGCCGTTCCGGGGAAATCCGGGTTCCGACCAGGAACCCAAGCCCGGTCAACACCAGCACCAGGCTCAGGGCGCGAACCAGATTCCAGAACGTGTGATTTGTTCCGGAACGATCGGGGGGATCCACGGTCGCCACGACGTACCCGGTATCGATAAGGGCGGCAAGTGCGCGCATGACGGAAAAGCGCGATTGGCCGCTTGCGGTCTGAAGGTCGTCGATGGTTCGATGTCCATCGACAAAGAAATAAATCTGCTTTTCCGCCGAACCGAGGTCGAGATCCTCCCAAAGGTATTCTTCCGGGTTTGAATCGAGTTGGGACGTTCTGACAAAACCAACCGAATCGTCCGGAAAATGAGCCATGATTCCCGGTAGTTCCGCTGCGCGCCGGGACACTTCCTTCAGCAGGAAGGGAATCGGCAGGTGGCAGTTCCTTCGAAGACCGGCCGGAAGGTACTTGAAAAAAGTGAATTCCAGGTCGCGTTCGCCCATCACCTTCAGAAGGATTTCCGTCAGGGTGGCCTCGAGCAGGTTTGCCGCGGTTGTCATGGAAATGCGGTTGGCCTTTACCAGTTCGACCTCGATGGACGTATTGTTGTGATCGGCCTTGCGGACGGCGGCCTTGAAGTGCTTCATGCTGACAAGGCCGTTGTCCAGGAGCAGTTCGGGAATCGTGTCCTGGGTAAGATCCTGGTGGGCCACGCTGACCACTCGTCCCTTTTCCACCGTTGCCGAAAGAACGTCCTTGCCATCACGCCTTGCGGTAAGAACCCCCGTCAGGTTCCTGCGGTAGATGACGGCCAGAGCCGCGAACAGCGGCGGATATTTCTGCCTTCCGGCCGGTCCGGTTTCAAACGGATTGAAGGCGCGCGTCTTTGACGAGTCATCGTCGTACCCGTCCGACTGGTCGTCATGCATTTCGACGTCCAGGCGAATCGGGGACATCGCTATTTCAAGATCGTCGCTCATCTTTTCCTTGTGATGATTACGTCAATCACCGACCACAGGTAAGCCGAGACCAGCAGGATCGGCGGCAGCAGTGGAAGGCCACGGGCCTGCTGCGGAATATATGCGAAACTGTCGATGATCGGCGCGCTTGGCGTTATCACCATCATCGCGCCAAGGCCAAGCAGAAGCATCATCGTAAGCCCTCGGAACGGGCGGCCGCCGAGTATCTGCCCAGAGCCGGGAACCGCGATTGACATCGCGGGCAGCCAGTACCTGGCGGCAAGACCGCGATGCTGGAAGGCGGACATGGCCGCGACGTCCTTGGGATCCAGGAATGCCGGCCGAACCTGGTCGAAAAGGCATATCGGGCAATGCTCGAACCCGGAAGCCCGCCTGTTGCAGGAAGGACAGATGACGTGGCCGCAGGCCGGGCAACGAACCGCCCGTCGCCGTCTTGGATTGACGAAGACAAGCGCGACGCCCACGGCAAGCATTACCGCGAGGATTAACGGAATCATCTGCGGGCTGACGGCCCCCAGAAGAACCGACTTGAACGGGAGCAGCGGCGGCGTCCGGGTCAGAAGCTCGAAATTGGAAAGCCCGTCAAAGTAAATTTCGTGATTGGACGATGGCCGCGGAGGGCGAAGCTCGCCCGCCAGTTCCACCAGGTGATCGCATGCGTCGCTGGACGCCGTCAGCGTCCTGACCTGGGCCATGAAATCAAGATCGGATTCCTTCGTAATCTCAAGGACGCGCTGCAGGCTGAGTTCCATGCCCTTGCGATCGCCGGCCAGACCGGACGCAACTGCCATTCCACGATTCGCGGCCTCGTTGTCGGGGGAAGCCGTGAGCGCCCGGCTGTACCAGCCCATCGCCGAGGCCATTACTGCCGTGTCGTGCCGCCCGGCAGGGCATTTGTGAAGTCCGTCAAGAACAATGACGTTGCCCATAAGAACCTGGCCCAGCGGAGATTCAAGGCTGTCCTTGCGGGCTTCCATGAAACTTCGGATGGCTGGTATCTGATCCGGCTGCCCAATCGCGAACTGGAGCCTGCCCAGCGCGACAGCAACGATGGTCGATTCGTGTCGTGCCCGGTCGCCGACGCCAGTGGCGCCAACCCCGTCGTCCAGAAGAAGTTCAAGAGCCTGTCGGGACTCCTGCGGGCAGTATTCGGTGATGCACGACCAGCGCAGCGTGCCGGCGGTACCGTTCACATGCCCGGGAAGCGCGGTCAGCGAGCCTGTGGTCGGCAGGGCCGCCGCCACGACGGTCATGACAACGATCATGATGCGCTCGGAAAGACGTCCGTATGGAAACACCAGCAGCATCCAGAGCGCGGCGGTCAGAAGCAATCCAGCCCCAAGGACGAACGGGGCGAAACAGATGACCAGGAGCAGCAGTGTCAGCAGGCCGTTCGACAGGCCCCGACTGAAGCTCTGCAGGGGCCCCCTTGATTTTCGAATTTCGGCTGCGGTGAAGTGGGTTGTTTCAGCGTTCGGGAGGATGTCGCCAATGTCGTGGCGGATCATGGGGAAGTATCGAATCAGGAAGCCGAGACCCAGGATGATGTATAGAATCAGCAGGACGCCGATCAGATAGAAACTGGACTCGGCCGCCAGAATGGAAGCGCTGCGCGGGAAACGCAGCATTCGTTCGAAACCGTCCATGGCGATTGTGGCCGCCGGGCCGATGTTCTGAATTCCCTGGAAAAGGCGAACCTTGGCCAGCTTGAAATAGACGGCAGGATAGTCGGGAGCAAGTTCAATCGCGGTCTCGAGAAGCTGTCTTCGCTTCTTCGGGGTCGATTCGGTGGTGCCGGGATCAAAATAGCCGATGAAGGCAGCCGCAACCGGCGACAGATTGGCAATGTTGTATTGTTTGCGCAGGGTTATGAGCTGTTTCAGAGCGACTTCGGCCGTATCGATCCGGCCGGCACGGAGGTTGGTCAGTAGTACCCCGGCCTGCTTGTCGATTTCGGGCGGGGGCAGCGGAATTTCCGTGTAGGCAGCTGCCCCCGGCGATAACGCCGAAAAGATAACTGCGGCCAAGACGGGTATTAGTATGCGTCCCGTGTTCATGGCGCAAGTCTAGCAAGACGGCGCCAGTTGTCGAATGGAAATTTGAAGGAATTTTACAAATGGACGAGCGGCAGCGGGTGCGGACTACTTTCCGCGCTTGCGGCGTTCGTGGCGCATCTTCTTGCGCATCTTTTCGTACTTGTGCTTCCGCATCTTCTTACGCCGCTTCTTGATCACGCTGCCCATATCGAAAACCTCGTAATGTTTACGCCCAAAGAAAACGAACGGCGTGTAGGTTACCGGGGCCGGTACAATCTGTCAAGGCCCGATGGCACCGAAGTGCCGTTTCGGAGGGCTGGTGGCGGTCGCGGTGGACAATGATGGTGGATTGGACATAATTGCGTCCGATTGTTCGATGGTGCGCCCATGTCCTGCGAAAGAAAGAGGCTTCCCGAGTGGTTCAAGGTTTCACTGCCTGCCGGCCGAACCGCTGCCGAAATGCATCGGCGGCTGTCGCGTCTCGGGCTGCACACCGTCTGCGAGTCAGCGCGCTGTCCGAACCAGGCGGAGTGCTGGGGCGCCGGAACTGCGACCGTCATGATCATGGGGGACGTGTGCACGCGCGGTTGCAGGTTCTGCAATGTTAAGACCGGGCACCCGGAATGCGCGCCGGATCCGGAGGAGCCGGGCAACGTCGCCCGGGCCGTTGCCGATGCCGGTCTCAAATACGTCGTGCTTACGTCCGTCGATCGGGACGACCTTGCCGACGGTGGCGCGGGGCACTTCGCCGCGACCATCCGGGCCGTAAAGGGTCTTAGCCCGGAAATACGGGTCGAGGCGTTGATACCTGATTACCGCGGCGATCGGCTGACAACGGTTCTGGAATCGGGGGTCGATGTCCTTGCGCACAACGTCGAGGTCGTGCCGCGCATGACCCCGAAGCTGAGGGATCGCAGGGCGTCCTGGGAAAATTCGATTGGGGTGCTTGTCGAGGCCGGCGCATACCGTCGGCGGGACGGGGCATGCGTTCTGACCAAGTCTTCATTGATGGTTGGCGTTGGCGAATCGGACGACGAGATCCGTGACGCGATTCGACTGCTGAGCGAGGCCGGCGTCGCGATGATCACAATCGGCCAGTATCTGCAACCAACCGCAAGGCACTGGCCGGTCGATCGCTATGTGGAACCAGTCGTGTTCGATTCTTACCGCGAGTTCGCACTTTCGCTGAATATTCCGTTCATCGCAAGCGGCCCGCTTGTCAGGTCGTCTTATCGCGCCGCGGAACTGTTCGCGTTGAACAGGCTTCAAACCTGATGCGCGACCCGGCCCGATCCGCCCCATGATCCGTAAGGGCGAATGAGAATTCGCCCGCCTGCGTGGAAATCCGCCCGCCCCGGGATAAGCAGGATCGTTAATTGATGGCCTTGAAACCTTCGACAATCGCGATCGATGCCGATGCGCCAATCCGGTTGGCGCCGGCGGCAACCATGGTCAGGGCGTCGTCGGTGCTGCGAATTCCGCCGGAAGCCTTCACGCCGAGACCAGCGCCGACCACCAGCCTCATCAGCGAGATGTCCTCGGCGGTCGCTCCAGATGCCGCGAAGCCTGTCGATGTCTTGACGAAGTCGGCGCCGCCGAGCGCCGCAGCGACGCACGCGCCAACCTTGGCGTTCATGTTCAGGTTGCAGGTCTCGATGATGACCTTTACCAATGCCCCGCCAGATGCGTCGCAAACCGCCCTGACGTCGTCGATGACATCGTCCCAGTGGCCACCCAGCACGTCTCCCTGGTTGACCACCATATCGATTTCGGTGGCGCCGTCGGCAATCGCCCTTGTGGTCTCGACGGCCTTGGCAATCGTCGTCGTCGCGCCAAGCGGGAAACCGACGACCGTGCATACCTCGATTCCGCTGCCGTCAAGGGCGTAGGCACACTGCATCACGTACGTGGGATTGACGCACACCGATTTGAATCGATTGGCAACGGCCTGTTCGCACAGTACCCTGATGTCATCGACCGAAGCCGTCGGTTTCAGGAGCGTATGGTCGATTATCGCCGCAAGCTGGGATGGCTTGTCTATTCTCGCGAAGCCCGGCCAGTCGTGCCGATCCTGGAGGAATTCCTGCAGGATGTCGGCAACGTCGTGCGTAACGTGCGGAAGAAGCGCGGTGACGTCGTTTCGGCGAAGAAGATCCTTTACATCAAAAAGCACTGCGACCCCCCGAATTTTAAGGGTTTCTTGAAAAGGTAATACCCTGGACAAGTACCTGGCGTTTTTCCCGTTCCGCTGCGGCGAAATCGGAAAAAAGCCTGGTCGTTGACTCCGTATCGCAGGCGCCGATGATTGTGCCACGGTCGTCGTGCTCGCGAATCGCGCCGCGGGTAATCGCGACTGCCCCGTTTCCCCACTCGGGCCGTTCCGGGAGCGTCGTCAGCAAACCGGGGCGGTCATGCCTGACCCCGGCGGCGAATTCGTCCGGCACCATGAAGCCGGGATCGGATGTCCGTCCGAATGAAATGGCGGCCCCGCCCAATGCACGTCCCAGAACCATGCCGTCGTACCAGGGGCGTTTGGCCCAGGAAGAAAATGAGCCGCCGCCGTTATCCTGCCCGGTCGGCGTCTGACCGGCAGCGTCCGAGACGTCCCCTGCCGGGCCTGCGCCGTGATCCGGCCCGACCGTCATCCTTGTGCTGCGCAGTCCGCGGGCAAGCGAAACGAACGCCGCGACGTTCTCCGGGGCGCTGTCGGAAAACAGGGTGCATTTCACGGCGATTCCGTTGTCGAATGAAATCGTCGCCGCCGGTGATCCGGTGCCCGGAATGTCCGCAAGTGCTTCATCAAGCCCGATGGTCAGGTTCTGCGGAGATGGCTCCGGTGGCGGAACAGGGCGAAGCCGTGAACTGGCATCCAGATCAATCCTGAAAGTGCCGTCGGAATAAAACAGCACGAGTGGCTGCCGAAGGATGGCCGGGGCAGGCGCGGGTGCCGCGTCGCCGCCTGAACCCATTTCCGCGGAGGCACCCCCGGCAGGATCCGCAAAGCTGACCACGAACCTGAGCCCCTTGATCACCACCGAGGACGGTTTGCGGGAAAGCAGGGCTCGAATGTCGGCGGGCTGCATCGCGCCAGCCATTCTGCGGCAGACCGACGTCTTGAGGAACGGCTCAATCGCCGCGAGAAGGCTGGCGTCCGGAGCGCGCTCGGCAAATCCATGGACGGCGGCCAGGAAGCGGACGGCATCCAGGCCCTCGGGCCGCCATTGAACGGCAGATCCGGAGTGCGGCGATGCGGCATTGTTTTCGCCTGAATGGCCCCGGCGGTCTTCAGGCAGACGATCGCATCCACCCAACCCGAGCAGGATGGCAACAACGGGCAGTCCAACTATCGCGACAGTCTTCAAGGCCCTGGCTCCGTGGGGGAGGCCTTCGCCGCGCATCAAGCGTCGGTCGGGGCGGTCATCGAGCAGTTGCCGTCGAAGATGGCACCCTGGTGAACCGCGAGCCCGGATGTCCTTATGTTACCGCGAAGCCTGCCATTGGCGTGCAGATCGACCAGGTTGACGGCCTTGACGTTTCCGATCACGTCTCCGTGGACGACAAGTGTGCCAACCGAAACTTCGGCGGTTACCCTGGCGCCTTCCCCGATCACCAGGGTTCCTTCGGAAGAAATCTCGCCAGAGAACTTGCCGTCAATCCGGACAGTCCCCTCGAACGCAAGTTTCCCTTCAAATTCGGCGCCTTTTCCAAGAATGGCGTTGGCGTCGCCAATCGATCCGGCCGGCTTGGGTCCAGTGTCCATGAAAACCCCCGCGGTGCAAAAAAGCCTGTCAGCTTCAACAAGTGAAGTGCTTCGATAATCCGCAACAGAATTTAGAACACTTGCAGGACGCCGTCAATTTGCCATTTACGGTTCATCGCGCGGAAGAATAGTAGTATCATCGGGCGCAACTGGAGGTTGCGATGGCTCAGAAGTGTCCAATCTGCAAATGCATGGTTCCAACAGACGGCTTCATGCCAGGTGAAACGGTCACTTGTCCGGACTGCGGAACCGGTATCGTCGTGGATCCGCAACTCCCCGGGGCGGCGGCGCGAGGCAAGGCAATCCAGGATGCCGAACCTCAGGCATCCGGAAAGGGGCGATCGGCCTACGGCTCGGCCAAGGCTCAGGTGAATTCGGCGGTTGGTTCATACTCCTTTAAGTTTGGCGACAAAAAGGCGCCGGCTGAACGCGTTTTCGATCCGAAAGCCGGTTCATCATCCAGGGCGACACCGCCACGGCCGGAGGCTGCTCCGAGTGCTGGTCGTCAGGCGGCTGTCCGGCCCGAGCAGCCTAAACCGGATCCGAAGGCGGCCGCGGCAGCCGACTTTTTCTCCCGACCGGCCGAAGGTGGCTGGAACCCCTTCCAGGGGGCGCCGAAGGCCGCACCGGTCGAGAAGAAGCAATCCGTTGACCCTGACATGACCATCGGTTTCGGCGACGGTGCTGATTTTGAATTCAAGCGACCGGACGATTCCAGGCGGCCGGACAACGATACCGTCAAGCAGGCTCCGGTCGATTCCTTCAATTTCTTCGACCCGCAGCCGCAGGCATCCCAGTCTGCCCAGCCAGCGCCCCGGCAGGATTCGGGTGATCTTGGTTTTGATCTGGATGCCGTTCTCGGTTCCGACGTCGCCTCTGGAATCGGCGCGCCGTCGCAGGCCGATCCGTTCGGCTGGGGCGGCGACATCCAGCACGGCAACCCGCCCGGCGTTCCTCAGGAGGACGTGTGGACAACGGCCGAGACGGTTCCACTTTCGGTTGATCACCTTGGCCGGAACGACTTTGGCGGAACCGGGGATTTCGGCGATGCGGCCGATTTCGACGAGAGCGTGAGTTCACAGCTTGACGGCGGTCAGGACGGAATCGACCCGAATCAACTCCTTTCCGATGATTTCGATTTGAAAGGCGGCCTGATGGCCGACCTGATTTACGACGTGCCTCCGGACGAAGCAGCCCCCCTGAAGGCGCTTGCGGTCGATGCGCCGGGGAAGGGCTCCAAGGCACGGGCCCGTGCCGGTCGTTCCCAGCGCAAGACGACGGCGACCCCACAGCGCCGGCGGCTTGGCCGAATCCTGATTATCCCCCTGGTGGTCGTGCTCATTGGTGCCATCCTCGGGCTGACCGACTACGGCTATT
Organism: Deltaproteobacteria bacterium; assembly: GCA_029555025.1. Taxonomy (GTDB): domain Bacteria; phylum Myxococcota_A; class UBA9042; order DTJE01; family DTJE01; genus JAGOFO01. The sequence goes on from JAKPTZ010000096.1 coordinate 18,354, forward strand.
TCGGCATCAACCTGCTGTCAGGCGGGGCCAAGCCAAGTAACTCGTATTACAAGACGATCAAGTCCGACATCGTCGTCGTCAACGATTCAAGGGAAGCCTTCATTGAAAGGATTGCAACGCTCGAACGTTTGTATCGCGATGACGACTCGGACGACAACCTGGTCGAACTGGTTCTGACCATGAACCGGTACAAGGAGCGCTATCCCTCCGCGTTTTCAAGTGACTCACGGATGACGGCCAGGCTGGATCAACTCAAGCAGCTCGCGGCCGGCAAGGATGCCCGAACCGGCAACATGACAAAGGTCATGGATCTTGTGGGGCAGGGCAAGTACACCGAAGCCAGGGCCATGCTCGACAGCATGGTGGCGTCGTCCGCCCAGGATGTTGATGTCCTTTACTACTACGGCAAGATTGCGCTGGCGACGGACAAGCCCGACGAGGCGCAGAAGTACTTCGAACTGGCCCTGATCAAGAATCCCGGCCTGATTTCCGCAAAGTACTTTCTTGCCCAGGCATTCTGGAACCAGAAGAAGACCGTCGAGGCGAAGGCGCTTCTGTCGGAAATCATGGCCAAGGAGGCCACGCACCTTCCCAGTCGCATCCTTTCGGCGACTATCGCCCTGGACGAGTCCAGCGTCGATGAAGCGGCAAATCTTGCTCAGCACGTCATCGCCGCCGGCACGCCAGGCTCCGATACCGAGGAGATTTTCCAGGCACATCGAATCATGGCCCGCGTCCATCTTCTTGGCGGGAAGCCGGCCGAGCGCCTGGCATCGCTGCGGGCCGCACTGCTGCTCAAGCCCGCGCACGAGGAGACCGCCGTCGAGGCCGGCGAAATTCTCCTGCGAACCGGAAAACGCGGCGAGGCGCTTGACGCGCTTACCCCATGTCGTGAACACGGATGTGTTTCCCTGGCATTTCTCCTGGTGTTTGCCCAGGCGGCCTATGCCGACGACAAGGTCGATGTCGCGCGGGCGGCAATAGCCCAGGGCGAACAACGTTATCCCGAGTCGCCTCGCTTTGGCGTCATCGAAGGCAGCTACCATCTTCGCGAGAGGCGGTTCCGGTCGGCCGAGGACGCGCTCGAGAAGTCCATCAAGCTGGATCCTAAGCATGTCGAGGCATACCTTCTGATTTCCGATGCCTTCATGGAGGAAGGCATGGCCGACAACGCCGCCTCCTATCTTGAAAAGGGGCTGGCGCAGATTGGTCCGGAGGCGCGGCTTCTTATCAAGCTGGCCGATATCAGGATTGCCCGCAAGGAATTGCCTGAAGCCGAAGCCGCGCTGCGCCAGGCGGTGCAGATTGACCAGAACAGTGACTCGGCGCAGTTGAAGCTGGGAATGGTCGTAAAGGATCAGGGGCGTAACGACGAGGCCGCTTCCATCCTGAACGTCCTGGAAAAGCGCCGCGCGCTTGATTTCAATGGCAGCGTCGCGCTGGCTGAAGCTTATCTGGAAATGAAGAATTTCGAGCGTGCCCGCGACATCCTTCAGCAACTCTACTCCGCCAATCCCGACAGTCCCGAGGCCGGTAACGCCTTCGGTCGGGCACTTGGGGAAGGGCGCGAATATCAGAAGGCCATCGAGGTGTTGTCCAGGGTCGAAACCCGCTTTCCGAATAATTCAAGGGCCCCGTACCTTCTTGGAAACGTCCTGATGGCCCAGGGCAAGTTCCAGGACGCGATAAACAGCTTTGAAAAGGCCATCAAGCTGGATTTCTCGAGGCATGAATACCGGCTGGCGGCCTCGGCGGCCTACATCGCGCTGGGTAGCGTCGATTCCGACGTGGAAGCCCGCAAGCACCTGGATCTGATTATCACCGATTACCAGTCCGGGAAGATCGCCCCGGAGGATCAGAATCCCGAAGCGTACCTGATGCGCGGGCGGATACTCTTTTCCCGCCAGAAGTACGGCCAGGCCATGAAGGATTTCGAGGCGGCTCTTTCCCTGGCTCCATCGCGTCGCGACATCATGGTTGAGTTCGGGCGATCGCTGTTCGAGATGCAGCGGTATGACGATGCGACGGCATACTTCAAGCAGGTTCTCGCCAGCGACTCGCTGAATCCGGTCGCCAACTACTTCATGGGCAGGATCCATCTTCGCGACGGGGATACTGAAACGGCACAGAAGTTCCTTACCAACGCGGTCAAGCGCAATCCCGGGATGTTCGCGGACGCGCACAAGCTGCTTGGATTCATCTACAAGGACAAGGGACTGCGCTCGCTGGCACGGGACAGTTTCAAGGCTTTCCTGAAACACACGAAGGATCGCCAGGCCGCCGACGCGAAGGAAATCACCAGGATCCTGGAAAAGGGCTCGTACTAGGATTCGCACCTCGACCCGACCCGCGCCGGAATCAGTTGATTTCGATTGGGGTCGGCCCGCAGCCGCATTCATGGCCATCCAGAAGCTGGCGCAGCTCGCGCAGAAGTTCCTCGGACGGATCGACCGCCCATCTGGAATTGGCGCGAATCATCATGCGGCCAGTCCCGGGCAGAACCATCTCGATTTCAATCGGGGTGGGGCCTGGGTGGTTCTTGACGATGCGGTACATCTCGTCGATTGTTTGCGAACGCGCCGCGCAGGCATCGACATGTATCCTGACCGACTTCGTCAACAGACGCCTGGCATCGTCCAGTCTTTGAATTCCGTCGCACAGCAGGCGATACCTTGACTCTTCGGTCTCGATGTTTGTCTCGACATCGAGTCGCCCGGAAAAGAGGAGTGGTTCGGGGCTGTTCCGAACGCTTTCCCACTTGTGGTAGTGCTTGGAGAACACGCTGCATTCAAGCTGGCCGGTTCCGTCGTCGATCTGCAGGAAGGCCATCGGATCGCCGGTCTTCTTGGAAATTTTTTCCTCGACCGTGAGAACCATGCCGGCGACCTGGACGCTTTTGCCCGACATGGTTTCGTCCATGTCGCTCAGGCGCAGGACGTCGAATTTCGCGAGGCTGTCCCTGTATTCGTGTATCGGGTGACCTGTGACGTAATAGCCGAGCGCGTCGCGTTCAAGCGCAAGCTTTTCGCGCTGGGGCCATTCGGGAAGGGGCGGTGGCCCGGAAACCGTCTTTACCGAGGTGTCTTCCGACAGGTCGAAAAGTCCGCCCTGGCCGGACTCCCGGTCCTCGCTCAGGCGGGCCGCAGCGTCGAACAACTGGTTGATTCCTTCGGCAAGCGATCGCCTGGTGTGCCCGAAGGCGTCAAACGCGCCGGCCTTGATCAGGCTTTCGACGACCTTCCGGTTGACCTTCTGCTTGTCGATCCTGGCCAGGAAGTCCGCCACGGATTCGAACGGGCCATCTTCGCGGGCCTTCAGCACCAGAGCGATTGCGGTGGTTCCAACACCCTTGACCGCCGTCAGTCCGAACCTGATCGCGCCTTTTGTCGTGCCGTCCGGATCCTTGACGTCCTCGACCGTGAAATCGGCCTGGGACCTGTTGACATCGGGCGGAAGCACCGGAATCCCGGATTCCTGCGCCTCGTAAATGAACCTCATCACGTCGGACTGGTTGCCCTTCTTCGCGTACAGCACGGCGCAGATGAATTCCACCGGGAAGTGGGTCTTCATGTACGCCATCTGGTACGAAACGTAGGCGTAAGCGACGCTGTGGCTTTTGTTGAATCCGTATGAACCGAACTTTTCGAGCTTCTCGAACAGTTCGCGTGAAACCGATGTTGGAATCCCGCGTTCGCTGCACCCCTTGATGAATGGATCCTTTTGACGCTCGATTGCGGCGTGATCCTTCTTGCCCATGCCTTTGCGCAGGATGTCTGCTTGACCAAGCGAGAAGCCGCCAAGCCTGGAAGCGATCAGCATCACCTGTTCCTGGTAAAGGATGGTTCCATAGGTGTCCTTCAGGATTGGTTCGAGCAGCGGGTGGGCATACTGGGCTTTCTTCTGGCCGTGCTTTACCGCAATGAATTCCTCGTCCATCTTGTTTTGCAGCGGCCCGGGACGGAAGAGGGCGATAGTCGCGACGATATCTTCGAGGGTATCTGGGCGAAGCCGCTTTACCTGGTTCGTGATTCCCCTTGTTTCAAGCTGGAAGACTCCGGCCGTCCGTCCGCTGCAGAGCAGGTCGAAAGTGGCGCGATCGTCAAGCGGAATGCGGCCCAGATCGAATCCGGGATCCTTGCGTGCCCGGATGTTCTTCAGTGCGTGGGCGATTATCGTCAGGGACAGCAATCCCAGGAAGTCGAACTTGATCAGCCCGACCGTGTCCAGGTTGGCCATGTCGTACTGGGTGACGATTGAGCCGTCGTCGTTGACGTACAGCGGCGCGTATTCCTTGACCGGTCGATCCGCGATGACCACGCCGGCGGCATGCTTGCCGGTCTGCCTGGCCAGCCCCTCCAGCTTCAGCGCGACTTCCCACAGACGGCCGAAACGAGCGTCGGACTTGCACACCTGCTCGATGCGGGAATCGATCTCGGCCGCCCTGGCAAGGGTCATCCCGGGCTCCTCCGGAATCATCTTGGTCAGGACGTCGCTTTCATCGAAGCTGAAGCCCAGAACGCGCGCGGCATCCTTGATTGCCGCCCGCGCCTTCAGCGAGCCGAAGGTGACGATCTGGCACACCTGTTCGCGCCCGTAACGGTTGGTGACGTATTCAATGGTTCTGGAACGTTCGTCCTTGCAGAAGTCGATGTCGAAGTCGGGGGGCGATATGCGCTCCGAGTTCAGGAACCGCTCGAAAAGCAGGTCGTACGACAGGGGATCCACATCGGTTATGCCGATTGAGTATGCGACCAGTGAGCCTGCGCCCGACCCGCGTCCAGGGCCGACCGGGACGTCGTTCTGCCGGCTCCAGTTGATGAAGTCCCATACAACCAGATAGTAGGTGTCGAAGTGCTGGCCGATGATGACTTCCAACTCCCGATCCAGTCGTGCCCAGTACTCCGCCGGATCCTTTTCGAAGCCGGTCTTGCGGGAATTGGCCAGCCTGTCCGCGAGGCCTTCCTTCGCCAGTTTCGTAAGGTACTCGCCGACCGTCATCCCCTCGGGCGGCTGATAGACCGGAAAGAAGTGCTTCTGGGATGAAAACAGGATGTCCGGCTCGATCATTTCGGCAATTTTCACCGTATTGTCAACGGCTTCCGGAATCCAGCAAAAGGCCCGCCGCATGTCGGCCTCGGACGCGAAGTGAAACGAGTCCAGCGGGAAGTTGTCCAGGGACTCGAAGGAAAGGCGCTTGCGCTGGCCGATCGCGACGAGGATTGCGTGTGCCGGGGCATCCGAACGTTCAAGATAATGGACGTTGTTCGTCGCAACGCAGGGAAGGCCGATGCGCTGGCCGATCGCTGCCAGTTCACGGTTGACTGTCTTCTGCTCCTCGAGATCGTTGCCCTGCAACTCGAGGAAGAAACAGCCGGGTTCGAAAATCGATGCGTATTCGGAGGCCAGTTGTTCGGCCTGACCGCCAGTCAGGATGGCATGGGGAATCTGCCCGCCGAGGCTTCCGGAGAGCCCGATGAGACCTTTCGAAAGGGATGCCAGTATGTCGCGAGTCGTGCAGTGACAATCGTCCCGGGGCGATTCCGTGGCGGCGCGTGAAAGGATTTCGCGCAGATTGGCGAACCCCTCGCGATTCCTGCAAAGGACGACCAGGCTGAAGGGGGCGACACCCGGATCGGTCGAAATCAGCAGTTCGGCGCCGTAAATCGGTTTGACACCCTTTCCCCGTATTTTCTTTTCAAGTTCCAGGCTGCCGAACACGTTCATGGTGTCGGTAAGGGCAACCGCGGGCACGCCGCTTGAAACGGCCTTGTCGACCAGATCCGTAATCCGGATTGTTGAATTCAGCAGGGTGTAGTGCGAATGAAGATGAAGATGAACAAAGGACATCGGCGCCTCCGGATACCGGAACCCAGTCTTGTCTGCCATCGCAAATTTAACAGCATCCGGTCGTTCGTTGAAGGGCCGCGAGTGATTGTGAACAGGATATTTGGAGAGGTTGGCGGTCGTGCCGCCCCCCGGCGCGTCAAATGCGGCCGTGCACGCGTACGTACGTGCATAATCTGTTGCCAATATACCGTGTAAAGGGTAAAAAAGTACGACCCGCAGAGGGCACTAAGGAGCATCGCAGCCGATGAGCACATCCAGCCTGGACAAGATGTTCGAGATCATATTTTCCGACACTCCGGATTTTTCGGTTGCTCGGGAATGCGGCGCCGACATGAGCGGTGCCGAACTTATTGAAACACTTTCGCTTATTCGCGAAAAGGCGCTCGAGGCGTCGGGGCCGGAAATGGTTCATTCGCTGGCCGCCGTCGTCGCGAACCTGCTGCTTGGGGCGGCGTTGGACAATCCGTTCGATGCCGAGGCCGACAAGACCGCAAGGAACTCCGTTTCACGGATTGCCGGTGCGGCGGCCGATCTTTTCGACCAGGACGTCGGTGATCAGTCCCTGGCGCAGGTGGCAAGGCTTGCCGAAGCGATTCTCAGTCTGAATCCGGCTGCGCTGGCGGACGTGTACGACCTTTTCGGCCAGGGGCTTGATGAGGATGTGAAGATACGGCTGCTTCGTCTTCTGGCCGGCTGCGGCGACGCGGACTACAACCGTCGTTATGGGCCGACGCTTGGCGAAGCCCTTGCGGCGCGTCGTGCCCGGATGGCGGCCGAAGCGACTCCCGCGGATGGAGTCGAGCAGGTTATGCAGGAGGATGTATTTCCGGAGGATGTCGGGATTTCGGAAGATGCCGGGATTTCCGAGGATGCCGGGATTTCACCGGAAAAGAACGTCGATGCCGGCGACGATTCCAGTCCTGATCTGGACGACCCCGCTCAGCGCCAGCAGACGCTTCAGTTTGAACCGGAGGATCGGGAAGCCGACGGCATCGCTTCCAGCGAGCCCGCGGAGGATGCGGACAGTGGCGACGCCGGTTCCTCGGATGCTGACGTTTCCGTCCCGGCCGACCTTGCCGGTCTTGAGGCCGGTCTGAACAGGGCCCCGAAGGATCGCGATCTTCGCGGGGCCTACATCCGTTTGGCGATTGAACAGGAAGTGGCCGAACGCGCAGTCAAGTTCATTTCGCGCATCGCGGCCGGTCTTCATGATGCCGACAAGGCTGCCGCCCTTGTCGATCTTGCCGCGCTGCATCTCATGGGTGGCGGTACGGAAGCCGCGATGACGGCGCTCGAGGCCGCGCTGGAGGCCGACAGAACCAGTCGCGAGGCTCTGGACCGTTATGTGGCCATTGCTGAAGAAGGGGGGCTGTCCGAGCGCGGGGCCGCCTTTCTGGAAACCGTTCGACGAGCGTTGACCGGGACTCCTTCGGAAATCCCTCTCCTGACCAGTCTCGGGCGCCTGCTCGGGCTGTCGGGTCGCGACGACGACGCCGAGAAACTGTGGCGTCGTCTGCGCGCCCTGGATCCGCGCAACATCGAGGCGCTGGAATTCTACATCGGCTATTACGGTCGCAAGTCGGATTGGCAGAAGCAGTTTGCGACCGCGCAATTTGAATTGTCGGTCGTTGACAGCGACCGTGATCGGATTCGCTTGAACCTGCTGATGGCGGATGTCGCCGAAAATCGACTTAACAATCTGGATCGCGCGGCCGAGGCTCACAAGCGGATTCTCTTGCTGGCTCCCGAGAATCTCGATTCCTTCGAGGCGCTGGTGTGTCTGTATGAGAAGTCCAGGAAATGGCACCAGCTTGTCGAGATGTATAACGACCGTATTCGGCGGCTTCCGGCAGAGGACGTTGATCAGAAGGTCGCCTTGCTGTTTCGGATTGTCGAGGTCTATCAGAACCCGGAAAAGCAGCCGGGCCAGGAAAACATGCTGGCGGCTTACAGCCGTATCGCCGACATTTCCCCAACCAATGTCCAGGCGCTGGATACGCTCGATCGCGGTTACCAGACGTCCGAGCGGTGGCCGGATCTGTTGAAGGTTCTCGAAAAGAAGATTGAGCTGACCGAGGATCCGGTCGAACTTCTTGAACTGTTCAATCGTGTCGCCGAAATCGTTATCAACAGGATGTCGAACGAGACCCAGGCGATACCTTTCCTGGAAAAGATCCTGGAACTCGACCCCGAGAACCTGGATGTCGTCCTGAAGCTTAAGAGCATTTACAGTCATAAGCACAACCAGGAAAAGCACTATGCGATGCTGAAGAGGGAAATCGCGATGGTTCAGGGCGCCGAGCGGGAAAGGATCCTGCTTTCGGCGGCCGAGATGGCGCGCGACAAGCTGCTTCTTTTCGATGAAGCGCTTGAGTTGTACAGCGAGGCATACCGGCAGAACGGGACCCTTCGGGAGGCGCGCGAAAACATGCACGCGCTGTTCGACCGGATGGAGCGATGGGCCGATTACGCCGTTTTCCTGGATTCGGAAGTCGAGTGCGAGATGCCTGACCGGCGTCGGATTGAGCTTCTGCACAAGCTGGCCGAAATCCGCGCGACGCACCTTGGCGATCCTGTCGGCGCGGAAACTGTTTTCCAGAAGATCCTTTCGATTGATCCCAGCGACGACCTTGCGACCGACCGCCTGGAGGCGATGCTTCTTCAGCAGGGGCGCTTCCAGGAAATCTACGACGTTTATCGGAAGATGGACGACGTCAGGAAGTTCGTTGCCCAGATTACTTCATTCGACGCGCAGAAGGGGGTGAATCCCGGGTTCCGCAAGGAGATGTGCCTGATACTGGCCCGGGCCTGCGAAGTCGACCTGAAGGAGCCCGAGCGTGCGCTGGAGTTCATGGAGCAGGCTTTCCAGGCCGATCCGGCGGACGATTCCGTCGGCCGCAAGGTTCTTTCCACCGCGATGAAGAAGAAGGACTTCAAGCGCGCCGAGCGCGTCTTGAAGATTCTGACGGCCACCGCATCGGAACCGGCGGCGCGGCAGGAAGATTTCGTTAAACTTTCGAAGCTTTATCGCGATACCGAAAGGCCTTCCGATGCATTCGACGCGCTTGCGGACGGCATCAGGGCGGATCTGGACTCGGACGGGCTTCAGAAACTGGTCGCGGAAGCCATCGATTCGGGAACCGCTGGCGAATTGTGGCAGCCGCTCGCCACGCTGCTTTCGGACGTCGTCACAGCCCCTTCCGATGATAAGTGGCGTCAGCAGATCCTGATGGTTCTGGGCCGCATCCAGGCCGAGCGCCTTCTTTTTCACGAGGACGCCAGGACAACTTTTGAAAAGGTTCTTGCCATTGATCCCGGTGCGCTGGAGGCCCTGGATGTTCTTGAATCCATAGCGATGCAGCAGCAGGACTTCACGGCTCTTGAAGGCGTCCTTATCCGGCGCATCGATGCCTTGAAGCTCGATTCCGACAGGCAGGCTGTTCTTGTCAGGCTTGGCGCCCTTTACGAAGACCTGATCGGTGATGACGAAAAGGCCGCCGCCGCCTTCGCAAGGGCGGCGGAACTGGCTGCTGAGCCGGACAGGGCCGTGCTGGCCGGGCTTCATCGTACCTACGACAGGCTCGAGAGGTTCCCGGAACTTGCCGACGTCATCAGGAAGGAAAGGCTGCTGGCGCCCCAGGACTGGGAGCGGATCGCCCTGGATATCGAACTCGCGGCCGTGCTTGCCGACGGGCTCGGGCAGTTCGACGATGCCCTGGCCGTCCTTGACGGCATTCTCTGCGACGCCGACAACGACAAGGCGTTGGCGCTGGTCAGGCGGATTTTTGACGATGGGTCGGATACCGACACCGCTGGAAGCATCCTTCGAACCGTCTATGCAAGAACCGGGGATTCCGCCGGTCTGCTCGGCGTGATCGAGACGATGATCGAGAGAGCCGGCCGTAACGATGCAAAGGCGGCCCTGCTTGTTCAGGCGGCCGGAATCCTTTCGGCTGACCTCGGGGATCCGTCCGGCGCCTTCGAGCGTCTTGCTTCATCGATCAGGCTGTTCCCGACCGAGGAGAATGTCTCGCTGGCCCTGGGCCTTGCACAGGAAGTCGATGGATTCAGGCTGCTGGCCGATGCCATCCAGTCCGTCGTTGATCCCGATGTGGCGGCCGCGGAAGACCTTCCTGAACTGGATCCCGAAATCCAGGCGCTTCTTTTTGGGACGCTCGGAAACCTTTACGGCAGGAAACTGGGGCAGCCCGGGAAGGCGGTCATGGCGATGGAACGCGTCATGGCCCTGACCGACGTCGATGAGTCCTTCCTGGCCGAGATGTTGACGCTTTACCGCGCGGTCGATGCTGTCGATTCGGCGCTTTCGGCTTTTGACAGGCTTCAGGCTGCTCAATCGGTCGCCGATGCCAGGAGCACTCTGATTGAAAAGGCGATGTACGCCGCCGCCAATGGCCGGATCGATACCGCGGTCGCGGCTCTTCGGGACGTGGCGGGTCGCACCTTCGATCCGGAAGCCGACAGCCTTCTGGAGGAAATGCTTCTTGAACATGGCAGGTACGGCGACCTGATCGAGCTGTTGCAGGCGAGGATCGAACGTCCGGAATATGAGTCAGAGAGGGCCGAGACGGCCTTCAGGATTGCGGGCGTCTTCAGAACCCATATGAAGATGGCCTCCGAGGCAGCCCGGTTCGTGAGGCAGGCCATAAAGGAGTCCCAGGGCCGCGCCGACATCGTCGCCTTTGCCGTGGAAATGGTGCTTGATCGATCGATTTCGGATCGCAGGTCTTTCGCGCCGGAACTGGCCGAGACCTTGATAGATACCCTTGAGGCAGGGCAGGGTGATTCCGGCACCGTCGCGGATCTGCTTCGCCTCCGGGCAGAGTTCTGCAACGATTCAATCCAGCGTGTTGCAATCCTGAACAGATTGGCCGCGCTTCAGGATTCGACCGGTGACCACGTTGGCCGATTCGACACGCTTTCCCAGGCGCTTGGCAACACGCCAGGTGATGCCGAACTTGCCGAGGCCTTCGTTGCCGCCGCCGTCAAGGCCGGCGCCGCCGTTCGCGCGGTCGAGCGTCTTGGACGTTTTGCGTCATCCGCATCCGGTTCCGACCGCGTTCGCCTTTTGATGGCCGCCGCCGCGCTGGCAAAGGATCACGCCGGCGACGAGCCTGGCGCTGTCCAGATTTATCGCGGGCTGCTGACTGAGTTTCCGGATGACGTCCAGGTCATCGAGGCGCTTGAACAGTTGCTTCAGGCAATGGGAAGCGATGCCGAACGGGTTCCGTTGCTGGAACGCCTGGCCGTCCTGGCGGACGACCTTTCCCGGCGAAGAACGATTCGCCTGAAGGCCGCCATTATCGCGGCGTCCTCCAATGATCCCCTGACGGCTTCGGGGTTCCTGAAGTTCGTCGTCGATGCAAGACCGGATGAGGATGCGCTTGATGCCGAGTCCGAGGATGCGGCCAGGCGCCTTGTCGATGTTTCGATGGAACTGGACGATTTCGACACGGTGGCTGAAATGCACCTGCTTCTTGGTCGGCTGCTTCCGGATGCCGAGGCGCGCCGGGCCTGCCTGCTGGCCGCCGCCGAAGTCACCCGGGATCGGCTTGGTCATCCGGCCGATGCCCTGACTATCTTCACCGGTTTGCTGAAGGTTGATGAAAATGATGCCGTGGCAAGGGATGCGGCGCGCGACCTTGCCCGCAAGACCGAAAATGTCCGGGTTCTGATGGACATCCTGCGTCACGACGTGGCGACCGCCGTTGATTCGAACGCTCGAAACGCGGCCCTGCTGGAATCCGCCACCGTATCGCTGCGGATCGATGTCAACGATACCGATGGCGCGATCGAGGCGCTGCGCCTGGTTCTTCTTGATGATCCGTCGAACGCTGCGGCGGTCAGGCTGTGCGAGTCGATCTATGACGACCATGAAGCTGCCCCGGAGGCCGCGCGTCTGCTGATAGATGCCGCGGAGCGTTCAGGGGACGGCGAACTGCTGGTTCGGACGTTGAGAATCGCGATCGGACAGACCGGCGATCCGGTCGAGAGGGCCGCGAAGCTGAAGACCGTCGGGACAACCCTTGTCAAACTGGATCGTAACGCCGAGGCGGTTGAGGCCTTCGCGGACGCCTTCCTTGAAAGGCCGTCGGAACCGGAAACCCTGCGGGATCTGTTCGATCAGCTTGTCAGGCTGGAAAGACCCGAACTTCTTTCGGAAAGGGTCGATGCGGCGTGTGACCTGATGCCGGACGGCGCGATTGACGACGTAATCGATCTTCGGCTGCGGGCCGCCGCGCTTCTGAACACGATACCGGGCAAGGCCGAGGATGCCTTCGTGATATTGCGCCGGGCTCTGGCCTTGCGTGAAAGCGACCCGGCCGTTATCCGGGCGATAATCGATCTGACGCAGGAAGCCGGAATGTGGCGGCATTACGTCGAGATCCAGCGCCTGAACATCGCCTATCTGCTTTCGACGCCGGACGAGAAGGCCGATGCCTGGCTTGAGTGCGGCGCGATTTACGCCGATGCCGACCGTCTTGACGATCAGGATCTGGCCGCCGAGTGCTACCGCGAAGTCCTTGCCATCAGGCCGCTGGACAGGGCGGCTCTGGACGTCCTGGCCCGAATCCTTGGCGCGGCCGGCGACACCGAGGGGCTTCGGATTCTGTGGCAGTGCGAGCTTGCCGCGTGGGAAGGGCTTTCCCCGGAGAAGCGGGACGAGGGGCGCATGACCAGGCTGCGGATCAGCGTGGCCGAAGGCGCGCTGGCGTCGGGCGGCGGATCCGACGCGGTTTCGGCGGCGATGGCAATCATCGAGTCAAAGGCCGCGGATGCCCATTCGCTTGACGTTGCGGTCAAGATTTATCGGGAAACCCTGGATCTTGAACTGTTCAACCAGCTCACCGCATTGCTTTCCGAACGCAACGAGCATCGCCGCCTGCTGGATCTTTACCGCTTCGTCTATTCCAGAAAGGATGTTCCGCCGGGGCCGGAAGCCTGCCTGCGGAAGTCGATTGAGCTTGACGAGAAACTGCGGCTTCACGATTTCAGGTTCGAGGATCTCGGCCGTCTGGTCGAACTGGTGCCGACCGATGCGGCGAACATGGCGACCTATGTCGAGGTGGGACGGAAACTTGGGCGGATGGTCAAGGTGGCGGCACTGCTTGAAAAGACGCTGGCCGCCTTCCAGGATCGTGAAGTTGCTTTCGAAGTTGCGATGCAACTTGCTGAAATTTATGAAGTTGACCTGAAGAAGCCGGAAGACGCCACAAATTACCTTCGGCTTGCTTTCCTTCGGCGGCCGGAAGATCGCCTGGTGGTTGAAAGGCTTGCCGCGGCTTACATCGGGCTTGGTCAGTTCGGCGATCTGGCGCTGCTTTACGAAAACCTTGGTGACTTGACCGTTGACGCGTCCGAGCGCATCGAGCATTACTTCAAGGCGGCCGAGGTCCAGCGCGAAAAGGTTGCAAGTCCCGATGGCGCCATCGAAATCCTGAAGAAAATCATGGATATCGATCCGTCGAACATGGCGGCAATCGATGCGCTCGAGCAGGTCTCCCGTCAGACCGGCAACTATCCTGAACTGGCGGTCTGGCTGCAGCATCGGGCCGACGTGACAACGGATTCCGGGGCAAGGCGAACCCTGTTGCTGGAACTCGCGGATCTTTATTCCACAAGGTTGGGGCGTCCCGGTGATGCAGCCTCGGTGCTTGAGAGTCTCCAGGAAGCGCTTCCCCAGGATCTGGAAGTCTGGGCGCGGCTGGAAAAGACTCTTGTGTCTCTTGGAACCTTCGACAGGCTGGCCGACATGTACATGCGGCTGGCGGGCGTCGTCGAGGCCGATGAGCATCGTCTTGCCGCGTTGAAGAAGGCGGCCTCGGTGTTCGAGGCACGCCTGGATGATCGCTTCCAGGCCGTTCATGCCTTGCAGGAGATCCTGAAGATCGACCCGCGGGACAGCTTCGCGTGCGTCCGTCTTGGCGAGATGCTCGAAGCCGATGAGGACTGGCCGGCACTTGCAAGACACCTGGCCGGGTGCTGCAACGCATCCGAGGACGCCCAGGCGCGGGCCGGACTGGCCCTGCGGGTCGCCGACCTTTACATGTCCAGGCTTGATCGCCAGGCCGACGCCATCGCGTACTTCAAGATGGCGCTGGACTTCGATCCGAAGATTGCCGAGGCCCGCGAGGGGCTTATGTCGCTTGTCGGCGAGGGCGAGTGCTCCGTCGATGCGGCGGTGATTCTGGAAGAGGTCTTTTCAAGAACCGGGGAAAGCGCGAGTCTGCTGGAAGTCCTCAGGCGCCAGCTTGGAACCGTGCATACCGGGAGCGAGCGGGCGGCAATTCTGATGCGGATGGCCGAGGTTCAGGCAGCCCTGCCTGGAATGGCCGGCGAAGCCGCCGCGCTTGTCGGTCAGGCGCTTGCCGAGGCACCTGGAAAGGTCGATGTGCTTGCCAGGCTGCAGGCGATGGCGGAAGGCGCGGGGCTCTGGCAGCAGGCTTACGACCTGGTCGCGGCTGCCCTGGCGAACGCGGCCGACGACGAGGCGCTGGCCCGGCTGCACCGGTTCGCTGGAACGGTGGCCGGTGGGAAGCTGGATGACTTCGAGCGGGCCGCGGCGCATTTGGAGACGTTCCTGGCGCTTCAGGATGTGGACGCGGAAGTCCTTGAAATGCTGGACATGATCTACGGTCGTCTTGGGCGCCGTGCCGACCAGGCAGATATTTTGAGGCAGCGTATATCGCTTGCGGGAGACGATGTTGATTCGGCTCTGCAGCTTCGGCTGGCCGCGGCGTTGATGGACGATTCCAGGGACGTTGATACTGCTTTTGATATTGCCCGCAGGGTTCTGAAGCGCGAGCCATCGAACCAGGATGCGCTGAAGTTCATGACGGACATCACCAGCGATCCTATCGTCGGGCGCAGGGCGATGGACGTGCTTCGTCGGGCATTCCGGGAGTCTCGTAACGATTCCGAGCTGTTGCGCGCAGTTGAAAATCAGATTCTGAATTCACACGAATCAGCGGAACTCATCGAGCTTCATTGCGAGGCCGCCGGGGCGGCCGGCTCCCTGGGCAACAGCGAATTGCAGCTTGTGCATCTTGGCGCGGCACTGGCCCTGGATCCGTCCAGCGACAAGGTGCTTGCCGACGTGCTCGAGACGGCCGGAAGGAATGGAAACGGCAAGCTGGCGTGGGCCATATTGAAGCGTGCGGCCCAGGCCGCATCATGGCCTGATCTGGAAAAGAAGTTGCTGCTTGACGCCGTTGCGCTGGCCGGCCGGACCGGTTTTGATGATCAGGGCCAGACCGAGGCGGCGTTGCGCCGCGTGCTTGAAATTGATCCGGCCAACAGGACGGCGCTTGACGCTCTGGACGCGACCTTCAAGGATGCAGGTCGGCAGACTGACCTGATGGCCATGCTGCGTCACAAACTGCGCTTGAACCTGTCCCAGGAAGAGAGGGTTTCAACCCTGCTGCGTCTTGGTGGAATCCTTGAAGGCTCGGGCGAGTTGAAGCAGGCGGCCGAGTCGTTCGAGGAAGCGGTCGTCCTGGAACCTGGCGACTTGAACCTGTTGAACAGGCTGCGGGCCATATATGCCAATCTTGGCGACGTGAAGGGCCAGATAGACACTATCGAGCGCGTGTCGATCGCGGCCAGGACCCCCAAGGCCAGGATTTCCGGTCTGCTGGAGGTTGCGGCGCTTCAGAAGGATCAACTTGGCGACCTGAAGGCGGCGATGGCGACCCTGGAACGCGTTATCGCGGACGATCCCGGCAATCTGGCCGGCAGGCAGCGCCTGGAAGAAGTCTATGAGGAACTCGGTGACTTCCAGGCCCTTGTCCGGCTTCTGTCGAACGTTCTTGATTCGAAGGCCGAAGCAGCCGAAAAGGTTCGGTGCGCGATGAAGGCGGCCCAGATTTCCGAAATCGAACTGGACAACGTGCCGATGGCCATTTCGCTGGTTAGAAGGGCGTGGTCTGTCGAGCCGGAAAATCGTGAAGTGATTGACGATTTAATGCGTCTTTACTTCAAGACTGAAGACTGGACGTCACTGATCGGCGTGGTTCGAGCCCGTGCGGCTATCGAAACCGACGAGGCCGCGAGGATGCAGGCTCTGGTCACCGCGGTTCAGATTGCGGTCGAGCAGGTCGGCGACCAGGGGCTTGCAGCCATCATTTCGCGGGAAATTCTGCAGATTCGGCCGGATCACCACGAATCGATCCTGCTGCTTGCGGAAATGGCCGAGTCCCGCCAGCAGGATTCAGAGGCCCTTGAACTGTTCAAGCAGCTTGCGGAACCGGATGTGCCGGCGAAGTTCAGGATCGACGGACTGCTTGGAACGGCGAGGCTGCTTGTTCGCGCCGGCGGGGAAGGCGATGTCGCGGCCGAGTACATACGCCAGGCGGCCGCCCTTGATCCCGAGCACCCGGCGGTGCGCAAGTTCCTGAAGGCGTCATACCTGGAAGATGGCGAGTACTCCAAACTGGCCGAATGTCTTGATCTTGAACTGGCCGCGGCCGGAACCGACGAGGAGCGCGCTGCCGTAAGCATGGACATGGCCGAGATTTACCTGAACCATCTGTCCGATGGCGAGAAGTTCCTGGAGTACGCGCTGAAGGCTTACGGTTATCGGCGCGACGACCCGCGAACCGTGACGGCGCTGGTCGATTTCTTCCTGAAGAACGGCCGCGATTCCGAGGCGGTTCCTTACCTGGAATGGTTGGTGAACTACCTGGAAGCAAAGCGCCTTCTGAAGGAACTTCCGCCTTACGCCAACGCGCTTGGCCGCATTCTTGAAGCGTCCGGCGACGGGCGCAGGGCCGTCGATTTCTATCGGATCTGTCACGAACATGATGCCGCGAACATCGACAACGCCCTTGCGCTGGGCAGGCTCCACATCCGTCATAACGACATGGAGAAGGCGCTTCGCGTGATGCAGCCGATGCTGCTTCGCATTGATTCGCTGCCGCTGGATCAGAAGAAAGAGATCCTGCTTTCCCTTGCCCGCATCAACGAAAACCGCGGCGACCTTAAGAAGGCCAGGCAGTTCGTCAACAGGCTGCTGACCGAGCAGCCTGACTGCGCCGAGGCTCGCGAGATGCTTTCGAGGTTATAGCCCAGATGAAGACGGACTGTCTTGTCCTTGGAAGCGGGATTGGCGGACTGGCGTTCGCTATCGATGCGTCCCGGACGATGGAAGTCGTGATCGCCACGAAGCGCGATGCGAACGAGTCGAACACCAGGTATGCCCAGGGTGGCGTTGCCGGTGTAATGGATTCGGACGATTCGTTCGACATGCATGCGGCCGACACGATCACTGCCGGCGCTGGTCTGTGTCATCCCGAAACAGTCGATCTCGTGGTTCGTTCCGCACCATCAGGCATCGAGTGGCTGATCGATTCCGGGGTTCGGTTCACGGAAGACCATGGTCGTTTCGACTTGACAAAGGAAGGTGGCCACAGCCGTAGAAGGGTTTTCCACGCGGGCGACATCACGGGGATCGAGATTCAGCGGGCGTTGCTTGAACGGGCCCGGTCGATTCCGAACATCACCTTCCTTGAGAACACCATGGGCGTCGATCTGTGGCTTCGGGAGGACGCGTCGGGCACCAGGCGCGTTGGTGGCGCCTTCATGCTTGATCGGGACAGGGGCCGTCTGCTGACCGTGACCGCCGACTGCATCGTGCTGGCCACCGGTGGCGCGGGAAAGGTTTATCTTTACACCAGCAATCCCGACGTTGCCACCGGTGACGGGGTCGCGATGGCCTTTCGCGCGGGCGCCCGCATCTCGAACATGGAGTTCTTCCAGTTCCATCCGACCTGTCTTTACCATCCAAGGGCCAAGTCATTTCTTCTGTCGGAGGCCCTTCGGGGCGAGGGCGGCATACTGCGCCGCGTTGACGGCACGCCGTTCATGCACGATTACCATCCCTTGAAGGAACTGGCTCCACGAGACATTGTTGCCCGTGCCATCGACCACGAAATGAAGATGTCCGGACATGATCACGTGCTTCTGGACATGACGGCGCGTTCACCGGATTACATCGAGAATCGATTCCCGAACCTGACGGCCACCTGCCGAACGTTCGGCTACGATTTGCCCACGGAACCGGTTCCAGTCGTGCCGGCGGCCCATTACATGTGCGGCGGCGTGCGGACGGATCTGGACGGAAGGACATCCATCCCTGGTCTTTTCGCCGTTGGCGAGGTCGCCTGCACCGGTCTGCACGGAGCGAACAGGTTGGCATCGAATTCGTTGCTCGAGGCCGTCGTTTTCGGCCGTCGGGCCGCGGCCGCAGTGATGGAATGCCCAGACAGGGTGCGTACCCCCGACGACGCTCCCGATCCGCCGTCCTGGATGCGCGACACCGCTGTTTCATCGAATGTCGAAAACGTCATGGTCACCCAGGACTGGGACGAGGTTCGCCGCCTGATGTGGAACTATGTCGGGATTGTCCGTTCAAACCGCCGCCTGAATGCGGCCCGCCGCCGGCTTGACCTGGTCAGTCGCGAGATCCGGGACTATTACCTTCAGTCGCCGCTTACACCGGATCTGGTCGAACTTCGCAACATCGCGGGAGTCGCAAACCTGATCGTCCGCAGCGCCCTGAGTCGCCAGGAAACCCGTGGCCTTCACTTCAATGTCGATTATCCCGAAACCGATGACCGCCGCTGCCTTCACGACACCGAGATCTGGCTTGGCGTCAACACCCGTGTCCAGAAACTTGGCCCCACCCGGGGCGAATGAAAATTCGCCCGCCGGGCAGATGCGATCCGCCCCCAGATCCGTAAGGGCGAATGAAAATTCGCCCGCCTGCGTGAAGATTCGCCCGTGGGCCCTTCGCTTCGCTCAGGGGACGAGGAGCTGCCGTACGCCACTTGTTCCTTGCCACTGGGGGGCCTTCGGGGTTACCCGTCCCGGGAATCGCGGTCGCGCACGGGGCCAGCCCCGTGTCGCGCCGCTGCCTCTCGGCGCGC
>JAKPTZ010000009.1 GCA_029555025.1 Deltaproteobacteria bacterium
GTGATCTGGCGGTTCGTTCGCTTGAGACCGTCCAGAACGCATGCTGGCTTCTTGCCGCATCTCTCGCCGCGCCGGGACGGGAATGTCCTGAAGCCCCGCAGATCCAGGCCGGCATCGAGCAGCTTGCCGTTGAAATGGAACGGGCGGCCGGCCCTGTCTCGGGGTTCGTAATCCCGGGTTCATCCAGGTCGGAAGCGCTTCTGCACGTTGCGCGGGCTGTCTGCCGCAGGGCCGAAAGGGAGGTTGTTGAACTTTTCGGCGTCCTGGGCGACGGCGCAGCGATCGGATGGGAACTGGCGGTGCTGAACCGCATGTCGAGCCTGTTGTTCGCCGCATCAAGGCTGGCGCTGAAGGCCAGGGGAATTCCAGTATCGTACCGCGGTCGATGATGGTTCGTGTCGTGGCACAGGTCGGACGCGGATCGGCATCAAGGAACCTGTTGACAACCGTCGAGGATGGAAATAAAATGCTTCCCGCTTTGATTGCTGCGAAAGTGGCGGAATTGGCAGACGCGCTAGATTCAGGTTCTAGTAGTCGCAAGGCTGTGGGGGTTCAAGTCCCCCCTTTCGCACTTAACATCATTACCGCAATCGTTATTGTTTCCGGGCTGGTTTCATGCGGCGGCCCGGAGGCGCGCATAATCGACGCCCAGGTTACGCACCTGCAGGGCCTTGCGGACATTCTTGCCAAGCACCCCGGGGACACGGACAAGGCCGTCGCGGGGCTGCAGGAATACGTGACCATGAACATGAAATCCCTGATGGACGCCAGGCGCGATACCGCCCGATACCTGAAGGGCCTGTCGGAAGAGGGGCGGGCGGCGTTCGCGAAGAAGTCGGTCGAACGCACCCGCGAACTGCGCGATCGCATCAGAACCGCAATAGCAACGTACCAGGAACGCGAAAGAATCCTTCACTTCGCCCGGCAGCTTTTTCTTTAGTTCTGCGAACACAGGTTGTTGAATTTCAAAACGGATTGTGGTAAACATCCGGCCCCTTCCGGTTCTGTACCGGTTGGCCATCCCGTCGCGCATTGTGCCGGCGGGAAATTCACACATCCTGGCAGACCCCGTGGCGGCCGCGTGCCGACAGAGCCGGGATGGAGGCATAAACGGAGGTTCCAATGCCCAAGGTATCCATCAGGTCCCTTCTCGAAGCCGGCGTCCATTTCGGTCACAGGACAAATCGCTGGAACCCGAAGATGAAGCAGTACATCTTCGGCGCCAGGAACGGCATCCACATCATCGACCTTCAGCAGACGGCCCGGCTGCTTAACGACGCGCTGAACTTCCTTGGCCGCACGGCCGCGGAAGGCGAGACCGTAATGTTCGTCGGAACGAAGGCCCAGGCTCAGTCGGTGGTCGAGGAAGAATGCCGCCGCTGCCGCATGCCGTACGTCACCAACCGCTGGCTGGGCGGCACGCTCACCAATTTCGTCACCCTGCGCAAGTCGCTGGATCGCATCGACGAAATCGACAAGCTGCTGGCCGAGGGATCGGTTGAACGCCTTCAGAAGAAGGAAGTCGTCAGGCTGGAAAAGGAACAGGCCAGGATGCTGAAGAACCTGCGCGGTCTGCGCCAGTTGAAGGCAACCCCCGGCGCGATGGTCGTTTTCGATCCGAACCGCGAGAAGATCGCGATTCGTGAAGCCAACCGCATCGGCATCCCGGTGGTCGCCCTTGTTGACACGAACTGCGACCCGGACAACGTTTCGTACGTCATCCCGGGCAACGACGACGCCATAAGGTCGATCAAGCTCATCATGAAGAGCTTCGCCGATTCCTGCATCGAAGGCGCGCAGCATCGCAAGACCGGCGGCCAGGAGTGGGGTTCGGTTCCTTCCGTCGATGAAAAGGGTCCGGAAATCGTCTTCCGCGGCGCGCACAAGGCCGAGGAGCCGGAAGCCGCCCCGACCGCGGACGAGTGATCCAGTCACGTTCCGATGAATGGCCTTTTTGGGCCCCAAAATACAAGGAGAAGTTCTTATGGCTATCGACAGCAAGCTTGTGAAGGAACTCCGTGAAATGACCGGCGCCGGCATTCTTGATTGCAAGAACGCGCTTGAATCTTCCAATGGCGACATGAACGGCGCCATCGAATACCTTAAGAAGCGCAACCAGGCGGCGGTCGTGAAGAAGATGAGCCGCGAGGCGAAGGACGGCAAGATCGCCAGCTATATCCACGGCGACGGCCGCATCGGCGTTCTGGTGGAAATCAACAGTGAAACCGACTTCGTCGCAAGATCGGAAGGTTTCCAGGATTTCGTGAAGGAAGTGATGCTCCAGATCACGTCCATGAACCCGAAGTATCTGAAGCCGGAAGACATTCCCGAGGCCGACATGGCCGCCCAGAAGGACATCTTCATGGGCCAGATGGAAGACGTGAAGAAGCCCGAGGAAGTGAAGGCGAAGATCATCGAAGGAAAGATGGCCAAGTGGTTCACGGAAGTCTGCCTGCTCGAGCAGCCCTATATCCGCGACGATTCGAAGAAGGTCAAGGATCTGTTGACCGAAGTCGTCGGCCGCTGTGGCGAAAACATCCGCGTCCGCCGGTTCATGCGTTTCGAACTGGGTGAAGGACTCTAGGCCATTTCGATCTTTCCCGGTTATAATCCCCGCCAGCATAAGAATCCGCGTTTCAAGAAAATGCCGGAGGTTCCAGTGACGTACGAAAATGCCGTTGGTTCAAACTGCACTTGCAGGTTCAGACGGGTTCTGTTGAAGCTTTCCGGCGAGGTGCTGCAGGGGCCGGGTTCCGGGGGCATCGATCCGGCGACCGTTGACCGCATTGCAGGTGAGGTGGCCAGGGTACGCCAGATGGGCGTTCAGGTCGGCATGGTCATTGGGGGCGGGAATTTTTTCAGGGGAATTTCGACGCTCGGGCGTAACTTCGATCGGCCGACCGCCGATCAGGTCGGCATGCTGGCGACGGTGATGAACGCGCTTATCTTCTCGGACGCCCTGAAGCGCCAGGGGTGTCCGTCGGCAGTGATGACCGCGATCGAAATGCCGAGGGTCGCCGAGACCTTTGTAAGGGCAAGGGCGGACAGCCTTCTTTCCGACGGCACGGTCGTCATCTTCTGCGCCGGAACTGGACATCCCTACTTTTCGACCGACACTGGCGCCGCCCTGCGGGCCCTGGAGACGGGGTGCGACGTGATGATGAAGGCAACGAAGGTCGATGGAGTATATTCGGCCGATCCGGCGCGAAATGTTGACGCGGTCAGATATGATAAATTATCTTTTCGCCAGGTTCTGGACGACGGTCTGGGAGTGATAGACATGGCCGCGGCCACCCTGTGTGCCGAAAACGGCCTGCCGCTGCTGGTGTTTTCCATACTCGAGCCCGGCAATCTTGAGCGGGCCGTGATTGACGATACGGTCGGAACGATTGTTTCGCATGGAGGGTGATGATGACTGACCAGGTTTTTGACAATCTAGACGAGGCTTTCCTGAAGGCGATCGCCAATTACGAAAGGGATCTTTCCAGGGTCAGGACCGGGCGCGCGAATCTTGCGTTGCTTGAAGGCCTGAAGGTCGAGTACTACGGCGTGCCGACGCCGCTGTCGCAGGTCGCTGCGCTGTCGGTGCCGGATCCCAGGCTGATCGTGGTCAAGCCGTGGGACAAGAAGTTGATTTCGTACATCGAGAAGGCCGTTATCAACGCGGATCTGGGGCTTTCGCCGAACAATGACGGCGATGTCGTGCGCCTGCCGATTCCGCCGCTGACGACCGAGCGCCGCAAGGACCTGGTCAAGCAGGTCAAGAAGATGTGCGAGGAAACCAAGATCGCGGTCAGGAATGCCCGAAGGGATGGCCGTGCCGAACTCGACAAGATTGAGAATCTGCCGGAAGACGAGAAGAAGCGGGCCCAGGAGCGAATCGACAAGGAAACCGACAAGCAGATCAAGTCCGTTGACGACATCGCCACCCGCAAGGAAAAGGAAATCATGGATTTCTGATTTCCCCGCTTTGTGCCGTTTTTTGATGCATGACAGTTGCAGAAGTGATCCAGGTTCGTGACCGGTCGGCATGGACGACGGATCCAATCATTGGATATACTCAGCGCGGATCGGACTTTTTGGCGAGGTTCACAGTGGCGGCAGATTTAAGAACCCTGAAGATTGTTGCATTGACGATGCTGCTGGCCGTGTCCCTTACGGCGTGTTCCGAACGGCGTTCGAGGGATCGCGAGACCGTTCCGTGGGAAGACGTGGTGAAGGGGCTTTCCGAGCCGCCCGGTTCTGCCGGATATTCAATCGCGATGCTTTCGCTGACCAGGTCATGGAAGCAGCACGGCCAGGAAGGCGCCGTCCTGATGATCAGGGAAGGTCTTGAGCTTATTGGGCTTTCCGCCAACGGCGCGATACATGGGGCATCGGCCATGCTTGATGCCGACGTCGTGGCCGGCGAAAAGAACATGATCGGGTTCATGCTGGCCAGCCTGTCGGGCGCCGCTGAAATGGTTTCCGACGAGTGGTTCAGGTATCACGTGCACCTTACGGCCGCCCTTGGCGTGGGTGGGGGCAAGCAGTTGCAGGACCTTATCGACATGGCGGATGCCGGGACGCACGAGCTTGCCGAGAGCGTCAGGCTGTGTCTGGCCCTGCCGCTTTCGAACGCGCTTATCGCCGCCGCGTCGTCGCTGCCGACCGAGCGTGGGCGAGTCCTGCTGGAAAGGCTTCCCGGGTGGCCCAGTCCGCCCACCACCGACCTGATGCAGACGCTGTTCCCGGCCAACCTGGCCCGGATTTCGCGCTGGATTTCCGAAGGACGCAAGCACGGCGGGCTTCATGAACTGGCCTGGACCAACGTCGCGTCCAGGATGGAAAAGGGTCTTGCACGCCGACTTTATGACCTGCCCCTTGTCGTCGATGCCGAGCCGCGCAAGGGCACGCCGGTTTCCGCAATCGGGGCCGGATACACCCCGCTTGAAGTCGCCAGGATCATGAAGGATGGCGTGGCTGTTTACCTGCGCCCCGTCCTTCAGTGGGACAAGGCTTTCATGACGGTTGTCTCGGGTGATGCGACATGGCGGCCTGGCAAGCCGGATGATGCCGCGGGCGACGTGTCGGTGGCGACGTTGGCTGAACGCCTGAAGGCTCTGCATGAGCTTACAGGGAAGCTCGAAAAGGGTGTCTATCCGACGCTGGTGGGAACAGGCATGGGCGATCGTGTCGGCCGTTCGATACTGATTGCGGTCGATTCCGATGCAACAGCCGGAACGATGGTTGAGGCGCTTCGGGCACTCGCCGCAGCCGGGTATTCCGATTTCAGGATCGCAACGCCAGGCGCCCCGGGAACCACGAACCCGATCATGGTTGCCGGTTCCACCGGGATGCTGTCCACGGATCGCACGGTCAGGGTGTTCCTGACTCCCGCCGGGGCTTCCATTTTCCCGAATCCCGCGGCCGGACTTGCCTCGGACAATCTTTCTGCCGGGGTATCGCCCATCGGTCCTGGCTCGGTCGGATATTTCGCCGCATGGGACGCCGAAAGGGGATTTTCGTCCAGCCTTGCCATGGCATTCCAGGACATGGGGGCGGTCGGGGCCGGTCACGTGGAAGTCGCCGAAATATTCCTGACGGCCGGCGACCCGCCCGCGATGATGCTTGTCGATGTGGCGTCCGAACTGCAGGCTGCGCCTGGAATCCAGTTTTCGCGTATCGAACCGAACTTTCCCGGCATGATATGTCCCCAGGGAAGGTCCTGTCCGGGAGTGGTCCCGGTTTTCGGTGGGACTGCCCGGGTGCCGGCGGGCGTGAAGTAGAATTTGTCGCGTCCGGCCGGGGCGCGGGAAGGTGATGATGCAGAATTTGACGAATTTTGACCTGGTCGTGTTCGACATGGAGGACGCGCTGGTCGATCGGAGCGATGCTCTCGGTTCGGCAGTCAGCAGGGCCGTGGATGCTTACCTGACGATGATTGTCGGTCTGCGCCCCGAAGGCGGCCCGGTCTATTCCATTCCACAGGTGTCCGAATTCGTTTCGCGTCAGCAGTTCGAGGAACCGCCGGACGTATTCCACGCGCTGCTGGCTTTTGCCGCCCACGTGCTTCCCATCGATCTTCGCGAGGATGACTTCCGCGATTACGACGGTCGCGATCTGCTGGATGCCGTCAAGAATTCCGGCAAAGTCAACATCAGCCTTGGCGAGCTTTCGAAGCTCTGCAACGTCCAGGAGTTTTCGAAAATTCTCCGCGCGAAGGGCGGTGCCATAAAGGGCTTGAACAGGCAGCGTTCATTGAAGAACCAGTGGCTGGTCCTGGCCGAAGGCCACATCATGATGGACAACCTGGTCAAGCGCATCTTCGCCGAAGTCTATCTGGAAAACGAACTGTTCCTGAAGGAGTACGGCGTCGAAAGGCGGTACATCACCGACAAGGCTTGCATCCGCAGGGAAAAGGGATACATCGATCCCCAGGACTTCGAGATGATCCGCCGTCAGTGTCCGGTGGCGGTCGTCACTTCGCGTGACCAGTCCGAGGCCCAGTGGGTTCTGAACAACATCGGGATCGCAAGGTCGGTCGATGTGGTGGTAAGCGCCGACGCGATGGGCATGGGAATGGCCGATCCGGAGGAGGTCGTCTGGATCCGCAGCCTCGGGGTCGGTGGCGCCGAGGCGGCCGATTACAGCACCAGGGTCGCGGACGCGATCGAGCGGACCAGGGCCCAGGAGGCGCTGGAAACGGTGCTGCGAATCGGGTGGGTCGGGGATTGCTCTGTCGAAGGCAGGAACCTGGCTTCCCTGAAGGAACGATACGGGATGACGCTTATCGGGATTGCGTTTGGCGATGACCCGAAGATTTCCGCGGCCTTGAAGGACAAGGGTGCGGACATCGTCGTTTCGGACGTCGATTCAATGGTGAAGGCCATTACCGAGCGTTCCGGCCGTTCACGCCGCCCGATGCGTCAGCAGTATCCCGATTAGTCATCGATTCAGCGCACGCCGTAGTCCCCGGGGTTGATCTCGGTCCAGTCCGTAATCGACATCGATTCGGGAATGAAGCACAGCTTGGCGACCCCGGTCGGGCCGTTTCGGTGTTTTTCAACCATCACTTCCAGCAGGTTTGTGATGTTCTGATCCTCGGTGGCGACATCGGTTTCTTCCGGCTTGCCACGTCTTACCGATTTTTCGCTTTTTATCTGGCGCTTGTAGTACTCGGGACGGTAAAGGAACATGACGACGTCGGCGTCCTGCTCGATTGCGCCGGATTCGCGCAGGTCCGACAGCATCGGCCGCTTGTCCCCCGGTCGTGTTTCCGGGGCGCGGGAAAGCTGCGACAGCGCCATGACGGGGATGTTCATTTCCTTCGCCATGGCCTTCAGGTTACGGCTGATTTCCGAAATCTGCTGTTCACGGCTGACCCGCTTGTCCGACGGATCCATCAGTTGAAGGTAATCGACCATGATCATGTCAAGCTGGCCCATCGCCTTCAGGCGCCGGGCCTTTGCCCGAAGTTCCAGCATTCCGATTTTCGCGGTGTCGTCGATATAAAGCGGCGTCTGATCCATATCGACGGTCGCCTTGCGGATCAGGTTCAGGTCGGGCGCGGCCAGGAACTGGGCCCTCCGCAGGCGCTTGGAATCGACGCCGGTCTTGACGCACAGGATTCGGTCAACGATCTGGCTCATGCCCATTTCCAGGGACACGAACAGGACAGCCTTGTTCTGGTTGAAAGCGGCGTTAAGCGCCAGGTTCAGGGCGAAGGACGTCTTGCCCATGGCGGGACGCGCGGCCAGGATGATTAAGTCCGAATTGTGGAATCCGGTCAGCAGGCCGTCCAGGGATTTGTAACCGGACGAAATTCCGACGGCCATGGTGTGGTTGGCCCGCCTGATTTCGATTTGACGAAGAGCCTCGGGAAACATCTCGCCGACGCGCACAACCTGCTTCGATATGCGCTTCTCGCCCGCTTTCAGCAGCTTTTCCTCGGCCATGGACAGGAATTCTTCCGGTTCGTAGCCGCCGTTATACGCCTCGGCAGTAATTTCGGCCGCGGTGAAAATCATTCGGCGCAGTGCCGCGGAAGTCCTGACAATCCTTGCGTAGTGTTCGCATCCGTCCAGTGGAACCGACAGGGAAACCAGGGCGGCCAGGTACTCGGTGCCGCCGGCGGCCTCGAGGTTGCGGGATTCCTTCAGGCTGTTTGCCACGGTCACCGGGTCGATCACCACGGTTGCCGTAAACAGCTTCGACATGGCCTCGAAGATGCGCTGGTGCCTGGAGTCGTAAAATTCCTCGGCAGCCACCTGCTCGGCAATCAGTGGAAATGCCTGCTGGTTGACCAGCGCGGCACCGATAAGCGCGGCCTCGACTTCGGGCGAATGGGGTGGCGGCTTGTCTCCTGGAATCACGGTATCTCCTGTTCCGGGCGTGGTCGAAGATTTCGCCGAATCATACATCGAAAGGGTGCCGGTTGTGCGTGCGAAATGTCATCCACCCTACCGGGCGCGGCACCGCAGGCGGTTGACGTCCGTGTCGCATTGCCATAATTTCATCGGGCCCGATTGAGTGGTGACAGATGCCCGACAGATTCGTGCAGGTACTTCCCGATTTCCTGATTAACCAGATTGCGGCCGGCGAGGTCGTGGAAAATCCCGCGTCGGTTGTAAAGGAGCTGGTTGAAAATTCGATCGACGCGGGCGCCCGCCGTGTGGCCGTGGAGATTGAGGCCGGCGGCCTGGGGCTTGTCCGGGTGATCGACGACGGATGCGGGATGTCGCCACAGGACGCCCTGGCCGCCATGGGCCGCCACGCGACGTCGAAGATTCGTTCAATGGAAGACCTGATGTCGATTGCGACGCTTGGCTTCCGTGGCGAGGCCCTTCCATCCATCGCGTCGGTTTCCAGGTTCACGATGCGTACCAGGCTTTCGGGGGACGATGCCGGCACCCAGGTTGAAGCAGTCGACGGCCAGGTCGTTTCGCGCCCGTGCGCGTGTCCCGTCGGCACCTGTATCGAGGTCAGGGATCTTTTTTACAACGTTCCGGCCCGACTGAAGTTCCAGAAGGCCGAATCGGCCCGCTCGATGGCGGTGGCCGACACGGTCAGGAAGGCCGCGCTCTCAAACCCGGCGCTGCATTTCGTCCACCGGTCGGGTACAAGGACCGTGCTCGATTTTCCAGCCTGCCAGTCGCTTCGCGACCGTGCGTCCATGGTCCTTGGGGCCCAGGGCGGCATGTATCCCTTTGCCAGGCAGACCGGTGATGCCGCCGTTGAAGGAGTTCTTTCAGCACCTGACGCGGCCCGCGGCGATGCCAGCAGGACGGTGATTCTTGTAAACGGGCGTCCCGTGGTTGACGTCGCCATCCGGCGGGTGGTTGTCGGCGCATATTCCTCGCTGCTGCCTGCCGGCAGGTTCCCGGTCGCCGTTGTCGCGATCACGCTTGCGCCGTCCGAGGTCGATGTGAACGTGCATCCCCAGAAGCACGAGGTTCGATTCCGTCGTCCACGGGAGGTGCAGGCGCTTGTATATGAAGCAATGGTCGCGGTCATCGAATCGACTCCCTGGATTGCCCCGGGACAGGCGGCGCATGCATCCGGTGGTTCGGAATCCTTCCGGGAATGGCCACCCGTTTTTGCCGCCCGGCCGGAATCGTTCGGACCCAGGGACGGTATCGCCGGCACGCCGGATCAAGCCGTTCTGCCGATTCCCGGATTGGCGCCGGAAGGCCGTTCGGCCCCACGATACCTGGGCCAGATCGGCAACACCGTCCTTGTGTGCGAGCAGGCCGGAAATCTTGTGCTGATTGATCAGCACGCGGCCCACGAGCGTGTCAACTTCAACCATCTGTGGAACCTGCTGGAGGCGGGCGAGGTTCCATCCGACGTCCTGGTCTTTCCGGAGATCGTCAGGCTGGACGCGGCGGACATGGAACGTTTCGATGTCGCATTGGCGGCGTTGCATCGGCTGGGGTTCGACCTGGAGCCTTATTCCGGCGATTCGGTCGCCGTGCGGGCCGTCCCGGCCATCCTGAAGGGCCGTTCGGTCGCGGAAATCGTGCGCCAGGGCGTGCATGCGGCATCCGAGGGCCCGGCCGTTGCCGGCGACGCCCTGCTGCGCAAGATCGTCTCGACGGTCGCGTGTCATGCATCGGTTCGCGCCGGGGATCCCCTGTCCCCACCTGAAGCGGCCGCGCTGCTTGCGTCGATGGCCGACCAGGCGCTGTCATCGTACTGTCCGCACGGTCGTCAGGCGGTCGTCGTCACGCCGCTTGCCGAACTGCTTAAACAATTCGACAGGTGAACCGTTGTCAACGAAACCACGGGTGATCTGCATCATGGGTCCGACCGCGTCGGGAAAGTCCGACATGGCGGTCGAGCTTGCCGTCAGGCTTGGCGGCCAGATTGTCAATTCCGATTCGATGCAGGTCTATCGGTACCTGCCGATCGGTACGGCCGCGCCCGACGCGTCCATGTACGCCGCCGTCCGACATCATCTTTTCGAGTACCGCATGCCGGATGACGAATGCGACGCAGGAACATGGGCACGCGAGGCAGCGACCCGCATCCGGGCGATTGCGGACGAAGGACTGATCCCGATCGTCGTGGGCGGCACCTTCTTCTGGGTCAGGGCCCTTTTCGAAGGCCTGTCGGAAATCCCCGCGGCATCGGCCGAAGCCAGGCGCTCGGTCGCGGCCGACATCGGCGCCAGGGGCAGTGTCGCGATGCATGCCGAACTTGCGTCGATTGATCCCTTGACCGCATCGCGCCTTGAACCGGCCGATTCCCAGCGCATCGGACGCGCGCTGGAGGTCTGGCGGACAACCGGCGTCGCCCTGTCCGAATTCCATCGCCGCAAGCCGGTACCGGCAATCGAAGCCGACGTCCTGAAGATCAGGCTGTGCGTTGACAGGGAAGTGCTGTACGACCGGATAAACCAGCGTCTTGCGAAGATGGTGTCACGGGGGCTGGTCGATGAAGTCCGCGCCGTCCTGGAAATGGGATTTTCCCGGGATTGCCGTCCGTTGAAGTCGTCCAGTTTCGAGCCGGTAATCCGCTTCCTTGACGGGCTCATCTACCTTGACGCGATGTCCGGCGAGATCGCCCAGGGCCATCGGAATTACGCTAAACGCCAGCTTACGTGGCTTCGACGGGAATCCGGAATCGCGCTTGCCGCCGGGGACACCGGTGCCGCGCTTGAGTCCGCGGAAAAGTTTCTTGAAGCTTGACGGGCCGGCGCCCGGAATCAGAACTCGATGGTCGCGCGAAGCTGGCGCTTCTTCTGGAACTGCTTTTCCTGGCGTTCCTGTTCTTCCTTGCACGCGATGCACATCGTTGCTTCGGGCCGCGCCATCAGCCGCTTGAACCCGATCGGATTGCCGCAGCTTTCGCAAAGGTCGTATTCGCCTTCTTCCAGGCGCTGAAGCGCCTTGTCAATCTTGCGCATCAGGAACTTTTCGCGGTCGCGCATCCTGTATTCAAACGACTGATCGTATTCGGACGATGCCTGATCGACCTCGTCCGGCTCGCGGATTTCCTGCTCCTCGGTAACCGCCATCGTCTCGCGGGCCTGGACGATCAACGCCTTGCGCTTGGCCAGGAGTTCGGTCTTGAGCTCGGCGATCTGCTTCTTTGTCAGTCTTTTCAGTTCCCCGTCGGCGGCTGCTGGTGCCATGATTTCCCTCCGGATGCAATGCGGGCCGCGCCCCAGGCGCGAATCCCGATGATTCGGTTCCCGACACGTTCAAGGTCATCGGGAAGATTATTGACCGCGGTAACTTCAACGTCAAGCGATGCGGTCAATCAGGTCGGGGAGACAGGATTCGAACCTGCGACATCTTGCTCCCAAAGCAAGCGCGCTACCGGACTGCGCCACTCCCCGCGGCTTCAAAGGCTGATTATTTTACACCCGACGGGATTGAGGTTCAACGGTCGATTTTGAACAAATCGACTTGACAAGAAACGTTCGGTGGTCAAGAATCACTCCGCTTTTTTGAGCAGCCCAGGTAGCTCAGCCGGTAGAGCAGCGGACTGAAAATCCGCGTGTCGGTGGTTCAATCCCGCCCCTGGGCACAAATAGAACATTTCAATCTCTTCCATGTCGTTGCCCGTCCCCCGATCCGTAAGGGCGAATGAAAATTCGCCCGCCTGCGTGAGGATTCGCCCTGGGGCCCTTCGCTTCGCTCAGGGGTTCAGGAGCTGCCGTACGCCCCGCGATGTGTGCTGATGGGGGTCCTTCGGGGTTACCCGTCCCGGGAATCGCGGTCGCGCACGGGGCCAGCCCCGTGTCGCGCCGCTGCCTCTCGGCGCGCGACGGTCATTACGCCCCGCAAGGTGTCGCGCGCCTGCGAGAGCT
>JAKPTZ010000128.1 GCA_029555025.1 Deltaproteobacteria bacterium
CCAAGCACCCCAATGACGTACTCCTCGATTCCCTTCATGAATTCCGGGAAGCTGTCCTGACCCTTTTCCATCTTCTTCAGGCGCAGTTCCCATTCGCCCGTCATGGAAGGACTTCGCACCGACTCGTGGACGACCGAAATCAACTGGATCCCGGCATCGGTGGCCTTCAGAGCCTTGCCCATTCGTTCGACGTACTTCCTGTTTATCAGCGTTTCAAGGATGGCGGCACGCGTCGCCGGCGTCCCCAGCCCGCGTTCGCTCATCGCGTTTTCCAGATCCTTGTCATCCAGCAGCTTTCCAGCGGTTTCCATCGCGGTCAGCAGGCTGGCGTCGTTAAATCGCTTCGGTGGCTTGGTTTCCTTTGTCTGTACCGCGACTTCCGTAACCGGTCGCTCCTGGCCGACCGACAGCCCGACCGGCAGATCCGTGTCGTCCCCGCCCGAAACGTCGCCACCCGTTCCGCCCTCGTCACCGCCGGCGTCCTTCGCCGCGTCCCTGGCCTTCTTCCCCTTCGCGACCTTCTTTTCCGTGCCGATGTCCAGAATCTTCCAGCCCCACTGGATCACGACCGTCCCGGACGACCGGAATCTGTCACGAATTACCGACCCGTCAAGCCCCGGGCTTTCCACAACCGTCACGACCGACGTCACCTTCGTCTTGTACGCGTCGTGCCAGGCCATCAGCAGCCGTCGGCAAACAAGGTCATATACGTTCGCTTCATCCTTTGTAAGCGCTTCGAGCCTGGGCCGGGTCGGTGTCGGGATGATGGCGTGGTGATCGGAAACCTTCGTGTCATCGACAAAGCGCGGCCCCAGCGCACGCGTGCCCGTGTCCGGCGCCACCATGTCGGCGTAACGCGGCGCCACCACCGCCAGAACCGACCCAATTCCGGCCGCGACGTCCTGGGTCAGGTGGCGGCTGTCGGTACGCGGATACGTAATCAGCTTGTGCTTTTCATACAGGGACTGGGCCACCGCAAGGGTGTCCTTCGCGGTCAGTCCATACAACCTGTTTGCGTGCCGCTGAAGCTCGGTCAGGTCATAAAGAAGCGGCGCCGGCATCGCCTTGTCGTTTCCCGACAGCGATTCGACGCGTCCCGGCCGGTCCTTGACGCGCGCCGCGATGTCACCGGCCTGGGCGCCGTCAGCCGGCAGCCTTTCCGGCTTGCGCCCGTCGGCCGATTCCGAGACGCCGGGATCGAACCATAGCCCGGCGTATCCCTGCGGCCCCTTTGTACCGAACTGGGCCTCGATTTCGATGTACTTTTCGGCCCGGAAATCCTGGATGGCCAGTTCGCGATCGACAAGCATCGCCAGCGTCGGTGTCTGGACACGTCCAACCGAAAGAAGGCGGTTTTCGCCATCCCGCGACCCGAACCGCAGCGAGTAACCGCGTGACAGGTTCATGCCGACCAGCCAGTCGGCCCGCGCCCGCGCCACCGCCGCCAGGCCCAGATTGTCAAAGTCCCGCCCATCGCGCAGCGCCTTGAAGCCAGCCTTGATCGCGTCCGGTGTCAGGGACGAGATCCATAACCTCTTGAAAGGTTTGCCACATCCCGACATCTGATAGACATAACGGAAAATAAGCTCGCCTTCGCGCCCGGCGTCGGTGGCGCACACGACACCGGCAACATCGTCGCGGCACAGCAGTCGCTTGACCACCTCGAACTGGTCGGCAGTCTGCTGAATCACCTTCAGCATCCACTCTGTCGGCAGGATTGGCAGCCTGTTCCACGCCCATCGCTTCCAGTCCGGGTTCATTTCGTGCGGCTCGGCAATCGTGACGATATGTCCGATGGCCCATGTCACAATCCAGTTGCCGCCCTCGAGATACCCCTGACCCTTCCGGTCCGCACCCAGAACCTTTGCGATGTCACGCGCCATCGCCGGCTTTTCTGCAAGTACGACTGTGAACAAACGGGGCTCCTTGAATCGTGGCGAAACCTGTTCAACGGCCGGATTTTAACCCTTACCGAACCGCGTTCAAAGCAATGCTTTGTGCCGGTGTGATTCTTCGAAGTATTGCGGCAGGTTGTATCAGCCAAACCAGAGGGCGGCAAACCAGCGGCATTCAAGCCTTACGGACACCCCGGCGTGGAACGGCTTGATTTACGGCGATCAGTCGCGTTTACCGTAGGTCTTGTTAAGCTGCAGCAGGGCACCCATGCTTTCGCCAACCATCTTCAGGGCGGCGACGGCGTCGGCGGTCTGCTTCTCTTCCTCGACCTGTTCCTTCACGAACCACTGCAGGAACACTTCGGCGGCATATTCCTTCTTGTCCTTGGCCAGGCCGTACAGCATGTTGATGCGGCTGGTGACGTGCTTTTCATGGGCCAGGGCGCCCTCGAAGCAGTCCAGCACCGACTTGAATTCGGTCGGAACCTTGGCGATCGGCATCAGGTTAACCTTCTGGCCGACATCAATCAGGAAATCGCGAATTTTCATCGCGTGTTCGGTCTCTTCGTGTGCCTGGGCCTTCATCCACTGGGCAAAGCCGCCGAAATTCTGGTCTTCAAGCCAGTTCGACATCGAAAGGTACAGGTAAGCGGCATAGAATTCTTCCTGAACCTGCTTGTTCATTTCTTCATACAGTTTCTTGTCCATGATCGATCCTCCAGATATTTAAGCCATTAACGGCGCATAAGCATGATGCGCGGAACGCCGGGACCGTCCCGGTTGTTCCCGTTTGGAGTACAATAAACACCGCAAACCTTTTTGTTAAGTGGGTAAAACGGAACTTTTTGTTTTGAAAGAGGTAACCATGCCACATAACGGACGTTTCGCTTTCATGTTCTTCGACACGGGCGGAAGGCCGCAATCAGGCTTTTGTCCCGTCATGTCTGCCAGGGGCATCCCTGTTTGCGAATCTTTCTCCCGCGTGCTTGCCGCTGTTTCCGTGCTGGCCGCCCTGGCCATGTTCCAGGCGCCGGCTCAGGCCCAGACACAGCCTGCCGGCCAGCCAGCGCCGGCGGCACAGCAGCCCCAGGGCAAGATGCTTCAAATAAAGGATATCAAGCTTCCGTCCGCTTCCGAATTGCAGCCGGATTCGTCCGGACTCGTGATGGCGAACGGGCTCGAGCCCGACGTAACGGCCGACGTGTCCCGCGTCCTTGGACTGCTGAAGAGATATCGCGGCCTGGAACTGAAGACGCCCGTCAAGGCGACGCGAACCACGGCGCTGCAGTTGCTTGAGTACGTGAACCGTCAGTTGAACAAGCCCGAGTCGGCCCGGCAGGTGCAAGTCGTCGAGGCCTTTTTCAAGGCGACCGGCTCGATTCCCGCCGACACCGATCTGACCGGAATAATGCGTTCATACCTTGTTGAAGAGATCGCAGGACTTTACGACTGGGAAGACAAGACGCTCTATCTCGCTGAAAGGGTTTACGGCGATCTGCGTACGCTGACCATGAGCCATGAACTCACCCACGCCATGCAGGATCAGCATTTCGGTCTGTCCAGGTTCATGGATATCAGGGAAGGCGTATCCGAGCCGTTTGCGGCCGCCCAGGCACTGATGGAAGGGGATGCCACGCTTACAATGCTTCAGGTTCAGACGGGAACCGTTCCAAATCCAATGGTCGCCGAACTGCTGGTCAAAAGCCTGTTTTCCGTCCTGGACATGGATGGGCGGATGAAGGAACTGAAGGTTCCGCCCGTGATTGGTGAACTGCTGATGTTCCCGTATCTTGCCGGGTTCCGATTCGCGGTGCATTTCGTCAGCCAGGC
>JAKPTZ010000129.1 GCA_029555025.1 Deltaproteobacteria bacterium
ACGCGAAGGGTCACGGAACCAACAACGAATTCGCGTTCGATTTCCAGTACCGCTTCTGATCGCGGCTGTCCGCGGGCGGGGGTTTGCGATGACGCACGACCAGGTTTTCCGGTTTTTGGATGCCGCAGGTGACCCGGAATCCGGGGTCATCCGGGATCCGTCCGGCCGCCTTTCGGCCAGCCTGGGTGACCTTTCCCTGCGTGTCATGCTGTCCGGCGGTACAACCGCCGATTCGTCCCGAGTCGCGACCAATGTAAGGCTGGAACGCGAAGCCGATGGCACGGTCAAGGTCTTTTACACCATCCGGAACGTTTCCGACAGTCCGCTGGCGCTTGATCGCGCGGTCTTTTCAAGCTCGGGGTTTTCGGGCGAATTCGGCCTTTCGGGGGACCTTGACCAGTGGTCCCGCTTCAAGATGGGCTTCAATACGGGGTCGCCTTCCGGCGCGGCCCCGCTGACCGTTCCGGACAGTTCCTTCTTCCTGAAGGGCCTGCCGTATTCATGGCTGCCGGCGGCGGTTCGGAACATGGTTTATTTCGACGGAACCACCTTCTCAAGGAAGGTCGGCCAGTTCGAATCCGAGTGGTTCACGGCGCTGTACGACTCCCAGGCGCGTCGTGGCGTCGCGGTCGGTTTCTTCGGCGTTTCCCTTAACTTCGGCCGGGTCGCTATCGACCTGGGGCGTCGGCTTGTCGAGATCATCGCCTTCCTGGACGGCGCCACGCTGGAACCGGGGCAGACGCGCGAACTGGATCCGCTTGTGATCTGTTTCGAAGACGATTTCAACCTGCTTCTGCAGAAGTACGCGCGCGCCGTCGCCGACAGGCAGCAGGCCAGGGTGAATCCGGCAAGGATCTGGTGTTCGTGGTATTCGGGCTTTTATGATCGGGTGACGGTCAAGGACATCCGTGAAAACATGTCCCGGCTTTCCGTGCTGAAGGCCCCGGTCGATTTCATCCAGCTTGACGACGGTTACCAGTCGGTCATAGGCGACTGGCTTGTGACGAATTCGCGCTTTCCGGAAGGCCTGGAAGCCCTTGCATGCGAGATACTCCAGTCCGGTTTCAAGCCCGGTATCTGGACTGCGCCTTTCTCGGTATCCCCGGACAGCCAGGTATTCGCTTCACATCCCGACTGGATCGTGCGCCACGAAAACGGCAAGCCGGTCAAGGCCGGTTTCATTATGGGCCGCTTCGGTCCGCGCCCGTATTACGCACTGGATACGACCATTCCCGAGGTTCGCGACCATATCGTGACGTTGTATCGCAGGCTTCGGCAGATGGGCTGGATTCTTTTCAAGGTCGATTTCCTGACGTCGGCCATGGTGGCCGGTGTCCGCAGGGATCGAACCGTCACCCGGGCCCAGGCTTACAGGCTTGGCATGCAGGCGGTCAGGGACGGTATCGGGGACGACGGCCTGATGCTGACCGGAATCGGTCCGGTGCTGGTCAACTGCGGCATCATCGACATCCAGCGCCTGAGTCCGGACACGTGCTTCGGTTCGCCCGCATGGCTGACTGCCGAGCAGAAGCTGACCGGCGACAGGATGACGCCCGGCGTGCGAAACCAGACGGCAACGAGCATCGCCAGGACCTTCTTGAACGACATCGTGTTTTCCGGGGATCCCGATGCGATCGTTGGGCCCGGCCTGAAGGACAACGAGGCCGTCTATCTGAAGACCGTCGCCCTGATGACGGGAAGCACGCTGACAATCGGCCATGACTTCGTGAAGGCCGGGTTCGACTTTTCGGGATATGGGCCCCTGCTGGACGTCCGCGGGCCGGCGGTCGCGCCGGATCTTGGTGAGGCCGAACATCCCCGGCATCTGTTCGTGGATACCCTTTATGAAGGCAGGCCGGTGCGTTTCTACGCGATTCTGAATCCGACCGAGCAAGCCGAATTGACGCCGGTGCGCGGCGACGTGCTTGGCGGCGCGGTGGTTCAGGCGGTCGATTACTGGGCCGGTCAGGCTGTCGGGCTCGAGGCCGGCCGACTTCTGGATCTTCGTCCGCGCAGTGCGCGCCTGTTCCTGATTGATCGTGGCGCGGCTGGTGCTGCCGACACTGGTTTACCTGTTCAAGGCGGGTCCGATACGACGGGCCGGGAGCGTATGGAATGAATATGTCGATTCATGTGCGGGGCATTCTTGCGGTAGTTCTTGTTTCCGTGTTCGCCTCGGGCGGATGCGTGTCGTACAGGCACGGGTGGCAGATGAAGCCTGCCCAGTCTTTCAACGGCAGTTCATCGGTGATGGAACTGGCCGAAAGGATGGAGCAGACCGCCGCGACTGACGACCAGGTCGAGGATCTGATCGATGAATTGAAAACAATTCGAAGGACTTACGGCGAGAACAGCGCATTGCTGACGAAGCTGGCCAGGTCGTATCTTGCGATGGCCGTTGCGTACGCGCGCGACATGCCGGAGCAGGGCGAGTTCCTGCGTCTTTCCATGATGTATTCCGAAGCTGCCCTGATGCAGAATCCACGGTTTGCCGCCATGATCGAATCAATGGGTTCCGACCATGGAACCGTCGCGGCCGCGGCCGGCTCGGTCGGTTCCGCGGAGGCATGGACGCTGGCGACCTGGGCTCTGGCCAGCCTGATGTACTACGAGGAATGCACGTCCGAAGTGCTGAAGATTCGTCATCGCGACACGATGCTTGCCGATATCGTGACCGTGATCAATGCCATCGCCAGTGTCGGCGGCGACGAAGTCAAGCCGCTTGCCTTGGCACTGAAGGGCGTTGCTGTCGCGGTTCGGCCGAAGGCGAAGATGGTCATGGCGGTTCCGGATTTCGATGCCGCCGTGCAGGCCGCCCCGGATTCGATATTGGTTCGCTGGCTGCAGGCGAAGTACCTGTTCGCGAATTTTGGCGACAAGGTCAGCCTTGCCGCCGCGATCGAGCATATCAAGGAAATCGACCTGAACTCCGCCGGCGGCTTCAAGCCCCTTAACCGCGCCATCCGCGTATCGCTTGAAAAGCCGAAAAGGTAGGTCGGGCGGGCGCCAGTTACATCGGGCCCGGAACCGTGTACAATTCCCCGAAGTTTCTTTGCAACCATCCAGGTCTTGAAATGAAAAAATACTCGGTAAGTGAAGTTCTTCGCGGCGTCGCGCCGATCGGCGCGGAAGTCACGGTACAGGGATGGGTCAGGACAAGGCGCGATTCCGGCGCCGGCCTGTCCTTTATCGCGCTTCACGACGGCTCGTGCTTCGCGACGTTGCAGCTTGTGGCCGCGGCCGGGCTTGCCAACTACGAAACCGACGTCATGAAGCTGTCGGCCGGCTGTTCCGTCACGGTTTCCGGCCAGGTCGTCAAGTCCGCGGGCAAGGGACAGGATGTCGAAGTCACGGTGTCGTCGCTGACGGTCGTCGGATGGGTCGATGATCCCGAGACGTACCCGATCCAGCCGAAGCCGCACACCCTGGAATTCCTGCGGGAAGTTGCCCACCTGCGGCCGCGGACCAACATCATCGGCGCAACCATGCGCGTGCGGGACTGCCTGGCCCAGGCCGTTCACCGGTTTTTCCATGAAAACGGCTATTACTGGATTCACACGCCGATCATCACCGCATCGGATGCCGAGGGCGCCGGCGACATGTTCCGCGTATCGACGCTTGACATGGCGAACCTGCCGCGCACCGAGGCTGGCGCGATCGACTGGGATCAGGATTTCTTCGGGCGCGAGGCCCGCCTGACGGTGTCCGGCCAGCTCAACGTTGAAACTTACTGCCTTGCCCTTTCAAAGGTCTATACGTTCGGACCGACGTTTCGGGCCGAAAATTCCAACACCAGGCGCCATCTGGCCGAGTTCTGGATGATCGAGCCCGAGATCGCGTTTGCCGATCTGGCCGCGGACGCCGCGCTTGCCGAGGCGTTCCTGAAGTACATCTTCAAGGCCGTGCTTGAAGAGCGCGCCGACGACCTGGCATTCTTCGCGAAATTCGTCGATAAGACGGTCATTTCCAGGCTTGAGTCTTTCGTTTCGTCCGAATTCGCGGTCATGGAGTACACCGACGCCATCAGGTACCTGAAGGACGCGAAGGTGAAGTTTGAGTTCGTCCCGGACTGGGGTTGCGATCTGCAGGCCGAGCACGAAAGGTACCTTACCGAGACGGTGGTCGGCCGTCCGGTCGCCGTGGTCAATTATCCCAAGGATATCAAGGCGTTCTATATGCGGATGAACGACGATGGCCGAACCGTTGCCGCCATGGACATCCTGGCGCCAGGCATCGGCGAGATCGTCGGCGGATCCCAGCGCGAGGAGCGTCTGGACGTCCTGGACGCGCGAATCGCGGAGATGGGCCTGAACCGGGACGACTACTGGTGGTACCGGGATCTGCGCCGGTACGGCACTGTTCCGCACGCCGGATTCGGCCTGGGATTCGAGCGCGCCGTGATGTACGCGACCGGTGCCGACAACATCCGGGACGTCATCCCGTTCCCGCGAACCCCACGAAACGCAAAGTTCTGATTATCATTCAGTGATGCATGGAACCTGGTACTGAACGCGGATTGTGTGATCGGTCTGCGGTACGCAGTCGCCTTCGGGATTGATCACGATCGAATTCCTTTCGGCGTTGTATTCCCATCCGGTGGGGCAGGCCGTGAAGTCCGGGCCGTCCTGGCGGTTAATCGAGACCGAAATCGTCGATTCGTCGGCCAGCCTGGACAGGAAGTATTCAAGCCGTCCACCGTCAGAAAACACCTTCTGTCCGATATCGTCCATGGCATCTTCGAACGACGCCTGGCAGATGGATGCAACCACGCCGTCGGTCATGCTGGCGGCTTCGATGTACCTTGTGCCGGCGACGGCGGTCGAACCGCCGGGGGAAGTGCACGCGCTGTATTCATCGCCGGGCAGCGGGACGCCCTCGACCCCGACAATCACGTTGACGCCGACCATGTCCGGCCCGAATCCCGCCTTCAGGTCTTCAAGCATCGCCACGTAATCGGCGACGGGCATCGGGCTCTGGTCGTCTTCGTCCGACATGATGATCAGTTCAAGTCGGGCGTCCGGGCGGAGGAACTCCTTGTTATATCCGGCGCAGCTTTGTTCGACGCAGGTGTACTGGCAGGTTGAAGGCGTGGGACAGATGATCGGGTTGTCGGTGCAGGTGTCGTTGGTATTGCATTCGACCGTCGTGTCGGTCGTCAGCGGCGGCATCAGCGCGATAAGGGACGCGTGCAGCCCGGATTCCACGAACGAACTGCCGTCGCAGCCGATAGCCGCGACTTCATTGAACTTTTCAAGAATGTCCGGCGACGGGGTCAGGAATCTGGGGCTGACGGCGCGGTCGCCAAGGTTCAGGTGACCGGCGATGTCCGGGTCATCAGCGTTGACACTGATGACACCGATGTGAAAGTCGTTGTTCCAGGTGCGCGCCCGTTCAATGAACGTCCCGAAGGATTCAAGCAGGACTGCCTGTTCATCGCACATCGAACCCGAATCGTCGATTACGAAAAGGATATCGACCGCGTCGCTGCGCTGCTGGATGAAATCGTCCACCTGATCCGCAATCGTGGTGCCTTTCGCGCGCAGCGGAATGGTGATTACCGGATCGGCCGTGCCGTTCGCGACAATCTGGATGCTGCATGCATCCAGGCCTTCGTCCGCCGGCCGGTATTTTGCATCGAAGCACGTCCGTTGGCCTGCCAGGACGTAAAGCGGCAGCGCCGGCACATCATCAAGTTCGAATTCATCGGTGCAGTCCGGAAGCGAGATCGATTCCAGCGAAATCGGCGACGTTCCGGTGTTATAGACGCATACGGCCATCGTTTTTGAAATGCAGCCGGAAGCCACCAGTCCAAAATCGATGTTGCCCGGCAGCGCGCTGGCCTGGCCACCGGCCATGTACGCAAGCATGTTCGGCTCGCAGGGTGTTACGCATTCCGGAAGGCGCTTTTCGGCACCGGATGCATCGTCCTTGAAGGCAATCGACAGGAGTCCCCACAACTGGCCGGCCGGTCCGACGCCGGGAGTGTCGTCTTCCGGCTCAATCGATATCTGAATTTCCTTGAAACTTCCGGGCCCGATGGAGACCTGAATCTGTTCAATGGGGGTCTGAATCAGGAATACCGTTGAAGGCTGGGCCGTCACCGGATCGGGACAGACCGGCAGTCCGTCGCCGTCGGCCGGACAATCGACGGTCGCGACCGAAAGTACCGTGCACGCGGCCGTTCCGGTGTTCGCAAGCCTGACCGACACCGTCTTGGCGAATCCGACAGGCTGGGTTCCGGCGCTTATGAAGCGGGGGATAATTTCCAGGTGGCATCCATGAACGACGGTCGCATCGTTGCCATCGTCGGAAGCAGACGCGTCGGTGTCGGAACCGCCCTGATCCGTCGGGATGACGTCGGCGTCGGATCCGCCGGTCGTGTCAACAAGGATCCCGTCCGCCGAGTCGGTGCCCGCATCTTCCTGGAGCGTGTCGGCCGGGTCAAGGGTGTCCTGATTCTGCACGTCCTGCGTTCCGCATGCCACAAGCATGAAGGACGACAGGGCCATCAGACATAGCGTCGATTTGATTGCGGACGACATCGGGAACCCCACGTTAAGTCAAAGATGGCAATAACTTTATCCATTTTCGGTGACGGATTCAATATGACTTTTCAAGCTATGTCGGCCGGTTCCGCGGTGGTCAGAAGTGAATGCGGTAAATTTCGATGTTGGCGGTTTCGTCAAGGGCCATGCATGCGCCGCAGCGATCGACCTTGATAATCAGTCCGCAGGTGTCCTTGACGTCGTAATTGTAATCGGCCAGGAACGAACGGGCCGACTTCGCGTCCAGATTCAGGCGCCGTCCGCAGCCCGTGCAGTAAAGGGTCGCGCACAGCGGGTCGCCGCAGTCGGAACATATGAAGTCGTTTTCGCCCTTTCCGGTGGATCCGCAGATTACGCAGTGTCCGAATTGCTTGCCGGCGATTCTGTTATCCAAGACCGTCTCCGATGAGGCCCGATGACGGACGAAGAATACGTTGTGGCGGCAAAAACTGCCAAATTGCTGCTTGATTTTCGCAAATTAGTATGATTCGGGATTCGGCGATAAGATCCGCTTCGACCTTACCCGCAAGGCGCCAGGATGAAAATTCATGTGATGGGAATCGGAGGAACTGCCATGTCGGCGGTTGCCGGCCTGCTGAAGGACTCGGGGCATGAAGTGCGCGGCACCGACCGTGTCTATCCTTATCCCCCGGTCGGCGACCTGCTGGCCGCGCTGGGCATCACGGTGATGTACCCGTACGATGCCGCGAACCTGTCCTGGGAGCCTGACCTGGTGGTTGTGGGCAACGTCATACGCCGGGACAATCCGGAGGCCCAGGCGATGCGGGAGGCTGGCATACCGTTCATGTCGTTCCCGCAGGCGTTGAAGGAGCATTATTTGTCTGGCCGGGTTCCGCTGGTCGTGACGGGCACTCACGGAAAGACGACAACCAGTTCGCTGGTCGCATGGCTGCTGCATGCCCAGGGTTTTGACCCGGGTTACCTGATTGGCGGCGTGCCGCTTGATTTCGGGTCGAATTACCGGGCTGGCCGCGGCAGCTACTTCGTCGTGGAAGGCGACGAATATGACACGGCATATTTCGACAAGGGGCCGAAGTTCCTGCACTATGCGCCGCAGGCGGCGATCATCAACAGCGTCGAGTTCGATCATGCGGACATTTACGCCGACCTGGACGCCGTGATTGAATCGTTCGCGAAGTTCGCGCGGATCATGCCGTCCGGGGCGCCGCTGCTTGTTCCGGAAGCGGATGCAAACGCCGCGGTCGCGATTCGTGAAACATGCGCGTCCGTGAAGACTTTCGGGGTCGATGCCGGGTTCTGGCATGCACGTGACGTGGCTTGGTCGAACGGGCGCGTCGGATTCGACCTGATGGCCGGAAAAACGCACGCCGGACGCTTCGATTCGCCGCTGTTCGGACGCCACAACCTGTCAAACACCGTCGCGGCGCTCGGGCTTGTTCACGAGGCCGGGGCGGTCGGCCCGGGCCTTGCCGATGCGCTGTCGCGCTTTGCGGGGGTCAAGAAGCGCCAGGAGATAAAGGGGGTAAGGGGCGGCGTGACGGTCATTGACGACTTCGCGCACCATCCGACGGCAGTCCGGGAAACGATACTGGCCGTTCGCAACGCCTTTCCCGGGGCGCGTATCGTCGGTATGTTCGAGCCTGAATCGAACACAAGTCGCCGGAAGGTGTTCCAGGAAGAGTACGTGACCGCTTTCGCGGCCGCCGATCGCATCCTTTTCTGTGCACCGCTTGAAAAGAACGACAACCTTCCGCCCGAAATGAAGATCGACATGGGCCGTCTGGTTTCCGACATCAACGGGCGGGGCACGCCGGCCGACATTATCCCCGACATCGACGAGCTTGCGGCCGCCGCGGTCGCCTCGGCCCGGCCTGGCGACGTGATACTGGGCATGTCGGGGCGGGATTTTTACGGAGTTCACGGAAAGGTCCTGGACCTGCTGGGAAAAAGGGATTCGACCGCTTAACCGTCGCCCTGGGCGGCGGCGACCGGAGGCGGCAAGGGCCATTTTGATGGACGTGCGGCAAATCGATTCGGACATCGGTTCAAGGCTTCGCCGGGACGGAACCATCCTTGAGGGTGAAGACCTGACCGTGCTGGCCGATCGGTGGCTGTTTGTCCAGGCAGTGCGCGGGTATCGGTTTGGCATCGACGCCGTACTGCTTGCCAGGTACGCATCGGGACTGGTCGGTTCTCATGTGCCTGAATCGGCTTCAGTCCTGGACATCGGCGCCGGGTGCGGTGTCGTCGGCCTGATTCTGGCCGACCTGTGTCCACGGGTCACGGTGACCGGAATCGAGATACAGACGGCGCAGGCCGATCGGGCGCGCAGGAACGTGGCCCTGAACGGGCTTGAAGAGCGCGTGACGATACGTACCGGCGACGTGCGGGAGTTTGCGGCGACCGGGGCACGATTCGACCTTGTCGTTTCCAACCCGCCCTTTTACAGGGCCGGGTCCGGAAGGGTCAATCCGGACGGCGAAAGGGCAGTCGCCCGCCACGAGATATCCCTGGACATGGACGGGCTGCTGGAAGCTGTCTCCAGACTGATGGCACCAGGCGGCCGGGCGGTGGTTCTTTATCCGGCCGAAAGGCTTTCCGAGTGCGTCCTGGCTGCGGGCCGGCACGGACTGGCCGGCGTTGAACTGGTGCCCCTGCTGCCGCGTCCGGGCGCCCAGCCTGAGTCATTCCTTGTCGGACTCGCCGAAGGCATCGACGGCAGCGCGCGGGATCCCGTTACGGCACCGCCGATGTGCCTGTCCAGGGAAGCGCCG
This sequence comes from Deltaproteobacteria bacterium, assembly GCA_029555025.1. Lineage (GTDB taxonomy): Bacteria > Myxococcota_A > UBA9042 > DTJE01 > DTJE01 > JAGOFO01. The sequence goes on from JAKPTZ010000129.1 coordinate 9,302, forward strand.
CCGGCCGCGACTTCCGAATGTGGCCGTTAAGGATTACACTTCCGCACGTCGCGCCGGAAATCATGACTTCCGGGGCATTTACGGATCCATTCATCCGGAGAGGAAAGCATGCCCGAATCCAGACCAGCTTATTATGTAACCACCCCGATTTATTATGTAAACGACCGGCCGCACATCGGCCATGCGTATTGCACGATCCTGGCCGACGTGCTGCGACGTTACCATTCGATGTTCGGCTGCGAGACCTTTTTCCTGACCGGCGTCGATGAGCATGGCCAGAAGGTTGAAGAGGCCGCGAAGAAGCGTGGTTTGACACCGCAGCAGCACTGCGACGAGATGCAGGCACATTTCCGGGATCTGTGGCCGACCCTGGACATATCGAACGACGATTTCATCAGGACGACCGAACCCAGACACGAACGCGTCGTCAAGCAGGCGCTGCAGCAGCTTTTCGATTCGGGCGACATCTACAAGGGCGAATACGAAGGCTTTTACAGCCAGCGCGTCGAGAAGTTCTTCACGGAAGATGAACTGATCGACGGCAAGTGCCCGGAAACCGGCGGGGAAGTCCAGCGCATCGTCGAGGCCAATTACTTCTTCAGGATGAGCCGGTACCAGCAGCGCCTGATTGACCATATCAACGCGAACCCCGACTTCATCCGCCCGGAGTCGCGGAAGAACGAAGTCCTTGGATTCCTGCGCAAGCCGCTTCAGGACTTGTGCATCAGCCGGCCCAAATCGCGCCTGTCGTGGGGAATCGAACTGCCGTTCGATTCGGACTACGTAACGTACGTATGGTTCGACGCGCTTCTGAATTACGTGTCGGTCATCGGACTGTTTCACGACGATCCGCGCTTCAGGAAGTGGTGGGCCGTTTCCACGCACCTGATTGGAAAGGACATCCTGACAACTCACTCGGTCTATTGGACGACGATGCTGTTCGCGCTGGGGCTTGACATGCCGCGGCACATCATCGCGCACGGATGGTGGCTGGTCGATAACACCAAGATGTCGAAGTCGCTTGGCAACGTGATCAATCCGCTTGCGATGCGGGACAAGTACGGCGTCGATTCCCTGCGGTACTTCCTGATGCGCGAAATGGTGGTCGGTCTCGATTCCGATTTTTCGGAAGAGTCGTTCCTGAAGCGCCACAATTTTGAACTGGCGAACGACCTGGGCAACCTGGCAAACCGCCTTGTCGGCTTCGCGGCAAAGCAGATGGGCGGCGTGATTCCGGCCCCCGGCACCGGAAGCGGACATGCGGCCGATGCCGAGGTCATGGCAATGGCGGCGGAACTGCCGGCCCGTGTTCGTGGTCATGTCGAGTCGCTTCGTGTCGAAACCGCAATCGAAACCGTCATGAATTTTGTGCGGCGCCTGAACCGGTATGTCGCTGAAACGGAACCGTTCAAGGTCATCAAGACCGATCCGGCCGCGGCCGGCGGCGCGGTTTATATCGCGCTGGAAGGCCTGCGGATTGCATTGAACCTTTTGTGGCCGGTGATGCCGAAGAAGGTCGAAAACCTGCTTGGCGCGCTGGGCGGCAACTCCGTGGTTGGATATTTTGACGATCTGAAGTGGGGTGGCCTGGTGCCGGGTACCGCATTGAACCTGCCCGAGCCGCCGTTTCCCCGCTTCGAACTTCCCGAATTCGAAACGCGTCCCGCCGAAGCGCCCGCGAAGGCCGACAAAGCCGTTGCGGATCGGGCAAATGCGGCCGGCGGCGCGAAAGCCGAAAAGGCCGCGGGTTCACAGCCGTCGGACGGTTCGTCCGGGGCGGTCGCATCGGAACACGCGACGTTCGATGATTTCCTGAAGATCAAATTGCTGGTCGGCACCGTTCTTACGGCCGAACCGGTTCCAGGCTCAGACAAGCTGTTGAAGCTGTCAGTTGATCTGGGTGAGCCTGCGCCCCGCCAGATCGTGGCCGGGATTGGTGACAGGTTCCCGGTCGAAAAGGTTCCGGGCAGCCAGGTGACCGTTGTCGCCAACCTGAAGCCGCGCAAGGTGTTCGGGATCATGTCGGAAGGAATGATCCTGGCGGCCACCGATGAGAACGGACTGTCCCTGATTGCGCCGTCCGGCACGCCCCGCAAGCCGGGAACCCGCGTCGGATAGGGCACGGGCGGATTGTCAGGCGGGCTGATTGCCTCTGGCCGTTTTGGCGCGGATGTTCGCCACCGCCACCGAAACACCCCAGAATGCAAAGACCGCGACCGTCATGGCCGTACCGGTCACGGCGATTTCGCGAAGCATGATCTCCGTCTGTTCCGGGCTTTTCAAGGCGGTCAGGAACGGCGGATAAACTGAAATTTCGCCGTTAATTGCGTGATCGACTACCAGCGCGACCACGGCACCCCACAGCATCATCAGAAGCCAGCCTGCGTGAAGTTTCTCGGGAAACTTCTTCCGTGCAACGGTCGCGACGGCCGCAGCCGCCATTGGGGTAAGAAAGCAGCACATTTCACATTCCTCCGCCGGAGAGTTTCCGGTTGTGTTCCCTGTCAAGCCACATGCATTCCAGGTAGTCCGCCGCCGTTGCAAGCTGGTTGTCGGCCTTTATGGTCGGATAAAGGTCGGCAAGTCCCTTGGGCCCCGCGGTTCCCATTTTCGCAGTGCACGAGGAAAGTCGCCTGACCAGCGCCGCATTTGCCGGCTTGTGATCCTGGTCAAGCATTGTCAGGTGGTGGTTAAGGTCTTCTTCCCTGAATCCAAGTGGCTGGGTCTTGCCGAATTGCGGCGGAGCATCAATGTCGGGTGATACCCCGGTGACCTGGATTGTCCGCCCTGACGGCGCGTAGTACCTTGCGATGGTCACCTTCACGAAATAATCGCTTCTTGGATACGCCGGCATCAACGTCTGGACCGATGCCTTGCCGAAAGTGCGATCGCCAATCACCAGACCGCGCCCGTTTTCCTGTATCGCGCTCGCAAGGATCTCCGACGCGGACGCCGACGAAGAATTCGCAAGCACCACGACGGGGAAGTCCCAGCTTCCTGGCTTTGCGCGATAAACGTCGTCGCGTTCCTTCGGACTTTTGACCGATACGATGACGCCGTCTTCCAGGAAGGCGTCGGCGATGTTCACGCTTTCCTGCAGCAGGCCGCCGGAGTTCCCGCGGACGTCGATGACCAGGCCGCGCAGCCGCCCGCCCCTGGACTCCCGTATAAGTCCCGAGATTGCGTCCTGGACCCTCCTGGCCGTGCCGTCGATGAACCCGGTTATCTTCATGTAACCGATGTCGGGATGGCCCTTCAGCATCTGGGCCTGGATGTTAAGCACCTCTATGTGCTGCCTGACGATCCTGAATTCCAGATCCTGCGGCACCCCCAGGCGCCTGACGATCAGAACGACCGTCGTCCCCTTCTCGCCCTTGATCATCTTGACGACGCGCTGCAGCGACATCCCCGTGACCTTCCGACCGTTGACGGAAACGATCTGGTCTCCGGCGCGCACGCCGGCCTTTTCGGCGGGCTGCCCCTCGATCGGGGTCTCGACAATGATTTCGTCCTGCCTGGTCGTCAGCATCGCCCCGATGCCCTCGAAGCTGCCGTCTTCAGTTTCCTTCGTCGATTCTTCCCACGCCTTCGCCGACACGATCGAAGTGTGGGGATCCAGGGAAGCCAGATAGCCGCTTGTCGCCGCGATATAAAGATCGTCAACCCGGAAACCGGGCTTTTCCTTTGATTTTTCCAGAACGAAGTCCAGGACGCGCCTGAAATCCGGTTCGGAAAAGTCGATCAGGCGCCATTCAGCCTCGCGCTTCTTCGCCCGTGCCCGGAATTGCTGTTTCTTCTTCCGGATATCGTCATCGGTCATCGATCTGAAATTCAACTTGTCATCTTTCGGATGTTCGGTCAGGACGAACCTGTCCCTGCGGTTCAGCCTGGTTTCGGCCTGATCCCTGTGATGAATGCGGAAGTAAGTCCGCGGCATCAGGGTCATCGGCGGTTCAAGGGTGTGCAGCACATAGTCGGCAGCGTTTATCCATGCCAGTTTCCGGTTGTACTCGGGGTCGATGTACTGGATTTCAACAATTCTTCTGACAGAAGCAAAATCCTGGTCGGTGAATGGAACATCCTTCCAGTAGTCGATGTCTTCCGGGTCGGAATCGTCCGGCTCTGACAACTGGGCGGTCGGCGCGGCCGGGGCCGTCGGGAAAGCCGCAAGCGCGGCCGGGGCGGCCATCAGGAAGAACGCGATGATCTGCGTCAGGATGCCGATTCTTTTCACTCGGGGCCCCCGGAATCGATTGTCGGCATTATAGCCGTTTTCGTCCAAACACCGGAGCACCGAAAAGATTCCACGGCGTGCCGCGTGAACGCAAGGGAACGCAGCCGTCGAGACATGGATGTCGGCAGGTGCCCCGCATGCCGCCTCCGACCTCGGGGCCGGTGGGAGTCCCGTACCGCCTGAACAGTGCCGACTGTCCTGACTGTGAGTTTACTTCGCTTGTGCTAGAATGCGCTCGTTTCAGCCCCTTGAAGGTGGTGTCGGGATGGCCCGTGGTCAGTTTGCCGCATACCTGAATGCAAACGCCAAGCGCATGTCGCCCGAAGTCGTTTCGGCCGTCCAGGAACTGATCTATCCCGACGACATATTCTTCTGCAGTTCCCCGGAAGAGGGTGATCTGGCGGCCCGGACCATCCTGGATCGCGGCTATCCGACTGTATTTACCGGCGGCGGCGATGGAACCGCGGTCAGCCTTATCAATGACGTCTGGATGTGTGTCCGCGATACCGGCCGCGAAATGCCGAAGGTCGGCATCCTGTCGCTTGGCACCGGAAACGCGATGGCCCGCCTGGTGTCGTCGGGAAGTCCCCTGGCCGACCTGAAGTCTTACGTCGCGAACCCGTCGATGGATACGCTGGAAATGGGGATGGTTGAGTCCGGCGGGAGGCTTTTTCCGTTCGGCGGGCTTGGCGTTGATGCCCAGATTCTTGCCGATTACCTTTCCGTCAAGCAGGGCATCGGCGCCGGCGTCCTGAAGCCGATTTTCCAGAATGTGGGCGGATATTTCCTTGCATTCTTCGGTGTAACGGCCCCCCGCACCATCGCCAACCTGCTTGCCGGCAGGGAGGCGATTGTCAGGGTTATCAACATCGATCAGCCGGCATATCGGATACTTGACGACGGTTCCGCCGGTCAGGAGTATGCGCCCGGCGCCGTCCTGTACGAAGGCCCTTTCCTGATGCTGATGGCCGGTACATGTCCATACTACGGTTACGGCATGAAGGTTCTTCCGTTTGCCGACCTTCGCCCGGACGCCTTCAACCTGCGCATGGTCGGAATCAGTTCGGCCAAGGCACTGGCGAACCTGCCAACCATCTGGACCGGCGATTACCGCGACCCCGGCATCCTTGATTTTTATTGTCGTTCAGTTCGGATTGAACTTTCCGACCCAAGCCCCTGCCAGCAGGGCGGCGACCTTGTCGGCACGCCGACCCGACTGCATTTCAGGCATGTTCCGCGGGTCGTGAAACTGCTGCGCTTCATCTGAAGCAACAACCCTGTCGCACCGGCAGTTCGTTCCGCGGCCACGATGCTGCCCCCGTCGGGTCTTCCCGGGTTCCCGTGGGCGTCATCTCGATGCCGCGCGGCCCCATTTCGCATTTCATCGCAAGTCGTTGCGACATTTCACTGCCGCGCCGCGCGACTGTGTGGCAGAATCTGGCTTCGAAGACGTGTGGTGTGCGTGGCGTCGCATCCACCAGGTTGATGTCATCATGGAGGTTTCGTCATGAAGTATATCTGCACCGTATGCAACTGGATTTATGACCCGGCGATCGGTGATCCGGACGGCGGCGTCGCCCCCGGGACGAAGTTTGAAGATATCCCGGACGACTGGACCTGTCCGGAATGCGGCGTCACGAAGGAAGACTTCGAGCCGCTTGACAAGTAACAACCCGATATCCGTCGGGGCGGCTGCCTGTCCGGCCCGTGATCCGGCGCATGCCGGCCGTCCGATGCGGATCGATTGACACGCCGCCCTTTTGTCGGTACAACCGGCGGGGCTGAACTGCAAGGCTGTTGATGTATCTTGGCAGGGTAATCGGAACCGTCGTCGCGTCGCGCAAGGCTGCCGGCCTTAACGGAATCAGGCTGATGGCCGTTATTCCGATAAACCACGACGGCAGTGATCGCGCCCAGATGATTGTCGCCGCGGACGCGGTCAATTCCGGCCCGGGCGACATCGTCCACCTGGTGGGCAGCCGGGAGGCGTCGCTTGCGTTTTCCGATCAGTTCGTCCCCCTTGACGCTGCCATCGTCGGAATCGTCGATCAGATTCATATCCCGGAGGAACCGTGATCCTGGGACGCATCGCCGGAACGGTCGTTTCCACAGTCAAGCACCCGGAGTACGTCGGGCACAAGTTGCTTGTCGTGCAGCCGATCGATCCGACCGGGCGGCCGAACGGTGAATCGTTCCTGGCCGTTGACGACGTCCAGGCCGGCGTCGGCGACACCGTCCTTGTCATCCGCGAAGGCAACGGCGCCCGCCAGATTTTCAAGCGCCGTGATTTCCCGATAAGGGCCGTAATTGTCGGCATTGTCGATGACGTCAACATTCCCGAAGGTGACCACAGATGATTCCGTCCGTGACGCTTGCCGAAATTGAACGACTGATCACCAGGGCCGCCGGCCGCATGTACGATCGCGGCCTGGTTTCCGGCCACTGGGGCAATATCACGGCCATCACGCCGGACGGTTCACTGCTTGGCACGCCCCAGGGCCTTTGCCTGAAGGACGTGACCGCCGGCGACCTGGTCCAGATGGATCGCAACGGCGTCAAGATCGGTGGCCGCGGCCGCCCGTTCTTCGAAATCGGCATGCACATCGCCGTTTATCACGAGCGTCCCGACATCGGCGCGGTGGTTCACGCGCACCCCCCGGCCGCGACCACGTTCGCATGCGCCGGCCTGCCGATTGACGGCCGCTTTTCCCCCGAGTTCACCTTCATGACCGGCGGGGTCGTGCCGGTCGTCCCGTTCGCGATGCCCGGCAGCCGCACCCTGGACAACAACCTGGCACCTTTCCTTGAAAAGCATGACGTGGTGATGCTTGAAAACCACGGCATCCTGGCCTGGGGTCCGTGCCCGGTCACCGCCCTGATGCTGATCGAGCAGGTCGAGGAAATTGCCCGGATAATGTTGAATTCCAATCAGGTCGGAAAGATATCGCCGCTTCCCGAAGAGGTGGTTGGCCTGATAATGGATGCCCGCACGCGGGCCGGTCGCGGTCCCGCCGGGCGGGAACGGAAAACGGTCAGGGGCAGATAGCAGGTCGGGCCCGAAATCCCATCACTGGTTGCGCAGGCGGTTGATGATGCGGCTTTTGACCGCCTGGTTGACCTGCGTCAACTGTTCCGGAACCATCGAAGCCTCGATCATCGCAAGCGTCGCCCGCGTGGTCGGATTGTCCTGGCCTCGCCGCACTATGGTTGCCGTCGGACCTTCGGAAATCCCGTATCGAAGCCGGATGTAACGTTCTTCCTCGATGGTGAGGACACCGGCATTGATTGCGTTGCGAACGTCTGCCCTTGTGATGGTGTCGGTCTTGACACCAACTGCAACAGTCTGCTTCTTCAAGATTGACCCCCAGCAAAACCCCGGACCACCCGGGACTTTCCAATATAACCCCGGTTCACAAATCCTGCCAAATTCGTGCAGCACGAAATTAACCACAATTTTTCAATAACGCCAGACAAAAAGATCAACCTTCGGCCTGCCAGTCGATATCCAGGTTTTTCAGCAGGTATTCCAGGGTCTTCCGATGGATGCCGGCAAGCCTGGCCGTCTTCGATATGTTGCCGTCCGTCTGGCGCAGCAGCCTTGTGAAGTATCGCCGCTGGAATTCATCCACGATCCGATCCTTTTCCTGCTTGAACGGGGCGTCCAGGTCAAGCGCGATTCCGTCCGGGCCGCCGACGTTCACCGGGCCGGTAAGCGGTGGCGGAAGATCAAGCGCCCTGGGCGTTCCGGCAAGGGCCCCGGACAGGATGACCGACCTTTCGACGAAGTTCTTCAATTCGCGAACGTTGCCCGGCCACGGGTGCAGCTTCAGCCTTTCCATCGTTTCCCACGACAGCCTGACGCGTGCTCCACCTTCCCGGGTCGCGATTTCATCCAGGAAATGGTTCACCAGCGCCGGGATGTCCTGGGGCCTTCGGCGAAGGGCCGGCAGGCTTATGGTGATTACCGACAGCCGGTAAAACAGGTCGGCCCTGAACGTGCCGGCGGCGGTTTCCTGTTCCAGGAAGCGGTTGGTCGCGGCGACAAGCCTGAAATTGACCTTTCGCGTGCCGGTGCCGCCAACCTGGCGCACCTCGCGCGATTCAAGCACGCGCAGCAGCTTTGGCTGAAGGTCGATGGGAAGTTCCCCGATTTCGTCCAGAAACAGCGTGCCGCCCTCGGCTTCGCCAATCGCCCCGACGCGGTCGCGCACCGCCCCGGTGAAGGCGCCCTTTACGTGCCCGAACAGTTCGGATTCGATCAGTTCGGCTGGGACAGCCGAGCAGTCGAACACCACGAACGGGCCGCGCGCGCGGTTGCTTGACTGGTGCAGCGCCTGCGCCACCAGTTCCTTTCCGGTTCCGCTTTCACCCTGGATCAGGACGTTCGTGTCGGTCGGGGCCGCTTTCTTGATGATCGCGAAGACTTCGCGCATTTCGATCGATTCGCCAAGCATGCTTCCGAAGCGCCCGGCCGTCGCAATCTGGATGCTGACCGTTTCCGTGCTTCGGCGGAATGCAATCCGCGTCTTGCCGACCAGGAACTCAATCCCGTCAGTCAGGATGGCCTCGAATACGCGCAGATCACCGGCGAACACGCCGTTTTTGCTGCCGTCGTCCTTCAGCCTGAAGCCGGCGGGGCCGAACTCGATCATCGCGTGAATCCTGGAAACGGTCGGGTCGGAAAGCTGGAAGTCGCATGAACGGTCGGTGCCGATGGTGACCTGGCGCTTCTGGAACGTGCGGGACTGGCCGCGATCCGGGCCATCGACGACCTTCAGCAGGAATTTGTTAAGGGTTACGTCCTCGACCGGGACGTCCAGAATTACGGTTCTGGTTTCGGAAGCCATCGTGTTTCCCCGCATCGCGAAAAGGGCGATCCGTTGACCGTCCGTGGTCGGGCAATCGGGCTATCGTCCGGAATCGGTTCCGGATTCCAGCTCGATGGTGCCCAGAGCAAGCGTGCCGCCCGCGACGATATTAAACGATCTGGTCCTTTTGTGGGCGCCGTCCGGCCCGGACACCGCAATCGTGTGGGATCCGGCGGGCAGATCGAGTTCGACCAGGTTGCCGTCCGTCGCCACGCGGCGTCCGTCGATTTCGACGACGGCGTCGGCCGGGAAGAACCGGAAGACGGCCCTGCCCGTGTCGGCCCGCGCCGAGGAATCGGAAGGGCCTGTGCGGGTGACGGCGGCTGTCCTTGTCGTCTGGGGCCTTTGCGCATCGCCGGGTAATTGCGGCGTCTTTTCGTTCTGCCTGCCGGTCTGCCGCGTGACAGCCATGTCGCCCGTGGAGGCGTCGGTCGCGTTCGTGAGCGCGGAGGCTTCCACCGTCTTGTCGCCTTCGCGAACCTGCCTGGCGCCGCCCGGATTACTGTCAATTGCCGTTGCCGGTTCCGGGGTACCCGCCTTTGACGAAGGGGAATCGGTCGGGGAGGGTGGCACAATCGCTGCGGCTCCAACCTGGGACTTCGCCTGGCCGGCGGTTGCGGTCGGCGCGGGATCCGGTGGCGTCGGGGTAATCGTGCCGGACGTATCCGTTCGTCCGGCAGACGCCGCCCCAGTCTGGGGCCGACCGTCAACGTCCGGGGTCCGTTCAATGGCCGTCCATGTCGCATAGCCTGCCGCAAGCAGGACGACCGCCACGCCGGCCGCAATCAGGCCGGCGCGTCCGCGTGATGTCCGCCGATCGGAACCCGTCGCGGATTGAAGGCCTGCGTCCCGTTCCGGCGTTCGTCCGTCCGCCGACTGGTCCGGCGCCGCGCCATCTTCTGCGAAACCGGCCGCCGCGGTCGCGTCACGGGCCGCGCCCCTGGCCGAACCGGGCGATGTCACTTCCCGGCTTACGGTGACGGTCCTTTCACGGGACCCGCCGCCGACTTCGCCCGTCGAAATCCTGATTCCGCCGGAAGGCGTGCCGGGAAGGTCGTTCAACGCATCCAGAAGGAAGTCGTCAATCGACGCGTTCGCGCGGACTTCATCGCCGGTCGTCGTCAACAGCGGGGCCAGCATCGCGGCCACATCGCGGGCCATCATCGACATGCCGGCCTGGTGGGCAAAGGCACCAAGGGCTGCAAGGAACTCGTCGGCGGACTGCCACCTGGCCGCCGGATCCGCATCCATGGCGCGCGCGACGATTGCCGCAAGCGCCGGCGGAACGGACGGTGCGGCCTGGTCAAGCGGCACGAATCTCATCGACCTGATCTGTTCCAGCACGGCGATGTCGGAGTCGCCCTCGAACGGGCGGACGCCGGCCAGCATTTCGTAACCGGTGACGCCAAGGCTGAATATGTCGGATCGGTGGTCGCAATCCATCCCGCGCACCTGCTCGGGCGCCATGTAATTGACCTTGCCGTGCAACTTGCCGGGCAATGTCACCGACGTCCGCCTGGCGGCCTTCGCCACGCCGAAATCGGTCAGCTTCACCAGGCCTTCGCGTGAAATCAGGATGTTTGACGGGCTGACGTCGCGGTGCACGATTCCCAGCGGCCGTCCTTCCTGGTCGCGCTTGCTGTGTGCGTACGCAAGTGCACGCGCCGTTTCCGAAAGGACGTGGACGCAGAAGGGCACCCACCGATCGGACTGGCGCAACGGTCCGGCCATCGAAAGCAGTTCCTTCAGGTCTGGGCCATCGACGTATTCCATGACCATGAAGAACCTGCCCTGCCAGCAGCCGGACTCGAAGATGGTGACAATGTTTCCGTGCGAAAGAAGCGCGGCGATCCTGGTTTCGTCCGTGAACCGTCCGATGAATTCGGGATCCTGCGCCAGATGGGGCAGGATCATCTTGATGATGACGTTCCGATCCGCCCCGGCCGCGCCCTTCTGGCGGGCAAGCAGGATCTCGCCCATTCCGCCAGAACCCAGGCGTCGGACAAGCTCGTATTTTTCGAACACGTCATCAGGCATGGTCGAAACACCAGGTCATCACGAATAAAACAAACCGCGGTATTTTACTTCAGGCGGAACGAAGAACTCTGCATCACTTTTGTAACAGCATCCCGTGCGTCCCGGGCGGCCTTTTCGACAGCCGCCCCGGCGCCTTTCGCCGCGTTCGCCGGTGAAGCCGCAAGGTCGGTTGCCAGCCGGGCGAAGGACGTCGCCGCGGTCGCGGTGGCCGGAAGATCCGGTGACGGAATCGCCGCCGCCCGCTGGGTCAGGATGCCTCGGTTGACCGGCAGGGCCGCGTACTGAAACGCTGCCTGGTCGTCTTCAGTGGGATTGATCATCCTGCCTTCCCCGTCCGCAAGTCCCGGGAAGTCGTGCCGCATCAGGAAATCGGCCGCCGCGGGCGACGCAAGCCACGCCGCAAGGTCGGCGGCCTGGCGCCGGTGGCGCGACCACGAACTTACGAAAATCGAGTCCATCTGCCACCATGGCTGCGGTCGCCCAACACCCTCGATTTCCGGGAATGGAACGATGCGCCACGATATCGACGATGAAATCAGGGAAATGGAATCCGGCCACGTGATCATCGCGGCAATTCCGGAATCGTTGAAGGCATCGATGATTGCCTGGCGTGAACGTTCGGGCCGGATTGCGCCCGATTCCAGCAGGCCGGCCAGCGCGACCATGCCGGTTGCGGCCGCGGGATCGTCGAACGCGGCCCGACCGGTGCCGTCAATCACGTGCCCGCCGCCGGCCGTCGCGAATCCTGTCAGTGCAAGCCAGTCGTTTGCGACGACGGAAACGGCGGTCGGCCTTGAACCGTCGCCAGGCGTGAACTTGAATCCGGTACCAAGGAAGTCGTCGTTGGCGACAAGCAGGGGAACGCGCACGGCAATCGGCAGGCCGTGCGGACGTCCGTCGGGCGAAAGGCGTGACCCGGTTGATGCCCCGGCCCCGGTCTGTCCGGAAGCCGGCTGGTTGCCCTGGACGCCATCGGTCGTTTTCAAAAGCACGTCAAGCGGTTGCAGGATGTTGTCCAAAGTCGCCCAGTGGCGTGCGAACGTGTCCGGCGCGATGAAAACGTCCGGGCCCTTTCCGGCCAGGATATCGCGCGGGATCGAAAAAAGGATGTCCTCGACGGCGGTCGGCCGCAACTGGACGGAAATATCGGGCCTGGATTCGTCAAACATTGCGGCAGCGCCCGCGATAGCCTCGGCCGCCGCGCCGATGTAAGGGTGCGCCAGGACGATTGTCGTCTGCGCCTTTTCGGGTGCTGTGGTCGCATCGGAATTGCGGCCGGGCTGGGCCGATTCATCCCTTGATGTCCTTCCGTCCGGCTGCCCGCACCCGGCCAGCAGGAACGCCGCCGCAAGCAAAAGATGCGCAGGATGTCGGAAGCGACGTGTCATCAGCCGGTTTCCGTTTTGAACCGGTCGTCATTTTAACCTGTTGCGGTGTCTTATGTCACGGCATCAGCAAGGTCGTGTCCGAAGCGGCAAATGGAACCAGTTCATGGTCGGAAAACCATTCCAGGTATTGGGGGCTTACACCGGAACACCATGGCTTCAGGACGCATTCGGCGCACTGCGGTGCGTATGCCCGTTCGCTTTCCCACCAGTCGGTCGGCCCCTTTTTGTACCACATCGTTTCCAGGTGGCGCAGGTGTGATGGAATGCAGCATGGCGGCACCGAGCAAAGCGAACTGAAACTTGCACGCAGACCGCCGGCATCGGCCAGATCAAGGGCCGGGCCGACGGCATCGGCAACCGCCGTAAGTGTTGGATAAAGGTCGCGGTTTGACCGCATAAGACCCTGCACGGACGGCATGGAAAATTGCAGGATGACGTTTTCAAGCGTCGGATCGACCTGCTTCAAGCCGACGCAGAACCCGACCATGTCATCAAGACTGTCCAGGTTGATCGTCGTCAGGACGCATGTGATTTTGGTGACATATCCAAGTTCGACAGCCCGCTGAATCGAATCCAGCTTGGCCTGGAAAGTTGCCTCCGTGCCGCCTCCGGTGATTGCGGCGCTGGTCCGCCAGTCGGCCGCGTGCAGTGAAAACCCGAAGGAAACGCGTTTGCGGAAATCCTTGAAACGATCAAGGAAACCGGCCTTTGCCGTGAAAATGCCGTTGGTCTGGACAACGATGTTGTCAAAACCCCTTTCAAGCAGACCGGAAAGGATGTCTTCGAACCTGTCGGCAAGCGTCGGTTCGCCGCCGGTGATGATCAGTTGGGTCACGGCTTTCGGATCAAGCAGTGCCAGGCTTCGTTCCGGCTCGTCCGGCAAGCCTTCCGCGTCGTCAAGCCACGATTCGGCCGGACTGTCGAAAAAGAAGCAGAAAACGCAGCGTTCCTGGCACCTTGTCGTCAGCCTGACATAGACCTTGCCGTCTGGCCGCCGTTCCACGATGGCCGGGTTGGGTCGGGCGCCCGAAACGTGCCGCGAATCAAGCGCCTTTTGTACCAGGTCGGAAAAGCCGCCTTCCATTTCGGGAAGGCCCGCGATCATGTCGGCAAGGTCGCGGCCAACACGGTTCAGGGTCGTTTCGTCCAGGTCGGACGGGTGGTACCCGATCCTTGCGCGGGCGGTGTCAAACGGCCATGCCGGTCCCTGGTTCGGCGCGCCAAGCATGAAAGTCGCGGCGCCCTGGGGCCCTTCGCACTGCAAGTCGATTTCCTGCTGCCGGACCGAAATGCCGCCGACGCGCCAGCCGTCACCGAACGTCATGCCGGGCGAAATGCCGCCGAAGGCGTTTATCGGTCCGTCGGTCGAATCCGACCTGCGATCAAGCGTCTCGATGTCGATCGGCCTGCTTCCGATCATCCGCATTTCCGGGAACCGTCCCGCGTATTTCAGAATGCCGAAGAAGTCGATGGTGGCTGGCGTCGTCATGGCCTTCGCAATCCCGTGATTAACGATGAAGGTAACGCGCCGCCGCCGCCGAATCAATATCGTTTCCCGGCGGCAGGACAGGGATTGCTTCCAGATGGAAGGACAGGGAATGTTTCCAGATGGCATGACAGGGATTGTTTCGGGATTGCTTCCCGGGGGCGGTTTTCCGATGCCACGACAGGTTCTGTCAAAAGATTATGGTCAACGACATGCTCCTTCGGGCGGGACGTTTTCTTTCTTCGATAGCGGCGATCAAACCTTGGTGAAATCCGGCCTATTATGTGATACAAACCAGCATGACGATTAAAGTCTGACCTGTTTCGGAAGATGGGGGTTGTCGCAAATGAATGTTCGAGACCTTTTGTCTTTTTGCCTGGTTGTTGCCCTCTGTGCATCACTCCCGGCAACGGTTCTTGCCCAGGATTCGGGTCGAAAGACGATTGTCCTGATTTTCCCGATCAAGGTTACCGGGCTGACCATTACCGACGGTCAGCGTGCCCAGTTGAAGGATTACCTTGATACCCGCCTGACCATGGAAGGCGTTTACAAGGTGATGCCGGAATCACAGGTTAAGCGCGATCTTGGGAAGGCGAAGCTTGATTCGTACAACGACTGTTACGACGAGTCGTGTCGCATCGACCTTACCAAAACCGTCTATGCCGACCGGTGCGTGTCGGTGGAAGTCCTTGCGGAATCAAAGTCCTGCCGCGTGACGGCCAAGCTTTTCGATATCGCCCAGGAAGCGACCGAGACCGCGGCCGACGTTCCGACAACCTGCGATTTCGACGCGATCAAGCTTGCCATGGTGGCGACCGCCCAGCAGTTAAGCGGCAAGTCCGCGCCTGCCGTTGTCAAGCAATCGGCCGGTGGGGACAGCGTCTTTTCGGTTTCGGCGCTTCCTTCCGTTCCGCAGGTTCGGCAGGTCGGCCAGGTCCAGGCCGAGACTGCGGCCGGTTCCTGGAACGACATCGACGTGGCCGCATACGAGGCGTACGACGCGGTTCTTGCAAAGGATGGTTCCGGTTCCGTCAGCCCGGAAGACAAGGTCAAGGCTTGGGAACAGTTCGGGGGACGTTATCCGGGATTCGCGGCCCAGGCTTCAAAGCGTGCGGGCGAGTGGCGGACGTTCATAACCCAGCGGGAAGAGGCCAGGCGGATTGAAACGATACGTCGTCAGCGCATGGAAGACGACTGGTCCAAACTCGGCCGGCTTCTGAAACTGAAGGTTTTTACCGAAGAACGCAAGCAGGCCTGGGCAAGGGCATTCGTCGATGCTTATGGGGAAGACAGGAATTCCAATCCGTACTTTCCTGATCTGATTCCATATTTGGCCGTTTCGGGAAAGGCCGGAACCAAGTGGTTCAAGATTCCTGGCGGTGTTTTTAACATGGGCTCGGCCGACGGTGAAAATGACGAGAAGCCGGTTCGCCGGGTCAATGTGCGGGCGTTTGAAATGTCCCGGACCGAAGTGACGGTGTGGCAGTATCGCCAGTGTGTCCAGGCAGGCGCGTGCACGGCGCCGAATACCGGTTCCGGTTGCAACTGGGACGTGGCCGACAGGCAGGATCACCCGGTCAACTGCGTTGACTGGGAACAGGCAAAAAAATATGCGTCGTTTATCGGTGGTCGGTTGCCGACCGAGGCGGAATGGGAATATGCCGCAAGAAGTGGTGGAAAGGATCGCAAGTATCCGTGGGGCGACCAGGAGGCAACCTGCGATCGTGCCGTAATGAGTCACGGCGGAAACGGTTGTGGCAAGGGGGGCACATGGCCGGTCTGTTCTAAACCGGAAGGGAATACCGAACAAGGCTTGTGCGACATGGCCGGCAACGTGTGGGAATGGGTATCGGACAAGTATCACGATTCGTATAACGGCGCCCCGAACGATGGTTCATCCTGGGAAGGCGCAGGCTCGAACCGGGTTGATCGTGGCGGGTCGTGGCGCGATGCCGCCAGGTACGTCCGTGCCGCCAATCGCGGCCTCAACTACCCGGGCTACCGCTACGACAGCCTCGGCTTCCGCGTCGCGAGGTCCTTGCCTTGATTTCCCTTTATTCTTTTTCCCTTTTACCCTTTTCGTTCGGAATTTCCGGAGGATGTTATGCGGGCCGTGTACGGGCTGGCTTGCCAAAGCCCGTTCATACGGCCCGCAGGCAAAATGTTTGACGTCAGGTTTCGAACTCGACGCGGCCCTTGGGCCGCGAAAATTTTGCAGTGGGTTTATGAAGGTCAAAGTTTTCACGATCAATTTTGATCCTGTGGCCGGCGTCATGGATGACATAAATCTGCAGGATTTTTGTGAAACCCATTCGGTGGTTTCCCTGCAAAGTAATTTTTTTCAGATGAACGCTCGGCCGATGTTGATTTTGTGTCTCGGATACTCGGATGTTGAGGTCAAGCCTGAAGCGGGTTTCGAGCCTGATCGTAATGTCGTCCATCCGAAGGAAAAAAAGAAGCATCCAAAGGCCGATTTGGACTTGCAGCAGCAAGCCCTGTACGAATTGCTTCGTAACTGGCGAAATCAAACCGCGGTTGCGCGTGGAGTTCCACCATATCTGATAATGGATAACCGTCAGATTTCGGATATTTGTCGAATCTGTCCGACGACGCTTTCGGCTTTTGAGCAGATCAAGGGTTTGGGGGCTGGTCGTTCAAACAGTTATGGAAAAGAAATCATCGAGATAATCAGACAGTTCGGCTCTGAGTTAACGATTGGTGGGGGTCAGGATGATGGCAAGAACGACGGAAAATGAAATTGCGGCTTTACTGAAGTGGGAACAGGTCATATCCGATATTTTTGTCAGGACGGAAAAGTTCCCGAAAACATTACGCCATTCCCTTGTATCCAGAATTGAAAACACCAGTCTGGACGTTCTGGATCTGATTGTCGTTGCCAAGTATTCTTCCGGGCAAGCCAAGGTTGAAAGTCTTAACCGTGCAAACATCGCGCTTACACGTCTTCAGGTTCTGGTAAGGCTTGCACATTCGCTGGCGGCTCTTGGCAACTCCGGATACGAAGCCATTTCAAGGGGGATTGTTGAAACGGGAAGCATGCTGGGTGGCTGGCGAAAGTCCGTTCAGGCGAACCCTGGACAAGCGATTGATTGAAGTTGAAGCGACTTGGAAATCAATTCAAATCGATGATTTCATTTCCGCACCTTCTTGACGCGGCAATTCGTGCCGCGAAGGGGACGCGATCAATCTCGGCCGCGGAGTTCATGGGCGATATCGAAAATCAGATATTCGATCTTCAACGGGATTTGCAATCATGGTCGTATCACCCCCAAGCCTATAGAACTTTCAGAGTTTTTGAACCCAAGGCGCGGATAATCAGTGCCGCGCCTTTCCGTGACAGGGTGGTTCATCACGCCCTGTGTGCAACAATCAACCCCGTCCTTGAAAGATATCTGACCGATGACACGTACGCATGTCGCGTCGGTAAGGGAACGGTTGCGGCCATCAGACGGGCTCAGCTTTTTTGCAGGCGTTTTGACAGATTTGTGAAACTTGATGTGCGTCATTTTTTTGAAACGGCGGATCACGCAGTAATGAAAGCGACGCTCAGAAGGCTGATAAAAGACAAAGATTTACTCTGGTTGTCGGATTTATTCATAGATCACGGCGCCCCCGGTTCTCCGATTGGCAAGGGGTTGCCGATAGGCAATTTGACAAGTCAGAATTTTGCCAATCTCTATCTCGGCCCACTGGATCATTACGTCAGGGAAGTCCTGCATATTCCTGGTTATGTTCGGTACATGGATGACATGCTTTTGTTCGATTCGGACAAGACTCATCTTCGGGCGGCAGTTAAATCGACTTCCGAGTTCCTTCGCGGGCTAAAACTTGAAATCAAACACCATGCCACTCGACAGGGATTGTGCAGCGATGGGGTTCCTTTCCTGGGCTTCAACATCTATCCGTCGCTGATAAGGTTTGATCGCATCAGGCGGCGTCGTTTTGCACGCAAAGTGAATAATGTGGTATTGCGATTGAATTCCGGACAACTTGATCAAGACTCGGCCGGCCAGATTCTTTGCAGCGTGTTCGGTTGGGCAGGCCTTGGCGACACAGCCGCCTTTACGCGCTCCATTGTTCAAAAATACGAAGTATCGGGGATTTGATGCCGGGCCTTGCAGTGAACGGTTGAATATTTGTTTGAGGCGTTGTCGAATACCGATAACGGTGGATGACGCTACAGGCTCGAACCGGGTTAATCGTGGCGGGTCGTGGAACAATGACGCCAGGAACGTCCGTGCCGCCAATCGCGACAACAACGACCCAGGCAACCGCAACGACAACCTCGGCTTCCGCGTCGCGAGCTCCGGGCATGTCCGGTGAGTCGGACAGTCAGCAAGCCGGCGCCTGATGGATTCATTTTCCATCGTCGTCGGCTCCGTACCAAGGCCTGGACCAGTTGTCATCAACCTGTGTCCCGACGCTTGCAGGCAGGCTGAAGGGAACGAACAGTGGGTGGGTTGTCCCGGCTGGTAGCGTCCGCTTCAATTCGGTGGCGAACGTCGGGACAACCCCACGCTGTATCCAGTCGGGTTGGATAGAAACGTTAGTATTGTGCTTTGTGAACGTACATACGGAATAAGGGTGGGTTCAATGCCAGTTGGGACGGACAGATCCGGGATATATGACGTGGTCGTTATCGGTGGCGGGATTGTCGGGACGGCGACCGCGATGGCCCTTTTGCAGGGCGGGCGGTTGAAGGTCGCGGTGCTGGAGGCCGAAAGCGAACTGGCCTTTCACCAGACCGGCCACAACAGCGGCGTCATACATTCGGGAATTTATTACAAGCCGGGCAGTCTGAAGGCAAAAAACTGCGTCGTCGGCCGTGAACTGCTTTACCGGTTCCTGGAAGAAAACGGCATCCCGCACGAACGTTGCGGCAAGTTGATTGTCGCGAAGGATGAAGAAGAACTTGGCCGGCTTCATGCCCTGGTGGAACGCGGGCGCGCAAACGGCATCGAGGGGATTGCCAGGGTCGGCCGTGACGAAATCGGCCGCATCGAGCCCGCCGTATGCAGTCCCGGCGGCGTTTTCGTCCCGGTGACCGGAATCGTGAATTACACCGAGGTCACAAGGGCCTATGGCCGCGTAATCAAGTCGCTTGGCGGCACGATACACCTGAACACGACTGTCAACGGCGTTACGTCCGCGAAGGATGGCCTGCAAAAGGTCGTGACGCCAAGGGGCGACTTCCTTGCCAGGCTTGCAATCAACTGCGCCGGTCTTCAAAGCGACCGCGTGGCGAAGATGTTCGGGGTTGTAACCGACCTGCGCATCGTGCCCTTCAAGGGCGAGTATTACGATGTCGTTCCCGGTCGTTCCCACCTGGTGCGCAACCTTGTGTATCCGGTTCCGGATCCGGCATTCCCGTTCCTTGGCGTCCATTTCACGCGGTCGATCGAAGGCCGCGTCCACGCCGGCCCCAACGCCATTCCGGCTGCCCGTCGCGATGCCTACCGGCCGTTTGCGTTTTCGGGCCAGGACTTTTCGGACATGGTCTTTTTCCCGGGGTTTATCCGCATGGGAATGCGGAACTTCGGGATGGGCGTCGGCGAGATGTGGCGTTCGATGTTCAAGCCGGCGTTTGTTCGCGACCTGCGCCGGATGATTCCGGAAATCCGCGGCCGCGATCTGGTGCCAGGCGTGCCGGGCGTACGCGCCCAGGCGATGGACAGGCAGGGAAACCTTGTCGATGACTTCGCGATCCTTGAAATGCCCGGGTCGATCCACGTCCTGAACGCGCCTTCGCCCGCCGCGACGGCGTCGATAAGCATCGGCAGGACGATTGCGAACAGGGCCTTTGAAAGGCTTGGGGTCGGAATTCGGCAGGACTGGGTCATCCAGGAGGGGGGCAATCCATGACGACTGTCGCGTTCCGGCCCTGGGATTGGGGATCAAATCGTCCTTCCTGGTGGCAATCCATCATGCCGGCCGTTTTCCCGTTACGGTGCCTGATGGTTGTTGTCACGACAGTCGCGGCTTTGACCGCTGGCCTGGCGGGATGCGGCGGATCCGCCGTCCCCGCCGACGTGGCCGAGCCTGCCGATGCTTTCGATGCGATCGATGTGGTTGAACCGGGCGACACCGCCGATGTGGCCGTGCCAGCCGATGCCTTTGATGCTTTCGATGTGGCCGATACTGCCGAACTTCCGGCGCCGCCTTCTTCATTCCTGATTCTGACGTTCAATGTCGGCACGACCGACAACATGGATCACGCTTATGATGAAGACGGATACGACAACCGGCTGGCGGGAATCAACGCCGGACACTTCGGCAACAACCTTGCGTGGCTGGCGGCCCGGGATGCGGTTCGGAACATCATCCTGGAGCATCGCCCGGACATCGTTGTCTTCCAGGAATTGTTCTTTGATCCCGAGTGCGATGAAATCTGTGTCGAACTGAACGGCACCCAGGAATACGACGACGCGTGCGACCCTGCCAAGGGCGTGTTCGCATGCGCCACATGGGGTGGCGTCGATGAATCGCAGCTGACCGTCCGGCACGCTCTTGGCCCCGATTATGAAATCGCGTGCGCGCCGAACCACAACGACAACTGCATCGGAGTCAGGAAGGGGTTTGGTTCGCTGGCCATCATGCCCCAGGCGACCGAGACCGCCGGCGCCTGGCTCGGCGGTCTTGACGGCATGCCGCCGCCAAGCCTTTGCAGCAAGGGATCAAGGGTCGCCACGGGCGTCGTGACCGTCAACAATGGCCCGCAGATCGCGGTCGTCGATGTTCATACCGTTGCCGGAAACAACGCCGATTGCAGGGTGGATCAGTTTTACCAGGTGTTCGTTGACCGTGGCGACGGAAAGCCGGCCACGTTCGGCACCAACAACATTGTCCTTGGGGACATGAATATCGACCCGTTCCTTTTCAAGGACGAAAGCGTCGATTTCTGGAATGAACACGTCGGTTCCGACAAGCCTTTCCATTACATTTCGTCGGGCGATGCCAGCGGGCCGATGACCCATCCGGCGACGTTTTCACGCCTGGATCATGTCATTTCCGACACGATGACAGGTTCGTGCGTCGTCCTGGGGATGACCGACGGCACCGACGCGCCTCTGTCGCCGACCAGCACCTATTTCGATCACCGCCCCGTGCTGTGCACCGTCGATATGCCGTGACCCGGCCCGATCCGTCCCACGATCCGTAG
>JAKPTZ010000133.1 GCA_029555025.1 Deltaproteobacteria bacterium
GATCGTCCGGACCTCGAAGGCGATATCGCTTTTCGCGTAAAGACGGTTCTCGCCGGTTTTGCGTATTTTCAGCTCCACCTGACCTCGGGCCAGGTTTTTGGACCCCACGACAATCCTCAGCGGAATGCCGATCAGATTGGCGTCCTTGAATTTCACGCCTGCGCGCTCGTCCCGGTCGTCCAGAATCACTTCCACATCCGCGGCCAGCAGTTCTTCGTAAATCTCCCCGGCCGCCTTCATCACGTCGGGTTCGTTGATATTGACCGGCGTAACGATCACGGCATAGGGAGCCAGCGGCATCGGCCAGATGATGCCGTTTTGGTCAAAGTTTTGTTCAATGCAGGCAGCCACGGTCCGGCCGATGCCGATGCCGTAGCAGCCCATGATCATGGTTTTTTCCTTGCCGTCGCGGTCCAGGTAGACGGCTTTCATGGCTTTGGAGTACTTGGCGCCCAGCTTGAAAACGTGTCCGACTTCTATGCCGCGGGCGAATTTGATTTCGCCTCCGCAGCGCGGGCAGGCGTCGCCCGGCTGAACCACGCGCAGATCCGCGAAAGATTCTACAGTAAAGTCCCGCCCGAGGTTCACGTTTTTCAGATGGCAGTCTTCCCGGTTCGCCCCGGTCACCATATCCGCGAGGTCGAGGACCGAATAATCGGCGATCACGCGGACTTTGACGCCGACGGGTCCCGCAAAGCCGCGCGGCGCGCCGGTAGCCTTGAAGATCATCTCGTCGTCGGCCAGTTCCAGTTCGGCAGCGCCCAGAATATTTTTCACCTTGATTTCGTTGACCTCATGATCGCCGCGGATCAGAACCGCGCAGGCCTTGCCGTCCGCGTTGAAGATCAGCGTCTTGACAATCTGCCGCGGCGAAACGTTCAGAAAAGCGCTGACCTCTTCAATGGTACGCACGTTGGGCGTCTCCACGCTTTCCAGGGCCGGCCGGTCCGAAGCGATGGGGGCGGCCTTTTCGGGCCGGGCGATTTCCGCTTTCTCCAGATTGGCCGCATAGTTGCATTTTTCGCAAAAAGCGATGGCGTCCTCGCC